>NZ_BAAAGX010000009.1:0-100982 GCF_039524755.1 Cryptosporangium japonicum
GACCCGACAAACACACTCCCCAACACGCCGACTTAACGAAGTACTACTAGGGCCTGAACCTTTGAAACAGGCCCTAGTCGACCAGGTTGCCGTCCAGGAAGTGCTCGGCCAGGTCCGGGCGGGAGGTGAGGCACTGCAGGCTGGTGAGCCGCCGGTACATCAGCTCCGCGTCCTGCGGTAACGCCGCGGCCGCCTGCCTGCGTGCCTCGGCCAGACCGTCGAACCGCGCGGCCCGCCGGGCCTCGTCGAATCGCTCGTGGAACTGCTCGGCCAGCCGCACGACTTCCAACGTCACTGCGTAGTCCACGTTCGCTCCTCCCCCAGTGGTCGTCACGGGTACAGAGCCGCGGACAAGCCGTTTGATACGCCGACACGACGCGAGTGCTCGACTGCTCGGCATCGCGGCTCCGGAGGAGATGCACCGACGGCCACTTGACGCTGTTCCTCGTCGGCCGGGCCGTGCGGGGCGTCGCGGGGGCCGGCATCACGGTGATGGCACTGACCGCGCTCGTCGTGTTGTTCGCGGAGGACGAGCGGCCCCGTGCGGTCGGGATCTACCAGGCGGCGAACTTCGTCGCCTTGCCGCTGGGCCCGCTGGTCGGCGGCTGGATGCTGGCTCACCTCTGGTGGGGCTGGGTGTTCCTGATCAACGTGCCGGTCGTGGTCGTCGCGCTGGTCGGGGCGTCAGTGCTCGTTCCGGAGTCGCGGGCGTCCGAACGGCCGGGACTCGACCCGGTGGGCACCACGAGCTGCGCCGGTGGGCTGGTGCTCACGATCGGCGGCACGATCCGGGCCGGCACCGGCCTCGCGCTGGCCGCGTCCACGTCGGCCGCGATCGCCACCCTCGACGCCGAGCGCAGCGGCGTCGGAGCCGCGGTCGTGCAGGCGTTCAACAAGGCCAGCGGACCGTTCGGCGCGGCGGTCTTCGGCAGCGTGCTGGTGGCGGTCTACCGCGGCCACGACCTGCCGGACGGCGCCCGGCGTGGTCTCACCGAGGGGCTCCTGGTCGCGGCCGAACCGGCCCGGGCCGCGTTCGTGGCCGGATTCCGGGTGTCGCTGCTGGTCTCCGCCGGAGTCGCGGTGGTGGGCGCGGTGGCCGCCGCCGCACTGCTTCCCGGAAGGCAGGATCTCGTCCATGGCTGAACGCCCGACGCTCGGGCTGCGCGAACGCAAGAAGGCACGCACCCGGGCCGCGATCCAGACGCACGCGCTGCGCCTGTTCCGCGCGCAGGGCTACCAGTCGACGACCGTCGACCGGAGCTCGCGGTGCGGGCGATTGCCGGTGCGGTGATCGGCGTGCTGCTGGCCGCCGTGGAGGAGTGGGCCGGGACGCGGGGCGAGCTGCCGCCGATCGTCGACGCGGCGCTCGAGCACCTGGAGAACGGCCTCTCCTCCCACTTCAACGTATAGCGGAGAGGGGGACTTGCGGCAAGACCCCGGTCAGGGCTCACGCTAACGACGTGAATTCTGTGTCTACCAGCGCATTCGATCTGCCCGAGCGGCTCGCGGCCAAGGCCGACCCGGCGCTGATCGCCGACGACGAGAAACACTTCGCGGCGATCGCGGAGAGCCTCGAGGAGCTGATCGCGGACCTCACCGAGCGGCTCGACGTGGCGCTCAAGGCGCCCGGTGGCATCGGTCAGAAAGCCATGGACCGGGACCAGGAGGTGCACCGGCTCAGCGCGCGGCTACGCACGGTGCGCCGTTTCGGCCTGGACCTCTGCCTGGGTCGGGTCGTCCACGACGGTGACCCCGAGCCGGTGTACGTCGGGCGCCTCGGCCTCACCGATGGCGACGGTCGTCGGCTGATGGTCGACTGGCGCTCACCCGCCGCCGAACCGTTCTTCGGCGCGACCCACGCCAACCCGATGGGCCTGGTGAGCCGCCGCCGCTACCGGTGGGCGCGCGGCCGGATCAACGACTACTGGGACGAGGTGTTCACGCCCGACGGGCTGGAGGGCCACGCGGCGCTCGACGACCAGTCCGCGTTCATCGCCAGCCTCGGCGGCAACCGCTCCGACCGGATGCGCGACGTGCTCGGCACGATCCAGGCCGACCAGGACGCGATCATCCGCGCGAGCTCCCGCGGCGCGCTCGTCGTCGACGGTGGGCCGGGCACCGGCAAGACCGTCGTGGCGCTGCACCGCACCGCGTACCTGCTCTACTCCGACCCGCGGCTCGGTTCACGCCACGGCGGCGTGCTGTTCGTCGGCCCGCACCAGCCGTACCTGGCGTACGTGTCCGACGTGCTGCCGAGCCTCGGCGAGGAGGACGTGCAGATCTGCACGCTGCGTGACCTCGTTCCCGAGGGGGCGAACGCGCCCGGCGAGACCGACGCCGACGTGGCCGCGCTCAAAGCGTCGGTGGGGATGGTGAACGCGATCGAGACCGCGGTGCGGTTCTACGAGGAGCCGCCGCGCAAGGGCACGCGGGTCGCGGTCGACCAGACCACCGTCTGGCTCAGCGCCGAGGACTGGGCGGAGGCGTTCGACGCGGTGGGCCACGGGACCCCGCACAACGAGGCCCGCGAGGAGATCTGGAACGAGCTGGTCGAGATCCTGGTCGCGAAGACCTCGGAGGACAAGCGGGAGTCGCTGGAGCACAACACCGATCTCCGGGGAGCGTTGAGCCGCGCCTGGCCGGTGCTGCACGCCGACGATCTGGTCTCCGACCTCTGGTCCGTGCCGGCGTACCTGCGCAAGTGCGCTCCCTGGCTGAGCGCGTCCGACGTCGCCCGGCTCCAGCGGGTCGACGCGAAGGCCTGGACGACCTCCGACCTCCCACTCCTGGACACCGCCAGGCAGCGACTCGGCGACCCCGGCCTCGACCGGCGGCAACGGCAGCGCACCGCCGAGGTGGCCGCCCGGCAGGAGCAGATGGACCAGGTCGTCGACCATCTGATCGAGGCCGCCGACGACGAGTACGGCTACGGGCTGATGACGATGGTGCGCGGGAGCTTCCAGGGCGTGCTGATCGACGAGAGCGGCCTGGTCGTCGCCGAACCCGACCAGCTCGCCGGGCCGTTCGCGCACGTCGTCGTCGACGAGGCGCAGGAGCTGACCGACGCGGAGTGGCAGATGCTGCTGCTGCGCTGCCCGTCGCGGAGCTTCACGATCGTCGGTGACCGTGCCCAGGCGCGGCACGGCTTCACCGAGTCGTGGGAGGAGCGGCTGAAGCGGATCGGGCTGTCCCGCGTCGAGCTGGCGTCGCTGACGATCAACTACCGGACGCCGGAGGAGGTGATGAGCGAGGCCGAGCCGGTCATCCGGGCCGCGCTGCCGGACGCCAACGTGCCGACCTCGATCCGGCGCAGCGGTGTGCCGGTGACGCACGGGTCGCTCGCCGACCTGGAGCCGATCCTGGCCGAGTGGCAGGCGGCGAACGACGACGGGATCGCGTGCGTCATCGGGCACCCGGACTTCGCGGCGACGGCCCGGGTGCGCTCGCTGATGCCGGAACTGGCCAAGGGACTCGAGTTCGACCTGGTCGTGCTGGTCGATCCGGAGTCGTTCGGCACCGGCATCGAAGGCGCGGTGGACCGTTACGTCGCGATGACCAGAGCCACCCAGCGACTGGTCATAGTGACGAGCTCCTGACCCGCAGTTCGCGCCGGAACTCCGCGACGGCCGGGGAGGCATCGGCGGCCCGCGTCGTCAGTTCGACGGTGCGGGCCAGCCCGGCCGGTTCGGTGATCTCCAGCAGCCGGAGGCCCGGCTGGGGCGTCGCGGCCGACCGGGGCACCAACGCCACCCCCAGGCCCGCGGTCACCAGCTCCAGCACCACCGGGTAGCCGGCCGCGCGGCACGTGATCCGGGGCTCGAACCCGGCCAGCCGCGCGGTCAGCTCGGTGACCGCCTGGAATCCGCGGTCGGGGTAGGTCGCGACCCAGTCGGCGTCGGCGAACGCACGCAGGTCGGCGACGTGCGCCGCCACCGCCGACGGTGCCGCGAGCAGGAGCGGCTCGGTGTAGAGCGTCGTCGTCCGCACGCCGTGCGTGTCGGGAGCAGCGAGCAGGTGGTAGCGGTGGGTCACCGCGGCGTCGAGCTCGCCGGCCCGCACGGCGGGCAGCGCGTGCTCGGGCTCCAGCTCGGCGAACGAGAGCCGCAGGCGGGGATGGCGGCGGCGCAGGGTGCCGAGGACGGGAACGACCAGCCGGCGCGCGGCCGTCGAGAACGACCCGATCCGCAGCCGTCCGCCGCCGACCGAGCCGGCCGCCGCGACTTCCTGCTCGGCCGTGTCGAGGTCGGCGAGGATCCGCCGGGCGTGTTCGACGAGCAGCTCACCGGCCCCGGTCAACCGCACGCTCCGGGCCGACCGTTCCAGCAGCTGCGCGCCGCTCTCCCGCTCCAGCAACGTCAGCTGCTGGGACGCGGCGGCGGCGCTGCACCCCACCGCGGCGGCCGCCCCCGCGATCGAACCGGCGTCGGCGAGCGCGACGAGAACGTGCAGACGGCGGGTCGCGAGCATCGGATAATCCTAGGCTCAGCGCTGCGAGGACGCGGTTTCGCGACCTTAGGCGCGCGTCGGAGACTGGCGATCATGTTCGCCAGCGACAACTACTCCGGCGTGCACCCCTCGGTCCTGGGCGCGATCGCCGCGGCCAACGTCGGCCATCAGGTCAGCTACGGCGGGGACGACCACACCGAGCGGTTGCAGACGATCTTCCGGTCCCACTTCGGCGCCGAGGCCCGGGCCTATCCGGTCTTCAACGGAACCGGCGCCAACGTCGTCGCGCTGCAGGCGGCCGCGGACCGGTGGGCGTCGGTGATCTGCGCGGACACCGCGCACGTCCACGTCGACGAGTGCGGCGCGCCGGAGAAGGTGGCCGGCCTGAAGCTGCTCCCGGTGCCGACCGAGCACGGCAAGCTGACCGTGGCGGCCATCGCACGGGAGGCACGCGGCTTCGACGACCAGCACCGCGCCCAGCCGCAGGTCGTGTCGCTGGCCCAGCCCACCGAGCTCGGCACCGTCTACACCCCCGACGAGATCCGGGCGATCGTCGAGTTCGCCCACGCGAGGAACGTGCGCGTCCACGTGGACGGTGCCCGGCTCGCCAACGCGGCCGCCCACCTCGACCTGCCGTTCCGCGCGTTCACCACCGACGTGGGTGTGGACCTCCTCTCGTTCGGCGGCACGAAGAACGGCCTGCTGATCGGCGAAGCGGTCGTGGTGCTCACCCCGGGGCTCGAACACGCCCTGATCCGTTCCCGTAAGGCCTCGATGCAGCTGGCGTCGAAGATGCGCTTCCTCTCGGCGCAGTTCGTCGCGCTGCTCGAGACCGACCTCTGGCGTACCAACGCCGCACACGCGAACGCGATGGCGACGCGGCTGCACGAACAGGTGCGCGACGTCCCCGGCCTGCGGGTGAGCCATCCGGTGCAGTCCAACGCGGTGTTCGCGACGCTCCCGCCGGCCGCCCTCGCCGAGCTGCACCGGCGCTTCCACTTCTACGACTGGGACGAGTCGATCCACGACCACGCTGGATGACGTCGTTCGACAGCACCCCGCCGGACGTCGACCGGTTCTCGTCGGAGGTGCGGTCCATACTGGCCGCATGCGGGTGAATCGCGTTCTGGTCAACCTTCCGGTGGCCGACATCGAGACCTCGAAGACCTTCTACACCGACTTCCTCGGGCTGAGCAGCGAGGAGTTCAACCTGGGCTGGGTCGCCCGGTTCACGTCCCCGGAGACCGGGGCCAACGTGCAGCTGGTGACGCGGGACGCGACCGCGCCGGAGGATTCGGCGTTCTCCGTCCAGGTCGACGACGTCGAGGCCGCGTACGACGACGCCCAGCGGCGGGGCTACGAGATCGTGCACCCGCTCACCCGGGAGCCGTGGGGCGTCTACCGCTTCTTCGTGCGGACGCCCGACGGCACGGTGGTCAACGTCGCCCAGCACGCGTGACGCTCACGCCCGATCGGGTGGTGCGAGCCGCCGTCGAACTCGCCGACGAGGTCGGGTTCGGCGGCGTGACCGTGTCGGCGGTGGCCCGGCGCCTGGGCGTCCGCACCTCGACGTTGTATTCGCACGTGCGCGGCTCCGGCGACCTGCGCACGCGGATCGCGCTCGTCGCACTGGCCGAGTTGGCGGATCGCGGCGAAGCCGCGCTGGCCGGTCGGGCGGGGCGGGACGCGCTGGTCGCGCTGGCCAACGTCTACCGCGACTACGCGCGTGAGCATCCCGGGCGGTACGAGGCCGCACGCACCCGGCTCGACCCGGAGACGGCCGCGGCCAGCGCGGGGCCGCGGAACGCGGAGATGACCAGGGCGATCCTACGTGGGTACGACCTGTCCGAGCCCGACCAGACCCATGCCGTGCGGCTGCTGGGCAGCGTCTTCCACGGGTTCACGAGCCTGGAGTCGGCCGGTGCGTTCGCGCACAGCTCCCCCGGTTCGGAGGAGTCGTGGACCCGTATCCACGACGCGCTCGACGCCCTGCTGCGTAACTGGCCTACATGAGTTTCTTCTGCGCCCGGACGACCTCGCGGGAGGTCGGGTCGAGCGACCGGCACACCATCCGGTCGGTGGCCTCGGCGCGCTTCGGGAAGGAACCGGCCACGGTGGCGGTCGGTCGGATCGAAACGCCGGCGCGTCGGGTGAGGAGGCAGCGGATCTCGGTGATCGACATGACTCCAGCCTCGCCGCCGGGGCACTTTCGCACCTGAGTAGTTCTGCGGCATCACGCGGAGCATTCGACGCGCTGCGCCACGGGGTATGACCGGCCGACCGCGTCCAGCGCCGTCCGGAGGTCGCCGATCGGGAGGTGCCCGAAGCCGACCCGGAACACCCGGTCGTCGGCGCCGAACCAGGAGCCGGGAGCGACCCGGGCGTCGAACGTGGCCAGGCGCTCGTAGAAGTCGCCCACCGGGCCCGGCAGGCGCAGGCAGCAGAGCGCTCCCCCGTCCGGCACCACGAGCTCGAACCGCTGCTCACGCGACCAGCGCACCACCTCGTCGAGCCCGCGCCGGAGGTGCTCGGTGCGCGCGGCCAGGATCGGCTCCTGCCGTCGGAACACCTCGGCCGCGAAATACTCGTCGACGTTCGAGCACGCGACCGTGGTCAGGAACTTCATCTCGCGCAGCCGCTCGTAGAGCTCCGCGTCCGTGGTGGTCAACCAGCCGATGCGCAGGCCGGGCGCGCCGTGCGCCTTGGAGAGCGACGAGCACGTGACGATCCGCGGCGAGAGCCCGGCGGTCGACGGCGGCACCAGCCCGTCGTACGTCGAAGCGCGGTACGTCTCGTCGATCAGCACGACCGCGTCCGGCGCGTGCTCGGCGACCTCGGCCAGGAGCCGCTGCAGTTCGGCGTCGGTGAACCGGACACCGGAGGGGTTCTGCGGGGACGCGAGCGACACCAGCCGCGTCTGCGGGGTGAGAGCCGCCGCGATCGACGGCAACCGGTAGCCGTCGTCGAACGAGAGCTCCACGACGTCGACCTCGGCCCCGATCGCCTCGGGAGCCGTCCTGGCCGGCGGGAAACACGGCGTCACCAGCAGGACCCGCCCGCCGACGACCTGGGCCAGCAGGAACATCGCCTCGATCCCGCCGACCGTCACCAGCACCTGGTCGGGCCGCACCCCGCAGTCCGCGGCGATCAGCTCGCGCAGTTCCCGGCTCCCCGTCGAGGTTCCGTAGCCGAGCGTCAGGTCGGGGAGCGTGCCCAGCTCGCCGGTGGTCAGCGGTGGGCACGTGCTCTCCGCGAGGTCGTAGCGAACCGTCTCGTCGATGAGCGAAAGCATTGGACTAGTCATGCCACCGATGATCCGAGCCCGCTCCGCTCCCCGGCAGAGCCAAAGACGCTAAATTGGTTCGCCGATGGAGCCAATCAACCTGGTGGAGCGTCTGGGCCGGTGGTCGTCCGGGCGCGGGCCGCTGTACCTGCTGCTCGCCGCGCGCATCCGGAGCCTCGTCGACGAGGGCGAACTACCGCCGGGCACGCGGTTGCCGCCCGATCGTGCGCTCGCGGCGGAGCTGGCGGTCGGCCGCACCACCGTCGTGGCGGCCTACGACCAGCTCGCGGTCGAGGGCCGCATCGTGCGCAGGCAGGGCAGCGGCACCCGGGTGGCCGGCCCGCCGGCCGAGGCCGCGCGGCCCACCACCGACTCGCCGGGCTTCCTGCACCTGCTCGAACCGAGCGACGGCGTGATCCTGCTGGCGTGCGCCGCGCCCGACGCCCCGCCCCCGGAGCTGGTCGACGCCTATTCGCGCGCGGTGGCGACGCTGGCCGACCTCGTCGGCGACATCGGTTACCACCCGACCGGGTTGCTCCGCCTGCGCCGGGCGATCGCCGACCGCTACACCGACCGCGGAGTCCCCACCGCACCCGAGCAGATCCTGGTCACCACCGGAGGACAACAGGCGCTGTCGCTGATCGCCAGTGCCCTGCTGCGCCCGGGCGACCGCGTCCTCGTCGAGACGCCGACCTACCCCGGTGCGCTCGAGGCGTTCCGCGAAGAAGCCGCCGTCGTGCGCGGGCTGCCGATCGGCCTGCCCCGGCTGCGCCCGGCGGTGTCCGAGCTGCGCCCGGCGCTCGTCTACACGATCCCGAGCTTCCACAACCCCACCGGTGCGGTGCTGTCCGAGCCGGCCCGGCGGCGGCTGGTCACCGAAGCGGCCGGCACCGTTCTCGTCGAGGACGAGGTCCACGTCGATCTCGGCTTCCCCGACGAACCCCCGCCGCCGCCTCCGCTGGCGTCCCACGACGACGGGGTGCTCACCGTCGGTTCGCTGAGCAAGGTCGCCTGGGGCGGCCTGCGGGTCGGCTGGGTGCGCGCACCGGCTCCGGTGATCAGCCGGCTGGCCCGCCTGCGTGCGGTCCACGACCTCGGCGGCAACGTTCCCGCGCAGCTCGCCGCCGCGGAGTTGCTGCCTCATCTGGACGCTCTGCGCGAGCGCAGTGCGTCGCGCCGCCGCGACGGGCACGACCATCTACGCACCGAGCTGGCGCGTGCGCTCCCGGATTGGCACGTGCCCGCCGTCCGGGGCGGTCAGACGCTCTGGATCCGGCTCCCCCGCGGCGGCGGCGGATCGTTCGCCCAGGCCGCACTCCGCCACGGCGTGGCCGTGCTGCCCGGCGCGGGTCTCGACGCCACCGGCGGCAGCACCGACCACGTCCGCCTGCACTTCCTGGCGTCGCACGCCGAGCTGACCGAGGCCGTCCACCGGCTGGCGCTGGCCTGGCAGTCCTACGATCCGCACTCGGCTCCGGCCGGGCCGCCCCCGCTGGCGGTCTAGGCGGACTCCTCTTCCTCGCCGAAGTAACCGCGCCGCACCGGACGCACGTCGCCGCGGCGCCCCACCCAGCCGACGCCCGGCTCGAGGCGACGGATCAGCTTCGCGGGCGCGCCCCCGACGACGCAGTGGTCCTCGACCTCGCCGCGCACCACCGAGCCGGCCGCGACCACGGCGTTCCGCCCGATCGTGGTGCCGGGCAGGATGATCGCGCCGTGCCCCACCCAGGAGCCCGACCCGATCCGCACCGGCAGGTGATCACCGAACTGGTTGCCGATCGGCAGGTCCGGGTCCTGGTAACCGTGGCTGGCGTCGCAGACGAACACGTCCTGCCCGAACCACACGTCGTCGCCGAGTTCGATCAGCTCGTGCGCGACCAGGCCCGACCGGTCACCGATGACGCACCGGTCGCCGATCACCAGCCCGCGCTCGGGGATGCCGGGGAAGTCCGGCCAGTAGCCGACCGAGAGCGTCACCTGGCGGCCGACGATGACCCCGGAGCCGATGTGGATCGACCGCGTGTTCATCAGGGTCGCCGACGGGAAGCCGATGCTGGAGTGCGCGCCGAAGCTGCCGAAACCCGCGGCGGCCCGGGTGCCGGGCGTCACCTTGCCGATCTGGTCGAGCCAGCGCCACCCAGCCAGCACGCCCCGGTTCAGCAACGACTTGATGCCGATGTTCACCCACGGAGGTTAAGCGGTCAGCGTGCCGCGTGCAGGGGGATCCCCACCTCCTCGTCACTGGGGGCACGGGCCGGGATCACCGGGGCGGACACGCCGGGCGGCCGACGCTTCCCGAGGCGCGCCAACGAGTACGCGACCGCGACACCGATCGTCACCGTGGACACCATGACGAACAGCAACACGGCCGGCGGCAGCGCGTACCAGTGGTAAATGGCCCGGACAGCCGTGCTCAACGCCGACGTCCCGGACGCGGACCGCGACGCCCAGAACAGCTCGAGCACCGAGTGCAGGTAGAGCAGGTGCAGGCCGGCCGCGAGGACGAGGACCGCGAGCGGCACACCCCAGCGCACCCGGTCACGCAGCCGCGACGCCGCGGCGACCGCCACCACACCCAGGCCGGCGAGCCCGCCGTACAGGTAGCGTCCCTGCATCCCGCTGTACAGGTTGCGCTCGGTGACGAAGTTGGCCCACGTCCCGCTGGCGACGATCAGGAACAGGCCGACGACCGGCACCAGCAGCAGGAGCGTCGTCGACCTCGCGAGCGTGCGCAGCACCAGCGTCACCAGTACGGCCAGCACGACGAGCGCGACCGCGAGCCAGGCCGCCTTCCACGGCCAGTCGTGCAGTCGACGACCCGACTGGTCCTGCACGAAGAACAGGGTGCCGACCCGCTCGACCAGGTTGTGCAGCCACCGGTCCCCGCCGTCCGACCAGCCGAACCGGGCGGCCACCTCGGTCGGCTCCGACGTCCGGCCGTCGGGCTGGATCGAGCCGTACACCAGCTTGTTGTGCACCCACCACAACGCGCCGGGAACCGCCGTCACCCAGGCGATCGCCAGTGACGTCAACGCGGCCCGGCGGCCGTAGCGGTGGGCGGCGACCAGGTACACCAGCCCGATCCAGGCCGGTATCAGCAGCGCGAAGCCCTTGGTCAGCAGCGCCGCCGTGCTGAGCGCGCCGATCCACAGCGCGGTGCGCCGGGACGTGTCCCCGGTCAGCACCCGCGCCACCAGGAAGGTCACCGCGGCCATCAGGACGACGAGCAGGTTGTCGTTGTTGATCGCCGACTCGTTGCGCGTCAGCTCCGGAATCGCGAGCGGGACGAGCGCGGCGGCGACCGGCAGCGGCCGGGGTAGTCGCAGCCGGCGCGCGGTCGCCCACAGCAGCAGCGGCAGCGCCGCGGTGAGCAGCGCGTTCCACCAGCGCAGGAGCAGGAAGACGCGGTCGAACGGAGCGTCTTCCCAGCCCGGGACCGCGGCCAGGAACGCCGCACCGGCGAGGTAGTAGAGCGGCGGGTGCTGGATCAGCTGGTTGAACGACGGTCCGGTCTCGTTGCCGCCCGCGTCCAGATACGACGCCCGGTCGTCGCGGGGCGGCACGGTGCGGTCGGGCAGGTGCATCCGTTCCGGCGCCCGGGTGGAGATGGTGAAGCCGCCGGCCCGGCTGCCCTTTGACACGTCCAGCTCACCCGGCCCCGGCCACGGCCACGCTTTTCCCTGCTCCACCATGACGACGAGGTCGGCGTGCTGCCGCTCGTCCGGCGCGCGGAAGTTGGGGAAGAGCGCCGTCTGGCACAGCACGACCGCCAGGTGGAGAGCGACGATCGCCCACACGAGTCGCGGTACCCCAGCAAAGCGGCTGATAACGGAAAACACCGGCGGAACTTAACCCGGACGGCGCCCGCGGCTCCGCAGGCTTCCGAGCGTGTCCGCTGGCTAGAGCCCCAGCAGCGCGTCGGCGACACGGTCGGGTGCGGTGAGGAGCGCCTCGTGGCCGCCGGGAACGAGCACGGGCTCCACGCCCGCCCGGGCCGCGAGCTCGGCGCCCGGCGCGGCCAGCGCCCGGTCGTCGGCCGCCAGCACGTAACCGACCGGGACGCCCAGCCCGGGGACGTCGACGGCATCGAGCGCGTCGAGCATGTATCCGCCGGGCTGCGGCACCAGTTGCCCGAAGACCAGCCGCTGCAGTTTCTCGGGCTCACCGGGCATCAGCGAGGCCTGGAACGACGCGAAGTCGACGCTGATCGTGCGGTCCGGGGCCGACTCGATCGACGTCCGCAGGAACGCGCCCACCTCGGGGCCCATCGCGTCGGCCATCGACTCCCCGGCGCGGGGGATGAAGGCGCTGAAGAAGTCCACTCGGGCCAGCCGTGCACGCAGCCGCTCGGCCGCGGCGACCACCGGGATCCCGCCCCAGCTGTGGCCGACGAGCACGACGTCGGTCAGGTCCCGGCGCTCGACTTCGTCCACGAGGAAGTCGACCGCCGCGACCCGGCGCGCCATCGAGGAGGCCGCCCGGGACCTGTTCGTCGAGTCCGGTTTCGAGAAGACCACCGTCGACGAGATAGCGCGGCGGGCACGGGTCGCGCCGGCCACCGTCTACGCGGTCACCGGCGGGAAACAAGGGCTGCTGAAGACCCTCATCGAGTCGCGGACCAGTGCGCCCGACGTCGCCGAGGACTACGCCCGGATCGAGTCCCAGCCCGACGCGGACACCCTGCTGCGGTTCGTCGTCCGGGCCACCCGGGAACGGTTCGAACGCTCCGCCCCGCTGATGCGCGTCATCGTCACCACCGCCCCGCACCACGAGAACGCGGCCGAAGCGCTGGCGCTGGCCAACGCCTCACTGCGCGGGGGCCTCGAACTCGCGGCGCGACGACTGGCCGACCTCGGCGCGCTCCGCCCCGGCATCGACGTCGAGGAAGCGACCGGGCGCCTCTGGTACCACGTCTGCAACGCGTCGTACTTCACGTTGGTGGACGACAACGGCTGGCCGCTCGACAAGGCCGAGCAGTGGCTCTACGAATCGCTGCGCGCCGCGCTGCTCACGCGCTGAGCTGCTCCTCGACCTGCGGGAGGGTCGAGCCCCAGCGCCGCAGCAGCTCCGGCTTCGAGATCGACCACTCCTTGACCTGGCCCCACTCGATCCGCACCGCGGGCCGGTCCTCGTCCAGGCACCGGTGGTAGCGGGGCATCTGACGACCGAAGTCGGCCTCGAACTTGGCCCGCAGATCGTCCTCGCTGCGGCCGTACATCCGGATCGGATAGGTCGCCTCGTCGATGGTGAGACTCAACCCGAATTCGACCGGTGGGCGGGTGCCAGAAGCCATGGACGCAGGATACGTACAGGCGTTCGAAAAAGTCGAGACTTCCGCGCGATTTTGTGCTCCGGCGCGCCGCTGTCCGCCCGTTCCCCCGACCTAGGGTCTCAAGTACCGAGTTCCCGGACAGGAGCCGCCATGACGAACGCCGTTCCCCTCACCGAGACCACCCTGCCCGCGATCGCGGCGGCCGGGCTCGTCGACGTCCCGGAGTACGACCGGCGGGGCCTCACGGCCGGAATCGTGCACCTCGGGGTGGGCGCTTTCCACCGGGCGCACCAGGCGATGGTCGTGGACCGGCTGCTCGCCGCCGGGCTCGGCCGGGAGTTCGCGATCTGCGGGATCGGCGTCCTGCCGTCGGACCGGCGGATGGCGGATGTGCTGACGAGCCAGGACGGCCTGTACACGCTGCTGCTCAAACACGCGGACGGCCGCCGCGAGGCGCGGGTGATCGGCAGCATCGTCGACTACGTCTTCGCACCCGACGATCCGGCCGCGGCGATCGAGCGGATGGCCCGGCCCGAGGTCACGATCGTCTCGCTCACCGTCACCGAAGGGGGGTACTTCGTCGACCAGGTGACCGGTGAGTTCCTCGCCGACGACCCCGGGATCCGCCACGACCTGGCGCACCCGCGGACACCCGTCACGATCTTCGGGTACCTGGTGGCCGCGCTGAAGCTCCGCCGGGAACGCGGCATCCCGGCGTTCACAGTGATGTCCTGCGACAACGTCCAGGGCAACGGGCACCTCACCGGGCGGATGCTCACGGCCTACGCACGGCTGGCCGACGACGAGTTCGCCGACTGGCTGCAGTCGTCGGTGCGTTTCCCCAACTCGATGGTCGACCGCATCGCCCCGGTCATCTCCGACGCCGACCGCGCGGAGACCGCGACCCGGTTCGGGGTGCGTGACGGCTGGCCGGTGGTGGCCGAGCCGTTCTTCCAGTGGGTGCTCGAGGACGACTTCGGCGCGGCCCGGCCGCCCTGGGAGCACGCCGGTGTCCAGCTGGTGTCCGACGTCGAACCGTACGAGTTGATGAAGTTGCGCCTGCTGAACGCAGGTCACCAGGCGATCGCCTACGTCGGCCGGCTCGCCGGTCACCGGTACGCCCACGAGGCCGCGCGGGATCCCGCGATCGCCGCGTTCCTGACCCGGTACTTGAACGAGGAGGCCACTCCGACGCTCCGCCCCGTCGCCGGCATCGACCTGGCCGAGTACAAGCACACGCTCGTCGAACGCTTCTCCAACCCCGAGGTGCGTGACACCCTCGCCCGCCTCGGCGCGGACGCCAGTGACCGGATCCCCAAGTTCGTGCTGCCCGCGGTGCGCGCGAACCTCGCCGCCGGCCGGCCGGTGACGCTCGCGGCCGCCCTCTGCGCGAGCTGGGCCCGCTACGCCGAGGGGGTCGACGACCAGGGCGCCCCGATCGACGTCGTGGACCGGCTGTCCGAACGCCTCACCGCGGCCGCCGGCCGGTACGACGACGACCCGGCCGCGTTCCTGCGTGACCCGCAGCTCTTCGGTGACCTGGTGGACGAACCGGCGTTCCGGACGCCGTACCTGGCCGCCCTCGACTCGCTGCACCGCAACGGCGCCGCGGCCACCCTGCGCGCCCTCGAGCGCGGCGACTGACCGAACCCGGAGCGTCGCGCGGACTCCTTGGATCGCGTCCGCCCGGGCCGATAAAGAAGGCGCACGCCTCGGTCCGGGGCAGGCGGCACCGGTCTGGAACGGGCGGTTGGCAGATGACCGACGCGCGCACACGGACGATCTCCGGTAGCGCCCGCACGAGGGTCAGCCGCGTCGCCGGGCCCGACGGGCGCGGAACCGCCGTGTGCAAAGAGATGCTCGGGCCGGGTGCCGCGGCCCGCGCCCACCACGAGCGCACCATCCTCGAGCGGCTGGCCGGCGTCGCCGGTGTGGTCCCCTTGATCAGTGGCTCCGGCCACGCCCTGCTGCTGGCCGACCTCGGCGACGTAACGCTGGCCACCGGCCGGGTGCCGCTGCCCGACCTCCCGGCGCTGGCCCGGCAGTTGGCGCACACGCTCAGCGAGGTGCACGCCCGCGGCGTCACCCATCGTGACCTCGCGCCGTCGAACGTGCTCCTGACCCCGGCCGGTCCGGTGCTCGTCGACTTCGACCTGGCGACCACGGCCGCCGAGGAACGCCCCGGTTTCCTCCACGCACGGCAGATCGTGGGCGACCCGGCGTACCTCGCTCCGGAGCTGACCGGACGGACCGCCCGCTCGGTCGATCAGCGCGCCGACCTCTACAGCCTCGGCGCGACCCTGTACCGCGCGGCCACCGGTGCGGCCCCGTTCGGTGACGGCGACCCACTGCGCCTCGTCCAGGACCACCTCACCCGGATACCGCGGCCGCCGATCGAGCTCGTGAGCGCGGTTCCGCCGTCGCTGTCGGCGATCATCGTCCGGCTGCTGGAGAAGGATCCCGAGCGTCGCTACCAGAGCGCGCTGGGCGTCGCGCTGGACCTGGAGCGGGTGGCAGAGCACCCGGGCGCGGTGTTCCCGCTGGGCACCGCGGACTTCCCGCGGCGGCTGACTCCCTCGGCGCGGCTGGTGGGCCGGGACCGCGAGGTCGGCGTACTCACCGACGCGTTCACCACCGTGTGCGGCGCACCGGACGGTGGCGCGGTCCTGGTCAGTGGCGCACCGGGGGTCGGCAAGTCCCGGTTGATCGCCGAGCTGCGCCCGGTCGTCTCCCGCGCGGGCGGCTGGCTGGTCGGCGGCAAGTTCGACAAGCACCGGCGGGACGAGGACGGCGACGCGGTGCGGCAGGCGCTGCGGAGCCTGGGGCGGCTGCTGCTGGCCGAGCAGGACGTCGAGCTGGAACCCGTCCGCGACCGGCTGCGTGCCGTGCTCGGCGGCCGGGCCGGCCTGCTGGCGGCGTTCAACCCCGAGCTGGGGGCCGTCCTGCGAACGCCGCCGGTCGACCTGTCCGACGCCGACGTGCGCACCGGACAGACCCAACTGATCCAGCTCGCGCTGGACGTGCTGCGCACCCTGGCCACTCCGCAGCGACCGATCGTGCTCGTCCTCGACGACGTTCAGTGGGCCGGGCCGTCCCCGCTGGCGTTCGTCGACACGATGATCAGCGGGGGCGGCCCGCCGTGCGTTCTGCTGGTGGCCGCGTACCGGCACCAGGAGGTGGGGCCGGACCATCCGCTCGCCCCGATGCTCGACCGGTGGCGGCGGCTGAACACCGACGTCGAGTACCTCCGGCTGGAAAGCCTGTCGACGCCGGCCTGCACGGAGCTGGTCGCCGAGATCCTCCGCGCCCCGATCGCCGACGTGGCCGACCTCGCCGACGCGGTGCGCGCACACACCGGCGGGAACCCGTTCGACACCATCCAGGTGCTCAACGAGCTACGTCGGGAGGAGCGGCTGTCCCTCGACCGCCACGGCTGGCGGTGGGACGGCAACGCGGTCGGGGCGGGCAACGTCGTCGAGCTGCTCACCGCACGCATGGCCGAGTTCTCCGCGTCCACCCGGAACGTGCTCGCGGCCCTGGCGCTCCTCGGCGGTGAGCTCGATCCGGAGACGATCGGCCGGGCCGCCGGTCTGGCGGGTACCGCGCTGGACGAGGCGCTCGCGCCGGCGCTGGAGACCGGGCTGCTCGTCGTCGACCACGCGCTCGACGAGCTGGCCGTGAAGTTCGTCCACGACCGCGCGCAGCAGGCCGCCGCCGCGCTGCTGCCCGGCGACGACGCCGGGCCGCTCCGGCTGGCGATCGCCCGCCGGCTGGCCACCGTCCCCGGCCGGGAAGTGGTCGCGGCGACCCAGTACCTGCCGGTCCTCTCGTCGGTCACCGATCCGGACGAGCGACGCCGGGCGGCCGACCTGTGCCGCCGCGCCGCAGCGACGACCCGGCTGCTCAGCGACTGGGAGTCGGTCGACCGGCTGATGACGGCCGCCGAGCACCTGGTCGGTCGTGACGTGGCGTCGGCGACGGCGCGGCACGCGGCGCTGGTCGGGCTGGGACGGACCGCGGAGGCCGACGCGCTCCACGCGTGGATCGCCGCCCAGCCGGGCGACCCGGCCGACCGGGCCACCGCCGACGCGCTGCAGATCAGCAGCCTGATCCGGCGGGAGGAGCCGGGCGCCGGCCTCGCGCTGGGGCTGGAGCTGCTGAGCGAACTGGGGCTCGCCCGACCGGACGGCGCGGAACTCTCCCGCGTCATCGACGAAGGGCTCGACCGGGTGCGGCAGTGGACGGCCGCACCGGCGGACGCGGCCCCGCCGCGGCTGCGCGCCATCGCGGCCATCGCCAACGCGACGATTCCGGCCGCGTTCTTCTGCGACCAGCCGACGATGCACTGGCTGGCCGTCGAGTGCGCGCGGCTCTGGGCGGAGCACGGCCCGGTCGCCGAACTGGTCGGGCCGGTCAGCCACCTCGGGTTCGTCGCCGTCGCCCGGCGACAGGACTACCGCCTCGGCCACGACGTCCTGCCCCGGGTGCTGGCGGTGAGCGAGGAGCACGGCTGGGAGCCGCATACGTCGCAGGCCCGGTTCCTGTACGCGCTGGGCACGGCCTGTTGGTTCGCACCGCCGGACGAGGTGCTCGCGCAGGTGCGGCGTGCCCACGAGGGGCTCGTCCGCGGTGGTGACCTCCACAACGCCTGCTACACCGCCTTCCCGCAGCTGGGCGCTCTGCTGGAGAGCGCCCAGCGGGTGGAGGACCTGGCCGCCGAGGCCGACAGCGCGGTCGCGTTCTGCCTGCGCACCAGCAACGAGCAGCCGGCCAGGGCGCTCGCCGTCTACGGTGACCTGGCCCGGGTGCTGGTCGGTGAACTGGCCTCGATGCCGGCTCCGGACGTCGAGCTGCACGGCAACGTCACCGCGATCGGGAACGTCCACACCATGGGCGCGCTGGCCGCGGCGCTGTTCGACGACGTCCCCGCCCTCGTCGCCCACACCGACGTCTACCAGGCCGCGTTGCCGTTCCTCTCCGGTACCGCCGTGGCGTTCACCGGGTACCTGCTGCGGGCGCTGGCGCTGATCCGCGGCGGTGGTGACGAGGCCCAGCTCCGGGCGGCAACGGACTGGATCACCGCCAGGGCCGCGGACTGCCCGGCGAACTTCGCCGCCGCGGTCGACCTGCTCGCCGCCGAGCAGCACCGCGCCCGCGACGACTTCGCCGAGGCTCTGCGCGCGTACGATCGTGCCCTCTCCGCCCTCGACGGTCCCCGTCCGTGGCTCCGCGCCCACCTCACCGAGCGGGTGGCCCGCCTGCACCTGGAGCGCGGCTTCCGCTACACCGGCCGGATCCACCTCGATCAGGCCCGTGAGCTGTACGCGGCCTGGGGCGCGACGACAAAAGTGGCCGCGCTCGACGCGGAGTTCCCGCCCCGGCGCGTCGGCCCTTCCACCGGGCGGCCGGACCGCTGGAGCGGCGGCGGCCTCACCGCGGACACCATCGACCTGCGCGGTGTGCTCGCCGCCTCGCAGGCGCTCAGCGCCGAACTCACCCTCGACCAGCTGAGCGCCCGGGTCACCGAGGTGCTCGGCGCGATGACCGGCGCGACCCGGGTGCACGTGCTGGTCCGCGACGACGACGGCCGGTGGGCCTCGGAGGACGGGGTCCCGCTCAGCGCCGTCCGGTACGCCGAACGCAGCGGAGAGACCCTGCTGGTCGAGGACGCGTGCGCCGACGACTGGTTCGCCCGCGATCCGTACTTCGCCGACCTCGACCACTGCTCGCTGCTCGTCGTGCCGGTGCTGCACCTGGGCGCCGAGCAGGCGCTGCTGGTACTGGTCAACACGCTCGCGTCGGGTGCGTTCACCACTGACCGGCTCGACCTGGTGCAGCTCGTCGCCGGGCAGCTCGCGGTGTCGTTCGCGAACGCCCGGCTCTACACCACGCTGGAGCGCCGGATCGCCGAGCGGACGGCCGAGCTGGCCGAGGCCAACCACCGGCTCGAGCAGCTCAGCGTCACCGATCCGCTCACCGGCCTGGCCAACCGGCGTCGGTTCGTCCACGCGCTGGACACCGAGTGGGACCGCGGGCTGCGGTCGAAGACGTCGTTCGCCCTGGCGATCCTCGACGTCGACCACTTCAAGCAGTACAACGATCGCTACGGTCACCCGGCCGGCGACGACTGCCTGCGCGCCATCGCCGCCGCGCTCGACGAGGGCGTCCGCGCCACCGACCTGGTGGCCCGCTACGGCGGCGAGGAGTTCGCGGTGGTGATGCCGGACAGCGATCTGGCCGGTGCGCTCGTGGTCGCCGAGCGGGTGCGAGCGGCCGTGGAGAAGCTCGCGATGACGCACGCCGGCTCACCGCTCGGGGTCGTCACCGTCAGCGTGGGTGTCGCCGCGGTGGTCCCGCACGCCGACGCCGAGGTGGGCCAACTCCTGGCCGACGCCGACGCGCAGCTCTACCGAGCCAAGCAGAACGGCCGCAACCAGGTCGCCGGTTGACCTGCTCGGGCACGGTCTTGCCACGCAGCGTGCCGTGGCCGGCCTCGTCGTGCACGGCCGGCAGCTCGTGCAGGCTTCAGGCGCCCCGCGTCGGCGCGGGCGACGAGGAAGGTCAGTCCGGAGCCACTCGGCGCGACCCACACGCTCACGGGGGTCCAGCGGGCCGACCAGCTGCCGCGCGCGGATCGGAATGGGCTACGCCACGCCGAGGCAGCAGTCGTTGCTCGCGCAGGCGGCGAGGTCGTCGCATCCGGCGTCCAGGGCGTCGACGAGAGTGGCACGAATGGTTTGCAGGTCGCGGATGCGTTCCTCGACTTCGGCGAGTTTGGCCTGCGCACCGGCCCGCAGACCGCTGTCGGGGCGGTGGCGGTGGCGGCCGGCTTCGAGGAGGTCGGCGACTTCGTCGAGAGTGAACCCGAGGCGTTTGGCGACTTTGATGACGCGCAGCACGGTGACAGCTTCGGGTGGGTAGAGCCGGTGGCCGCCGGTGGTGCGGTCGGGTTCGGCGAGCAGGCCGCGCCGTTCGTAGTAGCGCAGCGTCTGGGTGTTCACCCCGGCCGCGGCGGCGACCTGGCTCGTGCGCAGCACCTCGGTCATGCCGTGGCTCGGGTGAGCAGCCCGTCGAGCACAGCGACCTGGGCGGCGGGGACTTCGACGTCCAGCCAGAGATCGGCCGGGCCGGCCGGGGTGATCGTGAAGGTGAAGAACGAGCAGCATGCGGTTTCCCGCGCCGTCAGGTCCTCGGTCCGAGCACGAACCCCGCCGGTCTCGGCCAGCACCACCCGGGCGCGGGTGGGCGCGAGCCGTTCGACCCGCCGAGCGGTGGTGAACAGGTCGTCGAACTCAGCGATGCGCGGCGGCCGTTCCGCGGTGGGCAAGGTGCAGGCGGGGGAAACCCCGTCGGAGCTCGTCATGCCTCGACGGTAAGCCTGTACCTGGGTACCGGATGCAAGCGTCAGTTTTGCCGGAGCACGAGCTTGAATCCGTCGTGGGAAGCGACGAATCCCAGCCGACGGTAGAAGCGGTGCGCGTCCAGCCGCGACTTGTCCGACGTCAACTGCACCGTCGCGCACCCACGGCGGCGAGCCTCCTCGATCGCCCAACGCATCATGGCCGCGCCGAGCCCCCGGCCGCGCCATTCGCCGGCGACCCGCACCGCCTCGATCTGCGCCCGCAGAGCCCCTCGGCGGGCGAGCCCAGGAAGGAAGCTCAGCTGGAACGTCCCCACGATCCGACGCTCGGCCGCCGCCACCATCAGCAGATGCGCGGGATCGGCCTCGATGGCCGCGAAGGCCGTTTCGTACGGCGTGAGGTCGTCCACGCTCTCGCGCCGAGCGCCGAGTTGATCGGCGGCCAGGAGCTCGATCAATGCCGGAAGATCAGCCCGTTCGGCGCGGCGCAGCACGACGCCGTCCACGCCCAGTGTTTCGTTGACCATGCCTGACGCTCCCACAGCACGACGAGCCGAGCAGCGCGCGCCGGACGGTTCAGGAGACCGTACCGGCTGGACAGCCGGTGGTGGGCTCGGTGGTCGGACATGGTCACCTCCGGCTCGTCAAGAGTCGGGCCAGGGACGGTCGGTGCCGCGGGCCCGGGGCGGGTAGCGCGTATGGTGGTGCGCGCAGCTGGTTCGGCCGTCCACCCAGGGTGGCCGTGGCAACAGGGAACCCGGTGGAAATCCGGGACTGCCCCGCAGCGGTGAGTGGGAACGACCGCCGTCATCAAGCACTGGGCGCGAGCCTGGGAAGCGACGGCCAGTAGGCCAGTACGAGCGCCCACGAGTCCGAAGACCTGCCAGCGCGCCGGGCCGGGAACGGTCCGGCGGTCGGAGGCCGCGCGGGACGGCTGACGCCATCCCGCGCACATCGCCGTGCGCATCGGCGTCGGTCCTCGCGTGTCCAGATACTCGCGAGGAGAGAGTTGTGACAACCGCCGAGGTCACGCCGGAGACACCGGTGCAACGCCGGCCCCAGATGCACGTCACGCAGATTCACCTGACTGCGGCAAACGGCGACGCCGAGCCGGTGGACGTCAACAAGATCGTGAAGGCCGTCGAACGGTGGGCGGGCGACCTCACCGACGTCGACCCGCTCCGGGTCGCGACGAAGACGATCAGCGGTCTCTACGACGGTGCCAGCACGGCCGAGCTCGATCAGCTCAGCATCCAGACCGCGGCGGAGATGATCGGCGAGGAGCCCCAGTACTCTCGCCTCGCCGCGCGGCTGCTCGCCGGCTACCTCGACAAAGAGGTCCGCGGCCAGGGCATCGCGAGCTTCAGCCAGTCGATCGCGCTGGGCCACGAGCAAAGCCTGATCGGCGACGACACCGCGGAGTTCGTCAAGAAGAACGCCCGTAAGCTCGACGACGCGATCGACGAGTCCAACGACCTGCGCTTCGAGTACTTCGGGCTCCGGACGGTGGCCGACCGCTACCTGCTGCGCCACCCGCACGCCCGCCTCGTCGTCGAGACTCCGCAGTACTGGCTGCTGCGGGTGGCCTGTGGGCTGAGCACCACCGCCAAGGAAGCGATCGACTTCTACCGGCTGCTCGCCAGCCTCGCGTACCTGCCGAGCTCACCGACGCTGTTCAACTCCGGCACCCGGCACACCCAGATGAGCTCCTGCTACCTGGTGGACTCGCCGAAGGACGAGCTGGACTCGATCTACCAGCGTTACGCCCAGGTCGCGAACCTGTCGAAGTTCGCCGGCGGCATCGGCATCGGCTTCTCCCGGGTCCGTGGCCGGGGTGCGCTGATCCGGGGCACGAACGGCCAGTCGAACGGCATCGTCCCGTTCCTGCGCACGCTCGACGCGTCGGTGGCCGCGGTCAACCAGGGCGGGCGACGCAAGGGCGCGGCCTGCGTCTACCTGGAGCCGTGGCACCCGGACATCGAGGAGTTCCTCGAGCTGCGTGACAACACCGGCGAGGACGCCAGGCGCACGCACAACCTCAACCTGGCGAACTGGATCCCGGACCTGTTCATGCGCCGGGTCGAGGAGGACGGTCAGTGGTCGCTGTTCGACCCCGACGAGTTCCCCGACTTCCCGGATCTGTGGGGTGCGGACTTCGAGCGGGCCTACGAAGCCGCCGAGCAGGCCGGCCGCGAGGTGCGCAAACTCAAGGCCCGGGACCTCTACGGCAAGATGATGCGCACGCTCGCCCAGACCGGCAACGGCTGGATGACGTTCAAGGACGCGTCGAACCGGCTCGCCAACCAGACCGCGAAACCCGGCAACGTCGTCCACCTCTCGAACCTCTGCACCGAGATCATCGAGGTCTCCAGCGACGACGAGACCGCGGTCTGCAACCTCGGCTCGGTCAACCTGGCCGCCCACGTCGCCGGCACCGACCTGGACTGGGAGAAGCTGCGGGCGACGGTCCGCACCGCGGTCGTCTTCCTGGACCGCGTGATCGACATCAACTTCTATCCGACCCCGCAGGCCGCGGCGAGCAACCCGCGCTGGCGCCCGGTCGGCCTCGGCGTCATGGGTCTGCAGGACGTGTTCTTCGCCCTGAAACTGCCGTTCGACGGCGCGGAAGCCAAACAGCTCTCCACGAAGATCGCCGAGGAGATCTACCTCACCGCGCTCGAGACCTCGGCCGACCTCGCCGAACGGCACGGCCCGCACCCGGCCTGGGAAGACACCCGCGCCGCCCGCGGTGACCTGCAACCCGACCTCTGGAACGCCCGGACGACCGGCGGGCGCTGGGACGCTCTGCGGGCCCGGGTGAGCCGCACCGGCCTGCGCAACTCGCTGCTGATCGCCATCGCCCCCACCGCCACGATCGCCAGCATCGCCGGGTGTTACGAGTGCATCGAGCCGCAGGTGTCGAACCTGTTCAAGCGCGAGACGCTCTCCGGTGAGTTCCTGCAGATCAACACCGCGCTGGTCCGCGAGCTGAAGACCCGCGGCCTGTGGACGGCCGAGGTGCGCAACGCGATCAAGCAGGCCGACGGCTCCGTGCAGGGTCTCGCTCAGCTGCCCGACGACGTGAAGACGCTGTACCGCACCGCCTGGGAGCTGCCCCAGCGCGCGCTGATCGACCTCGCCGCGGCCAGGGCCCCGTTCATCGACCAGTCGCAGTCGCTGAACCTGTTCCTGGCTTCGCCGACGATCGGCAAGCTCTCCTCGATGTACTCCTACGCCTGGAAGAGCGGGCTCAAGAGCACCTACTACCTGCGGTCGCGCCCGGCGACACGCATCCAGCAGGCGACCGTCACGCCCGAAGCGATCGCCTGCTCCCTGGAGAACCCCGAGTCCTGCGAGGCCTGCCAGTAATGCTTCTCGATCCCGGCATGGACCTCACGCTGCGTCCCATGCGTTACCCGCACTTCTTCGACCGGTTCAAGGACGCGATCAAGAACACCTGGACGGTGGAAGAGGTCGACCTCCACAGTGACCTGCGTGACCTGACCAAGCTGTCCCCGGCCGAGCGTCACCTCGTCAGCCGGCTGGTCGCGTTCTTCGCCACCGGCGACACGATCGTCGCCAACAACCTCGTGCTGAACCTGTACCAGCACGTGAACTCACCCGAGGGCCGCCTCTACCTCTCGAGGCAGCTGTTCGAGGAGGCCGTCCACGTCCAGTTCTACCTGAACCTGCTGGACACCTACGTTCCCGACGAGCAGGAACGGTTCGAGGCGTTCGCCGCGGTGGAGAACATCCCGTCGATCGCGCGGAAAGCCGAGTTCTGCTTCCGCTGGATCGACTCCCTCGGCGAGCTGCGCCGCCTGGAGACCCGCGAGGACCGCAGGAAGTTCCTGCTCAACCTGATCTGCTTCGCCGCGTGCATCGAAGGACTGTTCTTCTACGGCGCCTTCGCCTACGTCTACTTCCTGCGTTCGCGTGGCCTGCTGCACGGCCTCGCGTCCGGCACGAACTGGGTGTTCCGCGACGAGTCGATGCACATGGCGTTCGCGTTCGACGTCGTCGACACCGCTCGCCGGGAAGAACCCGACCTCTTCGACGACGAGATGGCCCAGCAGGTGCGGAACATGCTCGCCGAGGCCGTCGAGTGCGAGGTCCAGTTCGCCGAGGATCTCGTCGGCCAGGGCGTCCCGGGGTTGTCGTTGATCGACATGCGTGAATACCTGCAGCACGTCGCGGACCGGCGGCTGGCGCAGCTGGGCCTCGACCCGATGTACCGCTCGTCGAACCCGTTCGGGTTCATGGACCTGCAGGACGTCCAGGAGCTGTCGAACTTCTTCGAACGCCGCGTCTCCGCGTACCAGGTCGCGGTCCCGGGATCCGTCTCCTTCGACGAAGACTTCTAGGTCGACGCTCGTCGAGCTGGGGTCGGTCGCGGACGCGACCGGCCTCAGCGGATCCGGGCCACCGCCTCGGAGCGGTCCGGCACGGCGCCGGGGTGGAGGATCGCGGCGATGGCCTCGACGCCGTCCACCAGGCGCGGGCCGGGCCGCACGATCAACCCGTCGGCGTCGATCGCCCACACCGCGGCGTCCGGGAACCGGTGCGCGATCGTGTGTGCCTGCTCGATCGCGCCGTCCAGGTGTGCGCCGCACGGGCTGACGATCACGACGTCGGGCGCGGCCCCGGTCAGTTCGTCCCAGGTGGTCGCGGCCGAGCGCGCACCCGGGCGGGCGGCGAGCGGTCGGCCCCCGGCGGCGACGACCAGGTCCGGGATCCAGTGCCCGGCGGGAAACGGCGGGTCGATCCACTCGACCACCACCACCCGGGGCCGCTCCCGGCCGGCCACCGCGCGTGCCACCGCGTCGAGGCGGGCACGCAGCCGGACGAGCAGGGCCTCGGCGCGGTCGGGCACGCCGGCGTGGCTTCCCACCGCGCGAATGGTTCCGAGCACGTCGTCGAACGTGTGGGGATCCAGCGACAGCACGTCGGCGCGGCACCCGAGATGCTTCAGGGCGACCTCGACCTCTCCCGACGGCAGCGCGCAGACGCGGCACAGGTCCTGGGTGAGGATCAGATCGGGGCGCAGCTCCGCCAGCGCGTTCTCGCGCAGCGTGTAGAGGTCACCGCCGGCGGCCCGCTGCGCCCGCACGTAGGCGTCGATCTCACCCGGCGTCATTCCCCGGGTGTCGCGTCCGCCGACCACCACGGCTTTCTCCCGGCGGGCGGCGGGCGGTTCGTCGCACTCGAACGTCACGCCGTACAGCTGCTCGGACAGCCCGAGGGCGTAGACGATCTCGGTGGCCGCGGGAAGCAGGGAAACCACGCGCACGATCCCATCCTGCCCGTTACCGACCGCGGAGCAGCCCCTCCGGATCACGGCGTTCGCATCCACGCCCCCCCCGACGGTTTGCACGACGCACTCGGTCGGTGAGGCCAGAGTGCGGTGCTGGCTACAAATCGATCTGATGGTCGATCGACCGACGCGCCGAACCGCTGTACTGCGTCAGCGTGATCCGATCGTCCGATTCCATGTGCACCATGACAGGGACCGTGCTGCGGTCCTCGAACCGCAAGGTGAAGACCGGGTCAAGGTCGCAGAGGAGGACCAGTCCTTCACGCTCGTCACCGTCACCACTGATCAGTTCGGCTCGGGCGTCCCAGCCAGCGTCGGAAGCGGTGATGACCACCGTCACCTCGGCGCTGCCGAGAAGCGTGGAGGAGTTCGCCCACCAGTCCAGCCAGCAGCGACCCTCGTACCGATCCATGTCGATGATCATGGCCTACCCCGCAGCGGTGAAGACACCGACGACCTCCTCATCGGCGACGCGGCTGACCGCCCTAACGGGCCGTCGCGGCGTCGACCTCGGCGCCGATCTCGCCGCCATCGCGCCCGCTCATGACGCCCACGCCAACGGCCATGACCGGCGGCAGATCGCTCAGACCCCGCCACCAGCCGACCGAGGCCCGGCTGCAGTCCGACCCCGCCGCTCCCTGGCCCGACGACACCTGATCGACTAGATCCGACGCCTGCTTCAACGCCGAAGCTGCACCGCGGACGCTGCTGAATCTCATCGACATCTTCGGCCTTCGCCCAAAGGCAGCGCTGTCCAATCCAGTCGACAAACGCTGCTCGTTCACACCGACAGGGCCAGTCGGCGGTGGCAATGT
This sequence comes from Cryptosporangium japonicum, assembly GCF_039524755.1. Taxonomy (NCBI): domain Bacteria; kingdom Bacillati; phylum Actinomycetota; class Actinomycetes; order Cryptosporangiales; family Cryptosporangiaceae; genus Cryptosporangium; species Cryptosporangium japonicum. The sequence continues at coordinate 26,491 of NZ_BAAAGX010000009.1, forward strand.
GCAAAACGGTCCGTCCTACTGCCCGGCGACCCACTCCCGGCGCGTTTACGCAGTTCAACAGCGGCCCGCTGCCCCGTTACCTTTCTCGCGGTCCCCGGGTTGGGGACATCGTGATCGCCCGGTTTGGCATGACTGACTGCCCCTGTCGTTGGAATGATCCGGGGGGTGGTGTCACCAGGCCGGGTGGCGTCGACGGACCGCTGATAGGGACACGGCCGACCGCTTCATGGGTAGGTCTTTTCGTAACGTGGCCGCCGGCTGTCGATGCCTGACCTGCGACCCATTCCTGTTCCCGGGGGCGCGGGAAGGAAGGCGGGCGTGAGCTCAGACCGGATCGCCTGGCTCGCCACGGACGCGTGCTCGTGGTCGTCGATCAGCCGGCGTCAATCGGCGGTGTCGGTCGCGGTCGCTCGCGCCCAGGGCCACGATGTGGCCTATTTGCCCGGTCTGGCGATGCGCCGGATCGCTGATCTGCATCCCGGTCAGGCCAAGACCGATGCCCGAGACGCGCACGTCATCGCTGACGCGGCCCGGACCATGCCCCACACGTTGCGGCGCGTCGACCTCGGCGACGAAGCACTCGCCGAACTGGAGGTCCTGGTCGGATTCGACGACGACCTGGCCGGCGAGGCGACCCGCATGAGCAACCGCATCCGTGGGCTGCTCACCCAGATCCATCCGCCGGCTCCTACGGCCCAGCACCGTCACCTACTGGTTCCGCAGGCTCTGGAAAGACGTCGGCCTCCCGCCCGTTCGCCTCCACGACCTCCGGCACGGCGCAGCGAGCCTCGCGCACTGCGCAGGCGCCTATCTCAAGGCCATTCAGGATCAGCTCGGGCACGCCAGCATCGTGCTCACCGCCGACACCTACACCAGCGTCCTCCCACCCGCTCAGCACGACTCCGCGGCAGCCACCGCCGCACTCGTACTCGACGCCGCACGCCGGCTACGCGGCGATGTGACCGCGGCCAATCGCCGTCGGCGCGCACGCGCGAACGCACGCAACCGACAGGCGCTGGAGAGCGCAAATTCGCAGGTCAGCGGCTCACATCGACTCTCAGGACCGCAAGCAACCGGTCGGAAGAAGCGAGCAACCGGTGAGCACGCGGTGTCCGCATAGGAACGATTGTGACCGCAAAACTGCAGGTCAGCGGGTGGGCCGGTGGTGGCAATGTGCAAACCGGCCCGTCCTGCTGGCCGGGAACCCGCTACCGGTACGTCTGCGCAGGTCACGATGACCCAGAAACCGCGTCGCGGACGTTCGTCCGCACCGGCATCTAATTCCGATGGCAATGCGCACTCGGTCCTGGCCGCCGGAGAATCCTTGTCCATACGCACTCCGATGTACGGCCTGATCAACGCCGCTAGCGCATCTACCGCCCTCTCGTACTGTTCCTTCGTCATCGGAACGAACTCCGGAGCGCACAACCGAACTTCGAGCACACGCCCGCCGCGCCGACGCGCCATGACCGACCTCCCCACCGCGCCTCCCACCGACTGTCACCAGAGAAGCCGACCAAGCCACGGCGGCAGAGGCCCATTGCCCCGATAATCACCAGGTCGATAGCGGCGATGCGGTCAGTGCCGTGCTCAGGCCGGATGGGGGATGTCCCGTCCGAGGCCCCGACGGATCGCGATCTCGACGGCTGAGTACGCGCCGTCGGCCCGCTCCAGTTCGTACGACGCCGCCGGCATGAGTGGCGGCTGGGCCATGAAGCGCGGGCGTGCCCCGTGGTGCGGTTGCGCCGCGTGCACCAGGAACGGGTGGCACAGGAAGACGTCGCCCGGGGACCCGGTGGCGAGTGCGAGCGGCCGGTGGTCGGACGCCGCCACCAGGTCGGGTGCCAGGACTAGCCCGCTCGCCCCGTCCTCGCCGTACTTCTCCAGGACCTTCGGCACGTCCAGGTGTGAGCCGACCCGAATCCTTGTCGGGGCATCCTCCTCACCGACCTCGCTGAACAGGAACAGCATGAGCAGCGCCCGACCCCGAGAGCGCACGTTCGTGAAGTACCAATTCTCGCCCTCCGGTAGATAGCTCCCCTCGATGTGCCAGCCCGCGTCGTCCGGCTCCTTCTCGTGCGGGAAGCGCAGCGGGAAGGTGCCCAGCGAGTAGCGCGGCTCCCAGCGTCCCGCGCCAACGAGCAGGTCGTAAGCGTGGTGGAGGAACGGGGAGTTGGGCGCGGCGGCGAACGGCCCCTGCGCCATCCCGGCCACCCAGTGCACGGGCTCCGTCCACGTCGCCGGATCGTCCGGATCAAGGCCGGTCTCTCGCCAGAGCAGTCGTGCGCAGTCCGCGGCCACCCGGGGCGCGACGGCGCCCTCCAGTTTCACGAAGCCGTCGCGAAGGAAGCGGGATATCAGGGTCGTGTCGTCCATGACCCCACCATGCGGCGACGCCAGTGCCGACCACCCGACATTTTCCGTACAGGCTTGGTCGGGTGATGGCCGAGTGCCGCGACTGCGCAGTCACATGATCGGATCGGACGCAACAGGCGCCCCTGAGCCCCGGTTGACGTCGAAAGGAGCTAGATGATCTCGGCACTCAACCGGCTCGTAGACCTCATCGAGGAGAGCCTGACCGGGGATTTCGACGTCAAGGAAGCGGCCAGAACACTCGGCACGACCGAGTACCACCTCCGCCGTCTGTTCTCATCGTTGGCCGGGATGCCGCTGTCGGAATACGTGCGCCGACGCCGGATGACCGTCGCAGCCGCCGACGTCGTCCGAAATGAGCAGGGTCTGCTCAGCGTCGCCACCTGGTACGGATACGGCTCGGCCGAGGCATTCGGGCGAGCGTTCAAGGCAGTCCACCGGGTCAGCCCTGGTGAGGTACGCCGCGACGGAGGCCCCCTGCGCTCACAACCACGGCTCCGGTTCCGCCTGACCGTCGAGGGCAGCGAACGCATGGACGCCCGCATCGTCGATCACCCGGAGTTCCGTCTCGTGGGGCACGCTGCCCGTATTCCGCTCGTCCACCAAGGCGTCAACCCGCACATCCAGCAGCACATCACCGCGCTGCCGACAGACGAGCACCGACGCTTGAAGGCCCTCGGCAACACCGAGCCGCATGGTCTGCTCGCGGTCAGCGACGACCTCGACCCCGACCGCACCGAGGGCAGCGAACTGACCTACCTCCACGGGGTCGCTGTGTCCCTGGATGCGTCGGTTCCTGGCGGCCTTGACCTCATCGAGGTCCCGGCCGGCAGATGGGTCGTCATCCGGACCGTCGGACCGTATCCGCAGACCCTACAGAACACGTGGGCCAAAACGGCGACCGAATGGTTCCCCTCCAACCCGTGGCGCCTGCGGCCAGGACCGGAAATCGTCGCGATACTCCAACTGACCGACGACTTCAGCACCGCGACCTGTGAACTCTGGCTGCCCGTCGAACCGGCGTGACAACCTGGCGACGCGTCATCGGCCGCTGCCTTTAGAGCCGACGCCACCGGCCTCCTTCACTCCACGATGGAAGGCCGCTTCCCGTTACGCGTCCTCACATGGAGTCATCCTCGGAGGCGGAAGGCGCTTGGGGATCGAACCACCCAAACGTATCCTGACCTGCGCAGAGACCAGCCTGACATGCAGCCACCGACACCGACCCGCAGCCGCCTAGCGCTACTCGCCAGCGTTAAAGCAGGTCACACGGTTCGTCACTCTGCGGGGTGGGCCGGTGGTGGCAATATGCAAACCGGCCGGTTCGGCTGACCGGGGCACCGCTACCGGTGCGTTTACGCACTCAGCGGCATTTCGTTGATTGCCGCGTTCCTGCCCGACCTAGCGTGAGCAGCGCTTGAACGTGGTCGAGCTGAGTCGGTCGACGAGCGGCTCGGGAATCTCCCAGTCGCCGGGGGTGCCGGTGGCGCTGGCACCGTAGGCGACCGCGGCGGCGTGGATCGCCTCCGCGTCGGTCTCGTCGAGGCCGGCGAAGCGCACACGCGTTTTTCCGGGTGCGTCCATGGCAACGACGCCTTCCTGGGGGCACCCTCCCAGGCACTGAACGTTGCGGATGGCGATCAGTTGCTCGGCGCGCCGTTCGGCGACCTTGGCGAGTGCGTCAGCTAACTGCGGGCCGAATCGACCCGTCGCGCGAGCGTCGTATCGAGGGCAGGTTTGACAGACCAGCAGAGGCATGGAGGCTCCTGAGAGACGCGCGGCGGCCGGGTCCGTGGTCCGGCCGCCGTGCGCGAGAGCTGGGTCAGGGGCGCTGGGTGACGACCGGCTCGGCCTGCTCGCGGACCAGGTCTGCCGCGGTGGGGGCCGGCGGCGTGTGGTCGTCGAGCGCGTGCTCTTTGTGGAACCTGCCGTCCTTCATCACGTAGTGCAGCTTTGAGTGATCCTGTAGGACCGTGATGTCGGCCAGCGGGTCACCGTCGACCAGGATCAGGTCGGCCAGGTAGCCGGGCTGCACCTTGCCCAGTTCGTCGGGGCGCAGCATGATCTCGCCGCCCCACGCCGTCGCGGAGATGATCGCCTCCATCGGGGTGAACCCGAGCAGCTCGACGAAGTGTTGCAGGTCGCGGGCGTACGTGCCGTGGGGGGTCCAGGCGAATCCGTAGTCACCGCCGGGCAGGATCTTGATCCCGCGGCGGTGCATCTCGCGCAGGCCGTCGATGGCCATCTCGAGTTCTTTCTTGTACCCGACGGCTTCGGCGGCCTCCTGTGGGAATCCGAACGCCTCGGCCTCGTAGAGCGTGGCGATCAGCCAGTTGATACCGGGCGCGACGAAGACCCAGTCCTTATTGGCCTCGAGCATGTCCATGCCTTCGGCGTCGGTGAAGCTGGCGTGGTAGATGATGTCGACCTTGTTGCGCACGCACATCTTCACGCTCTCGGCAGAGCGGGCGTGGGCGCACACGCGCTTACCACGGCGGTGCGCCTCCGTAACGGCGGCAGCGGTCTCCTCGTCGGAGAAGTACGTGTCTTCGGCGCGCTGGGTGCCGGTGATCTCCTCGCCGGTCATCGACAGCTTGATCTGGTCGACGCCGAGGTCGATCAGTTCGCGGACGGCTTTGCGCATACCTTCGGGTCCGTCGGCGAATTTCGTGATGCTCTTGATCAACGCACCGCCGGTGACCGCGATCTCGGGCCCGTTGGCCAGGTAGCGGGGGCCGGGGAATCGGCCGGCGTTGATCGCGTCGCGGCAGACGACGTCGAGCCGGTCCTTAGCCGACGCCGCGCCCAGACACATCGTGTAGCCGGAGTCGATGTACGTGCGGGCGGACTCCAGCGCGAACAGCAGGTGCTCCTCGACCGGCATCGTGCCCAGCCCGTCGAGGTCCGCGCTGTTGTTCCACGTGAAGTGGGTGTGCGCGTCGCAAAGCCCGGACATCAGCGTGCGACCGCGCCCGTCGATGACGCGGGCACCGTCGGCGCGGGCCGGTTCGACGGTGCCGACGGCGGCGATGCGATTGTCTTCGACGAGCACGTCACCGGGGTAAGGGTCCGCGCCGGTGGAGTCGAGGATGCTGACGTTGCGGAACAGCACTCTGTCGGCGGGTACGGGCATGGCGCATCTCCTCTGCGTTGAGGGAGGGGTGGGAGAACTAGAGGAATTTCAGGAGCTGGTCGCTGACCGTGCGGGCCGCTTCCAGGGCGGTCCAGTGACCGATGCCGGGGATGATCTCGACGGTGGCGTTGCCGTGGGCGTCGGCCAGCCGATGGCTGACGTCGGGGGGACCCACCTTGTCGTCGGCGCCGGTGACCAGGAGGAGGGGCAACCCGGGGTCGATCGGGCCGGGGTCGGTCGCGGCGGCCAGCGCGTCGCAGTTGCGGGCATACCCTTCGGCGTCCTGCCGCATGATCAGTTCGCGGACGAACGCGGCGACCTCGGGGCGGTCGCGCCGGGTGGTCTCGGACAGCGCGTTCGCGACAACTCCCGGCGCCACCGCGAGGGTGCCCTCCGCGCGCAGCACCGCGGCCGGGGCTGCTGCACGGATCTGTGACATCTGAGATCGCTTGGCCATTGGCCGGGCTGGGAGGATGTTGCTGTGCCGAAGCCGTATCCGCGTGAGTTCCGTGAGGACGTCGTCCGGGTCGCCCGTAACCGAGGTGACGGGGTGACCCTCGCCCAGGTCGCCCGTGACTTCGGGGTGCACGAGATGACGCTGTCCAAATGGATGCGCCAGGCCGACGTCGAAGACGGGGTAAAGCCCGGCGTCACCACCGATCAGTCCGCGGAGCTGCGGGAGCTGCGGCGCCGGAATCGGTTGCTGGAGCAGGAGAATGAGGTGCTGCGGCGGGCGGCGGCGTATTTGTCGCAGGCGCAGCTGCCGGGAAAAGGCTCTACCCGCTCGTGACCGAGCTCGCCGCATCGGGTGCCCGGATCCGGGTGCCGGTCGCGGTGGCGTGCCGGGTGCTCAAGCTCCACCGCCAGCACTATTACGCCTGGCTGGCCAAGTCGGTGACCGACGCTGAGCTCGAGCAGGCGTATCTGGCCAACGCCGTCTTTGACGCCCATCGCGACGACCCGGAGTTCGGTTACCGGTTCCTGACCGACGAGGTCCGCGACGCCGGCCATCCGGCGGCCGAGCGGACGATCTGGCGGATCTGCGCCGAGAACCAGTGGTGGAGCGTGTTCGGCAAGAAGCGCCGCGGCAAGGCCACCAGACCGGGACCGCCGGCCCACGATGACCTCGTGCAACGCCGGTTCCAGGCTGATGCGCCGAACCGGCTCTGGCTCACAGACTTGACCGAACACCGCACCAGCGAAGGAAAGCTCTACCTCTGCGCGGTCAAAGACGTCTGGTCCAACCGGATCGTCGGCTACTCCATCAGCGACCGCATGGAGTCGGTGATCGCGGTCCGCGCCGTCGAGTCGGCGGTGGCCCGCCGCGGCGGGAACGTCGCCGGCTGCGTGCTGCATTCTGATCGCGGCGGGCAATTTCGTTCCCGGAAGCTGCAGCAGACGCTCTTCCGGCACCGCATCACCGGGTCGATGGGCCAGGTCGGCTCGGCCGGGGACAACGCTGCGATGGAAAGCTTCTTCAGCCTGCTGCAACGCAACGTCCTCGACCGCCGCGCCTGGGCCACCCGCGACGATCTGCGGATCGCGATCGTCACCTGGATCGAACGCACCTACCACCGCCGACGCCGACAAGCCCGACTCGGCCGATTGACCCCTATCGAATACGAAACCATCATGAGTCAGGCCGTCGAACAGGCAGCTTAAGAACTGTCACGGAATCTTGCAGCAGCCCCGAGCTCGGGACCCGAAAGCGTCGATCGGTGGCCGCCACGCCACCACGAAGCACCCCGGCCCACGACGCTGCATTACATCCGAGCAACCACCGATCAACCACCGGCTCCGACGGCGAGCACGACGTTGCTGACCTCCGCCGACGAGTCCGTTATCCGCGGCAGATCAAGACGTTTGGTCTGCGTACCAAGTAGACCCGGCATCGCGACCAGGATCTAGGCTGAGGGCATGGCGGACTGGAGCGAGGACGAGTATGTCCAATGCCTTCGGGACGAGCGGCGCCGCTATGGGTGGGTGATGCAGCATTACGGGGATCTTGATGCGTGCCAGGCCGGAATAGCGGCGGAAAAGCGGTACCCCTTCGAGGCGAGCGACGCGCCCTACCGAGGACTAGTCTTCCATGACGAGGCATGGCAGTGGGCGATGCGAGCCATTCACGGAAACGAATACTCGATCTCGCATCCGCATCTCGTTAAACCGCCAGCCGAATACGAAGCGCTTGATTGAATGCGTGCAGCTTTCGCTCACTGACCAGCCAGTCGCTAACCGGAAGGCACGCCGCACGGATGCTTCAGCGGGTGATGTCGGTGCGCACTCAACTTGGCCTGACCGTGCGCCTGGGCGCTCGGTGATTGCTCTGGGCGTAACATCCGCTCATCGGCATGACAGTGCGTTCGCGCGCATGACCATGATGCCGTCGGGTGTCCGTCGGCGCGCGTGGTTGCACGGCCGCGCGCACTGAGCTGACACCGACGCAGCTGTCGGTAGACCCCGCCGCGGAGCCGGCGAAGAGATCACTAGTGGTCACAAGCAGCCCTATCTGCGAAGCAAGGCCGCTAGCAAGCGGGTCGGTGAGACCCGCGTGTGACAACCTAAGATTATGGGCGGTTTTCGGGACCGGGTCATGCGGCAGGCGGACAGCATCGCCGAGCTGTATCTGCAAGGCGACCGGCTGGGGCAGCCAGCGACGCGTGAGCAGAAGGAGTTCATCCAGGGCGTGATCGCGGCCGACTACGACGGTCGGACGGTCGTCGAGCTCTTGCAGAACGGCCACGACGCCCATCACGCGGATCGCCGGGACGGCCGGATCGAGTTCCTGCTCGCTGCGGATGAGCACGAGTTCGGAGTGCTCTACGTTGCGAACGGCGGTCAGCCAGTGAGTGTCGCCGACTTCGATTCGATGTGCCGGATCGCGATGAGCAGCAAGCGCCCCGATCAGGGCATCGGTAACAAGGGCGTCGGTTTCAAGAGCGTCCTGCAGTTGTCTGACAGCCCTGAGGTATACAGCCGGTCCGTGGAGGATTCGTCCGCCTTCGACGGATTTTGCTTCCGATTTGCCGGCCCGGCTGATTTTGACGTCCTCGCTGCCCGGGTCGCACCCGACCGATCAGACCTGGCCGAGGATCTGCGGAACAACGTGTCCCCGCTCAAGGTCACAGTCCCGGCTGACGCGATCCCGGCGCAGGTAGCCGAGTTCGAGCGGGACGGGTTTGCCACCGTGATACGGCTCGTTCTGCGTTCCGCGGCCGCACACCGGCGGGTCCGGGAGCAGCTGTCCGAGCTTTTGTCGTCCGACGTGCCGTTCAATCTCTTCCTGGAGCGCGTCGGGCGAATCACTGTGCGGACGCGGACGACGGCCGGTGACGAGTCGACGCATTCACTCACCCGCTCGGTGCATCCGCTTGCGCCCATGATCGAGGAGGTGCACGTCGATGGCGGCACCTACCTGTTGCTGCGCCGTGCCGTTCCGGAAGCCGACATGCTTCGGGTCATCCGACAGAGCCGAGACGCGAACGGTCTGAACTCTGGCTGGGAGCGTTGGGAGGGCGACGCCACCGTGTGCGTCGCGGTTCCGCTCGATCACCCCGTAGAACAAGGGCGGCTCTACACTTTTCTGCCGATGGGCGAGGCGGCGCAGGCGCCGATGCCGGCGTTTGTCAACGCGCCGTTCTTCGCGCGCCTCGACCGCAGGAGCCTCTCCTCTGCGATTCCTCTCAATGATCTGCTCCTCACCGAGGTTGCCCGGCTGTGCGCCCGGGCCGTGAGCGACGCGCCCGGCCCGTCCGGTCTACCGGGCGAAGTCTCCTTGGACCTCATCTGCTGGACGAGCACTGAACTGCCTCGTCTGCGGCGAGCGTTCGACGAGATCGGCGTCGATCTCGGTCAGCTGCCGTTGGTGCCTGTACTTGGTCAGGGTCGCGGTCGCGTCGTCCTCGCCGCCGCAAAGCTCTGGGAGGGGCGCGGATCTGTCTTTACCGCCGAAGCGGTGGCCGGCGCCGGAGGTCTTCCGATCATCGATACGGCGCTGCATGCATCGCGGAAGAAGCGTTTGTCGGCATTGGCTCGTGACCTCGGCCTCCCGCTGCAACCGAGCCCGCTGGAGGTCGGCGCATTCGCGGAGACGGTCGCAGATGCGTTGGCCGCCCGTTCGGCGGCGCCCGAGATATGGGCCGGGTTCTACGACGATCTCGCGGCTGAGGGGCTTGACGAAAGTGTCTTGCGGGAACGGCGAATCCTTATCGAGGACGACGGGGGGCTCCTCTCACCCAGCGGCGAGCAGAGTGTGTTCGTGAGACCGGCCGACGACGAGGCTGACGCACATCTGCCGCCAGCGGCGGTGCGAACGCGATTGGCATTCATGCTCGCCGGCATCCCCTGGCGGACGCCCGAAGGTGGACGTAGACGTCCGGGCCGAGCATGGCTGGATACGCAGAACCTGGTCCGGGACTACCGGACGGACACCGTGCTGAGCCTGATCGGCTCGGTCATGCGAGCGAGCGATCCATGGAAGTCAGACACCCTGCGACAGTGCCTCGAATTCGCATTCGAGGTGTGGCGTCGGGCTGCCCGGGACGTCAGTCCCGAGGCGGTCAGTGACGCCCGTCTCCGGGTTCCAACCAAGTCAGGTTGGGCTATCGCGAACACGGCACATTTTGGTCCCGGCTGGGGCGGGGTGAACGGCGAGACCGATGCGCGCCTTGCCCAGCTTGTCGCCGCTGCCGGAGACGTCTCGGCGCAGGTCCAGCGGATCGGCGATGCCACGATCGAACCTGACCAACTAGGCGACATCGACGTTGACCGCTGGCGGTCATTCCTAGAGGCAGCCGGCGTCCGCCACGGCCTCCTGCCGAACTGGTACCGGCCAGCCGATGTCACGCTGTACGGATCGGAGATCGCCAACCCGAGGACTGCCGGACATCTTGCCATCAACGTGTCCACGGATGATCAGCGACGCTGGCGCGAGGTCGCCGTTAACTGGCCTCGGCAGGGGCCGCTTTACGACACCGTGCGGTATCGGCCGGAAACCGCCGTCGCGATCCTGCCTGGTCAGCGCGATTGGTCGACCTTCGACGAACGGGCGCGTCGCCTGTTCACTGAACTGATCCTGCGCGGACTCGACACCTGGCCGGACTCAGTTCTGGAAATCCACTTCACCCGCACCAGCGACTACACGCGCCCAGCCTGGCCAACATTCGTCGCTGGGTTTCTGGCCACCGCCGACTGGATCCCGCAAACCGCCCCCGGCGACCGCACCCGCGTGAGCTTCGTGGCGCCCGACCGCGCCTGGTGGCTGCAGGAGGCTGAGACGCCCGACTACCTGCCCGCTCCGCCATCGAGCCTACGGGGGCTAGCGACACCCCGCGTGCTGGCGCGGCTGCGGCGCGTCGGCGTCCGCTTCTGGGACGATCCCGCTACCGCCCGAAGTCGCCTGGAGTATCTCACCGACCTGGTGGCTCGGCAGAGCCCGCAAGGCGGCGGCGCTTCCCTGCCGAACCCCAGCATCCGCAAGGCCTACGAGGAGGCGTGGGAGCACCTCGGCAACGCCTCCGAGTTCCCGCACCGCGTCATCGTTGTCCGGCAGACCCGTATGGAGGTTGCCGACCTCGATCGTCCGGGCGAGCCGGTGTACGTCCGCGACGAGACCGGCGTCGCCCAGGAAGGGCTCCTTGTCCAGACGCCGGTCGCGATGCTCGCGATCAGGAAGCGCAAGCTCGCCACTCAGGTTTACAACCTTCTGCAACAGTCCGGGCCTCGACGGCTGGTTCGTACCTCCGCCGTGACCATCGACATCACTGCGGACGGTCAGCCGGCTACCGACCTCACCTACCGTCGCCTCGACGATCTGGCCGGGCGATGGCTGCGCACGCTGGTACTTGGCGCCGTGGAGTTCCAACAGAACTCGTTCGTCACCGTCAGCAACAAGCAGCTAGCTGCCGCCGATCGACGGCTTAGCCAATGTGAGATCGCCACGGCGGGATCCATCGTGGCGAGCGTTAGGGGTCACTCGGTCGGGTCCGGAGTCGGCGCACGCTCGTTTCTCCTGGAGGCCGAGGGCAGGCCCCGCATCGTCGTCGCGGCCACCGATTCCGACCGCTGGACGCTGCTGGCGGCCGCCTGCGGATCCTTGGCAGAACTAGCAGGCTTTCCCCAGATCGAACGCTCCCTCGAGTTGGCACTTATCGACCTGCACCGGATCTGCCCTGATCGATCCCCTACCCTCGCCGAGACTGCGCAGGCTCTGCGTATATCAGTCGAGGATCTGCAAGCACTGGTGCCCGATGCCATCAGTCATCTATCCGACCACTCCGCCGTGATTGCCGTGCTCGCGATCGTCGACATCACCGTTGCCGAGGAATTGCGAGACCGCGGGGAGCAATTCGACGGACGCGGCGACCTTCGCTCCTGGCTGTCAGACCGGGGTATAGACGCCGAAAGAGTCCTCGCCCTCGCCGACGAGAATGATCTCCACACTACGATCGAAAAACTGAACGCGTCCCTCGGGGCTGCCAACGCCGGTCTCCGCGCCCTGGGGTTGGCGCCCTTGCACAATCGCGACGGTCACTCCCGACAATTCGCGGCCTACCTTCAGCAGCACCGCGCCGGGATCCAGGACAAACTGCGCGATCGATACCTCGCCGTCGCCGAACGCGGCGAACCGCTGACTGACTACCTTCGGCTGCGCGACCTCCCCGACCTTGGCCCCGACCCGAAATGGCTGGATCGCCACTGGGACCTTCCCGAGCAGGTACTCCAAGAGCGAATCGAGGACTGGCTCGACCAGGTCTGTCCGGCGTCAGCGTCTACCGCCTCGGGACTGCCGCCCGTGAGCGAACTTCGGAAAGTCGGCCAACGTCTCGCTATACGGGTGACGACCAACGCCCAGGTCGCAGTGGAAGCATGGGCGCACCGCTCCGTGGCGACCAGCGCACGCAGGCCCAGTGATCCTCAGCTGGTCGCCACCCAAATGGCCGCAGAGGGCGGCATGGACTTCCGTCGACTCACGCAGGCGCATGTCATCAGCTGGCTGTACTCGCACGGCCAGTGGCCGGAATCGATGCCGCACGAGATCGCACCCAAATCCCTGGGCCTCTCCCCGCAGGAGCTAGCCAAAGCCCAGGAACGCCTCGCCATGGCCACCGAACAGCAGCACCAGGCCGCAGTCGCCACGACATTCGGCACCAGCAAATTCGGCCACGAGCCAGAAGAGACGCAGGCATTCATCGACGCCGTCTGCTCGAGCATCCCGGAGGAGGTCCTGGCAACGCCGCCACAACCGACCGCCCCACCGAGGACGCCGGCCGGAGGATCTACGCGCACGGGCGGGTCCGGCATCGCACGAGGCTGGCGGGCCACCAACGCGCCCCCGGAGGTAACCGCGAGAGTGGGCCTCGCCGGCGAGCTCCTAGTCGGCGAGTGGATCCAGCATCAATTCGGCTACCCACCAGAAACCACCTGGAAGTCCAGCAACCGCCGCACCAAGTTCGCAGATGACGGAGACGACAGTCTCGGCTACGACTTCCTTGTCAACATATCCAACAAGCGCATCCTCATCGAGGTCAAGGCAACGACCGACACCACGCCTCAATTCTCCCTCGGAGAGTCCGAGGTCCGCCGGGCACAGGCCCTCGCCGACGACGAGGAATACTTCATTGCCTTCGTCACCAACGCCCTCGATCCAGCGCGCCGACGCCTCCACATACTGACCAATCCGCTCGCTGCCGGCGGCTTCGAGTTCTACCGCGTGGCCGGCCGCAGCTTGCGGCTGCAGTTCCCACAGCCCAAGCGCTAAACCGCGACGGGCTCAGAAACACACGGGCCTAAGAGCGTGTTTGAGAACCTCAGGCGATAGACGGTTCGGGGAACACTCGGGCGCGTTGTCGGGTGGCAGGTCGCCGGCGGGCCAGCCGTCGGGTGGTGGTGGCGATCGCGGCCCAGCGGATCATGGCCTCCGAGGTGGCCGGATGACGTTCGTAGTCGCGGGCCAGCCTGCGGTAAGAGGTCAGCCACGCCAGCGTGCGTTCGACCGCCCACCGCCGCGGTATCACCGCGAAGCCCTTCTGACCGGCGGGTTTGGCGACAATCTGCACGACGATCCGCAGCAGCCTGCGGGCGCGTTCGACCAGCTGCCCGCTGAACCCGGCGTCGGCGAACACGCGCCGCAGGCGCGGGCAGTGGTGGTAGACGCGCAGCAGCACGCTGAGCGCGCCCTGCCGGTCCTGGACGCTCGCCGGGCGGACCATGACCATCAGCAGGAACCCGACGGTGTCGGTCACGATGAACCGTTTCCGGCCGTTGGTCTTCTTCCCCGCGTCATAACCCCTGGTCTCACGGCCGACGGTATCCGCGGCCCGAACCGACTGGGTGTCCATGATTCCCGCCGAGGGCTGCGGATCCCGGTCCTGCTGGACGCGGGCGGCCTGACGGATCGCATCCAACAACCGGAAGGTGAGCTTGTCTTCTTCCCACCGCACGAAGATCGCGTACACGGTCTGCCACGGCGGGAAATCCGCAGGTAGAGCCCGCCACGCGCACCCGGACCGCACGACGTAGAGAATCGCGTCGACCACGTCCCGCCGGTCGTGTTTCTCCGGCCGTCCACCCACCGGCAGGGGCGTCTCCGCAGGTAACAGCGGCTCGATCACCGCCCACTCGGCGTCAGACAGATCCGAGGGATACCGATGCTCACGCATCCACCCGACCCTGCCGAGAACCAACCCTCCACAGTCACCACGACACGCCGAGGCCGGCTCTCAAACACGCTCTAAGGGCCGGGCAGGACGGTGGAGTCGCGTAGGGCGGCGAGGTCTCCGCTCGCTCATCGGATTCTCACTGCGTTCCGCAAGACCCGACCTTCGATCAACCGGTGAATCGTTCGGACCGCTTCATCCGGCGCACGCTGAACCCCACCGAACGCGGAGGTGTCAATATGGCCAGGCAGACTGTGGTGTTCAAGGCGTGCGCCTGCGGCGACGCAGCGTGGCAGCGCAACCGGTCGTGCGGCCGGTTGTCTGAGCGTGGACACGGAAGCTGGCATTCCGACTGCCGGATGCCGGTTCTGACTGGGGGACCCGGCAGGTCCGCTGCGGTGGGTTCCGCTCCGCAGTCGCAGCGCGGGCCGCTCGCGTGGAACTCCTCGGTCAGTCGCCGCAGGTGTGCGCCGCCGGCGCCTGGACCGTTACGCAGTGGTTGCGGTACTGGTTGACGACCCGAGCCTCGATCCGGCCGACCACGCGGCGCAGCTACACCGAGCACTGCGAGCAGTACTTGATCCCCGAACTCGGACAGGTCCGGCTCGACCGGCTCGAGCTCGGCCAGCTGCCCGCCGCCTTCACCCGGCTCGGGACCCGGACTAACCGCTACGGGAATCCGCTCGCCGCCGCGACGCTGCACCAGATTCGCGCGACGCTGCGGGCCGCGCTGAACGCCGCGGTCCGCGAGGGCCTGCTCACCGACAACCCCGCCCGCCGCCTCGAGCTCCCGCCGGCACGCCGGCCGCACGCTGTGGTGCGGACCGCCCCGCAGGCCCAGGCCTGGAAACGGGACGGCTCCCGCGAGCCGGTCACGGTCTGGACCGTCGAGCAGCCCGTCGTGTTCCTGGACGGGGCCGAACGCGACCGGCTGCACGCGCTCTGGCACCTGATCGCCCTGCGCGGCCTGCGCCGGGGTGAGGCCGCCGGGCTGCGGTGGTGCGACCTGGATCCGACCGGGCGGTCCCGTACGTCACCCAGCAGCGCACCGAGGTCCCCGGGCAAGTGCTCGTCGGGCCGTCCAAGAGCCGCGCCAGCCGCCGCAGCATCGCCCTCGACCAGCACACCATTGGGGTCCTGCGGGCGCACGCCGAGCGGCAGCGCTTCGAACGCCGCGCTGCCGGCGCCGAGTGGACCGACACCGGCTATGTCTTCACCCGCCACGACGGCCGGCCGCTCTCACCGTCCGTCCTGACCCACCGGCTCGCCCAGCTGGTCGCTGACACCGGGCTGCCGCCGGTCCGCCTCCACGACCCGACCTGCGCCACGGCGCGGCGAGCCTCGCGCACGCGGCGGGAGCGGATCTGAAAACCGTGCAGGATTAAGCTCGGGCACGCCAGCACACTCGTCGGTGGCGGGAGCACGCCGCGTAGGCAGGCAGACGGAAACCTCGTCCTGTACGCCCCCTGGGATCGTCCCCATCTCGGCGAATAAATACGGCCAGCAAGGGAATTGAGGCGCCCAAGCATCAACGTCCCACCTAAGGACGGAATGCCGGGTTTGGCGCTTGGATCGTCTTCCAGTACCGCTTGACGTAATCGTGATACGTCATCCGTTCCGACGCATTCTTGACACGCCCCACATAATGATTCCGGGGCGCTAGGAAGTCTACGTAAGAGGGGGAATTTCAATGGCTCGACGGCTTTGGGCAATGGCTGCCGCGATCGTGTTAACTGTCGGATTTGGTGTCGCACTGACAGCATCACCGGCATCTGCGGGCTGCCACAAAGTAACCACATCGACGCGCCCCGGCGCGCCAACGTACACGGTCTGCGATCCGCCGCCGCGGAAGTGCCTTCATTACAAGAAGGTTTGGCGCGGACCATTCCGAGTCAAGGTCTGTGACAGCTGGGGATAAACTCTAAAGCCGAACAAAAGCGGAACGACAGGGCCGCCCGAGGGCAGTCGGGCGGCCCTGTGCTTCAGGCGACGTCGAAAGAAGGCAGCCTTGAAGGAGGAGACCCCGAGCGGGTTCTCTCGGGCGTGGCGCATCTCCATTCTAAGTGAGCGCAAGATCAAGTCGTCTGACGGCAGCGCCGCGCGAGACGATGGTTCCAGTTTACTGGAACCCCGCCACGGCATGGCGGAACGAGATGACGGTAGCGAGCTACTGTCTCGGTACCGTATTATTCGCCTGCTCCGCGCTGGGGCCGAGGGTCGGATCTACGAAGGCGAGTATATAGGCTCGGAGGGGTCCGTAAGAGTACCGGTCGCTATAAAAGAATACGATCGACCGGCCAATGCTTCGCCGCACTGGCCGCACGACGGAACCTGGCGTCATATAGAGGAGCAGGTTGACTTCCTCAACGGACTACCCAATAACATTCACCTTGTGCATACCCGCCGCTCATTCCTGGCCCCTCCGCAAATAGATCTGACGAAAGAGGCAGGCAGGACAGTTCCCTACGTGGTGATGGAGTGGATCGACGGTGAACCTCCCGACGCGATCCTACGCCGCGACCGTGTACCCCTCGTGCGGCGGACTACGTGGGTGAGACATCTCGCCGAGGCCTTATCCATCCTGCATGATCCTACCCTCCAAAATAACCCGCTCGCGCATTCAGATGTTAAACCGGGTAACTGCATAATCAGTCCGACACGCGGTCTGGTACTGGTCGACATGGGCAGTCTCCACCTCGCCCGCGGATCCAATAGTCGACAAAGCGTTTTTACGCCGGATTTCGCCGCGCCAGAGGTGCTCCAGGATCCGCTGTCGGCTCGATCTGAAGCGACTGATCTATTCTCGCTGGCAGCGACCGCATTCAGCCTCATTACGGAGGAAGTCCCCTCTTTGCGGTCGGACGCCGACGGCTATTTAGACGCTGCTTACCAAAAGCTGCGGCGGACCACGCTCCTACAGACCCCGATCGGGCATCGGCCCCGTAGGAAGCTGATTGATCACCTACTGAAAGGTATGGATCCCAGCGCTGAAAATCGTGCGGCGGTTAATCTAACTAAGTGGGCTCGGCGATTGGACCGGCTGGCTCGGCGTCCAAGAATCTTAAGATTATGGGTTTCGGGCACGGCAGTCAC
Source organism: Cryptosporangium japonicum (assembly GCF_039524755.1). Classification (NCBI taxonomy): domain Bacteria; kingdom Bacillati; phylum Actinomycetota; class Actinomycetes; order Cryptosporangiales; family Cryptosporangiaceae; genus Cryptosporangium; species Cryptosporangium japonicum. The sequence goes on from NZ_BAAAGX010000009.1 coordinate 43,747, forward strand.
GACTGCCGCAGCGCTCATTCTTACCGCGACTTTGTCCTGGTTCGGGATGAACCCATTCCTGCAGTCATCGGCGGTCGACTTCGAACGTGGTGTCGTACACTGGGATCTCCTCCCCGACGACGCAGAATCGGCCACAAGCGCGGAGCGCTACGTTGGCGATTTCCGCCGACTGCGGCAAGGCTGGGCAGAGAGCGGGCGCGGCACGGCCGAGGTGAGTCCCGACGCGAATGGGCTCCTGTTTCGCGTGAGTAGCGTCGGCAAGTACCTAGTATTTCCTATCCCGCAGCCATATGGCGGCAATGACGAGCGCGTGATAGCGGTCGGGAGGATCAACTCAGGACAAGGTGGATGGGGAGTTTGGTGCAGAGGTGCAGAAAAAAATGGTGGTGCCCGCTATCAGTTTGTATTGACACACGCCGGTAATATTGGCATTTTTACCTTCAGGAATGGCGAGAAAGATGCTGTCGATGGCACCGCATGGTGGCATGTAGACGGTCTCGATCTCTCTCGCCCCGTGACGATAGAAGGCCGCTGCAGCGACTCCGGAATTCCAGGGGTGAGCCTGACGATGCTATTAAACGGCCGAAAAGTTCTATCGCAGTCCCAACCCAAAACTCTCCTCGGTCCAGGGTACTCGGGCCTATCGATCTATGCCTTCGATGATCTCTCAGGGCCGAAGATCAACTTGTCGCTGAGTGCACTCCGGATCTACTAGGTAGATTCCTTGACAGGGGGAACTGGTGGACCCATTAGACGCTGCCGCCGCTGTAACCACAGTGGGCGCATTCGTCCTCGCATTTTGGCAGTACCTCGAAGGTCGGCATCGTAAGCGAGATGAGGCCGTTCGTAGTGCGCTTCAGCGTGAGCGACTGCGTGCGGCTACGGACGCCGCCGTCCTTGGCGCAGAGGCGGCGGACTATATCGTCCAACGAAGCAAAGACGTCGATGTCAGTCGGGAAGAGCTTCAGAGTATTGCGCGTATAGCTCGCCGGAATCTCCGCTATGTAACTGAGCAATTGAGGCGAGAAGAACGACTCCTAGGATCTCCCAAACCAACCAATGAAGGGGTAAGGAGCGTACGTCCAGAGCACGATACCGCGAGTTCTGTGGCGACTATCGAGGGGCGAGCGGACGGCGCTCGCCTGCCCGAAACCGGCGGAATCAGTGAGGGTGATAGTTCGGCCACCGCGGAGGCCGATTAACATCCTGAAGTCAAGTCACTGTTCTGGCGTGGCATAGTTACCAGGCCATCGTATCAACATGTGGCTCATGCAAGTACGACGGACGGTTGATTCGCTGCCGTATACCCGCAAGCGCGTGACGATTGCGTATGCCAAAGATCGTGTCCGGATTGCCAGGTACGGCCGATCGGCCGCATCTGATCCGTCCACGTAGATTCCTGTTTCGCACGTCGCAACCGGCGACCTAATCTGGTACGCCGAGAAGGAGACCGTGGGGAGGCGTGCGTGCGCCCTGCCAGCCCGCCACCGCTACGCCCAAAGCGTAGCCGGCCGAATACTTCTCGGATGTGCTGCCTGCCCAGACGTGGAACGCCGGGTCAGAGCGGCGACTGCTGCCGCTGGCAGGCAGGATGTCGGGCGTGGAGCACGAACTCCCTCGATTGCACTGGGGTCGGCGGGTTGAGGTCCGCGCCGCTGGCCTGTGGAGATCAGCTGTGCGCGATCGTCGTTGGCCAGTTCGTCGCGGTCAAGTCAGGCACGCCACGCTTGGGACTGCCCAGACTTCGGTTGACTCGGTTCGGTAGGTGGAGTCAGGCCGCGTGAGCGGTCTGGTGGAGTGTCTCGTATTCGATCGGGGTAAGCCGTTCGAGGGCGTTCTGGCGTCGGCGGCGGTGGTAGGTCTTCTCGATCCAGGTCACGATCGCCAGCCGGAGTTCGTGTCGGGTGGTCCAGCGGCGGCGGTTGAGGACGTTTTTCTGCAGCAGGGCGAAGAACGATTCCATCGCGGCGTTGTCGGCGCAGGTCCCGACCCGCGCCATCGATCCGCGCAGCCCTGCTGCCCGCAGTGCGTGGATGTATGCGTGGGATCGGAATTGGCTGCCCCTGTCCGAATGGACGATCGCGCCTGATCGCCCGCGGAGCGCCACGGCGTTGCGCAGCGCGTTGACCGCCAGTTCAGAGGTCATGCGGGAGTCGATCGAGTAGCCCACAATCCGCCGGGAGCAGGCGTCCTTTATCGCGCAGAGGTAGAGCTTGCCTTCGTCGGTGGGGTGCTCGGTGATGTCGGTCAGCCAGAGCTGATTGGGTGCCGGCGCGGTGAACTCGCGTTGGACCAGGTCGTCGTGGACCGGTGGTCCTGGTCGCCGGCTGCGGCCGCGGTTGCGGGCGTGGACCGACCAGAGGCGCTGCTAGGTGCAGAGCCGGTTGACCCGATTGCCGCTGGCAATCGTGCCCTGACCGGCGAGTTCGTCGGCGATGAACCGGTAGCCGAACTCCGGGTCGTCGTGGTGGATGTCGATCGCGGCGTTGATCAGGTGCGCGTCAGCCCAGTCCCGGTCGGTGACCGGCCGGCTCTTCCATTGGTAGAAGGCTTGTTTGGAGAAGCCGAGCGTCCGGCAGGTCACCGCAACCGGAACACCATCAGCGGCAAGGTCGAGGACCAGCGGAAACATCTGTGAGGCTTCGGGGCGGCAGATCCGGACGGGTGCTGCCAGGGTCGGGTCCGGCGGCGCGAAGTGGCTCACGATATATCTGGCCGCCAGGTGCGTGCCTTGAAAATGACCTGCCCTTCGCGTCGCCGGCACCGCCCCGAGCATCGGGTGGCTTAATCAGGAGCCTGGCCGCGACCGCGTGCCTCATCACAGATTTGCCCCATCGGTGCTGCACCCGGGTCGGTCCAACCTCGACCACGGAGGCCGAAGCTGAGCACCGCCGAACAGATCGACGCCGTTGTCGGTGTCGACACTCACCGCGACACCCACACCGCTGCGCTGACCGATCCGGTCGGCCGCCAGCTCGCAAGCCTGGTCGTCCGCGCCAACGCCGACGGCTATGAGCAACTGCTCGCCTGGGTCTCCGAGCAGGCACCTGGCCCGCGGCTGCTCTGGGCGATCGAGGGCACCCGCAGCCATGGCGCGGGCTTCTTCCGCGCGCTGAGTAAAACCGGCGCCACGGTCACCGAAGTTGATCGGCCGACCCGGCGGGCCCGTCGCGGCGGCAAGAGCGACGCCATGGATGCCCTGCTGGCCGCGCGCTCGGCACTGTCGGCAGAACAGGTTCGTGATCCTCGCGCGGACGGTGCCCGCGAGGCCGCCCGGCTCCTGCTGGTCGAGCGAGAGCGGGCTGTTCGACACCGGACAGCGGTCATCAATCAGATCCGAGATTTGGTGCTCACCGCCGCCGACCAGCTCCGAGAGCGTCTGCGAGATCGGTCGATCGCCAAGCTCGTCGCCGCCTGCCAAGCCCTGCGGCCGCGCTCGACCGACTATCTCGAGACGCGCACCCGCATCCAGTCGCTGCAGCGCTTGGCCCGCCGCATCCGCGCGCTCAACGAGGATATCCGCGTCATCGAGACCGACCTTCAGAACCTGACCAGCAGCCACGTTCCCGACCTGATCGCCGAGCCCTGCGTCGGTCCGGTGACCGCCGCGCAGGTCTGGGTCAGCTGGTCACATCCAGGTCGGATCCGGTCTGAAGCCGCGTTCGCTGCTCTCGCCGGCGCCAGCCCGCTGGAGGCCTCCAGCGGTCAACGCACCCGGCATCGCCTCAACCGCGGCGGCGACCGGCATCTCAACCGGGCCCTGCACCACATCACCTTGACCCGGCTGGCGATCGATCCGGCGACCCGGGACTACGTCAACCGGCGGATCGCTCAGGGCAAGACTCCGCGGGAAGCCCGCCGCTGTCTCAAACGCTACCTCGCCCGCCGACTCTGGCGAGTTCTCGAACACCAACGACCGCCATCACCGACGCCTTGACAGACCATAGGAGCGTCATTTTGGGAGCACGTCGCAAGCGAAGTAGGCGGTCGCCCGGCGCAGGATCTCGTTCTCCTGCTCGAGCTGCAAACCGCATCACCGCACGCAGGAAACCGCGGCTGATCAACCTGAACCCGCAGGTCAGCGGCCTGATGGCCAACCTCGGCAAGCAAGCAACATCGCGGCGAGGACGAGCAACCGGCGCGCAACCACTGTCCGCATAGGAACAAGAGATCGGGTAAAAGACCAGGTCAGCGGGTGGGCCGCCTGGGGATCGAACCCAGAACCCGCGGATTAAAAGTCCACTGTATCCGGTCATACTCCGGAATGACGGCTCATATGAGCCGTTGTTAACGAGTGTGCATTAGTGATAGCTGTTCTGTCCATACGACTTGTCCGAGATGACCCCACGGTGCTCGTTGGTGAAGTCGTTCTGTGAAGCAGTGTGAACGAGTGCCATGAGGTACGAGCCGCATCGGAGCCGCCAGACCGCCCAACCGGCGCGTCGATAGGCCACCGGTCCCGGCGCGGGAGGGGTTACGACGTCGTCGGGGTCAAGGCAATTTGCGCTCAGAGACCAACCAGGAACAGGACTCCGGCGACTACCAGTCCTGCCTCGACCAGGCGCGTAAACAGCCGATCACTGAGCCGGCCGACCGTGCGCTTACCCACCCAGGCACCGGCCAGCGTCGCTGGAGTCAGCGCCACCCCCAGCCACAATACGGTCGGGTTGAGGAGGCTCCCTGCGCCGTAGGCGATGAGCTTGGTGACGTGCAGGACGAGCGCGCAGGTGGCCTCCGTGCCGATGTAGGCGTCACGCGCCAGCCCGTAGGCCAGAAAGAACGGCGCCGTCAACGGCCCGACCGAGCCCAGCAGCGCGGAGCCGAGCCCGGACGCCGCGCCCACCGCGGTGAACGCCGGCAGGCTTGGCCGCCGGGGGTTCGGCCGCAGCCTCCGCCAGACCACGACCACCACCAGAAACACCCCGAGGACCCGCTTGAGAGGAGCGAGCGGAGCCGCCGCGAGCAACAGCCCACCGGCCAGCGCGAGGGGAACAGCCCCGAGGGCGAACCGGCCGATGATCGCCCACCGCAGATGGCCGCGATTGAGCCAGGCACGGGAGGCGTTGCTGGACAACTGCGTGAGAGTCAGTACGGGAATCGCGGTACGCAGCCCGAACAGCGCCGTGAACACCGGCAAGAGCAACACACCACCACCGAACCCGGCCACCGCGGACAACCACGCGAGAACGAACGCCGCTGCGGATGCCGCCGCCAGAACGCCCACCACCTGCCAGGTCACCGGCACAGTCCTCCTACCAGCACGACAACACATGCACTGGTAGGGACCGTTGGCGGACACAGCCGCGGTTCACCCGGACGGGTCGGCGGGCCCCACCGCCGGGAGACAACTACCTCCACCGCCACGATACCGGCCCGCGTTGTTGCGCCGCCCCGGCCCGCCTGCCGGTCCTTGACGACAGCCGTCTACCGCACCAACCTTCAGCAACCGCAGTCCAACCGACGGTGCACACTGGGCGCCGGTTTTTCCCTCACGATCGGCTGCGTCTCGGAAAAAATGCCGATCCGAGGGTTGCATCCGGTACCCGGGTACAGCCTTACCGTCAAGTTATGACCACAGAGACCCCTGATCTGGACTGGGCGCCTTCCGCGTGCACCCTTCCGACACCGGAACGTCCCCTGCGGGTGGCCGAGTTCGACGCGCTGTTCGCCGCGTCGCTGCGGCGGGTGGAACGTCTCGCGCCGACCCGGCTGCGGCTGGCGCTCGCCGAGACCGGTGACATCCGGGCGACGGCGGAAGACCTGACCGCGCGGGAGACCGCCTGCTGCTCGTTCTTCTCCTTCGCCCTCCGACCGGGCAACGACGGCGAATTGCTGCTGGACACCGAGGTTCCCGCGTCGCAGGTCGCCGTGCTCGACGCGTTGGCGGCCCGTGCCTCGGCGGTACTCGGATGACGCTGCGAACCAGTGAGGTCGCCGCCGCGGCCGGGGTCAACACCCAGACGCTGCGCTACTACGAGAGACGCGGACTGCTGGCCGAGCCCGAACGCTCACCGGGCGGGCATCGGCTCTACCCGGCCGAAGCGGTCACGGCGCTGCGGATCATCAAGGCCGCACAGCGCCTCGGGTTCACCCTCGACGAGGTCGCCGACCTGCTGGAAGCCGGCCGCCACCGACACCGCACCGACACCGGGCTGCAGGCCCGCGCCCAGGCCAAACTCGTCGAGATCGACGCCCGGCTAGCCGACCTGCAGACGATCCGCGCCGCCCTGATCGAGGCCGTCGACGCCGGCTGCGACGACCTCGCCGTCTGCGCCGAGAGCCCATGCTGCCCACTGCCGTTCACCGACCTGGCCGACGTCACCGTCCGCACCGACCCACCGCAGACAAGCCAGGCCTGTTGTACGCCCGCCGACCCGAGAACGGAAGCCCCGCAATGACCACCACACCGACCAAGCCCGATGCCCCGCTGTCGGCCCGTGGCCGCGTTCTCACCTGGCTGACCGCTTCGGCCGCCGCGCTCACCGGTGGCCTCGGAGTCCTGATCGCCTGCGCCGCGTGCTGTGTGCCGGTGCTGGTCGGCGTCGGGTTCCTCACCGGCGCCGCGGCGGCAGGGCTGCAGAACGTGTTCCTCGGAGTGGGCGCGGTACTGATGCTCGCCGCCGGTGGGCTGCTCTTGTTGCGCCGTCGCCGGGCCCGCCACGTCAGCGGATCGGGGTGCGGGGACAACTGCGCGTGCTGACTCGGCCCGGCTCTGAGCAGCGGAATCCTTCGTGATGGGATTCCGTCCGTGACTGTCGTGCGTTCGCTGCTGCTCTTTGCCCTGGCCGCGCTCGCCGAGATCGGCGGGGCCTGGCTGATCTGGCAAGGATGGCGCGAACACCGCGGCCTGCTCTGGATCGCCGGCGGCATCCTCGCGCTCGGCGCCTACGGCTTCGTCGCCACGTTCCAGCCCGACCCGAACTTCGGCCGGATCCTGGCCGCCTACGGCGGCATCTTCGTCGCCGGGTCGCTGGCCTGGGGCATGGTCGTGGACAGGTTCCGCCCGGACCGGTGGGATCTCATTGGCGCGGCGGTCTGCCTGATCGGCGTTGCCGTGATCATGTACGCCCCACGTAGTAGCTGATTCGCCTTCCCCGGCTCGAGCCACGACACTCTGTCGGTCAGGGCCGGCCGGGAAGGGGCGGACGATGGTCGACGACATCGCTGATCTGCGCGCCGCGCGCTGGGCAGGTTCCCTTCCATTGGCCTTCGGCGCCGGTGCGGCCGTCGGTGTGCTGGGCGGGATGATCGGCCTTGGCGGTGCGGAGTTCCGGCTACCACTGCTGATCGGGGTGTTCGGGTTCGCGGCGCTCGCCGCGGTCATCCTGAACAAGGCCATGAGCCTGGTCGTCGTCCTCAGCGCACTACCCGCCCGCCTCACTGCGGTGCCGCTCGACGAGCTAGCCGGGCACTGGGTCATCGCGATCAACCTGCTCGCCGGCAGCCTCCTCGGGGCGTGGGCCGGGGCGGCGTGGGCGGTCCGGATGCGCACGGCGACGCTCTACCGGATTCTCGCGGTCCTCATGGTCGGCATGGCCGCGGCCCTAGTCCTGACCCACACGACGACCGCGTCCACCCTTGCCCTGCCGGACGCCGTTCGGGCGGTGACCGGCGTGGCCGCCGGCTTCGGCATCGGGGTCGTCGCCGCGATCATGGGCGTGGCCGGTGGCGAACTCCTCATCCCGACGATCACGCTGCTCTACGCGGTCGATGTCAAGATCGCGGGCAGTCTGTCGCTGCTGGTGTCGCTCCCGACGATGCTGGTCGCGTTCGCTCGCTACAGCCGCGATTCCAGCTTCCAGGTCCTGCGCAGCAACTGGCGTTTCGCGGCCACGATGGCCCTGGGGTCGATCGCCGGCGCCCTTCTCGGCGGGCTACTGCTCGGTGTCGTGCCGAACCTGGTTCTGGTGCCACTGCTGGCCGTCGTCCTGCTGATCTCCGCGTACAAACTCGCCCGTCATTGAACCGCAGTAAGGGCCCCTCGCCCGCCCCTCCTACGCCGGTCGCTGCTCTCGGTGCCTTGCCGCCTGGGCACCTGTGCCGAACGAGGTCGCTCCTCGATATTGACGTTTATCGATGCATTCGCCACAGTAGTCGTATCGATGTTTGTCGATATCATCGATCGGAGGTCTCTCATGGGATCGGATTCGACGCGCGAGCAGGTACGGCAGCGCTACGCCGCAGCGGCGCTGAAAGTGACTGAAGCTACGCCGGAGTCGACGTCGTGCTGTGGACCCGCTGCGCCGGACGAGATCGACCAGCGGTTCGGCGCCGGCCTCTACGGCGACGACGTCGACGGCCTGCCCGCCGAGGCGGTGGCGGCATCGCTGGGGTGCGGAAATCCGCTGATGGTCGCCGACCTCGCGCCCAGCGAATGGGTGCTGGACCTGGGCTCCGGTGGAGGAATCGACGTGTTGCTCTCCGCGCGACGGGTCGGCCCGGACGGGAAGGCCTACGGCCTGGACATAACCGACGAGATGCTCGCCCTGGCGCGAGCGAACGCGGCCACGGCCGGTGCGACGAACGTCCAGTTCCTCAAAGGAGAGATCGAGGCAATCCCGCTGCCCGATGAATCGGTCGACGTGGTGATCTCCAACTGCGTGATCAACCTGTCCACGGACAAGCCCGCGGTACTCGCCGAGATGTTCCGGGTGCTCACACCCGGCGGGCGGATCGGGTCAGCGATGTGGTCGCCGAAGACCATCTGACCCCGGCTGATCGCGCGAAACTCGGCCGGTACACCGAGTGCATCGGCGGGGCGCTGTGCCGGGCCGAGTACCTCGACAGGCTGGCGGCCGCGGGCTTCGCCGACGCGTCGGTCACGTTCACCCACGAGACCCGGCCCGGAATGCACGGGGCGCTCGTCCGCGCGACGAAACGGCCGGCACCCGACAGGCAATGAGACTGCCGCGCCCCGGACCAGCCGCTGGTGCCGATGTGCCGACCCGGCCACACCAGCAGAATAGGCGACAGTACAGCTAGCGATGTATTCATCAATTGCTGTACTTTGCCGGTATGGAGATCGCGACTCACGGGCAGGTGCTGGCCCGCTTCGGCCATGCTTTGTCCGATCCGGTGCGGGCCCGGCTGCTGCTGGCGCTGCGGGAGGGCCCGGGGTACCCGGCGGAGCTGGCGGAGCTCTTGGGGACCACCCGGCAGAACCTCTCCAACCATCTGTCCTGCCTGCGGGGCTGCGGGCTCGTCGTCGCCGTGCCGGAGGGTCGCCGGGTGCGCTACGAACTGGCCGACCCGCGGCTGTCTCATGCGCTGGGGGATCTGCTGGGCCTGGTCCTGGCGGTGGATCCGGCCGCCTGCCCGGCCGCGCAGGACGAGGGGTGCTGCTGATGACCTCGCTGCCTCTGCTTGCGCTGGGGCCGTCTCCCGCGCGGCGGTCGGTGCTGTCCCGGCGCATCCGCCTGTTCGTCGCCGCGACGATGACCTACAACGTGATCGAGGCGGTCGTGGCGATCACCGCGGGCCGTCTCGCCTCATCCACGGCGCTGATCGGTTTCGGGCTGGACTCGGTGATCGAGGTGTCGTCGGCCGCGGCGGTGGCCTGGCAATTCGCCGGCCGCGACCCGGAGGCGCGGGAGAAGGTGGCGCTGCGGATCATCGCGGTCTCGTTCTTCGCGCTCGCCGCGTACGTGTCGGTGGAGTCCGTGCGCGCGCTGATCGGCGCGGACCGGGCAGCACATTCGACCGTGGGCCTGGTGCTGGCCGCGCTGTCGCTGGTAATCATGCCGGTGCTCTCGGCCGCGCAGCGCCGGGCCGGGCGGGAGCTGGGGTCGGCCTCGGCGGTCGCGGACTCCAAACAGACCCTGCTCTGCACCTACCTCTCGGGCGTGTTGCTGGCCGGGCTAGCGGTCAACTCGTTGTTCGGCTGGTGGTGGGCCGACCCGATCGCCGCGCTGGTGATCGCCGTCGTCGCCGTGAAGGAAGGCCGGGAAACCTGGCGCGGCGATGCCTGCTGCGCGCCCACGAGCGCCCTGGCGTCGACCCCACCGAGCGCCGCGGGTAGTTGCTCCGACGGCTGCTGCGCGGGTGAGTGACCCGTGGCCGCCGAGTGGCTGCTCTCCGCGGTCCTGATCGCGATCTCGTCCCCGGCGTTCGGGCACTTCGAGACCGTCCGGCCGTTATGGACCCGGATCGCCCGGTGGCTGGTCTACCTCGCGATCACCGGCCTGATCGGCGCGACGCTCGGACGGCCGTGGACGTTCGTCTGGGTGATCGGCCTGCCCCTGGCCGGGGCGGTCTTCCATGTCGCCTGGTGCCGCCGCCACGGCATCAACCCGCTGACGGCTGAACCACGCGACCGCTACGAACAACTGCGTGCCGCTCGCAGGCGGTGAGCCTCACAGCCCCGGGTATGAGTGTCGGCCGGCCGGGCCGGTGCTCTCGGTCCCGTTCAGGCCGTGAGCTCGGCGAGGAGTTTCTCGACCCCGAGGCGGATCTCGTCCCGGACCTGCCGGACGACCTCGATGCCCTGACCGGCCGGGTCGGTCAACTCCCAGTCCTCGTACCGCTTCCCGGGGAAGACGGGACAGGTGTCGCCGCAGCCCATCGTGATGACGGCGTCGGATGCCTGCACCGCGTCGACCGTGAGGATCTTCGGCGTCTGGCCGGTGATGTCGATGCCGACCTCGCGCATCGCCTCGACCGCGACCGTGTTGATTGACTCAGCCGGGGCCGAGCCGGCCGAGCGCACCTCGACGGTGTCACCGGCCAGGTGGGTGACCCATCCGGCGGCCATCTGGGACCGGCCGGCGTTGTGGACACAGACGAACAAGACGCTGGGCTTCATTCGGTGGTTCCTCTTCTTAGGCGTGCGCTGGTGCGAATTCGTCCAGCAGGGTGTGGACGCGGATGTCGAGGTCGTCGCGGATGCGGCGGACGACGTCGAGGGGCTGGTCTGCGCGGTCGGGGATGTCCCAGGTGAGGTAGCGCTTGCCGGGCAGGGCGGGGCAGGTGTCGCCGCAGCCCATGGTGACCACGACGTCGGCGGCGCGGAGGATCTCGTCGGTCAGTGGTTTGGGGTAGGCGGTGGCCAGGGTGATGCCGACTTCGGCGAGGGCCTGCTGGACGACGGGGTGGATGCGGCCGGTGGGGTGGGAGCCGGCCGAGCGGAGGTGGACCCGGCCTCCGGCGGCCCGGTCGAGGAGGGCGGCGGCCATCTGGGAGCGGCCGGCATTTCGGACGCAGACGAACAGTGCCTCGGGGATCGGTGCGGCGGCGGGGCCGAGTGATCGGCTCAGGGCGGCGAGCCGGTCGGCGGTGAACCGCTCGGTGAGCGCCCACAGCAGCAGGTGGGCGGTGGCCTGGCGGCGCAGCAGCGTGAAGGACTCGTGGACGTAGCGGTCAACCAGGTCTCGGGTGAAGATCCCGGCGTAGCGGTCGGTGAAGCGATCGACGATGCGCTGCAGCACGTTGTCGGTGCCGGCGGCGCGCATCTCGGCGTCGGTGGGGCGCAACGATCCTCGCGGCGCACCGTCGGCGGTGGACATGGGTCAGTGGGCCACGGGAACGGCGAGCTCAGCCAGGAGCGCGCGGACGCGGCGTTCGATCTCGTCGCGGATCGGGCGGACCGCGGTGAGGTCCTCACCGGCGGGGTCGTCGAGGACCCATTCCTCGTATCGTTTGCCGGGAAAGATCGGGCAGGCGTCCCCGCAGCCCATCGTGATGACGACGTCGGCGGCGCGGACGGTCTCGTCGGTCCAGGGCTTGGGGAACTCGCTCGAGATGTCGATGCCGCGTTCGGCCATCGCGGCCACGGCGGCGGGGTTGACCTGGATGCCGGGTTCGGATCCGCCGGACCAGGCGACCGCGGCGTCACCGGCGAGGTCGGTGAAGAAGCCCATCGCCATCTGGGAGCGGCCGGCGTTGTGGACGCACAGGAACAGGACGGTGGGTTTGCCGTCGTCGTGCAGACCCTCGACCTTGGCGAGCGCTTGCAGCCGCTGCCGGGCGAACCGTTCGGCCATCAGCGGCAAAAACCGGTTGACGGTCGCGGTGGTGGCGAACTGGTCGAAGGAGGAGAACAGGAACCGTTCGATGGTCTCCTGCCCGAACACCCCGTCGAACTGCTCCCGGAGATTGGCCGCGGCGGTGCGCAGCGACAGGCCTTGCTCGGGTGAGAGCACGTCCCAGGTTGCGGCGGTGGGTGGGCTGGTCGGAGTCTCGGTCATGACGGGGTCCTTCCGCCTTTCCGGCGGCGGCGTTGCCGCCGGGAGCTCTCAGGCGCTGAGCGCGCCCGGGTCGAGGGCCAGCGCGAGTCGGTCGACGCGGCCGGTGATCTGCTGGTAGGCGTCCTCGAACGCTTGATCGCTGTCGGCGGGCACCGGGTCGGGCACCGACCAGTGCAACCAGTCCCGATCGGCTTGCACCGGGCCGGGTTGAGCGTCCGTGGCCGGCCGGACGGTGAACTCTTCGTAGGCGTTGTCGCAGACGGCCACGAGCAGGTCACCGGGCCGCGCCACCTGGGACACGTGCCGGGTACCGGTGGCTTCCAGGCTCAGGCCGTGCCGACGCGCCGTTCTGACCGCGCGAGGGTGGACCCGGTCCGCGGGGTGCGTTCCGGCAGACGCCACCGGCACCTGGCTCCGCCGGGCCCACGCGGCAGCGGCCAGCTGCGAGCGGGCGGTGTTCCGTGTGCAGACGAACACCACCCGGGACACCTCCTCGCCGATTCTCGCGGAGGTGGGTAACGCGGCAGCCAGGCTCGCGACCAGCGGATCGTCCGTCACGAGCTGCACGTAGCTGCGGCGCCGGTCACCGTCCGAGCGTCGCCGCCGGATCAAACCCGCCTCCTCCAGCACCCGCAGGTGGTGGGCCAGCAGATTGGTCGGCAGACCCAGCTCGCCGCCGAGTTCCCCCGGTGAGGCGTCCGCGAGGGCCAGCCGGTCGACCAGCGCCAGACGCACCGGTTCGCCGAGCGCCGCGTGCATCGCCGAGCGCCGCCGCAGCCCCGCGTCGTCAACCTGCGGGGTGTCCCGGCCGGTGCGGTCACTCATTGTTCACCTTCCTCGCGCTTGCCTCAAGAAGCATTGACTCAAGTATGGTTGAGACATGTCAGGAGTCAAGAGCAGCCAGCGGCTGGCATTCCAGCGGGCGGCAGTGGCGCGGGCCGTGGGCGCGGAGTTCCTCGGAAGCGCGCTGCTGGCCGCGCTGGTCATCGGGTCGGGCATCGCCGCCCAGCAACTCTCGGCCGACGTCGGGCTGCAACTGCTGGAGAACGCGGCGGCGACCGCCGCCGGGCTGTTCGCGCTGATCCTGATGTTCGGGCCGGTCAGCGGCGCGCACTTCAACCCGGTCGTCTCGATCGTCGACGCGTTCTTCGGGGGCCTGTCCTGGCAGCGGGTCGCGGCCTACGTCCCGGCGCAAATCCTCGGCTGCTGCGCCGGGGCGATCCTGGCGAACCTGATGTTCGAGGAGACCGCAGTCAGCATCAGCACCCACGACCGGGCCACCGGCGCGCATCTGCTCTCCGAGGCGGTCGCCACCGCGGGCCTGGTCCTGCTGATCTTCGCCCTGGCCCGCTCCGGCCGGGCAGCGCTGGCACCAGCGGCCGTCGGCGCCTACATCGGCGCCGCCTACTGGTTCACCAGCTCCACCAGCTTCGCCAACCCGGCGATCACCATCGGCCGCACCCTGTCGGACACCTTCGCCGGGATCGCCCCGGGCTCCGTCCTGCCGTTTCTCCTCGACCAAGTACTCGGAGGCCTGATCTTCGGCGCCGGCCTGGTCTGGCTGCTCTACCCGAGCCTCACCACCGCCCAAGCCGCCGACGTCGTCGTGCCCGCCACCGACGACACCAGCCGCGCCCAGCCCGACGGCACCCAGCCCGACCGGGCCTCGGCGCGGAACTGACTCACCAGCACCCCCATTCAGCCTGCGGAAGGCGACGCATCATGCACCTGGTCATCGTCGGCGGCAGCGACGCGGGCATCAGCGCCGCGCTACGCGCCTGGGAACTCGACCCCGCTGCGGAAGTGACCGTCGTGGTCGCTGACGCCTACCCCAACTACTCCATCTGCGGCATCCCCTACTACATCTCCGGCGAGGTCACCCACTCCACGCATCTGGCTCACCGCACCCGCGCGGACCTCGAAGCCACCGGCATGCGCCTGCTGCTGAACACCCGCGCCACCGCGATCGACGTCTCCGGCCACCGCATCGCCCTGCGCGGCAGCGACGGGCAATCATCGTGGCTGGACTACGACGCGCTCGTCGTCGGCACCGGCGCGACCCCGGTACGCCCGCCCATTCACGGGCTCACCGGTCCGGACGCGCTGGGGCCGGAAGACGGGGTGCACCTGCTGCACTCCATGGGTGACACGTTCGCGCTGACCGCCACCCTCGAACGCCTCACCACCGGCCACGACCCGGCGCAGGGGCCGCTCCGGGCGCTGATCATCGGCGCCGGGTACGTCGGCCTGGAAATGGCCGAGGGTTTGACCGCTCGCGGCATCCTGGTCACCCAGGTCGAGGCACTTCCCGAGGTGCTCCCGACCGTCGACGCGGAGCTCGGCGCGCTCGTCCACGCCGAACTCGAGCACCACGGCGTGACCGTGCACACCTCCACCACCGTCACCGCCGTCCACCGAGGCGCCGCCCCGTTCGACAGCCGGCCCGGACAACTACGCGTCACCGGCGTCGACGCGCAGGACCGCGACCTGGCCTGGGACGCCGACCTCGTCCTGGCCGTCGTCGGTGTCCGGCCGGACACAGCGCTGCTCGCCGAGGCCGGTGCCCGCACCGGGCCCCGGGACGCGGTGGTGGTCGACGAGACCATGGCTACCGGCCTGCCGGACGTCTGGGCCGCCGGGGACTGCGTCGTCACCCACCACCGGCAGCTCGGCGTCACCTATCTGCCGCTCGGTACTACCGCCCACAAGCAGGGACGCGTCGCCGGAGCCAACGCCATCGGCCAGGACGCACGCTTCGCGGGCAGCCTCGGCACCCAGGTCCTCAAGGTCTTCGATCTCGTTGCCGCGCGCACCGGCTTGCGTGACCATGAGGCCATCGCTGCCGGGCGTATACCGGCGACCATCCAGGCCGCGCCTGATGACCA
Source organism: Cryptosporangium japonicum (assembly GCF_039524755.1). NCBI lineage: Bacteria > Bacillati > Actinomycetota > Actinomycetes > Cryptosporangiales > Cryptosporangiaceae > Cryptosporangium > Cryptosporangium japonicum. The sequence goes on from NZ_BAAAGX010000009.1 coordinate 58,814, forward strand.
CAAGGCCTACTACCCGGGCGCGCACCCGATCACGATCCGCGTCACCGGTGACACCGCCACCGGCCGCCTGCTCGGTGCGCAATTGGTCGGCCGCCGAGGAAGCGAGATCGCCAAGCGGGTCGACACCTACGCCACCGCCCTGTTCCACGGCATGTCCGTCGAGGAGCTCAGCGACCTCGACCTGTCCTACACCCCGCCCCTCGGCACGCCCTGGGACGCCGTTCAAATGGTGGCCCAGGCCTGGAGCCGGCAGCACCGGGCCGGCCGCCGGGCCCTTCCGGTGTAACTCGCTAGCGGAGCTTGCTCCCCGGGGCGGTCATCGTGGCGAGCCCCACGGCGACGACACCCAGCACCGCCAGCACGGCGAAGGCTTCGGGGTAGCCGCCGAGTGGTCCGGCCAGCCACGCGCCGATGAACGGGGAGACCGCGGTGGCGAGCATCATCGGGGCGTTGAAGACGCCGTTGAGGCGGGCGAATCGAGCCGTGCCCCACCGGTCGGACACCGCCGTGGCCGAGAGCAACGTGGCCAGGCCGCGGGCGTTGCCAGCGACGAGCGCAACGACGATCAGCGCGGCGTAGGGACCGGGCAGGATCGCGAAGACGCCGGTGGTGAGTGCAGCGCCGCCGAAAACCAGGACCGTGCGGGTGGTCAGGCCGGACCGGCGGACCAGGGGCGCGTAGGCGAGGCGACCGAGGACCTGCCCGACACCGCCGAGGCCAAGGACCCAGGCCGCCGAGGTCGTCGAGTAGCCGCGTTCGTGCAGCAGCGGCACCAGGTTGATGACCGTCGCGTACAGGCAGACCGTGTTGACGGTGAACGCCGCCGCCAGCACCCAGAACTCGACCGGCCGGACGGGCCGATCGTCCGGGTCGTCAAGCAGCCGGGTCGATGCGGCAGGTGCGGCTCTTTCGGTGTTCGGCCAGGTCGGGCGGAGCCCGAGCCAGTGGGTGGGCACGGTCAGTACGGCGAGCACCACCGCCAGGACCAGATACGTAGCGCGCCAGGACAGGTGCTGATCGAGGGCGGCGGTCAGCGGGGCGAAGACGGTGCTGGCGAACCCGGCGACGAGCGTGATCGCGGTGAGCGCGGGAACGCGCCGGGGTCCGAACCAGACGGTGACGGCGGCGAATGCCGGGGCGTAGAGCACGCACGACAGCGCGACGCCGGCGAGCAACCAGGCGGCGAAGAACACCGGCAACGTCGGCGCCACGGCGATCACGAGTACCGAGGCGACCGCCAGCACGGAGCCGCCGGTCATCAACCAGCGTGGCCCGTGCTGCTGCATCAGCCGGCCGACCGGGATCCCGACGAGCGCGGACACAACTAGTCCGGCGGAGAACGCGGCGGTGATCGTCGCGGTCGACCAGCCGGTGTCCACGGTGATGTCGGCGGCCAGCACCGGGAAGGCGTAGTAGAGCACACCCCAGGACACGATCTCGGTCAGGCAGAGCACGCCCAGCGCCCAGCCCAGTTCTCGTCGCGAAGCGGCGCGTGTTTCCGGGCGGGAGGACAGGGTTGGACGCTGGGTCATGGGTCAGCGGACGCCGACGCTCAGCTCGACGATCTGCGGACCGGCCTCCGGGGCGCCGCAGCAGCCACCGGACGCGCTAGCCGGATCGTCGAAGGCGCCGCTGCCACCGCAGACCCCGGTGTCCGGCAGGACCAGTTCGACTCGGGCCGCGGCCTCGTGGTCACCGGCCAGCTCGGCGACGACGGACCGGACTTGCTCGTAGCCGGTCATCGCGAGGAACGTCGGCGCCCGGCCGTAGGACTTCATCCCGACCAGGTACAGGTCCTTCTCCGGGTGCGCCAGGTCGGCGGCGCCGGTCGCGGCGACGTCACCGCAGCTGTGCAGGTTCGGGTCGACCTCGGCGGCGATCCGCACCGGTGCCTGCAGTGTGGCGTCTAGTTCCAGGCGCATCTCGGAGAGGAACGACAGGTCGGGCCGGAAGCCGGTCAGGACGACCACGTGGTCGGCCGGCGCCAGTTCGACGCCGTTCTCACCGACGAGGATCGCCTGGCCGCCGGAGACCGCGATCCGGTCGGTGCGAAAACCGGTGACCAACTCCACGAAGCCCTTGTCGACCGCGGCCTTTGCACCGAGTCCGAGCGCACCGCGCTGCGGAAGCTCATCGGCGGAGCCGCCGCCGAAGGAGATCCCGGTGCCACCGCGCCGGACGACCCACGAGATCCGCGTGCCGGGGTGGTCCTCGGCGAGCGCGCCGAGCTGGATCACCGCGGTCATCGCCGAGTGCCCCGCACCGACCACGGCCACGTGCTTGCCGGCGAACTGCTCGACCTGCGCGGGCGGCAGATAGGTCACCAGACCGGCTTCAGCTGCGACGCGCTCCCCGAGCGCCGGGAGCCCATCAGCGCCGGCCGGGTTCGGAGCGGTCCACGTACCGGACGCATCGATCACCGCGCGAGCGTCGATCTTCTCCTCGGTGCCGTCGGCGTAGGTGACGTGGACGGTGAACGGCTGCTCGTCCCGTCCCGCGTCGACCAGCCGGTCACGGCCCTTCCGGGACACGCCGGTGACCCGGGCGCCGACGCGCACCGCCCCACCCAGGGTGTCAGCCAAGGGGCCGAGGTAGCCGGAGATCCACTCGCCGCCGGTCGGGTATCCCTCGGTGGGTGCGGTCCAGCCGGTCGGCGCCAGCAGCCGGGCAGCGGCCGGGTCGACCAGCTCGTTCCAGCCCGAGAACAGCCGCACGTGCGCCCACTGGCTCACCGCGTGCGCGGGCACCGGCCCGGCCTCCAGCACCAGCGGCGTCAGCCCGCGCTCACGCAGATGCGCCGCCGCGGCCAGACCCTGCGGGCCTCCACCGATGACGACGACCGGAAGATCGGACACCACACACCTCCATCACATCGATGATCGTGAATACGTTCCTAGCCTGCTTCTCGTATCGACGAATGTCAATGCGAGTGGCAGACTGATCTCATGGCCGCCCGAACTTCCCTGCCCCTCGCGCTGGACGCTTGCTGCTCGCCGGTCACTGGCGGGGTACTCAGCGAGGACGCCGCCGCCGCGCTGGCCAAGGTCTTCAAAGCCCTCGGCGACCCCACACGCGTCCGGCTCGTGTCGCTCATCGCCGCCTCCGCGGACGGCGAGGCCTGCATCTGCGACCTCACCGAACCCGTCGGGCTGGCCCAGCCGACCGTCTCCCACCACATGAAGTTGCTGGCCGACGCCGGTCTCGTCACTCGGACCCAGCGCGGCAAGTGGGCCTACTACCGCATCGTCCCCGAGGCGCTGAGCGCCGTCGCGCGCGCACTCACCCCGGTTGAGGCCACCACCCACGCGTGACGGCGACGCCGACCTGGGTCTGCTGCATAGCCAGCGTCCGTAACTCTGTGTCACTTCCGGGTGGTTCCGGGCACAATGAGGCGCATGTGGAACGAGGCCGGACGCTACCGGCTGCCTGACGGTGCCCGCGTCGTCTCCGGCGAGGGCGACCGGGTCCGGATGAACGTCGACATCCCCGGCGATGAGCACGGCTTTCTCGGCCGGCAGTGCCCCGAGTGCCGGCAGGTCTTCCGGATGTCCAGCCAGGACTACAAGACACTGCCGGAAAACCCGTCCCTGTGGTGCGTCTACTGCGGCCACCGGGACGGCCACAGCCATTTCCTGACCGAGCAGCAGCTCGCCCGCGCCAAACGGGCCGCCGCGGACGTCGGCATGCAGATGGTCAGCCAGGCCCTCGGGCAAGCGTTCAAGCGGCCGATCCGCTCCCGCGGATCGTCGATGGGCTCCCGCAGATCGTCGGGGGTCAGTGTCCGGATGACCTACCGGTCGAAGCCGTTCTTCCCCGCGCCACTGCCCGGGATCACCGAGGAGAACCTCATCCGGATCCGGCAGTGCGGCGGGTGCCAGGTGCGGTACGCGGTGTTCGGGGAGCACCGGTTCTGCCCGGTCTGCGGGCCGCTCCCGCCTGACGTCGTCGCCCTCGACGCCCTGGGAGCCGAGGTCGCCCGGCTGGACGCGATGGCCGAACTGCCCCCAGCGGCCGCGGCCACCCTGCGGGAGCAGGGTGCGCTGACCCGGCTGTGGGTCGACACCCTGGAGAACCTCGTCGGCGTGGTCGAGACCCTGGCCGGTGCCGTGTTCCGTGCCGCGGTCACCGACGCCGAAGCGCGCCTGAAGGGCAAAGGCAACATCTTCCAGCGGCTCGACCCGATGGCGGACCTGTTCGTCGACGCCGGCTACGACGATCTCCGCACGGCCGTCGACGCGGCGATCTGGCAGCGCCTGCAGCAGACCTGGGCGACCCGGCACGTCTTCACCCACAACGACGGCATCGTCGACGACAAGTACCTCGCGAAGGCGCCGGCCGGCAATGCCCGCCTCGGCCAGCGCCTCACTCTCACCGAGGCCGAGTGCCGCCGAGCGATCGCCGACACTACGACCCTCTGCGATGCGATCACGGCGCTGAGCGCACCGCCCCGGTAGCACGGCGTGCTCAGCGGACCGGTGAGCGGCGTTCGATCAGGACGGTGTCGCGCCAGACGCCGTCGCGCTGCGCGATGCGCTCCCGGACCCCGACCGTGCGGTAGCCGGCCGCATGGTGCAGGGCCAGGCTGGCGCGGTTCTCCGGGAAGATCGACGACTGCAGCATCCACAGCCCGCCCTCATCAGCCGCGGCCACCTGCCGGTGGAGCAGCGCCCGGCCGATCCCACGCCCGCGGTACCCGTCGGCGACGTACACCGACGTCTCCGCGACCCCCGCGTAGCACTCTCGGGCCGACGTCGGACTGGAGGCGGTCCAGCCGACGACCTCACCGTCGATCTCGGCCACCCACCGATGACCGGGCAGCCACTTGCCGTCCAGGCTGTCGCGGTCGGGCACCGTGGTCTCGAACGTGGCGTCGCCAGTGGCGATGCCCTCGGCGTAGATCCGCAGCACCGCGTCCCAGTCGGCGTCGGCCAGCGCCCGGACCGTCACGTCGGCCGGCCCGGCCGGCGGCTGCGCCGACAGGGGCGCCAGTAGCCCCATGACCGCGTCGACCGCCTGCGGGAAGCCCGTACAGCAGGCCGCGTTCACCGTGACCACGGTCGTCGTGCCCTCCTTACGGAGGTGGACGAAACGCACCTCGGCCAGCTTCCGGACGTGGTGCGAGCACGTGGATTGGCTGATTCCGAGGGTGGTAGCCAGCGTCCCGACGGTCACGCCGCCGGGGCTCGCGGCGACCGCGTGCAGCAGCCGGACCCGCACCGGCTCGGCCAGACACGCGAACCAGCTCGCATAAAGCTCGGCGTGGTCGGGCGCCAGCGCCGGCAGCGTCACGGTGCTCGTCATGACCCGAACTCTATCGATCATCGTCGATGGTTGCATTCATCGATACCAGTCGATACTTTCCCATCGACATCCTTCGATGGGAAAGGCCGGGCTTCGTGCTGCGCCGTTCCTGGACTCATACGACTCAAGGACTTCCGTGATCGATTGCGACGCACTTGTCATCGGGGCCGGCCAAGCCGGACTTGCCGCCGCTCGCGCGCTCCGCCGGGCCGGGCGGACGCCGATCGTGCTCGAGGCAGGCGACGCCCCGGTCGGGTCGTGGCCGTCGTACTACGCGAGCCTCACGCTCTTCTCACCCGCCCGCTACAGCGCCCTGCCCGGCATGCCCTTCCCCGGCGACCCGGACCGCTACCCGCACCGCGACGAGGTCATCGGCTACCTCCGCGACTACGCCGAGCGGCTCGGCGCCGACATCCGCCTCGGCGACCGCGCCTCCACCGTGACCCATGACGGCACCGCCTTCACCGTCGCAGTGGCCGGCCAGGAGTCGTTCCGGGCGCCGCTGCTGATCGCGGCCACCGGCGGCTTCGGCACCCCGCACCGGCCCGTACTGCCCGGCCTCGACCGCTTCACCGGCACGCTGCTGCACTCCGCCGACTACCGCACACCCGCCCCGTTCGCCGGACAGCGAGTCGTGGTCGTCGGGTCGGCCAACACCGCGGTGCAGATCGGCGCCGAACTCGCCGCCCACGCCCGCGTCACCCTCGCCAGCCGCCACCCCGTCCGGCTCGTCGCCCAGCGACCCCTCGGCCGGGACGTGCATTTCTGGTTCCGCGTCACCGGCTTCGACACCGCACCCATCGGCCCGCTGCCACGCACCCCGGCCCACACACCCGTCCTCGACGACGGCCGCTACCTCACCGCGCTGGCCAGCGGAAACCCCGACCAGAGGCCCGTCTTCACCGGCATCGACGGCGAAAGGATCACCTGGGCGGACGGAACAGCCGAACACGTGGACACGATCATCCTGGCCACCGGCTACCGGCCCAACGTCTCCTACCTCCAGCCCCTCGGAGTGCTCGACACCCACGGGACGCCACTACAGCGACGTGGCCTGTCCACCACGCACCCCGGCCTGGGCTACGTCGGCCTGGAATGGCAACGCAGCTTCGCCTCCGCCACCCTGCGCGGCGCCGCCCGCGACGCCCACTACGTCACCCGACGGCTCCACCCCCGCTGAGCTCGTACCGGCCGCGATTCTGCGCCGCAGCTCGATCCATCGGCCGATTCTCCGCGCTCCCCACCCGGCGCACGCTCAGAGCAGGACAACAGCTCACGGGGGTGACCGCATGACGAACAACGGCGTGGTCTTCAAATACTGCACCTGCAGCGACGGACGGCCCGGCCGACGCCGCAACCGCACCTGCCCACGGCTGAGCCACCGCGCGCACGGCCGCTGGCAATTCGACTGCCGCATGCCCGATCCCACCGGCCGGTCCAGACAAGTACGCCGCGGCGGGTTCCTCACCAAGACCGCCGCCTGCCGCGCCCGCGACGACCTCCTCGCCCAAACCCCCGAACTGCGCGCCGGTACCAGCTGGACCCTCCAAAACTGGCTCCACCACTGGATCAGCACACGCACCTCGATCCGGCCCACCACCCGGCGCAGCTACGAAAGCCACATCCAGCTCTACCTCGCTCCCGTCCTCGGCCACCACCGCCTCGGACAGGTCACCGCCCGGCAGCTCACCGCCGCCTTCGCTGAACTCGCCCAACACACCAACCGCTACGGCCAACCCCTCGCCGGCACCACCCTCCACCGGGTCCGGGCGACCCTGAGGGCGGCGTTCAACTTCGCCATCCGCGAAGGCCTGGTCACCGACAATCCCGCCCGCCGCATCGAACTCCCACCCGCCCGCAGACCGCACGCGGTCGTCTGGACCGACGCCCGCGTTCAGCACTGGCACCGCACCCAGGAACGCGACGCCGTCTCCGTGTGGACGGTCGACCAGCTCGCCGTATTCCTCCAGCGTGCCCAGCGCGATCGCCTCCACGCTCTCTTCCACCTCGTCGCGCTACGCGGCCTGCGGCGCGGTGAGGCGGTCGGGCTCCGCTGGTGCGACGTCGACCTCGACGCCCGGCAGGTCATGATCACTCAATCAACCACCGAGAGCGGCAGTGAGATCGTCACCGGCCCACCCAAGAGCGCCGCCAGCCGCCGCACCGTCGCGATCGACAAACACACCGTCGCCGTCCTACGCGCCCACGCCGAACGGCAACGCTTCGAACGCCGCGCCGCCGGGCTCGGCTGGACCGATACCGGCTACGTCTTCACCCGCATCGACGGCCGGCAGTTGCGACCCAGCACCGTGACCTACCGCTTCCGGAAACTCTGGAAAGACGTCGGCCTCCCGCCGGTCCGGCTCCACGACCTCCGGCACGGCGCAGCAAGTCTGGCGCACTGCGCGGGCGCGGACCTGAAGACGATCCAGGACCAACTCGGACACGCCAGCATCGTGCTCACCGCCGACACCTACACCAGCGTCCTGCCACCAGCCCAGCACGACGCGGCCGCCGCCACCGCCGTCCTCGTGCTCGACGCCGCGCGCCGGCTCCGCGGTGACGTGAAAACCGCGAACCGGCGCCGCCGCGCACGCACGAACGCACGCAACCGACGACTCCGCGAGAGCGAAAAACCGCAGGTCACAGGCTCACAACAGCCAACAGGACCCCGAGCAACACGGCGGAAAAAGCGAGCAACCAGTGAGCACGCACTGTCCGCATAGGATCAAGCGATAGCGCATTGCCCCAGGTCAGCGGGTGGGCCGCCTGGGGATCGAACCCAGAACCCGCGGATTAAAAGTCCGCTGCTCTGCCAGTTGAGCTAACGGCCCGGCGCAGGTCGCGACCGACCCTCCCGGCCGCGCCTCCTAGAAGTGTCTCAGACCCGAACCCCAACAGCGACAGACATCCCCCAGACCACGCCCGGTCACCGCCCAAACGGTCCGAAGGTGCCGAGTTTCTGACAGAAACGGGCGTCGCCGCTATCCATCGTTCACAGTGCTCACCTGGGCATACGGCGCGAAAGCGTCGCTCGGCGGCACAGTTCGACGGTGACAGGCGGGGATCATGAAGCGACGTTCGAGGACCGCACTGCTCGCCGCGAGCGCGGTCGTGATGCTCGTCTCGGTACTCGGGGTGAGCGCCGGTCCGGCGTCCGCGTCGTCGCCCGGTACCGGGGTGGTCACGACGTCACGACCGCCGCTCCTGCACCCGGCCTCGACGCCCTACCGTCACACGGGTCGCGCCGCGGTGGCGCTCACCTTCGACGACGGCCCCGATCCGACGTGGACCCCGCAGGTGCTCTCCTTGTTACGCAAGTACCACGTCAAGGCGACGTTCTGCCTGATCGGCGTCAACGTGAAGGCTCATCCGGACCTGGTCCGGAAGATCGCGGCCGACGGGCACACGCTGTGCAACCACACGATGCGGCACGACCTGCAGCTGAAGTCGAAGTCACGGGCCGCGATCGACGCCGATCTGCGGGCGACGAGCAAGCTCATCACCCGCGCGAGCGGCGGCGTGAAGCCGACGTACTTCCGGGCGCCCGGTGGCAACTGGTCCGGCGTGATCGTGTCGGTGGCCCGCCAGCAGGGCATGGCGTCGCTCGGGTGGGCCGTGGATCCGCGCGACTGGGCGAAGCCGCCGTCGAGCACGATCGTGTCGCGAGTGCGTGCCGGCATGGCCCCCGGTGTGATCGTGCTCATGCACGACGGGGGCGGCGATCGGTCCCGAACCGTGGCCGCGTGCAAGGTCCTGCTGCCCCAACTCACGTCCAAGTACCGCCTCACCCGGCTCTGACCTGGACTTTCCCCAGCACCGGGGGGCGCTTTTGCCACCCGACCCCGTTGTCGCATATGCTGATCTCGCTCCCGACGCGGACGGGGTGGGTGCGCCGCCCGGCGGACATGTGTGACAGCATGAACGCCGTTCGGGTAGCACGCCCTCATCGTCTAGTGGCCCAGGACGCCGCCCTTTCAAGGCGGTAGCACGGGTTCGAATCCCGTTGGGGGCACGGCAAGACTTGGTCTTACCCACCAGGTCCCGTGGAGCAGTTCGGAGTGCTCGCCGCCCTGTCAAGGCGGAGGTCGCGGGTTCAAATCCCGTCGGGACCGCTCTTGCTGCCGCGCTACGGCGCGGCAGCGGAGTGGCGTCGTTTGTCGCCGCATTCGGCCAGGTAGCTCAGTTGGTACGAGCGTCCGCCTGAAAAGCGGAAGGTCGGCGGTTCGACCCCGCCCCTGGCCACCAGATCCACGAGGCATCCTTGCAGCTCAGCAAGGGTGCCTTTCTTCACGTCCGGGGTGGGACGCAGACCCCGCGCGACCGCGACTGCCCGAGACTTAGGCCGCGCAGGGGCACTTGCCCCCTTCGCTCCGATGAATGCCGCCCGGCTTCACGTTCCACGATCTTCAGCACACCAGCCAGGCCCTCGACCGAGGCCACGCTGGCGGACCTGCGGAAGCGACTCGGCCACAGTTCACTTGCGGCGGCGAACCGGTGGCTGCGATGAACGCGAACCCGCCGGAGTGTGGCAGCCCTCTGTGCGGGTTGAAAACTCGCTTTCCCGCCGGCGGTCGGCGTGCGAGAGTGTGCGTGGCGTCCACGACCAGAAGGAGGTGCGGCGATGATCACAGCCATTGTTTCCGTGCCTCCCGTGGTCGGCTGACCGACGCCCTCACGGCCGCGGATGGCGCGCTGTCTCGCGAAGGACAACGCATGAGCGTCCGAATTCGGCACATCACGATCGACTGTGCCAACCCCTACGAGCTGGCGCAGTTCTGGTCGGCTCTCACCGGCTACGGCGAGCACCCGGAGGACGGCAACCACCCGGACGACCCGGAGGCGCTGCTCGTGGCGTCCGACGGTGGCCCGGATCTGCTGTTCGTCCCGGTGCCGGAGGCCAAGACGGTGAAGAACCGTTTCCACCTGGATCTGCAGCCCACCAGCCGTACCCGGGACGAGGAGACGGAGCGGGTCCTGGGCCTCGGCGCCACGCTCGTCGCCGATCACCGGAAGCCCGACGGCACCGGCTGGGTCACCCTGGCCGACCCGGAAGGCAACGAGTTCTGCATCGAACGGAGCGTCGCCGAGCGCGGCTGATCCCGCGGTGGAGCGCTGCGCGTGTCCCCGTGGCGCGCAGCGCCTCAAAAACGTCGGTGGTCACCGCTACGGTGCCACCGACGAAGCCAGGGGAGGCGACGGATGTTCGAGAACGACCACGACCGGGTCCCGACCGGTCGTGACGAGAACACCGAGGGGGTGGCTTCCGCGCTCCACGGTGCGGTGGCCCTGCTCCAGTCCTTGAACGCCGATGAGGCGTCGATGCCCGGGGCGGTCGCGTCCTGGGCCGCGGTGTACGGAACCGCGACCGTGGAACCCGACCTCGACGATCTGCAGCGTGAGTTCCGCGTGCGGCGTCCCCGCACGATCCCGGACGCGTTCATGGCCGGCGCGGTGGCGATGGGCGATGCGATCAGCGCACCCACGTCCGACCTGGTCAGCCAGCAGCTGGCCGCGCACGTGAAGATCGAGAACGAACTGTTGAAACGGCTGGCCCAGGCCACCGACCGCCCCGTGCACGACGTGCTGACCTACTTGGAGGAGTGGGCCACGATCGAGACCGCCGAGCCGCGCTAGCGGCCGCCGAGCGGGCAGCCCACGTAGCGGAGCCGAGCTGCCCGCTCGAGTCGAAATACTGGGAGCCATGGAGAGACCCACAGGTCAGACGAAAGACGTCGGATGGGAGATCGGCGTCTCGCGCACGATCCCGCACGGCTCGGCGGAGGTGTGGGCGTTCCTCACCTCACCCGAAGGCACCGCGCTGTGGGTCGGCCCCGGCGTGGAGCTCGAGCCCGCCAGAGGAGCGAAGTACGTCGCCGAGGACGGCACGAGCGGCGAGGTCCGCAGTTTCCGCCCCGGCGACCGGGTCCGCCTCACCTGGCGGCCGAGCACCTGGTCGCACGACAGCATCGTGCAGCTCGTCGTCCGCCCGGCGGCCACCGGAACCTCGGTGCGCTTCCACCAGGAACACCTCACCGACGCCGACGAGCGCGAGCGGCAACGCAACCACTGGCGCGACGTCCTCGACTCGATCACCGCCGCGCTCGCCCGGCAGTGAGTAGTCTCATTCCTATCAACAAACTAGGATTAGGCACTCCCACGCAAACACCGGAAGGGCCCCGATGAGCCTGACCTTCCACTGGTTCCTCCCGACCATGGGCGACAGCCGCAACCTCGTCGCCGGTGGTCACGGCGTCGATCTCGGGCGCGCCGCCGGCGACCGGCCGGCGTCGCTGGGCTATCTGACCCAGATCACCCGCGCGGCCGAGCAGCTCGGGTTCGTGGGCGCGCTGACCCCCACCGGCGCCTGGTGCGACGACGCCTGGCTCACCACGGCGATGCTGGCCGGCGCGTCCGAGCGGCTCAAGTTCCTGGTCGCCTTCCGGCCGGGCCTGCTCTCCCCCACGCTCGCCGCCCAGATGGCGACGACGTACCAGCGGCACTCCGGCAACCGCCTGCTGCTCAACGTCGTCACCGGCGGGGAGAGCCGGGAGCAGCGGCTCTACGGTGACTTCCTCGACAAGGACGCACGCTACGACCGCACCGACGAGTTCCTCGAGGTCGTCACGCGGCTCTGGCACGGCGAGACGCTGTCGCTCGACGGCGAGCACATCCAGGTCGCGGACGCCCGGCTCAACCGGCTCCCCGACCCGGTGCCCGACGTCTATTTCGGGGGATCGTCGCCGAAAGCCGGCCTGGTCGCCGCCAAGTACGCCGACGTCTACCTCACCTGGGGTGAGAAGCCCGAACAGGTCGCGGAGAAGATCGCCTGGGTCAAGGGCCTGGCCGAAGCGCAGAACCGCACGCTGCGGTACGGCATCCGGCTCCACGTCATCAGCCGGGACACCTCGGAAGAAGCTTGGGCCGAGGCCGGTCGGCTGCTCCAAGGCCTCGATCCGGAGACGATCCAGCGCGTCCAGCAGGGGCTGGCGCAGAGCGAGTCCGAGGGCCAGCGCCGGATGGCCGAGCTGCACGACCGCGGCCGCGCCAGCACCGCCTTGCGGGACCTGGAGATCGCGCCGAACCTGTGGGCGGGTGTCGGCCTGGTACGCGGCGGGGCGGGCACCGCGCTCGTCGGCAGCCACACCGAGGTCGCCGACCGGCTCGTCGAGCTCCACCAGCTCGGCATCGACGAGTTCGTGCTGTCGGGCTACCCGCACCTGGAGGAGGCGTACTGGTTCGGCGAAGGCGTCCTGCCGCTGCTCCACCGGCGGGGGCTCTGGGAGCATCCCGACGCCGCGACGCTCGACGTCCCGCACGTGGACGTGCCGTTCGCCGGCACCGCCGGTCGCGCGCTGGAACCGGCACCTCACTGAAACAACACTCAGCGCCACCGATCAACCATCGGACGCAAGCCCGCCGCCCGGACTCCGCGTACTGTCCGACCCCAGCGGTAAAGTTCGCCGACGACGTCGCCAGCACCGGAGAGTAGCTCGATGACCACCACCCCGCTCGAGGTCCTGGTCGTCGACGACGACGCGGGCGACGTCCTGATGATCGAGGAGGCGCTGAGCGCCAACGACGTCCCGAGCAACCTGCACGTGGTGTCCGACGGCGTCGAAGCCGTGGCTTTCCTCCGGAGAGAGCCGCCGCACGCCGACGCTCCGCGCCCCCAGCTGATCCTCCTCGACCTGAACATGCCCCGCATGGACGGGCGCGAGGTGCTCGCCGAGGTCAAGGGCGACGAGGACCTGCGATCGATCCCGGTCGTGGTGCTCACGACGTCCGCGCTCGACGAGGACGTGATCCGGAGCTATGAGCTGCGCGCCAACGCGTTCGTCACCAAGCCGGTCGACCTGGACCAGTTCACGTCGATCGTGCAGCAGATCGAGACGTTCTACGGTCGGACGGTTCGCCTTCCGCGGTGATCGCGTCCAGGCGGGCCGCGGTCTCGGCGCGATGCTGGTCGGCTCGCTGAAGGGTGCGTTCCGAGCCGGCCAGCGCACGCTGGGCGTCGGCCAGGCGCTGTTCGGCTTCGGCCAGCACGGCGGCGGCTTCCTCACGCGCGTGCCGGGCCACGTCACGCCGGCGGCGTGCTCCGTCCCGTTCCGACCGGGCCACCACCACCGCCTGCTCGGCCACCGCATGAGCCTCCACGGCACCCGCCCACTCCGCCTCCCCACGCCCCTCGTACGCGCCCCGAGGATCGCCGCCACGCCCGCCCCCGTGAACGCCGCCCCGAGGTTCCCCGTCGCCCCCCGAGCCTCGCGGAACAGCGCGCCGACCGCCCACACCCCCTGTGGATGACGACCGCCCTGTGGACGAAGCCCCTGTGGATGAAACTCCCGCGGACGAACCGGCCTCGGGCAGCGGGCCGAACCCCACGTACGACTCCCCCCGAACCAACCGACCCGACAACACCCGCCGCGCCACCGCCGCGTCGGCCACCGCCGCGTTCAGCGTCGCCTCGAGATCGGCGACCACGGCCGGCTCCAACCCGATCACCTCCGCGCGAGGAGGCACCGACTGGGCCGCCAACCGCGCGGCCACCCCGACGAGCGTCGCCACCCGACGCCGCTTTTCCGCCGATAAAGACCGGATCGCCCCGGCGTCACCCCGGCGCTGAGCGTCCGCCAACTGCGCTCCGAGGTCGACGAGCGCCTGCACCTCGTCCCGGTGTTCACCCACCAGCAGGTTGACGCACCACGCGGCGACGGTCGGCCGGCGCAGCAGTTTCAGGCGCCCGGCGAGCGCCGCCCGCTTCTCCCCTTTGAGTTCCGCGACCCGGACGTCGCGGGCCGTCGTGAACTGCACCGGCGGTAACGCGTAGAGCGCGGCCGCCTCCTGCTCGTAGTCCATGGACCGACCTCCGATCGAACGCCCCGCGTTCATCGGAGCACAGATCGTTAGTTATCCACAGACCTTTCCACAGACGTCAGGACGCGTGGGTGTGGTGCGTCCAGTTCTCTCCGTCGTACCAGCGCAGCCCCGGCTGCCCGTACGGGTCCGGGTACCACCCGGCCTCGTACTCCGACGACGTGGCCGACGAGGAACCGGCCGCCGGGGCCGAGCCTCCGACGGCGTCCGGCTTCGTGTCCTCGATGAGCGCGTCGACCTCGGTCTCGGTCAGGTCGAGCAGCTTGCCGACCGCCACCAGGTCGTCGCGTTCCTCGTCGGTGACCTGTTTGTCGGCCCACGCGGTGGCGGCGAGCGTGCGGACGTACTGGCGGTGGGCGTCGCTCTGCTCGGCCTCGAAGATCGCGAGCGCGCCGGCGAGGTCCTTGAGGTGGATCGCCTCGGTGAACGAGAGCACCCGGTCGCTGACCGCGTTGTCCAACGCGCCCAGGTAGGCGCTGACCGGCCCCGACTCCTCCGGCGAACGCGGCGCTTCCTCGACCACCTCGGCGACGAACTCGCTGTCGACCTCGGGGTTGGGAGCCTTCACGTCGGGCTCAGCCGCTATCCCGGCGTACGCCGCTGCCATCCGCGCCATCTCCGGGCTGACGATCGCGGTCATCTCCGGATCCGGAGCCTCCCACTCCTCCTCGGCCCGTGGCGCCATCTGGAAGTCCTGCATCGGGATGCGCGGCCACGACATCCGGCGCGCGCGCTCGATGTACTGCACCCACGGCGAGGGCAACGTCGGCCGCTGCGCGAGGAACGTCCCGAACAGGCCACCGGCGGCGCGCGCGTTCGTCAGCGCGGAACGCGGGCCTTCGAGCGGGACACCGGCGGCCGCGCAGCACTGTTCGAGCGTGCGGCCGGGCAGCGAAGGCAGGTAGCGGGGCGCGTTCGTCATCGTGCAGATGGCCGGGACGTGCGGCATCTCGAACCCGGCCCGGCGGAACTCCTCGTCGAGGAAGGCCGAGGTGAACAGCAGGTTGTGCCCGACGAGCACCTTGCCTTTCAGCCACTCCACCAGCCAGCCGGCGAGCTCGTCGAAACGCGGGGCGTCGAGGACGTCCTCGTTGCGGATGCCGTGGCCGTCCGCGGGCCCGATGTCCACACCCGGGTTGAGCAGGGTGGCCGCTTCACCCATCGAGTTGCCGCGCTCGTCGAGCACCACCACGGCCAGCTCGACGACCCGGTGTTCCTTGGGGCTCAGCCCGGTGGTCTCGGCGTCGATGACGACCCACGTCGGGGCCCCGGCTTCAGTCGTCACGCTCATCGCGTCGAGCTTAGGCCACCCACCCCCGACCCCCGCCAGCACTGCGCCCGAAACGTTAGATGAGGCGCATCTGTCGAGCGGCGGGGCGGCGGGGCTCGTCGGACGTGCCGGTGCGGTCCAGGAGGCCGTCGTCCACCGGGGTCAGGAACGGGGTCAGCGCCGCCGACACCGACTTGCCGCGCCGCGTCACCGTCCTCGGCGCCGACAGGAAGAGCCGTCGCTGCGCCCGCGTCACGCCGACGAAGAACAGCCGCCGCTCCTCGGCCAGCCGCTCCTCCGGGTCGTCCTCACCGGGGAACCGCAGCGGCACCACGCCGTCAGCGCACCCCACGATGAACACCACCGGGAACTCCAGCCCTTTCGCGGCGTGCAGCGTCAACAGCGACACCGCGTCCGCCCGCGGGTCCAACGCGTCCACCTCGGCACCCGTCGCCACGAAGGCCAGGAATCCGGAGAGGTCGGAATCGAACGACGAAGCCACCGGGCGGAGCAACTCCACCGCCGCCCACACGTCCGACGCCCGGAGCGACGAATCCTCGGAGAACAGGTCCGGCTCCGAGGCCCGCGACGCCAGCGCGGACCCCGCCGCCTGCAGCCGCGCGAGCACCGAACCGGGCAGCAGCGCCATCTCGCGCAACATCGCGGGCACCGCGGGCCGGTCCGCGAGCCGGTCGACACCGCGCTTCTGGAACGGCAGCCCGGCCGTCGTGAACGCCGACTGCAACGCCCGCGACTGCGCCGCCGACCGGTACAGCACGGCCACGTCGCCGAAGTCGTAGTGCTCCTCGACCTCGTAACCGTCCACCCGGCCCGAGTCCAGCGAATGGAACGACGACCCGCCCACCAGCGAGTCGATCGTCGCCGCGACCCAGCCGGCCTCGGACACCTCGGTCGCGACCGCGTGCACCGCGATCCGCGCCGCGCCCAGATCGCGGCGCTCCGCCGAGAGCCCGCGCCCCGGCACCAGCGTGCCCGGCCGCACCACCTGCACCGCGGTCGCCACGATCGGCGGCGCCGACCGGTAGTTCCGGGTCAGCGTCACGGTCGTCGCCGTCGGGTAGTCGGACGAGAACCGCAGGAAGAACCCGACCTCCGCGCCCCGGAACGAGTAGATCGACTGGTCCGGGTCGCCGATCGCGAACAGGTTCCCGTCCGGCGGCACCAGCTCGCGCAGCAACGCGTACTGCGAGGCGTCCACGTCCTGGTACTCGTCCACCAGCACGTGCGACCACCGCGACCGGTAGGAGGCCGCGAACGGCACGGCCAGCGGCACGAGCTCGTCCAGTTCCAGCAGCCCACGCGCACGCAGCCGCTTGCGGTACCCCTCGAGCAGCGGGTCCGGCACCGCCGAACCCGGCGCCAGATCCAGCTCCGCCAGCACCGCGGAGACGTCGGCCTCGTCGGCCACCGACGGCGGCGAATCGAACCCCAGCGCGGCGAACTGCTCGCGGCAGATCGTCAGCGCCAGCGCGTGGAACGTCGCCACGAACGGCGAACCGGACCCCGAGGGCAGCAGGTCCGAAAGCCGCGTCGCCAGCTCCCCCGCCGCACGCCGGGTGAACGTGATCGCCAGGCACGACTCCGCCGCCACACCCCGCTCGGTCACCAGGTACGCCACCCGGTGCGTGAGCGTCCGCGTCTTGCCGGTGCCCGGCCCCGCCACCACGATCAGCGGCCCGTCGGGCGCACCCGCGGCCGCCCGCTGCTCCGGGTCGAGCCCCTCGAGCACACCCCAGTCCGGCACGTCGAACGGCAAAATGTCTACGCCGGCATGGTCGGCCGCCGCCGGCTCGTCCGCGCGGTCACCCGGTGCCCCGCCGTACGAGGCCCCGCCGTGCGTGGCGGGCCCCGTCGCATCCTGCTCGCCCCGTGCGGTGGTTCCCGTCCCGCCGCGCGGCGACGGAATCGCCGCGGTCTCGACCAACGCCGCCGGATCGGCGGTCCGCCCCATCGCGGAGCCGCCCTTACGCCGGGCGGCGGCACGGCCACGGGCGGCGGCACCGGCGGTGGCCGGGCCCTCGGCGCTCAGTGCGGCGGCCGCGACGGCCGGAGCGGACCCGCCCGCGGCGGTCACGGCCGTTCCGGGGGCTTCCGCGCCCGCCGCCCGCTGCGCCTGCGCCGCGGTGGTTCGCCGCGTGGCGTGATCATCCTGGGAAGGCAGATCGAAGAGCGCGGACGTTCCGGTAGACGCCTTCAGTTCGGACGGCTCGAAGAGCCGGATCACGCCGTACTCGCCGTCGTAGCCGGGCCGACGGATCACCTCGCCGCGGCGGAGGCGGGCGATCGCCTCGCCGAGCAGCTCGCCGCCGACCGCGGCGACCTGGTCGACCGGCACCTCGGTGAGGATGTCGAGCTCGGCGCCGAGCGCGGCGACCAGGCCGTCGACCTCGCGGGTCACGGTCTTGCTGCGCGGGCCGACCGAGTGGAGCTCCCCGACGATCTCGGGCAGCGGAACGAGGTTGCGGAAGTCGGCCTTGCCGGGCGGACGTTCACCGTCGGGGCGGTCGGCCAGGGCTTCGACCCGCGACAGCACCCCGACGGTGACCGGTTTGCCGCAGACCTCGCACTTCCCGCCGGCGGCGATCGTCTCGGCCGGCTGCCAGCTCAGGTTGCAGGCCCGGTGCCCGTCGGCGTGGTATTTGCCCTCTTCGGGAAAGAACTCGACCGAACCGGCGAACCCCTCGCCGGTGCGCAGCGCTTCCTTCACCGCGAAGTAGTCCAGTTCGCAGTCGTAGCTGTGTGCTTCCCGGGCCAGCGCCGGCGGCGAGTGGGCGTCGGAGTTGCTGACCAGCGTGTACCGATCCAGTGAGGACACCCGCCAGTTCATCGCCGGGTCGGAGCTCAGCCCGGTCTCGACGGCGAAGATGTGGTCGGCGAGGTCGGCGTAGCAGTCGGCGATCGCGTCGAAGCCCGACTTCGAGCCGAGCGCGGCGAACCAGGGTGTCCAGATGTGCGCGGGAACCAGGTAGCCGTCGGGGCTGGCTTCGAGCGTGATCTCGAGCAGGTCGCGCGAGTCGAGCCCGAGGATCGGGCGGCCGTCGGAGGCGATGTTGCCGATCTTCGCGAGCTTCGCGTTGAAGCGGCCGACGGCTGCCAAGTCGGGCAGATACACCAGGTGGTGCACCTTGCGTGTCTTGTCGTCACGCTTGTAGATCGTCGAGATCTCGACGCTGAGCATGAACCGGACCGTGCTCGCCGCGACGATCCCCGGAAGCGTGCGATCGACCGATTTCGCGAGGTCGTCGTTCAGCCGGTACAGGCCGGGCTCGGCCTCGACCAGCGTCTCGTGCAGGTGCGCGTTCCACGCCGGGTGGGTGAAGTCGCCGGTGCCGACGAGGGTGAGGCCTTTGCGCTTGGCGAACCAGGTGAGGTGCTCGAGGTCGCAGTCACGGCTGCAGGCGCGGCTGTACTTCGAGTGGATGTGCAGATCCGCGTGGAACTGGGGGCGCGGCATCCCGCGATCCTCCCACGAGCCACAGTGGCCTCACGCCCCCGCCACGCGCGGCTCAGAAAATGACTCGCAGCAGCAGCGCGCCCAGGATGATCAACGCGATCAGACCGCCGATGCGGAGAAGTTCTCGGCGCAGAGCGGCTTTTCGGGCGGCCTCGGCGGCCCGTTCCATCGCGCGTGCCCGCCCCGCGCGCCGGGCCTCGTGCAGGCCCGACACCTCGGCCGAGAGCTTCTTGTCCAGTTCGGCCAGCCCCTCCAGCAGGGGCTCCGGAGCGTCGTAGGAGATCGTCGGCGCCGCGGACGAATCCGGCACCAGGATGTGCGCTGCGACCAGCCGCGCCTCCGAGTTGGCCAGGGTCCGCTTCGCGTAGACCTGCCACTCCTCGCACCGCGCGAGCGCCAACTCCTGCGCGGTCTTCGCCCGCGCGATCGCCGCCTCCTCGTCGGCCTTCGCCGTGCGACGGCGTTCGTCGACCAGGTTCGGCAGGCTGGCCAGGTGCTTCACGGACTCGAGGTAGTCGATCCACTCCCCGTCCGGTGACGGCTGCGTCATCATCCACCTCCGGCGGGCAGGCCGAACGGCACGACCGGCACCGGCCGGCCACCGTGCGAGAGATCGCAGAACAGCCCCCGGTGCATCTGCGGCTGATAGCGCAGGTAAGGCCCCAGCACGCCCTGCACGTCGGCCTCCGGGGCGCGCAGGAACACGTAACCGCCGACCAGCGGCGCGAACTCGTACCCGACGTGCTCGCTGAACACACGCAGGCTGTTCCACCAGCCGATCAGGTGGACGTCGACGAGCGGACCCTCACGCACGAGCGTCCGCAGCGCGTCGGTGGGTGCGCCGCCCTGGTCGTCGTCGTAGAGGTCCAGCCGCGCGGCGCGGTGCAGGCCGATGCCGAGCACGTAGATCGGCCGCCGCTCCGCCAGCAGCCCGGCCGAGTGTTTGCCGCCGACCGCGATGCGTTCGTCGACGATGCTCGCCAGCTCGGCCAGCCCGGCCCCGACCGAACCGGCGGTGTGCACGGTGACGCCGTGGTCGTACGCGCCGGCCGCCTCGGCCAGCAACGCGGTCTCGGGCGACCCCGCGTCACCGCCGACCGCGTCGAGCAGCACGAACTCGGCGCCGCCACGCACGTGCTGGGCGGCCAGCGACCACACCACGGCACCGAGCGTGCCGAACGCGTCGTCCCGGCCGTCGCCGACCACCGCGAGCGTGCGCCCCGGGTCGGCGGTCAACCCGAACGCGACCGGCGCCGGATCGACGTCGACCGGCAGCCCGAGCAGCGCGAACTTCGTGTCGTCGCCGGGCGGCGCGTCGCTGAGCACCCGCTGCAGCGCCTGGGTGAGCAGGTTCGGGTCGGACGGGCGCGCGGCGTAGAACACCCGCGGCGCCGCCGGCCGACCGGCCTTCTCCCACAGTTCGTGACGCAGGTCGTCGAGCACGTGCTCGTCGGCGTACGCGACGACGCCCCGCCGGTTGTGCGTCGGGTCGCCGTACTCGCGGTTGAACACGATCTCGCCGCGGAAGCGCAGCTGGGCGGCCTCGGTGTTCTGGCGCCCCAGCACGGCCTCGGACTCGCTGGCCTCGGTCTTGAGCGAGAGCCGCCACGGGAACTGGCCGAAGATCGACCGTTCCTTGGTGACCAGCGTCTCGATGCCGCTCAACGTCTGTGAGGCCAGCACCAGGTGGACGCCGACGGCCCGGCCGCGCCGCGCCAGCGTCTCCAGGATGACGATCGACGCGCGGGCGATGTCGTCGTCCTCGGCGACCAGCACCTGGAACTCGTCGATGACCAGCAGCAGCCGCGGCACGGTCTCGGTGGGGCGCAGCGTGCGGTAGGTGGCCAGGTCGTTCGCGCCGGCCAGCCGGAACTGTTCCGCCCGGCGGCGGAACTCGTTGTCCAGGTGGCGCAGCGTGGCCAGGCCGAACGCCCGGTCGCCCTCCAGGCCCAGCACCCGCGCGTGCGGCAGGTGCCAGGGACGCCCCGGGCGCGGGCCGAGCCGGTCGAACTCCAGCCCGTCCTTGAAGTCGAGCAGGTACATCGCGACCTCGTCGGGCGAGTACGAGGCGGCGATCGAGTGCAGGAGCACCAGCAGCAGGTTCGACTTGCCCTGGCCGGAGGCGCCACCGATCAGGACGTTCGGCAGCGACGGGTCGGAGCCGCGCAGCTCGAGCTCCACGGTGTCCAGGCCGGCCCGGCCGATCTTCGCGGTCATGCCGCGGATCGCGTCCTCGGTCCAGATCTTGTCGCGCTCGGGCAGCAGCGCCTGGAAGTCGACCACCGGCGCGGCACCGCGGCGGGCGCCCTCCGCGACCCGCGCGGACACGTTCTCGATCAGCTCGCGCGGCGGCGGCTGATCGGGGCGCACCGTCACCGCGGGCAACGCGCTCACCGTGATCGCGGAGTTGCGGCCGCGCGCGATGTTCAGGTGACGCAGCAGGTCCTGCGCGTTGACGCCGTCGTCGGCGTCCGCCCGCGGATCGTGGTGGACGATCAGCGACACGCCCCGGCGCGGGCCGCCCTCGGCCAGCCGGATCAGTTCGGTCTGGGCCCGGCTGTCCACGCCGTACGGGTAGTCGCAGATCACCAGCAGCCGGTAGGGCTCCGGCTGCACCCCGGTGGCCTCGGTCAGCGCGGCCAGGTCGGGGACGCCGTGCGCACCGGCCAGCTCGGCCACCCGCATCACGGCCGAGCGCAGCAGCGTCAGCCGGGAGAGCAGTTCGTTCGGGGTGGCGAGCGGGTCGGCGAGCAGGTCGTTGCCGGCCTTGCGCAGCGCGGCGAACGGGCTCGTGACGCCCCGGATGCGGGGGTCGTAGGTGACGATCTCCAGGCGGCCGGGCGGAGCGGACGCGAGCGCGCGCAGGAGCAGCGTGTTGATCGTCTGGAGCGGCCAGTCCTTGTCGTCGCCCTCGGCGATCAACCCGATCGACGCGACGTCGAGCAGCGGGACGAGCGCGGGCAGATGCTCGGGGTTCGCGTTGCCGCTGCTGGGCGACGCACCCGGCACCGACAGCGAGCCGATGCGGATGTAGCGGGCCGGGTTGCTGCCCAGCCAGTCGTCCGAGCGCCAGCCGACGTCGTTCCAGTCGGCCGCGGCCGCGAACGGCGCCACCCGGCCGGCCCGGTCGAGCAGGGTGTCGCGGGCACGCACGTACGCGGCCTCGGCGTCGGCGCCGGCACTCTGGATCGCGCGGTGGGTGCGCCGGGCGGCGTCCCGCTCGGCGATGTCGTAAGCACCGGTGGCGGCGCTGCGCCCGGCGTCGGCGGCCGCGAGCACCGCGTCCACCGTGCCGCGCAGGCGCAGGAACGTGGTGCGGATCTGGCGTTCCTCGTCGGGCAGTACCTCGGCGGCCTGATCCGGCTCTCCCAGCGGGGAATCTCCCGGCGGCCGGGTGCGGGGCTCACGGGGGGCTTTGGACCGACGTCCACCGGCCCGGCGCGTTCCCGGACCGCCCGGGCCACCCGGGCCGCCGGCTTGGTTCGTGCGGGGAGGCATCATCCGACGCGTCGTCTCCTGGGTCTCCGGGGTTCAGCCGGCGCTACAGGGTGCTCGCGAACTTCTTGCCCTCGGAGGCCGCGTGCTGCAGGGCGGCCGAGGCCTCCTCCAGCTTTTTCTCCGCAGCCTGCAGGGCGGCCACCATGTTCTGATCGGTGCGCCGCGCGGAGCCGCCGATCGTCCCCTGAACCGCGGGGATGACGTCGGAGAAGTTTTGTTTCATCGCCAGGAGTTGCTGGGCCGTCCGTGTTGCCTTGTCGGACAACCCGGAGAGCCGCTGTCGCAACTGGACGAGATTCGACTGGCTCGACACCGAACTGGTTCCTCACTTTCAGTGCCCTGGGGTGAACCCCCCGTGAAGTAGGGTAGCCGCTCATTCGCGGGGTCAACCCTGTCCGCATCGCGTTCCGCACGGTGGGACGCGTCACGGCGACGACCGAGAGTAACTACCGGTCCGCGCCGGTCGTCAGCCGACCTCCAGGCTCCGGAGCGCCGCGCGCATCCGGTGGATGTCGGCTGCGTCCAGATTGGCCTGCCGGTCGATTTCGAACTCGGCGATCTGCCGGTCGTTGTCGCCTGGTTCGGTCAGCGATACGTGGATGATGCCGTCTTCGTCGTACGAGATGACGATGTCGAACTCGACCGCGCCGAGCGCCTGAGGAATGCCCAGCCGGGCCGAGCCGACGACCGTGGCGAACCGGAGATCGGTGTCGTCGCCTTCGGTGACGACGAGTAACACCTCGCGCTGATTTTCCGCGAGCGTGCGGAACCGGCGCCGGCCCTGGCACGGGATCGGGGTGTTGCGCGGGATGACGATCGAGTTGACCTGCTCGCCGCTCTCCCGGGCGCGCGCCACCACCCCGACACCCTGGGAGGTGACGTCGTTGACCGTGACGGTCCGGCGTGGACGGCTCTCCGGGTGCCGCCGGGCGTTGGACAGCACGTCGGCCAGCACGGCGGCGCCGAGCGCGACCGCCTCGTCGGGGTGGACCGACCGGTCGGCACGCACGCCGGTGCCCTTCTCGACCATCGTCGTGACCATCGGCATCCGCGTCGAGCCACCGACCATGAGGACGCTGCCCAGCCGGCCGAAGCCGACCCCGGCCTCCTCCATGACCTCCTGGACGATCTCCTCGGTGCGGCGCAGCAGCGGGCGCGTGAGAGCCTCGAACGTCGGCCTGGTCACCGTCACCACGTGGTCGCCGCCGTCGACCTCCATGCTGATCTTGGCCTCCGGCAGCGTCGAGAGCTGCCGCTTGGCCTGCTCGCAGTGCTCGCGCAGTATCGCCTCGGTCTCGCCGTCGTCGAGGCCGGGCGAGAGCAGCCACAGGCCGGTGGCCTTCTGCATCAGCTCGGAGACGTGGATCATCAGCGCGTTGTCGAAGTCGAACCCGCCGAGGTTGCGGTCGCCCGCGGTGGCCAGCACGTCGAACCGGCCGTGGCCCATCCGCATCACCGTGCAGTCGAACGTGCCGCCGCCCAGGTCGTAGACGAGGAGCGTCTCCTCCCGGTCGGCGTTGTAGCCGAACGCCAGCGCGGCCGCGGTGGGCTCGTTGAGCACCCGCAGGACGTCGAGCCCGGCGATCTCGCCCGCGTCGGCGGTGGCTTTGCGGCGGGCGTCGTCGAAGTAGGCCGGCACCGTGATCACGGCTTCCGACGCCGGCTCACCGAGCGCGGCCGAGGCGTCCTCGGCCACCCGCTTGAGGATCATCGCGCTGATCTGCTCGGCGCTGAACTCCTCGCCGCTCGCCGTCGGGAACCGCCAAGTGGGGTCGCCCATGTAGCGCTTCACGAACTCGACGCAGTCGGTGGGGGCCGCGGTGACCGACCGGCGCGCGGCCATGCCCACGACCGGTTTGTTGCCGCGGAAGCAGACGACCGACGGCGTGGTGGGGTGCCCCTCCCGGTTGTGGAGGATGTACGGCTCGCCGTTCTTCGCGACGCTGGCCGCCGCCGAGAACGTCGTCCCCAGGTCGATCCCGATCGCACTCATGCCGGCTCCTCCCTCCGGTCGGAGCCGGCCTGAGTGCGACGCAGCTGTGCTAGCCGGACCTCACGCAAGCGCTCGGTCATGCCGGCTCCTCCCTCCGGTCGGAGCCGGCCTGAGTGCGACGCAGCTGTGCTAGCCGGACCTCACGCAAGCGCTCGGTCATGCGGTACCTCCGCCCCTCTTCCGCTTCGGCCGACGCCGGGCTTCGGCGTCCTCGTCGCTCCCGGAGTTCGGATTGCCCGGCTCCAAGGCGAAGGAACCGCCACCGGCCCGGCCGTCCGGTTTGGCACCGCCGCCCCGGTCACCCGGGCCGCGGCCCACCCGACGCGGCACCGTCTCGGCGATCAACGCGGCGTTGCGCTTGTAGACCGGTTCGTA
The DNA here is from genome assembly GCF_039524755.1 of Cryptosporangium japonicum. NCBI lineage: Bacteria > Bacillati > Actinomycetota > Actinomycetes > Cryptosporangiales > Cryptosporangiaceae > Cryptosporangium > Cryptosporangium japonicum. Next base: position 83,603 of record NZ_BAAAGX010000009.1, read on the forward strand.
GCAGGTGTACAGCAGCGCACCGACGAACGTCAGCAGGACGATGAGGACGCCGACCGCGAACGACCGCTGGACGAGGTCCCCACCCTGGCTGGCGCGGTAGATGTTCGGGGCGCAGCAGCAGCCGGAGACCAGCAGCAGCCCCAGCCCGATCGGCCACCGCCAGTTGCGCCGGAACGCGTTGCGTGAGAACCGGCGACGCTGTGCGCGGCGGGCGTACTCCTTCTGCTGCTCGAGGTCCTCGAGCACGGCCGGGTCGGCCGGCCGCACCGAGATGCCCCGGTTGGCCAGCGCGAGCACGTAGTTCGCCTGGGCCTCGCTGGCGATCACCAACCGCCCGTCCGGCAGTTCGTGCTGCGCGGCGACCGCGCGCTCGGCCAGCGACGTGCCCAGCGCGGTGCGGACGTCGCCGTCATCGGGCCGGGCGCGGTAGGCGTCCTCGGCCTCGCGGACGGCCTCGTCGACGCGTCCGGCACGCAGGAGCGCGGTGACGATGCGCACCCGGTAGTCGATCCGGCTCGGGTCCAGCTCGGCGGCGGTGCGGTACGCGGCCACCGCACGGTCGGGCCGGCCGCTGCGGTCGAGGATCCAGCCGCGTTCGGCGTGCAGGTGGGCCGACTCGGGTTCGAGCGCCAACGCCCGCTCGATCGAGGACTGGGCGGTCTCGGTGTCGTCGGAGCGCGCCGCCGCGTCGGCGAGCACCGACCAGGCGTACGCGTTCTGCGGGTCCTCGTCGACGGCGCGCCGGGCGGTGAAGATCGCCAGATCGGACTGACCGCTCTTCAGCTGCTCGACCGCGCGGACCAGCCACTCGCGGGCGGCCGGCGCGACGGGCGGCGGGCCGGGCCGGTCACCGCTCGGCGGCGTCTCCGGCGGCTCGGTGGCCTCGGCCGCGTGCGGTGCGCTGGAGGCGCCGTGCGCGGACCGGGACGGCGGGCCGGACAGCAGCGCGCGTTCGGCGGCGTCCAGCGCCTGCATCCAGCGCTCCGCCTCCTGGCGGGCGTCGATGTCGGGCGCGGTGGTGCGCCGACGCCACTTGCGACGTTCCGCGGTGATGCGCTGGCGGATCGTGGTCTCGTCGGCGTTCTGGTCGAGACCGAGGAGCGTGTAGTGGTCGCCGTCAGGGGCGAGCGGACCCCCAGGGCTGCCCACTGCGCGACCTCCGCTGTTCCTTGCGCCTCCCGGGCGCGGCCGGTGGCGGTCACGCTCGTGCTCGGACTATAGCCTCGCGTATTCCGTCAACGCCCGTACGTCCGTCGACCGGTACCGGGACCAAAAAAACGCGACCCACGACGGAGGTGTCGTGAGCCGCGCTCTGGGAGTCTTCTGCGACCGGGAGGGCTGTGAGGGCAGCAGGTCGCGCACCCGGAAGTTCAGTCGCCGGTCCGCTGCTGCGGGATGCCGGCCAGGAGCGCCCGAACCTCCGACTCGCGGTAGCGACGGTGGCCGCCGAGGGTCCGGATCGCGCTCAGCTTGCCGGCCTTCGCCCAGCGGGTGACGGTCTTCGGGTCGACCCGGAACATGGTCGCCACCTCGGCCGGCGTGAGCAGCGGCTCCGATTCGGGGGTGCGGGTAGCCATCGATTTCTCCTTCAGAGGGGTATGCGACGGGGAGGGCGTCGCATTGCCCTCCATACTCCCGGGTGTCCGCCTTGCCCGACATGGTCCGAAAGGATGATCCTGCGTACCGATCCGGCCTAATAGGGGAACAGTGCGCATACCGGCCGTTTACTGACGGTAGTCCGAAGGGTCGGTAGGGGCACTGTATCCGCAGGTAGGCCCCCATTCGACGGTGGTTTTAGGGCTTCTCAACCGTTCGGCCAATACGGATACCGCTCTCCCGACTGGTCCACCTGTCCGCCCTTCATTGAGTGACCATCCCTTTGCTGGAAGTGGCTGTCGATCGGTCGAGGCGCGTTCGTCTTTCCGGTCAAGCGCAAATCTGTTGCGATTCCGAGGTGTGATACGCGTCACGAAAACCTCGCGTCCCGGCCGGCGCGCGTCAGGCGACGACGGCCGTCGCGGTGGGGCTATCGTCCTCGAGCGTCACCCGAGAGACGATCGACAGACCCGCGAGGTGCCGAACGTTGGGTGGGGACGGTACGGTGTCACTACGAGACATGCCATCATCCGGGGCCTCTCGCATGACGCCCCGATACACCTGTGCGAGGGGGTCGAGCCAATGGGGCGCGGCCGTGCTAAGGCTAAGCAGACAAAGGTCGCGCGTGAGCTGAAGTACAGCTCTCCCAACACCGATCTGAACGCTCTCCAACGGGAGCTTTCGGGCTCCCCTAGTTCCGCCTCCACGGATGACGACGAGTACGAAGACGAGTACTCAGGTCGTTACGACGAAGACGACTGGGCACCGCGGCGCTGAGCCGCGAAACCCAGTTGCGACGTCGCCCGCTCCGTCGCCGCGCCGGACCTTTCGGCGCGGCCCCCTTATGTCGGGGGGAGCGGGTCCGGGCCGAAGAGAGCAAGATCGTGGGAGTAATGCTCACGCTTGAACCCGAGGGGGTGGGGAGAGTCACCTCACGGTGACTGAGTGCGGGATCTTCGGTAGCCCGCACGCTCCCTTCTGGGATGCTGAACCGCGGAGCGATGAACGGCGCAGGCTTGGTTTGCGCTGTTCATGGCACTTGACGTAGGTCAGCTTGCCCCGCGCGATCGAGTAGTCCGCGCGGCCCGGAGAAGGAGACAGTCGTGACCAGCCAGCACGCGGCTTATGGGGCGGTTTTCCCGATCAGCGACCAGCTGCCGCTGGGTCGGATCACCGCCGATCTCGCGAGCATGGCGCTGCGGTCGGGCGAAGTGCTCGGCAGCGACGGCGTGAAGACCGGACACGACCCGGACGAAGCGTCGGGGCCGGACTTAGTGTCACCGGAGGACGCTGGAGCCGCGCGTCCGTTCGGGCTGCGTTTCGCGACGCTTCCCGACCGGGCCGTGAACCTCCCGCTGGACACGATCGCCTACGACGACGACTCCCAGGTGGCGCTGGCCAGAGAAGGTGCCGGCTGGGCGCCGCTGGCCAACCACTCGATGGGGTTGACGCTGCGCACCACCGGCCAGATCCCGCGCGAGGACGAGATCCACGACAAGTCGTCGTAGAGGTGCCGCCCACCGTTCTGATCCTCACCGAACGGCTCGATCCCACCGCCGACCTGGTGGTGACCGCACTCGCCGACCGCGGTGTCGCGGTGTTCCGCGTCGACACCGCGGACTTCCCGGCGCTCCTCACGGTCACCGCCGAGCTGGACGGTGACCACTGGCGCTCGGAACTGCGCTCCCCGTTCCGCTCGCTGGCGATCGCCGACGTCTGCGGGGCCTACTACCGGCGCCCGTCGGCGTTCACGTTCCCGGCGATGAGCACGGCCGACCGGCAGTGGGCCGAGCTGGAGGCCCGGATCGGGTTCGGTGGGCTGCTCGCGCTGGTGCCGAACTGGCTCAACCACCCCAGCCGGATCGGCTATGCCGAGTACAAGCCCGTGCAGCTGGCGACGGCCGGCCAGGCGGGCCTCTCGGTGCCACGCACGCTGATCACCAACGACCCGGACGACGCCCAACGCTTCGCGCGGGAGATCGGCCCGGTCGTCTACAAGCCGTTCTCGTCACCGGTGGAGCGCGACGGGCGTCGGATGTTCGTGTACACCTCGCCGGTGGAGGCCGGTGACCTGGCCGACGAGTCGATCCGGCACACCGCGCATCTGTTCCAGGAGCACCTGGACAAGGCGTACGAGGTGCGGCTGACCGTCGTCGACGAGCAGCTCTTCGCGGCGGCCCTGACCGCACGCTCAGCGGCCGCGACGATCGACTGGCGCAGCGACTACGACGCGATCGAGTACACGGTGACGACAGTGCCCGACCGCGTGCGGACCGGGCTGCTCCGCATGATGCGCCAGCTCCACCTGCGCTTCGCCGCGGTCGACTTCGCGGTGACCCCGGCCGGTGAGTGGTACTTCCTCGACCTCAACCCGAACGGCCAGTGGGCCTGGATCGAACACGAGACCGGCCTCCCGATCTGCGCGGCGATCGCCGCCGCGCTGACCGGGGACTGACCTTAGGCCGGGTGCTCGTCGACCAAGCGGACCATGCCGGTGCCGGACACGATCTCGCCGGCGACCCAGGCGCTGATGCCGCGGGCGTTGAACGACGCGACCGCGCGGTCGGCGTCCGACGGCGGCACCACGACGATCATGCCGACGCCCATGTTGAACGTCCGCTCCATCTCCGGCCGGGTGACCCGCCCGATGGCGCTGACCAGGTCGAAGATCGGCTGCGGCCGCCACGTGGACCGGTCGATCACCGCGTCGACGTCCTCGCCGATCACGCGGACGACGTTGCCCGGCAGGCCACCGCCGGTGATGTGCGCCAGCGCGTGCACCTCGCACTCCTCGATCACCGCGAGGCACGGCTGCGCGTAGATCGTGGTGGGCGTGAGCAGCTCCTCGCCGAGCGTCCGCTGGTTGCCCAGCTCGGCCACGACCTGGTCCAGCCGCATCTTCCCGTCGGCCAGCAGCGCGTGACGTACCAGCGAGTACCCGTTGGAGTGCACCCCCGACGAGGGCAGCGCGATGATCTGGTCACCGGCCTTGATGCGCTCGACCCCGAGGATCTTGTCCGCGTCGACCACACCGACGCCGGTGGCCGCGATGTCGTACTCGCCCGGCGAGAGCAGCCCCGGGTGCTCCGCGGTCTCCCCGCCGAGCAGCGCGCACCCCGCCCACCGGCACCCGTCGGCGATGCCACCGACGATGTCGGCGACCTTCTCCGGCACGACCTTGCCGATCGCGATGTAGTCCTGCAGGAACAACGGCTCGGCGCCACAAACCACCAGGTCGTCGACGACCATCGCGACCAGGTCGACGCCGACCGTGTCGTGGATGTCCATCGCCTGGGCGATCGCCAGCTTCGTCCCCACCCCGTCCGTGGACGAGGCGAGCACCGGCTTGGAGTACTTCGCGGTGTCGAACGCGAACAGCCCGGCGAACCCGCCGATGTTGCCGACCACCTCGGGCCGGAACGTCTTCTTGACCTTCGAGCGCATCAGCTCGACCGCACGGTCACCGGCCTCGATGTCGACGCCGGCCGCGCGGTAGGAGCCACCGCCCTCCGTGGCATCGCGTGACGTACGCGTCACTCGGGCACCACTCTGCGTCGGCGCCCCGGACGTCACCACGTCCTTCACTCTGCCTCCATGTTTTTCGGCCCCGTGCTGAACTTAGGGTCGGCTGAGAGCGCCGGAACCGCCCGGCGAAGCCACCAACGGCAGCGGCGCACCGACGCCACGCTCGATGCCCTCGAGCATGTGCTTACCGATCACGTCGTCGGCAGGCAATGGGATCGGGTACTTCCCATCGAAACATGCCATGCACAGACGCTTGCGGGGCTGCTCGGTGGCGGCCACCAGCTCGTCGAGCGAGACGTAACCGAGCGAGTCGGCGCCGATCGACGCCCGGACACCCTCGGTGTCGAGACCGTTGGCGATGAGCTCGGCCTTGCTCGCGAAGTCGATCCCGTAGAAACAGGGCCACTTCACCGGCGGCGACGAGATGCGCACGTGCACCTCGATCGCGCCGGCCTCACGCAGCATCCGCACCAACGCCCGCTGGGTATTGCCCCGGACGATCGAGTCGTCGACGACGACCAGGCGCTTGCCGCGGATGACGTCACGCAGCGGGTTGAGCTTGAGCCGGATGCCGAGCTGCCGGATCGTCTGGGAGGGCTGGATGAACGTCCGGCCGACGTAGGAGTTCTTGACCAGGCCGATGCCGTAGGGGATGCCGCTGGCCTGGGCGTAACCGACCGCGGCCGGGGTGCCGGACTCGGGCACCGGGATGACCAGGTCGGCCTCGACCGGGCTCTGCGCGGCCAGCCGCCGGCCGATCTCCACGCGGGTGGCGTGCACGCCCCGACCGGCGATCGTGGTGTCGGGCCGGGCCAGGTAGACGTACTCGAAGATGCAGCCCTTCGGCTCCGGCATCGCGAACCGCTCGGAGCGCAGGCCGTCCTCGTCGATGGCGATCAGCTCACCAGGCTCGACCTCACGGACCATGCTGGCGCCGCAGATGTCCAGGGCGGCGGTCTCGCTGGCCACCACCCAGCCCCGCTCGAGCCGGCCCAGCACCAGCGGCCGGACGCCCTGCGGGTCACGGGCGGCGTAGAGCGTGTGCTCGTCCATGAAGACGAAGCTGAACGCGCCGCGCAGCGTCGGCAGCACCTCCAGCGCCGACTGCATCAGCGACCGGTCGGGGTCGGCCGCGAGCAGCGACGTCACCAGCGAGGTGTCGTTGGTGCTCACCGGGCCCTGCGAGCCGATGCCGGTCGCGGCGACCGCGCGGGCGAGTTCACCGGTGTTGACCAGGTTGCCGTTGTGCGCGAGCGCGACCGACGTGCCGGCGCTCGTGGACCGCAGCGTCGGCTGGGCGTTCTCCCACGTCGACCCGCCGGTCGTCGAGTACCTCGCATGACCGATCGCGAGGTGGCCCTGGAGGCTGGCCAGCGTCGATTCGTCGAAGACCTGGGACACCAGCCCCAGCTCCTTGTAGACGACGACGCCGGTGCCGGCGCTCACCGCGATACCGGCGGCCTCCTGGCCGCGGTGCTGCAGTGCGTAGAGCCCGTAGTACGTCAGCTTCGCGACGTCCTCTCCGGGAGCCCACACACCGAAGACCCCACAGGCGTCCTGGGGGCCGGTATCTGAGGGGTCGAGTTCGTGCGTCAGTTTGCCGTCACCACGGAGCACGCCGCCCAGTCTAGGCCCTGTTCTCCGAAACGCCCGCCGCCGCCGGGAGACCCGAGGGGTCGGTGGGGTTGCGCGGTGTGGTTCACTCTCTGTCGTGACCGCGACCTCGTACCCCGCTCCGCTGCCGGCGACCGCCGGCCGTTGCGGCGTGTCCTCGCGTGGTCACGTTTACGACGAGTGTTGTCGCTGACGACCGCCCGGCCCGCGTGCAGTCCGTACCGGACGCTGCAGGCTTCTTCCCTTTTCGCGGAGACGGATTCGTCGTGCTCGACTTCCCTGAGCCCTACCTGCTCGCACCCTCGTCGCTGACCCCGACCGCCCTGCGTGAGCGGGCCGAGGCGCTACTTGCTGTTACCGACGCCACAGTGTTTTCCGCGCTGGCCCCCGGCGACGCCGTCGAGTTGCGCGGCAACTTCCTCTACGACGCCTGGCTGGTTCGCCTCGGCCCCGACGCCGCCAGCGACCTGCACGCTCACTCGCACGGGTTCGGAACCGTGGCGGTGGTTTCCGGTGCGCTGCGCGAGACCAGGGCCACGGTCGACGGGCTCGACGAGCGCGTGGTGACGAGCGGAGAAACGGTCGCGACCCGCCCCGGCGACACCCACCGGCTGACCGTGGAGGGAGACGGCGCGGTCGCGGTCTACCTGGCGTCGCCGCCCAAGCGCACCGCGCCGCGGATCGTCTCGTCGGCTACACCAGTGGCAGCCATTCGCTGAGATCGGCGCGGGAGCCGCTCGCCGACACCTTCCCGGCCGCGACCACCTCGGCCCAGCTCTTCCGGCCGGTCCCGAGCGCGACCCACGTCTCCGGGTCGGTCTCGACGACGTTCGGCGGGGTGCCCCGAGTGTGCCGCGGCCCCTCGATGACCTGCACGGCACCGTACGGCGGTACGCGTACCTCCACCGTCCGGCCGGGGGCGCGCTTGGCCAGCACCCCCAGGAGATGACGTACCGCGTTGCGGAGCACCAGCGGCGCGGGTTTCTCGCCCGCGTCCAGCGACGCGGCCGCCGCAGCCACCGCTTCCGGATCCTCGACCACCTTCGCCACGCCAAGAACGTATCGCTCACGGTCCGGACGGCCGAGGCAGCCAGGTCCGAGCGGTCGGAGCTTCCGCGTGCGAGTCGGGCAAAACGGCGAGAAGTTAGGTATCGGATACGTCAGCAAGGCATAGTGGTCGGTCGAAGAACCCGACCAGCGGGAGACAGTGGTGCGGTACGCAAGGCGGCTTGGCGTTCTGCTGTTAGCTGCTCTGGCGACGGCGAGCCTGGTGTTCCTCCCCGCGGCCCCGGCCTCCGCCGGCGACCCGGCCGACCTGCGTCTGGAAGTGCGCCAGGGCAACCTGGCCAGCCAGTCCGGTGGGCAGCCCGCCTCACTCGTCTTCGCGGTCACCAACGACGGCCCGTCCACCGCCGACGCGTTCAACGCCAACGTCGTCATCCCGTTCGGCGACCGCGGCGTCTACCTGGCCAGCAGCAGCCCGAGCTGCAACCAGACCGGCGGGCCCACCGTGCTCTCCTGCCCGGTGGACTCCCTCGAAGTCGGCCAGACCACGGTGTTCACGCTGGTCATCGGCGCTCCCCCGGTCGGGTCCCTGCAGCAGACCGAGGCGATCAGCGCCCCCGGTTCGATCACGATCGACGCCGGCGGCGACGACCCGAACAACGCCAACGACAGCAGCCAGTTCACGCTGAACCTCACCGGGGCGCCGCCCGCGGTCACCAACATCACCGGCTCGGTCGCCGACGGCAGCACGACCCAGCCGATCGTCGGGGCCAGCGTCGTCGCCCGTGACGTGAACGGCGCCACCTGCGTCTCCACCACCGACTCGGCCGGCGCCTTCAACTGCACGCCGGCCCAGCCGCTGGCCGGTGGGCAGGTCACGATCGAGGCGACGATGGCCGGCTACCAGGTCAGTCGCACCACCGTGCAGCCGCAGAACGGCACGATCAGCGGCGTCCAGCTCGCGCTCAACCCGACGGTGGCCAGCGCCAGCCCGACACCGTCGGTGGCGCCCAGCAGCGCCGCACCGGTGCCGAGCGCGGCCCCGCAGGCCATCAAGAAGGACGACGGGTTCCCCTGGGACACCGTGGTTCTCGTGCTCGGCATCGTGCTGGCACTCGGCGGCCTCGGAGCGCTGGGCTGGTGGGTCTACAAGCGCAACGACAAGGACCCCGACGGCCCCGGCGGCGGCACGAGTGACCTCCCCGACCTGGTGGCCGCCGAGTCGATCATGCCGACGATGCCGATGCGGGTGCCGAACGCGCTGTCGGAGACGACGGTGGCCAACGAGTTGCCCGGTAACGAGCCCACCGCGGCGTGGGGAGCGCCGCCGGCCGACGGCACGTGGGTGAATCGCTCGACCGAGCCGATCCCGGTCTCGGGGGTGCCGGGCGGCTGGTCCGGCGCCGACGCCGGTCGGAGCTCGGCGGGTGCCGAGCGCACCGCCGAGTGGCCGACGATCGACCCCACCTCGGACGCGCCGGTGTCCGCGGATCCGGTGTCGGGAACGCCCGCCTCGGCCCTTCCAGCCCCGGGGATGCCCGTTTCGGGGATGCCTGCTTCTGGGGTGCCGATCTCTGGTTCGTCCGGGCGAGTTGCGCCGAGTGATCCGACCACCGCGTGGCCGACGATGAACGACGGTGGATGGGCCGGGGCGCCGTACACCCGGGCGGCCGGGCCGCTCGGCGACCAGTACGCGTCGGCTCTTCCGGCCGAGGCCCCTGGAACACCCTCCGGCCCGCCTGCGGTCGGCACGGGCAGCGACCAGTCCTGGGGTACACCGGGCCGCCCGGCCTACGGCGCTTCCGAGTACGGCGCCAACGAGTACGGCTCTCCCGGCTACGGCGCGCCTGGCTCGCCTGACTTCGGCGTGGCCGGCTATCCCAACGCTGAGCCTTCGCGCTCGCCCCTGGCCGGCTGGGACACCCCTCCCGCCCCCATGTCAGCCCCGCCGATGCCGATGTCGGCCCCGCCGATGCCCATGTCCGGGGCCGCGATGTCCGGGCAACCGATGTCCGGGCCTCCGATGCCGATGTCCGGCCCGCCCCACCCCGCCTACCCGATGCCCAGCCACCCCGGCGCAGCTTCGATGGGCGCGGGCCAGCTGGGCGCGGGCCAGCTGGGCCCCGGTCAGATGGCGCCCGGCCAGATGGGCCCCGGTCAGATCGGGCCGGGTCAGACGGGTCAGTGGCCCGGGCAGGCCTTCCCCGCTTCGGCGCCGCCCGCCCCGGGCTACCCGAACTCGGCACCTCCGAACTACCCGACCTACCCCGCATCAGCCCCACCGGCCCCGAACTACCCGATGTCCGGCCCCCCGATGCCGGGCCAGCCGATGTCCGGGCCCCCAATGCCAGGCCAGCCCATGTCCGGGCCCCCAATGCCAGGCCAGCCCATGTCCGGGCCCCCAATGCCAGGCCAACCGATGTCCGGCCCGCCCATGCCGATGTCCGGCCCGCCCATGCCGATGTCCGGGCCGCCCGCCCCGGGGCAACCCATGTCCGCGCCTCCAGCCGGCTACAACGGCGCCGCCCCGTACGGCAGCTACCCGCCCCCGCCGAGCTATGGCCCCCCGGCCAACTACGGCCCCCCGCCGAACTACGGCGCGCCGGCCAACGCCACCCCGCCGGGGACCTATCCCACTCCGCCGGGGACTTACGGCGCCCCGGAAGGGACTTACGCCGCCCCGCAAGGGACCTACGGCGCCGCGCCGGGGGCCTACACCACCCCGCCGGCCACTCACGGCGCTCCGCAGAACACCTACGGCCCCCCGCCGCAGTGGCAGCAGCCTCAACCGGGCTACCCGGCGAACCCACCCCAGCCCCAGTACGACCAGCCGTACGGCAACTACCCCCCGCCGCCCAGCGACCCCCCGCAACACCAGAACGATCAGCCGTACTACCCACCGCAACGCTGAGAACAAGACCGGCCGCCGGGGATCACCCCCGGCGGCCGGTTTCGTTCACGGCACTGGATCAGCCGAACAGCGCCGGCAACGTCCCCGTCCACGCCGCCCGCAGCTCATCCAGCGGAATCGTGAACTGACCCTGCACCTCGAGCGCCCCGCCGACCTTGTCGACGACCCCGATCCGGTTCCACGGCAGCCCACGCATCGTGCACATGTCGGTGAACCGCAGTTCCTCGGTGCGCGGCACCGACACGAGCACCCGCCCGGCCGACTCGGAGAACAGCCACACGAACGGGTCAGCACCTTCCGGCAGCACGACCCGCGCCCCGACGCCGTACCGCAGCGTCGCCTCGGTCAGCACCTGCGCGAGCCCGCCGTCCGACAGGTCGTGCGCGGCCGACAGCATCCCGTCCCGCGACCCGGCGATCAGGATCTCGCCGAGCAGCTTCTCCCGCGCCAGGTCGACGCGAGGCGGAACCCCACCCAGGTGACCGTGCAGAGCCCACGCCCACTCCGACCCGGACAGCTCCTCCTCGGTCGACCCGAGCAGGATCAGCGACTCACCGTCGTCCTGGAAGCCGATCGGGGTGCGCCGGGCGACGTCGTCGAACACACCCAGCACACCGATCACCGGCGTGGGGTGGATCGCCGTCGACCCGGTCTGGTTGTAGAAGCTGACGTTTCCACCGGTCACCGGGGTGCCGAGCGTCGCGCAGCCGTCGGCCAGACCGGTCACGGCCTGCTGGAACTGCCACATCACGCCGGGGTCCTCGGGGCTGCCGAAGTTGAGGCAGTTCGTGACGGCCAGCGGCGCCGCGCCGGTCGTCGCCACGTTCCGGTACGCCTCGGCCAGCGCGAGCTGGGCGCCGACGTACGGGTCGAGCTTGGCGTACCGGCCGTTGCCGTCGGTGGCCAGCGCGATGCCGCGACCGGTCTCCTCGTCGAGCCGGATCACGCCGGCGTCTTCGGGCTGGGCCAGCACGGTGTTGCCCTGGACGTACCGGTCGTACTGCTCGGTGACCCAGGTCTTGTCGGCCAGGTTGGGGCTCGCGACCAGCTTCAGCAGCGTCTCGCGGAGCTCTTCGCCGGTGCGCGGGCGCGGCAGCGTCTCGGCTCGGTCTGCGCGGACCAGCTCGAAGTCGGCCGGCTGCGCGATCGGGCGCTCGTAGACCGGCCCCTCGTCGGACAACGAGCGGGGCGGGACGTCCACCACGACCTCGTCGTGCCAGGTGATCACCAGGCGGTCGCCCTCGACGACCTCACCGATCGCGGTGGCGAGTACGCCCCACTTCTCGGCCAGCGCCAGCACCTCGTCGAGCTTTGACGGCTCGACGATCGCGAGCATGCGCTCCTGCGACTCGCTGGCGAGGATCTCGTGCGGCTCCATCGAGGCCTCGCGCAGCGGCACCCGTTCGAGCCAGACGTGCATGCCGACCTTGCCGGCCGCCGCGGTCTCGGTGGTGGCGCAGGTCAGGCCCGCGCCGCCGAGGTCCTGGATGCCGACGACGAGCTTGCGGTCGAACATCTCGATGCAGGACTCGATCAGCAGCTTCTCGGCGAACGGGTCGCCGACCTGAACCGCGGGGCGCCGGGCCTCCGAGCCCTCGTCGAACGTGGCGCTGGCCAGCACCGACACCCCGCCGATGCCGTCGCGGCCGGTCTTCGCGCCGAGCAGGACCACCACGTTGCCCAAACCGCGGGCGGCCGACAGCTGGATGCGGTCGTGCGGCATGACGCCGACACAGAGCGCGTTGACCAGCGGGTTGCCCTGGTACGACGGGTCGAAGACGACCTCACCGCCGATGTTGGGCAGGCCGAGGCAGTTGCCGTAGCCGCCGACGCCGGCGACGATGCCGGGCAGCACCCGGGCGGTGTCGGGGTGGTCGGCCGCGCCGAAGCGCAGCGGGTCCATCACGGCGATCGGGCGGGCACCCATCGTGAGGATGTCGCGGACGATGCCGCCGACGCCGGTGGCCGCACCCTGGTAGGGCTCGACGAAGCTCGGGTGGTTGTGGCTCTCGACCTTGAACGTGACGGCGAGACCGTCGCCCACGTCCACCACGCCGGCGTTCTCGCCCATGCCGACCAGCAGGGCGTCGGTCTTGGGGGCCTTCTCGCCGAACTGGCGCAGGTGGACCTTGCTCGACTTGTAGGAGCAGTGCTCGCTCCACATGATCGAGTACATCGCGAGCTCGGTCTGGGTGGGGCGACGGCCGAGGATGTCGCGGATGCGGAGGTACTCGTCGTCCTTGAGGCCGAGCTCGAGGAAGGGTTGCTGCTCGTCGGGCGTGCCCGCGGCGTTCGACACCGTGTCGGTCATGCCGCCACCATCGCCCGGATCACGGAGGTGAAGAAGCCGAGACCGTCGGTGGACGGCCCGGTCAGCGCCTCGGTGGCGTGCTCGGGGTGCGGCATCAGGCCGACGACGTTCCCGGCCTCGTTCGTGATGCCCGCGATGTCACGCAGCGAGCCGTTCGGGTTCTCGCCGACGTACCGGGCGATCACGCGACCCTCGGCCTCGAGCGCGTCGAGCGTCTTCTCGTCGGCCATGTAGGCGCCCTCGCCGCTTTTGAGCGGGATGAGGATCTCTTCGCCCTGCTGGTAGTCCGACGTCCAGCGGGTGTTCGTGGACTCGATCCGCAGCACCTGGTCGCGGTTGCGGAAGTGCAGGTGGTGGTTGCGACGGAGCGCGCCGGGCAGCAGGTGCGACTCGCACAGCACCTGGAAGCCGTTGCAGATGCCGAGCACGGGGAGCCCGCCGCGAGCCGCGTCGACGACCGACGCCATCGCCGGGGCGAACCGGGCGATGGCGCCGCAACGCAGGTAGTCACCGTAGGAGAAGCCGCCGGGCAGGATCACCGCGTCGACGCCACGCAGGTCGGCGTCGGCGTGCCAGAGCGACACCGGCTCGCCGCCGGCCAGCTTGACCGCCCGCAACGCATCGCGGTCGTCGAGCGAGCCGGGGAAGGTGATCACCCCGATCCGAGCGGTCACTGGGCGACCTCGACACGGATTTCGAAGTCCTCGATCACCGGGTTGGCGAGCAGCGTCGCGGCAGCACGACGCACCTCCTCCAGGGCCTCTTCGGTCGCCTCTCCGGCGATCTCGACCTCGAAGCGCTTGCCCTGACGGACGCTGGCGATCGAGGAGAAGCCGAGGCTTGGCAGGGCGTTGGCGATGGCCTGCCCCTGCGGATCGAGGATCTCGGGCTTGGGCATGACATCGACGACGACGCGGGTCGACGCGGGCACGGAAACTCCTGGAGAAGGATGAACGGGATGCTGTGCTCTCAGGCCTGAGCCTACCGATCCCGTCGGACACTCTGACTGTGCCCGCCGCACGCACGCCCGGCGCTCGGCGTGCCACGCCGCGTGTTCCCGCCGGTCAAGCCGGTTCCACTGCACTTCCGCCGCAGTTTCCACAGGTTGTGGTCACAGGCCGAGCGCCGGTGCCAGCGCGGCGACGAAGCGGTCGGCGGCACCGGGCTCGACGTCGTCGTCGAACTGTCGCAGGAACGCGTGCTGGAAGCAGGCGCCGAGCAGCAGGGCCGCCAACGTCGGCGGATCGGCGTCGGCGCGGATCCGGCCGAGTTCCTGTTCGGCCGCCAGGTACGCGGTGAGGCTCTCGTTCGCCTTGTGGGGCCCGGAGCCGGCGCGGCGCAGCCCGACCCGATGGGCGTCGAGCACTTTGGGTTCGGCGAAGATCGAACCGGAGATCGGGAAGCTGTCGGTGTAGAACTCGATCGCCGCGGCGGCCACCGCGCGCAGGTTGTCCGCCACGGTCGCGTCGCCGGGGCGCAGTTGATCGACGATCGGCACGAACCGCGGCAGCCGTTCGGAGAGCACCCGGACGAAGAGTTCGGTCTTGTCGGTGAAGTGCTTGTAGAGCGTCGCCTCGGAGAACCCGGCGGCCCTGGCGATCTCCTTGGTGGTGGCGTGGGCGAGGCCGCGCTCGCGCATGACCGCGACGGCAGCGTCGAGGATCCGATCCCGGGTGCTCAGCGGACTCTCCCTTGACGACGGAGGACGTTCTCGTTCAGTCTAGGGTGGTAAGTACTTACTAACCCCCTCGGGAGGTCCCGTGAAGATCACCGTTCTCGGCGCGACCGGCGGCGTCGGCCGGCACGTCGTCACCCAGGCGCTGGCCGACGGCGATCAGGTCACCGCGGTGGTGCGCGATCCGTCCAAGCTGCCGACCCATCCCCGGCTGGACGTCGTCCGGACCGACGTCCTGGACCCGACCGCACTGGCCCCCCTGGTCGCGGGGCGGGACGCGGTCATCTCCAGCCTGGGCCACCGTGGCGGCGGGCCGCAGACGGTACTGGCCGACGGGGCGCGCTCGCTGGTCCGGGCGGCCACCGAGGTCGGCGTGCGTCGGGTGCTCGTCGTCAGCGCCAGCGGCGCGTACACCGAGAAGGACGACGACCTGGTGACGCGAGCACTGGCCAAGCCGCTGGTGCGGCTGTTCCTCCGCCACAACTTCACCGACACCGAACGCATGGAGCAGACGATCCGGGCCAGCGGCCTGGACTGGACGATCGTCCGGCCGCCGCGCTTGACCGACAAACCCCACACCGGCCGCTACCGCACCGGCTACCAGGGCGTGCGAGGCGGATACACCGTGCCCAGGACCGACGTCGCCGACGCCCTGTTGTCGCTGGTTGGCCAGGCGGAATCGATCGGCCGGGCGGTCACGGTCGCGTCCTGACCCGGGCGGCGGCCCAGAAGCCCGGTTCGGCGCGACACCGGCTGGGTCAAGAACTTGCCGCCGGTGAGGCTTCCCGCATCGAGCGCGCTCGTGCCCGGCGATCCATCGATACTGACGTTGACCAGGCTGTAGCTGCCGGGCGCGTTGTAGACCCCGACGCCGCCGCCCCCTCCGTTGCCGACGACGTCGTCACCGTCGCCGTCGCTGACGTTGTTCCGGCCGCCGTCGCCGCCACGGCCGCCGAAGCCGATGTTGAGCAGGTTCAGACTGCCGGCCTCGTTGACGATCCCGGCCCCTCCGTCACCGCCGTTCCCGACGACGTTGCCGCCATCGGCGGCGAACGCACCGGAGGCTCCCCACACCACCAATCCCGCTGACAGTGCGCCCACCTGGGCGCCGCGGGCGATCCAGCCGTTCATGGATTCTCCGTTCGACGCGGGCCGGCCGGGCGCTCCCGGCCGGCCCGCTGATGGGTCGTCTAGTGCTGGCTGAGCGCAGCCAGCCACGCGCCGCGGGCACCCAGGAGTTGGCGCACCTCGGCCGGAAGTTCGAGACCGGGCAGCGCGATCGGCATCCCCAGCGTGGCGGGCACGGTGGTGTGCACCGGTGCGTCGGTCGTGCCGCCGTGCCCCCCGTTGGCGACCGTGTTCCCGGAGCCAACGACCTCGTTGTTGTTCCCGCCCTGGCCGCCGGTGCCGCCCTGGCCGACGACCACGGGAGTGACCGCGGCGGAGGCGCCGGCGGCAGCCGACACGACCAGCCCCGCTGACAGGACACCCACGCACGTGCCGCGCTTGATCCAGCTGTGCACGATCAATTCCTTGGTCGAATTCGGCCGGTCAGATACGCCACGCATCGACACCACCGCCGTTGAACGAGTCGTCGATGTCGCCGTAGACGACATTGTTACTACCGCCGGATCCGGTCGTGACGTCGCCGCCGACCCGGCCGGTGAAGTTTCCGCCATTGAAGGAATTGTTCGTGTCACCGTGCACGAGATTGTCGTTCCCACCATTTCCGGTGGTGACGTCGCCGTAAACGGTGCCGGAGTAGTCGCCGCCGTTGAACGCGTTGTTCGAGTTGCCCCACACCTCGTTCCGGCTTCCACCGTCGCCGGTGACCACGTTCCCGTAGGTGGTGCCGGAGTAATCGCCGCCGTTGAACGCGTTGGTCGCGTCCCCGCCGACCTGGTTGTCGCTCCCGCCCCGCCCGGTCGTGACGTTCCCGCGGGTGGTGCCCGTGGCATTTCCACCGTTGAAGGCGTCGGTGACGCTCTGGCCGACCTGGTTGAAGTCGCCGCCACGGCCGGTCGTGACCGGCCCGGTGGAGTCGCCGACGTAGTTGCCGCCGTTGTACGAGCCGGCCACGCTGCCGGTGACGACGGCGCCGTCTCCACCGTTCCCCGTGGTCACGGGTCCGGCGACCGGCCCGTTGTAGCCGGCCCCGTTGAACGAGTTCTTCACGCTGCCGACCACCGTGGTGTTCGTCGCGCCGTCACCGGTCTTCAAGCTGCGCACGATCGGTGTCCGCGTTTGCGCCGGCTGACGCGTTTCGGCCGGCTGACGCGCTTCGACCGAGTGCCGACCGTGGGACTGCCGCTTGCCCGCGAGCCGGGTCGGCGCGGACCGTTCGTCGGCGTGCCGACCGTAGGACCCGTGGCAGTCCCGGCAGACCGACGGATGCGAAGACGAGGCCTTACCAGTAGACATCTCGTGCGCCTGTGCAGTGGAGGCACCGGCAGCGACAATTCCTGCCGCCAGTAGCCCGACGCCGGCACTTCGACGAACCCACGGCTTCACTCCGAACCAACTTTCCGTCAGGTAATTCGCTTTAAAGATGCGCCCGGCCGGGACCGAACTTCCCATGTTCGGACAGAACCTCTCAACCCCGTCCGACCACTTAAAAGAGTGCGAATAATGCTCTTTACCGATCCCCGGAAACACGGCGAAAGACTGTTCCGCACAAACGCTTCGAAGTGATTCCGGTAATGACGTCGGTTTGGGGGCGCCGCGCACGAAAAAAGCGCCCGCC
>NZ_BAAAGX010000009.1:101021-324431 GCF_039524755.1 Cryptosporangium japonicum
GGGCGCTTCGGTGCTGTCGACCGTCAGAACTCCGTCGCGTCGATCCCGCCGCCGTTGAACGAGTTGTCGACGTTGCCGCTCACGTCGTTGTTGCTGCCGCCCGAGCCGGTCTCGACGTCGCCGCCCACGTACCCGTCGAAGGCTCCGCCGTTGAACGAGTCCTTGGTGTTGCCGTTCACGACGTTGTCGTGACCGCCGTCACCGCTCTTGACGTCGCCGTAGACGATCCCGGCGTACTTGCCGCCGTTGAACGAGTTGTTCGCGCCATCGACCTCGTTACCGCTACCGCCGTTGCCGGTCCGCAGGTCGCCGTGGGTGATGCCGTCGTACGCTCCGCCGTTGAACGCGTTCGTCGCTTTCCCGTCGACGTAGTTGGCACTGCCACCATCGCCGGTGGTGGTGTTGCCATAGGTGACCGCGTTCGCCGCACCGCCGTTGAAGGACCCCGTCACATCACCGGTGATCGTGTTGGCGCTGCCCCCGCGACCGGTCCGGGTGTTGCCGTAGGAGGTACCGCGGAACTCGCCGCCGTTGTAGGAATCGCGGATGTTCCCCCTGACCTTGTTGTCGTCACCGCCCCGCCCGGTCGTGGCCGACGTCTGCGCGATCCCGTTGAACGGCGCACCGTTATACGATCCGGTCACATTTCCCGTGCCCCGCCCGTGGTCGCCACCGTGCCCGGTCAGGACGTTGTTCCCGACCGCGAACGACTGGCGTGACGAGGAGAAGGGATCAGGACGGTCGGCCGCCTGGGCGGTGGTAGCACCGACGGCCACAATTCCGGCCGCGAAGAGCCCGACACCCGCGGTACGACGAATCCACGGCTTCACAACTGCACCAACTTTCCATCAATGGGTCGAACAGGGTCTGTCAGTTGCCTCGTGGGCGGCCGGTCGGCGTCGAGGAGGGCGTCGCACAGGGAACACGAACGACCGCCACGGTCGATCGACCTGGCGGTGGTGTGACGAGGCGGCCGCCGATGCGGACCTGACCGGCCTGTCCGGTGTTGGTGCTGCCGCCGGCGAAACGGTTGTTCCGGCCCGGCTGACCCACGTGGACCCGGATCCGGCGAACGCAGTCAGCCGTCCGCGGACCGGACGGCTGTGTCGCGGACGTGGAGGGCTGGATCTCGCTCGGGTTTGCCGACGCTCCGGACCCGGCCACGCCTGCGATACCGATCGCCGCGAGCCCGGCGACAACGCTGACGGGAATCCACTTGCCGACCACGGGACGGCCTCCAAACCTAACGCCGTGTCCCTCAGGACCAAGCCGATCGGCCGAGAGGGCTCGGACCGCGGTACGACCCGGCCCTCTCGACCCGGCGTCTCCCGGTCACTTCCCGGCCCGGGAGACGCCGTTCTCCACTCAGTGGAAGCGGGCGCTGCCGCCGTTGCCGGCGTTGGTGGCGTTGCCACCGAAGGTGTTGCCGTTTCCGCCGTTGCCGGTGGTGTGGGTGCCGTTCAGGTCGTTACCGGCCGTGATGCTGCCGCCGTTGAACGAGTTCGTCGAGTCGTCCGCACGGTTCCCGCTGCCGCCGTTGCCGGTGTGGGCGTCGCCGTGCAGGTCGTCACGAACCGCGATCGAGCCACCGTTGCCGGTGTTGACAGCGTCTTCCCGGATGTCGTTGTAGCTGCCGCCGTTCCCGGTCCGCGCGGCGCCGTCGAGGTCGTCACCGACGCCGACCGAGCCACCGTTGAACGAGTTGGTCGCGTCTTCGCGGACGCTGTTGCGCCACCCGCCGTTACCGGTCTCGGCCAGGCCGTCGAGGGTGCCCCCGGTACGGACCGATCCACCGTTGGCGGAGTTGGTCGCGTCCTCGTGGACGTCGTTCTCGGAGCCACCGTTGCCGGTCCGCGCCGTCCCGTTGAGGTCCTCGCGGACACTCACCGACCCACCGTTGGCGAAGTTGTCCGTGTCGTCGCCGACCCAGTTCCCGTTGCCGCCGTTGCCGGTGGTGGTCCGGCCGCGGAGGTCGTCGCCCACCCGCACCGAGCCGCCGTTGGCGGTGTCTTCGACGGTCCCGCCGGACTGGTTACGGCTACCCCCGTTGCCGGTGCGCGCCGAGCCGTCGAAATCGTCACCGACCTCGACGGATCCACCGTTGTACGAACGAGTCGTGTCCTGGCCCACCCTCACCCGACCGGTGAACGGGTTACGGCCGGCGTAGTTCTCGTTGCCGCCGTTGCCGGTCGTGATGACACCCTCGTTGCCAGCGTCACGTACCTCGATCCCGCCACCGTTGGCCGAGTTCGACGCCGATCCGGTACCGCCGTTGTTCGAGCCACCCGAGCCTGTCGCGGTGCAGAGCTCGGTGTTCGGGTTGCACGCCG
Organism: Cryptosporangium japonicum; assembly: GCF_039524755.1. Classification (NCBI taxonomy): domain Bacteria; kingdom Bacillati; phylum Actinomycetota; class Actinomycetes; order Cryptosporangiales; family Cryptosporangiaceae; genus Cryptosporangium; species Cryptosporangium japonicum. The sequence goes on from NZ_BAAAGX010000009.1 coordinate 103,352, forward strand.
CCTGTGCGGTGGCAGCGGACGCGGCAACGATTCCGGCCGCGATCGCGCTGACGGCCAGTCCTTTGCGGACCCAGGTGTTCATGAAGGAAATCCCCCGAATTCTTTCCATACGAAGAAATGGAAATGGATGGATGACTGAAGCAGCACAGGGTGAGCAACCCGCGGCCGGACCGGGGCGTGGTGAAAACGCCGATGCGGGGTCAGGCCAGGACATGATTCATTCGCGGGATGGCCAATGCCCGTAGTGCGATGACTTACCTGCGAGGAAGTCGCGACGAACATTGACAGACCTGTGGTTAGTTCGCAACCCCGTCAAGTACGACTAAATCAGACAATCCATCACGATCCGATTACCTCGGCGACAGCCCTTCGACGACGAGCCTGCGCGCGTCACGCAGTCGCTTCAGATGCCACTCGCACCGAGCCACATAAGCGGGGCGCAGGTGTCGGCACTCGCGCGACACGACGGGCCTTTTCGCTGCTGGGGGTACGTTCTTCGGGGCGACCACAGGTCGGCACTGCTCTGTGACGGTGACGCCCCGACCGTTGCCGACGCCACTCACGTCGCCCTGGATCACCTGGTTACCAGCCCCGCTCTGGGCCCGGACCGTCACGTCACAGGCCCGTCCCGACTCGGCCTGCGACGACCCTGCGGTCGCGAGCGAAATAGCGACGACCACCAGGCCCGTCGTGACTGAACGCTTCAAGAATGCCATCGGTCCGGTCATCTCCTTCGCGCGAATTCTTGCGAACCGGTGTGACCCGTCGGCGATTCGGCCCAGCCGTCGTCGCATTCCTCAACGAATAGTGATCAGCAAATTGATCACACCTTGCGCAGCGAGAATCCATTCACGGAAGGCAGAATCGGATCACCATTCCGGATGGTACGGGAAAGAGCAATCCTGACAAGCGCCCTACGATGATCTTTTTAGTGCAGCCGGTTCAGTAATACGTGGGAGCCCGGCGCTTCGCACCGCGCCGGCCGACGACGAAGAGCCCCACGGCGACGACGAGCAAACCCGGTCCCACCAGACCGGCCATGTTCGGCAGGGCCGCCGGCTCGGTTCGCGCCGTGTCGCCGACGGCACGGGCCGCGATCATGTCGTACTCGAACGCCCCGCCGCCCTGCCGGTAGTCGACGAGCGACCCGAAGTGCTCGGTGCCGCCGTCCGGCCAACTCGCGTCCCAGCACTCGATGGTCTCGGTCGTGCCGCTCTGGTACTTCCCGAGGCACTCGTCCCCGATGCTCACCGACACCGCGGTCCCGAACAGGTACGTGTACGCCATCCACGACCAGACGCAGCACACCGCGCCCACCGCGGCCAGGCCGGCCGCCAGCATGCCGGTAACCCCGATGGAACGCTTCGTGTTCGCTCGTCGCATGACGCTTATTGATGGGTCAACTAGCCCTCCGTGGGGGCATGTTTACTGGATCTTTACCCCACGAGATCGCGCCGCGTCCCACCTGGGGACGCGGCGCCGATGAAACGAATGTCACCCTTACGACGAGTGAGAAGAACCCACTACTGGATGCGGCTCTTTCCGAGGAAGCCGTCGTTGCCGACGACGAAGTACCACTCGGGCGGCGTGTCCTTGAGTTCGCCCTTCTCGTCGAATGCGATCTGGCCGGTCACCCCGCGGGCCGAGTACGTACCGAGGAACTTGTTGACGTCGGCGCGGGTCTTGTTGCCGGCCGCGAACGCCGCCATGAACGCGGAAGCGGCGTCGTACATCTCGCCGACGTAGAGGTTCGGTCGGGTCGTCGTCTTGTCCTCGACCCGCTTCTTGAACTCGTCCGACAGGCCGGCGCCGGGAGTGCACGCGCAGACGACGACGGTGTCCTGGCCGGTGTCCACGGTCGCGGTCACGTAGGCGCTGTCGATCATGCCGGGGCCGCCGACGAGGTCGATGTCCTTGCCGCCGGCCGCGGTGACCGCGTTCCGGATGCCCGCACCCTCCGGGGCGAACCCGGCGAACGCGACCACGGTGGCGTCGGCCTCGACGATCGACGAGGCGAGCAACGTGAAGTCGGTCTGGCCGGTCTTCACGGTCGAGGTGCCGACGACCAGGTCGCCCAGCTCCTTCTTCGCGGTGGCCACCATCGCCTTCGGGTACTGCGTCCCGTCGTCGACGACGTAGACCTTCGCGGCCGGGTCGGCGCCCTTGATGTACTTCGCCATCGCGACGCCGGAGTCGCCGTCCGTGCCCACCGTGCGGTGGAAGAACTTCATGCCCATCTCGCCCAGCGACACCGTCGACGTCGACGGGTTCACCATCGGCAGGCCGGCCTTGTCGAACAGCGGCGACGCGGCGATGGCCTCCTTCGAGTACATCGGCCCGATCACCCCGAGGATCGACTTGTCCTTAATGATCTTGTCGGCCAGGATCTTCGCCTTGCCTTCCTCACCGCCGCTGTCGAACTCGCGCACCGCGACCGTGCACTCCGGGTTCTTGGCGTTGTACTCCTCGGCCGCGAGCGTCGTCATCGCCACTGCGGCCTCGCCGGGGTCGTCCGAGGAGCCGCCGGTGTCACCGACGACCGCGAGCGTGCCGCTGGCGCAGCCCTTCTTCGCGTCGGCCGGCGCCGTGGCCGTGTCGGCCTTGCCGCCGTCGTCCTTCGTGAAGTACCAGGCGGCACCGCCACCACCACCGACAACGACCAACGCCAGTACGACGACGAGCGCGATGCCGACGACCGAGCGCTTCTTTTCCGGCGGGGCCGGCGGTGGCGCGGCAGCGTACTCCTGCCCGTAAGCGGCGTGCTGGTCGTACTGCCCGTACTCCTGGGGCTGCCCGTACTGCGGCTGGCCGTACTCGGGCTGGCCGTACTGGGGCTGGCCGTACTCCTGGGGCTGGCCGTACTCCTGGGGCTGGCCGTACTCGGACTGGCCGTACTGGGCCTGCCCGTACTCCTGGGGCTGGCCGTACTGGGGCTGCCCGTACTCCTGGGGCTGCCCGTACTGGGCCTGCCCGTACTCCGGCGGGTACTGCTGCCCGTACTGCTGCGGCTGCCCGTACTGCGGTGGGGAGTACTGCCCGTATTCCTGGGGCTGCGAGTACTGCTGCGGCTGCCCGTACTGGGGCTGGGAGTACTGCTGCCCGTACTCCTGCCCGTACGAGGGCGGATACTGCCCGGCCGATAAGTCGCTCTGCGGTGGCCCCGACGACTGACCGGGCATCGGAGGCCCGGTCGGCGATTGCTCCGGTGGGAGCGTCCAGCCAGGTTCTCCGCCGGGATGCTCGCCTTCGCTCGGTTGGCCGCCGCCGGCCGAATACTGGGTCATCACCGTTCCCCGTGGTCACACTGAAGTCACTCGGAAGCTTTCGTTCTCCCGAGAAGCGCCCAGAATACGTACCGCCTGCTACTCGCGCGACGCACCGGGGTGACGGCGGCCGAATAGCAGGATTCCGAGGTCACCCTGCGTACCGACGGGTTGCACCGAGGATCAGATCCGAGACGGCCGAACCGCGGACGGCCAGGCGGGAGAACGCCTCGAAGATGCGCTCGTAGACCGCGATCTCGTCGGGCTCGCGGAGCGTCAGCTCGGCGCCCAGCGTCTCCACCAGCGCGTAATCCCGGTCGAAGATCCAGAATCCGTTCAGCGGTCCCACCGGCCACCGCGCTCCCAGCGGCACCACCGCGAGGTCCACTGCCGGAATTCGGGCCACCGCGAGTAAACGTTCCAATTGCGCTCGCATCGTGGCCGAATCCGCTATCCGGCAATAGAGCGCCGTTTCCGCCAGGACGAAGTGATATCGCCGTCCGGGCTGGAGAAGGAGCTCCTGCCGGCTCAGCCGCGCGCGCACGCCGTCCTCGACGTCGTCAGAGATTTGGTAGGTACTGACGAGGCCCTGGAAAACGGCGCGGGCGTAATCCGCGGTCTGGAGCAGCCCGGGCAGAACCCCGGGTTCGAACGCGCGGATCAGGGTGGCTTCGGCTTCGGCGTCACGCCGCTGGAGCTGGCGCGCCCGGGTGCCGGTCGACAAGCGTTGCCGCCACTCGGTGTACTCGGTGCGCGCTTTGCGGAGGGCACCCTGCAGCCGCTCGGCGTCGTCGGACCCGGCCCCGGTCGCCTGCACCCAGGCGTCGACGTCGGAGACGGTCGCGGTCTGCTGGCCACGCTCCAACTTGGACACCTTGGAGTGCGGCCAGCCGGTGCGGTCCGCGACCGCTCGACCGGTCAGGCCGGCGTCTTCGCGCACTTGGCGCAGTTGCAATCCGAAGACGCGCAAGGCGTCATGAGGCTTGGCCACGGAACCGGTCTTCCCTCCCGGCACGAGGGTAACGGGCCGGGTCCGGCCGCTCGGACACCGACCACCGCCTTCCGGGACCTGACTGTCCTCAGTGGTCTATTCCCGTCACAGGAGTCGACTCCCGCATCATCAGCGAGTCGGAGAAGACCCCAAATCGCGGTCAGCCGGGAAGTACCCGAGCAGCTCCAGCGGGATCTCGACCGCCGTCTCGTGCGCCGGCAGGCCCCGCTCGGACAGCGCCGCGATGGCCTCCGCGTCGGTGACCCGCCAGCCCTGGACCACCAGGGTGCCGCGATCGGTCTCGTAGACCGACGGACAGGAGCCGTACGAACTGTTGGTGCCGCGGAATGTCAGCTTCATGATTTATCCCCCCGGGTCCACTCTGAACTGCTCAGCACCATGCGGCACAGCACTGAGCACACAAATGGTTGCTAAAAGCGGAGAAAATCCCAACCCCGCACGGGGTACTTCGAAGCTATTTCTCGCAATTTCTTGAACTTCAGTGGCGAAAGCAGTCATCCTCGGAGATGGGCGCCGACCGCCAAGGATGTCGCGAGGCGCCCCCATGCTCCGTCACCGTGAGTTCCCCGGTGAAGGCGATCGGAGGGCGCATGCCACGCACAGCCAGGGACGGCGTTCAGTCGCGGCCGCACGGTGACAGCACGACCCGACCGCGTCCGGGGCGCCCGCGGCCGGCGGGGCCGCGTCCACCGCACCCGTCGAGCGGCTGCCGGACGTCGGAGTGAGTTTGCCTCTCCCGCCGTCCGACGCGGGCGACGCCGAACTCTGGCTCGCCGGCTACGAGCTCAGGACGGCTCACCTGCCTGCGGACGGATCAGCCGAATGCCCGATCTGTCACACGAACTGGGAGTGCGCGGCCTACCGCAACGGCGTCGAGATGATGCGTGCCGCGACCGACGGCCCGCCGCCCCCGCTGGAGGAACGCTGGTCCGGGAGCGGACGAGCGGTCGGCTGAGTCCGGCACCCGAACAGCACCCGTCGCGCGACCGACGGCGCTCCTCCGCGGTCGCACGGTTGCTGTGTCGCCTCGGGGGAGGCGAGGTCAGGGGGAAGATCATGACGCTCACCGTCAAGGCCGAAGCGCTGTTCGTCAGCGCGGTGCAGCCGTCCGAGGACTGCACCGGCGCCCGGTTGGACGCGGCGATCGAGGCCAGCCTGGAGCGGTTCGGCGGGCCCGACGGGTGCGCTCAGCGCCTGGCCGCGGAGTTCGGCGACCACCCCGAGACGGCCGTCCCCCGCATGCGCTGGGCCCTCGACGCCGTCAAGAGTCCCTAAAGAATGTCGCCCGGGGTGTAGAGCGCGGCCTTCGGATGACGGGCAGCGACCTCGCCCACCCGCCGGGCCACCTCGGCGACCTGCGCCGACGCGGCCCCGGTGAACGACGAGGGGTCCGCCACCAGCGACGCGACGGTCGCGGCGTCGAGCCGCAACCGCTCGTCGGAAGCCAGCCGGTCCAGCAGGTCGTTGCGCTCGATGCCCTTCTCCCGCATCTCCAGCGCCACCGCGACCGCGTGCTCCTTGATCGCCTCGTGCGCCACCTCGCGCCCCACTCCCCGCTGCACCGCGGCGACCAACACCTTCGTCGTCGCCAGGAACGGCAGGTACCGGTCGAGCTCACGCTGGACCACCGCCGGGTACGCCCCGAACTCGGTCAGCACGGTGAGGAACGTCTGGAACAGGCCGTCGGCGGCGAAGAACGCATCCGGCAGCGCGACCCGCCGGACGACGCTGCAGAACACGTCCCCCTCGTTCCACTGGTTCCCGGCCAGCTCACCGGTCATCGACGCGTACCCGCGAATGATCACCGCGAGCCCGTTCACCCGCTCGCAGGAACGGGTGTTCATCTTGTGCGGCATCGCCGACGACCCGACCTGCCCGGCCTTGAACCCCTCGGTGACCAGCTCCTGACCGGCCATCAGCCGGATCGTCGTCGCCAGGCTCGACGGCCCGGCGGCCGCCACCACCAGCGACGACACCGCGTCGAAGTCGAGCGACCGCGGGTACACCTGGCCGACGCTGGTGAACACCCGCGCGAACCCGAGGTGCCGGGCGACGGCCTCCTCCAGCGCCGCGAGCTTCAACGGGTCACCACCGAGCAGGTCCAGCTGGTCCGCCGCGGTGCCGACCGGGCCCTTGATGCCCCGGAGCGGGTACCGGTCGAGCAGTTCGGAGAGCCGCTCGTACGCCAGCAGCTGCTCCTCGGCAGCCGAGGCGAACCGCTTGCCGAGCAGCGTCGCCTGGGCCGGCACGTTGTGCGAGCGGCCGGTGAGCACGAGCGCGTCGAACTCGACCGCCCGCGCCGCGAGCCGCACCAGCGACGACACCACCCGGTCGCGGATCAGCTCCAGCGAGGCCCGGACCTGCAGCTGCTCGACGTTCTCGGTGAGGTCACGGGAGGTCATCCCCTTGTGAATGTGCTCGTGGCCGGCGAGCGCCGAGAACTCCTCGATGCGCGCCTTCACGTCGTGCCTGGTCACACGTTCACGCGCGGCGATCGACGCCAGGTCGACGTCGTCCACGACGGCCTCGTACGCCTCGACGACACCATCGGGGACCGGCACGCCCAGCTCACGCTGCGCCTTGAGCACCGCGATCCAGAGCTGTCGCTCCAGCACGATCTTGTGCTCGGGCGACCAGATCTGGGTCAGCTCGGGCGAGGCGTAACGGGCGGCGAGAACATTCGGGATCACCCACCCATCTTCGCTCACACGAGAAGCAGCGTCTTCCCGACGGTGGCCCGAGCCTCGATCGCGGCGTGCGCCTCGGCGGCCCGCTCGAGTGGGAACACCTGCCCGATCAGCGGCTTCAGCCCCGAAGCGAGGGCCGCCGCGGCCAGTTCGGGGACGGTTCCCGTCACGTCCCGCAGAGTGAGCACGCGCCCGGGCACCGACGCCGGATCGGTCATGCTCCCGCCGGCACCGCCGTGGATCACGAAGCGCCCGCCCGGCTTCACCAGTCCGGCTGCCGTCGCCCCGATCTCCCCGCCCACGCCGTCGAAAACCAGGTCGAGCCCTCCGCTCAGCTCACGGACCCGATCCGCCCAGCCCGGCTCGTCGTACTCCACGGTCGAGGCTCCGTCGCTGACGACGTCCGCCTTGCGGCGGTTGCCCACCGCGCCGATCACGTTCGCCCCGACCCCGAGGGCGAGCTGCACCAGCAGGCTCCCGAGGCCGCCGGCTGCCGCCTCCACCAGCACCCATTCGCCGGCGACCGGTGCGGCGAGCCGGAACAGCCCCACCGCGGTCCGCCCGTCGGTGGCCAGCCCGACGGCGTCGGGGGTCGACAGCTCGTCGGGGATCGGCACCACGTCGGCGACGTTCACCGCGGCCTTCGACGCGTAGCCGCCGCGGCCGCCGGTGGTGCCGAACACCCGGCGCCCGATCAGGCCCTCGTCCGCGCCCGGGCCGACCGCGCTCACCACCCCGCCGACCCCGTTGCCCGGCACGAACGGCGGCTCGGGCCGGGGAAACGGGCCTGGTGGCCGACCGGCCCGGATCTGCGTCTCGACGAACGAAATGCTCACGGCTTCGACGTCGATCAGGACCTGGTTCCCAGTAGGGCGGGGATCGGGCAGCTCGACGGGGACCAGAACCGAGGGAGCACCGAAGCGGGTCAGCTGGATCGCGCGCATGCCGCGAATCCTGCAACCTCAACCTTCGTTGAGGTCAAGCTCGTCACGGACGAGCCGCGCCGGCCCATCGCCACGGCTCCGTCGTGGTCCGGCCGAAGAAGTCGGTGGAGGCGGTGGTGTCCGCCGTCGTGTTGGTGACGGCGACGCGCGAGACCGGCGAGTTTTCCCCGGGGAGGTACTGGACGACGGTGCGCAACTGCGAGGCCGCGGTGATCGTCGGCGCGGTCCGCAGCCCGGCCAGCACCGGATCCCCGACGAAGCCGGTCGCCGCTCCGGCGGCCACTTCCTGGCCGGCGCCCGTTCGCCAGGCCGCCAAGTTGTCGTAGGAGTTTCGGCCCCAGGCCCACAGCAGTCCACCCGCGGACCGGTAGTAGGCGTTCCCGGTGAAGAACGCCTGAGCCGGGGTCGTGTCCATCGCCGCGACGACCAGCCCTTCGCCGAGCGAGACCAGGATGTTGTTACTGAAGTTCAGCCCTCGGAAGCCTTCTCCGAGCTTCACGACCGGCTGACGGGCCGGGCCGAGCGCACCGATGACCACCGTGTTGTGGTGGAACGTGGTGGCCGTGATCCGCCCGGCCACCGTGATCGCTCCGTACTGGCCCCGCCCGGTGGCGTCGTCGACGCTGATGTTGAATCGGACGACGTTCCCGGTGGTGGCATCGTTGGGCTGCGCGGTGAAGACCATCAGACCGGGGCCGTCGTTCTGGTACGACAGGTTGTACTGGAGCACCGACGAACGCACGTTCTGATCGAGGTCGAAGCCGCCGCCGTCCGCGGATCCGCCGCTGCGGTTGCGGTAGGAGAGGTTCCGCTGGATCACGATGTCCCGCGAGTCGTAGGCCCAGATCCCGACCGGCCCCTCCGGTGCGACGCACGCCGCGCCGTTGTCGTAGGCCGTGGAGTCCTCGATCGTTCCTCCCTCGACGCTGCCGAGCACGATTCCGCTGCCGCTGTTCGAGGTCAGGTTCGCGCGATTGCCGAGGTTGCGGTAGGCCGTCACCCCGGTGACGCGGACCCCGGCGTGCGCGTAGCGGGGAGTCACCGCGTCGAAGGACGGACCGTACGTGAGGATTCCGGCGTCCCGGTTGTCGTGCGTCGAGACGCCCTCGATCAGCACGTCCTCGAAGCCCGCACCCGCATAGCGGCCCCCGATCGCGATCCCTTCCTTGAAGCCGCTCACGTCGACGCCTGACACCCGGAGCCGAGCCACCCGCGCCGATGGCTGGTCGGAGTACGCCGAGATACCGCTGAACGCCTGGTAGGACGACGCGGATCCGACCAGGACCAAGTCCCGGATCGACACGTTGGCGGCGTTGTACACCACGATCGCCTCGGTGCCCTCCCCGGCGACCGTGGCGCGCCCGGTGCCGTACGAGGAGACGGTGAGCGGATCCTGCGCCGTACCCGAGTCTCCGACTCCGAGCCGGAGCGGGCCGATGAAGCGAGACCCCCCGGCCAGGAGGAGTTGATCTCCTGGCCGGAACGTCTGCTGGTTGGCCCGGTTGAGCGTCCGCCACGCCGTTCCGGCACTCAGGCCGTTGGCCTGGTCCGAACCGGTCGGGCTGACGTAGTACACCTGTCCCGCCGCCGACGCCGGCTCGGCCGGGAGACTTCCCGTCGTCATCACGCCCACAATCAGGAAAGACACTGTCAAAAGGCGGTTCGCACGAACTGAACTCCGCATGGTTGCCCCCGATCCGCGACGCGACCAGCGGCGGGGGAAGAACGCTACTAATCGCCCGAATTGCCGTTAATCGACAATTAGTGCAGATAGTAGCAATAGGAGTTAACAGCAGTGCATACTGCAGCTACGGTCGGCCGAGCGCGTGAACCTCCCATCCGGCCGATCGCCAGGCGGCGAGGTCGATCGTGTGGCGTCCCTCCACGAGCACCGGCGCCGCGACGACGTCGGCCAGCTCGGCGGGGTCGAGCTCGAGGTACTCCGGCCACTCGGTGAGGTGCACGACCACGTCCGCGCCCTCGCAGGCCTTCTCCGCCCCGGGCGAGTAGTCCAACTCCGGGCGGGCCGCGCGAGCATTGTCCAGCCCACGCGGGTCGTGCACGGTGACCCGCGCACCCTCGCCGTGCAGCGCAGCGGCCACGGCCAGCGCCGGCGAGTCACGCACGTCGTCGCTGTCGGGCTTGAACGTGGCCCCGAGCACGGCGACGCTCCGGTCGGCGAGTGAACCGCCGACCGCTTCCCGCACGAGCTGCACGACCTTGACACGACGACGCAGGTTGATCGCGTCCACGTCGGCCAGGAACCGTACGGACTCGTCGCACCCGAGCTCCGCGGCACGGGCCCGGAACGCGCGGATGTCCTTGGGCAGACATCCACCGCCGAAACCGACGCCGGCGCGGAGGAACCGCTCGCCGATGCGCGTGTCGTACCCGATCGCGCGGGCCAGCGTGGTCACGTCACCGCCGGTGGCCTCACAGATCTCCGCCATCGCGTTGATGAACGAGATCTTGGTGGCCAGGAATGAGTTCGCCGCGACCTTCACCAGTTCGGCGGTGGCCAGGTCCGTGCCGACCCACGGTGTCAGGTCGTTGAGCATCGTCGCGTAAACGTGACGAAGCGTCTGCTCGGAGCGCGGGTCGGTGGAGCCCACCACCAACCGGTCCGGGCGCAGGGTGTCCTCCACCGCGAAGCCCTCCCGGAGGAACTCCGGGTTCCAGGCCAACTGGACGTCGCCGAACTCGCGGAGGCGTGCGGCGAGCCGGGAGGCGGTTCCGACCGGCACCGTCGATTTCCCGACGACCAGGGCACCCGCCCGCAGGTGCGGCCCGAGGCCTTCGACCACGGCGTCCACGTGACGCAGGTCGGCCGCGTCCGACCCGGGCAGCTGAGGAGTCCCGACGCAGATGAAGTGGACGTCACCGAACGCGGCCGCGTCAGCGAGCGACGTCGAGAACCGCAGCCGGCCGTTCTCCAGGTTCCGGGTGAGCACTTCGGGAAAGCCCGGCTCGTAGAACGGCGCCTGCCCCTCGGCCAGCGCGGCGATCTTGGCTTCGTCCACGTCGACGCCGAGCACTTCGTGCCCGATCTCGGCCATGCAGGCGGCGTGCACCGCTCCCAGGTATCCGGTACCGATGACAGTGAGTCGCATGTTCAACCTTTCGCTTATTCGTCGTGCGGATCGGAGCTCACGCCACGGGCTGCGGGGCCTGCCGGAGCTGGAAGTCCCACGCGTCCCGCACCATGGCGGCCAGGTCGCGGTTCGTACGCCAGCCCCACGCCTGGGCTACCGCTCGGGCGTCCGCGACGAGTTGCGGCACGTCACCCTCGCGGCGACCGACGATCCGGGCGGGGACCGACACCCCGCAGACCTCCTCGAATGCGCGGATGAGCCCGAGCACCGAGGTACCGACGCCGGTACCGAGGTTGAAGACCCGCATGCCGCCGCGGTCGCCGATGTTCTCCAGTGCGATGCGGTGCCCGTCGGCGACGTCCATCACGTGGATGTAGTCGCGGACGCAGGTGCCGTCCTCGGTCGGGTAGTCGGCGCCGAAGACCTGCAGTTCGGGGCGGAGCCCCGCCGCCACCTGAATCATGAACGGCAGGACGTTGTTCGGGACGCCCTGCGGATCCTCTCCCAGCAGCCCGGATTCATGGGCACCGATCGGGTTGAAATAGCGGAGCGCCACCGCGGTCAGCTCGGGGTAGCGTCGGCACGCGTCCGCGATGATGTTCTCGCAGAACCACTTCGATCGGGCGTACGGATTGGTCGGGGCGGCCGGCTCCGACTCGTCGAGCGGAATCGCGTTCGTCTGGCCGTAGACGGAGCACGACGACGAGAACACCAGCCTGTGCACCCCGTGCGCGAGCATTGCTCGCAGCAGGCCGGTGGTGGCACTGACGTTGATGTCGTAGTACTCGAGCGGGATGTCCACCGACTCACCGACGGCCTTTTTGGCGGCGAAGTGGACCACCGCGCCGATGTCGTGGCTGCGGAAGATGTGGTCGACGAGTCCGGGAGCACGCAGGTCACCACGGTAGAAGGCGGCGATCGAGCGACCTGACGCCTGCTCGATACGAGCGAGGACCTGCGGTGAACTGTTCGAAAAGTCGTCGACGATCACTACCTCGTAACCGTTTTCCAACAGGTCGACGCAAGTGTGACTACCGATGAAACCGGCACCACCGGTCACCAGGACCAGCTTGGGGAATGTCATGTGTGAATCCTCGGAAGATCGTCAGTACAACAGGTGAGGGAGGTGCTCGTACGGATAGCCGGCAATCGCCACCGCGAGTGGCACGATCAATGCGATCGCCACCAACAGGGGTATGGCCGCCGTCGCACCCAACGCGTGGGTGAATTCGACCCCGGCCCTTTTCGCGGATTCGTGCGCGTGCAACAACGGCAACACGAGACTGACGAACGTGTACGTCGACGCGGCCAGCAGACACAACAGCAGGTAGCCCCAGGAGTCCGTGTTCAGCACGAATTCCGCCACGAGCGCGATCGAGGACATGGCGAGGCTGATCAGGTAAAACGGGTGGAGCAACTCGGTCGGCAGTACCTCGAGGCCGTCATTGCCCTTGGGAGTGACGCGGAACTCTATTCGGGTGGGCCGGATCCGCTGCGCGAACGCAGCAAGGACGCCGCGCAGGATCAACGGCCACCGAACGAGTTGGTAGAGCCACTCCTCCCAGCTGACGACCGGCGCTGACGTCGGCCGACGCACTCCGCTGTGCTGGAGCAGGAGCGCTATGCCGATCATCCAGAGGTTGACCGCCCCGAAGCGCACGACGAATTCGAGGTAGGGAACATTGACCCATTGCAGACCGGTGAGGACGGCGGCCGGCGCCAGGCACATACCGCCGGCCAGCGTGAACGCCAGCACCGGGTAGTACATCAACGCGTGCAGGAACCGGATCCGCAAGCGCCACCGCATGGTCTGCAGCTGCGTGGCCATTGTCAACATCACGGTGGTCAGGCTGCGGGACCACTGGAATTCCTGGGTGAGCATCGCCGCCAGCGTCGGCGGCCCTTCGCCGTGCGCCTCGGCGTTCAGGGCGAACGCCCCCTGCCAGCCCGCCGCGCTCAGCAGATAGGTGGTCGTGAAGTCCTCGGCCAGCTCGGGCCCCAAGCCGCCGACTTCGCGCAACGCCTTGGTGCGCACCGCGTAGTGGGAGCCGATGCACGACGGCGCGTAGCCGACGTTGCAGCCCGACTGGTAGGCGCCGTGGAAGTTCGCCTCCCGGTTGAGGCGTCCCCGAGCGGACCAGGACTGATCGGCGTTGGAATCGCAGATGCTCGGCGCGGCGACATACCCGACCGACGTATCGGTGAACGGCCGGACCATCTCCAGCAGGTAGGTCGGGCTCGGCACGTGGTCGCAGTCGAGCTGGCTCACCACGTCGTAGTCCCGATAACCGTAGTGGTCATAGAAGTACGCGAGGTTGCCTTCCTTGCACTTCGCTCGCCGCGGCCAGGCCTCGCGCTGGTACTCGGCCTGGCCCCGGCGCGTGGAGACCAGCACCCCGCGTTCATGGCACCAGTCCACCGCTTCGTCGGACGGATCTTCGTCGCACAGCCAGACGTCGTAGCGATACGGGAAGTCCTGGGTGAGCATCGCTTCGAGCGTCGCGCGCGCCGTCACCCACGGCTCCGAGGGCGCTTTGGTGACGCAGAAGGCCACGCGGTGCTGCCGGACCGGGAGGTCCGGATTCACCGTCGTGATCTTGTTGAATCGGACGATCGGGAGGACCGGGTACAACGAGGCGTAAAGCAGCAGCGAACTGTTGACCAAAAACGCGAACCAGTCATTCCGGTGCTGCGGCGCGAGCCACCAATGCCAGAACATGATCAACGTCACGAACCAACCGATGGTCAGGAACAGCATCAGCTGGCGCCGCCGAGGACCCAACACCCAGACAAATGTTCTTCGTCGTATTTTTCGGCGCCAGATCCGAGAATTACTCAGATTCGGACCACTGGCCGTCGCGCCCAAGATTTTTCCGCCGGAGAGGTCGAAAATCCCGGCGTCCAGCGACCCCCACCCGACGCCGACCCGAGGTCCCGACGGATCCGGATTCGTTACGTCTACCAGCGGGAGCTCGCGGGTGGCGTCGGCCGGGTCGGGTTCGTGCTGCGGCCTCGATGGTGTGGACACCGAATACCCTTCTTCGACGGCTTTCGAGAGAATCGGCGGCGATCCCGAATTGATCCGGCGCGCTCTCCGGAATGGACGGCTTCGCGCAGTCCGCGAGAACTTAGGCATATTTCCGCCGCACGGTCAACCCGGTCCGAGTGGCAGAGAATCGCCGCGCAATAACTCCGGCAATATTTGTTCAAAGACGGATACGGCAGGTAGGCATGGAGAACTGAGCAGCTGCGGTAGGGTGCTGAACCGTCTCGGCCGCGCCGCGTTGATTCGACCGCGGACTATTCCCGGGCTGCTCGCCCTCCGCAATTACTTGGAGTCCTGATGTATGTGGTCGTCACCGGCGGCGCCGGTTTCCTCGGGTCGCACCTCTGCGGCGCATTGCTGGAGCGCGGGGATCGAGTGTTGTGCGTCGATGACTTTTCGACCGGGCGCGCCGAGAACATCTCCGAGTACTTCGCTTCGCCGGAGTTCGAGGTCCGCGAAATCGACGTGACGAGCACGGCCGCCGAGACCGTCGATCGTTGGGCGCCGGGCCGGGTCGACGCGGTGGCCCATCTGGCCAGCCCGGCCTCGCCCCCGGACTACCAGCGGCGCCCGCTGCAGACGCTGGCGGCCGGGAGCCGGGGGACGGAGAACGCACTCCGGCTCGCTACCCGCGACGGCGCGCGCTTCGTTCTGGCGTCGACGAGCGAGGTCTACGGGGATCCGGAGATCCACCCGCAGCGCGAGGACTACTGGGGCAACGTCAACCCGATCGGGCCGCGCAGCGTCTACGACGAGGCGAAGCGCTTCGCTGAGGCACTCACGGTCGCGCACGCACGCGACCGTGGCTTGAACGCCGGCATCATCCGCATCTTCAACACCTACGGACCACGGATGCGGCCACAGGACGGCCGGGTGGTCTCCACCTTCATCACGCAGGCACTGGCCGGCGAACCGATCACGGTCTACGGGGACGGCAGCCAGACCAGGAGCTTCTGCTACGTCGACGACCTCATCCGGGGAATCGTCGCGATGCTCGACCGGCCGGTGCTCGGACCGGTGAACCTGGGCAACCCCTCCGAACGGACCGTGCGGCAGCTCGCCGATCAGATCCTGTCGCTGACGCGCTCCACCTCGACCGTGGAGTACCGCTCCCTCCCGGTCGACGATCCGACCCGGCGCCGGCCGGACATCACCGCCGCCGCGGACGTCCTCGGCTGGCGTCCGCAGGTCTCGATCGAGGACGGACTGCGTCGGACGGTCGACTGGTTCGCATCCCGCGCCAAGGAGCCGGTCGAGCTGTCCGCCTGACTCCCGCGGACGCGGGGCCGAGCCGCCGCTGACGGCAGCGCGTCAGCGCTGAGCAGCGGCGAGGGAGGTGTCCCAGTCGATCGCGACGGCGTTCGGTTCGGACGCCGAGACCCGCGCGGTCAGGCGCGACCCCGGGTAGACCAGCGGCACCGCGTGCGACGGCACCGGGTTGCCCACCTGGATCTGGTACGGGGCCACTCCCGGCCGCAGGATCGTCAGCACGAACGCGTGCAGGTCCACGCCCTGCGGGCTGCGCATCCCCAGCGGCGCGCTCTGGATCACCACGGCCTCGCACGGCAGCCCGGTGGCGAGCAGTTCCGCCGCGGTCGGCACGCCGGCCTTCGGGGTCGCCCGCACCACCGGCGGCTCGGTGTTCCAGTCGATCGCGACCCGGTTCGGGTCGGCCGGGTCCACTTTCACCGCGACGAACGTCGCGCCGGGCTGCAGCCGCGGGATCACGTGCTCGGCGATGCGCTGGCGCGCCACGGCCCGGTACTCCGGCGTGTCGTCGAGCGTCACCTCGAGCGTGACGACGCAGACCCGCTCGACCGGCCCACCCATCTGGACGGTGGTACCGGTGAGCTGGACGTCGAGGATCAGACCGCGGCCCGGTCTACCGGTGAGCAACAACTGCTCGTCGACGCCTCCGGCCATCTGCTTGATACCGTCGGCCGCTTGCGTGAATGCAGAAAAGATTCCCATGTCAGGGAAGTTATGGTCCGAAGAATCAAAGGTCAGTGCTTCTGACGCCTGCCTGACACGTGACGCCGCCCGCGGTCCGATGGTTAGCGCGCGAACAGACACGGGCAGTTCCGAGCCGTGAAGCGACGATTACTCGCCTACGGTTCCGTCGTCCTGCTCTGCGCCGGGCTCGGTCTGGCCGTGGACGGCGACACGATCACCGACCCCGGAGACGCATTCTGGTCCGCGATGCGGTTCCTCGTCATCGCGGTCGCCGCCCCAATGGGGTCGGCACTCGTCGCGCGAGCCGGCATCCAGCGCAGGGAATCGAGCCCACGCACGTACCAGGTGGTCGCCTGGCTGCTCGCCGCGCTGCCGGTGGTGAGCCTCGCCTGGTTGGTGATCGACGCGGACGCACCGGGGTGGCGGCGGCTCGGGCTCGTCCTCGTCGCGCTCGGCGGGTTGGCCGCCACACTGCTCACGGCCCGCGCCGGCATGCTCAGTGGCCGCTTCCGCCCCGAACCGGCGCGGGAACAGCAGCGGCCCTGACCCGAACGAATCGGATCAGGGCCGCGACCGCGCCGGATCAGAAGTTGATCATGTGCCCCGCGAGGCCGTGGACGGCCTCCTTGACCGCCTCCGACAGGGTGGGGTGGGCGTGCACGTTACGCGCCACCTCGTGCACCGTGAGGTCCCACTGCTGGGCCAGCGTCAGCTCCGGCAGCAGCTCGGTGACGTCCGGGCCGATCATGTGCGCGCCGAGCAGCTCGCCGTACTTGGCGTCGGACAGGATCTTCACGAAGCCGCCCGGGTCGCCCAGGCCGTGCGCCTTGGCGTTCGCGGTGAACGGGAACTTCGCGACCTGGACGTCGTAGCCCTTCTCGCGCGCCTGCTCCTCGGTGTACCCGAACGAAGCGATCTGGGGCTGGCAGTACGTCGCCCGCGGGATCATCACGTAGTCGACCGTCTGCGTCTCGGCGCCGGCGATCGTCTCGGCCGCGATGATGCCCATGGCCTCGGCGGCGTGCGCCAGCATCAGCTTGGCGGTGCCGTCACCGATCGCGAAGATGTGCGGGACGTTCGTCCGGCAGTACTCGTCGATGTCGATCGCGCCGCGCTCCGTCAAAGAAACCCCGGTCTTGTCCAGACCGTAGCCCTCGGTGCGCGGGGCGAACCCGATCGCCTGGAGCACCTTGTCGGTCTCCAGCACCTGCTGGGAACCGTCCTTCGACACCGTCACCTTGACGGAAGGACCAGAGTCGTCGATCGACTCCACCCGGGTCGAGGTGAGCACCTTGATGCCGAGCTTCTTGTAGCGCTTCGCGAGCTCGGCGGAGACCTCGGGGTCCTCCAGCGGCACCAGCCGGTCGAGGAACTCGACGATCGTCACGTCGACGCCGTAGTTACGCATGACGTACGCGAACTCGACGCCGATCGCACCGGCACCGGCGATGACGATGCTCTCCGGCAGGTTGTCGGTGAGGATCTGCTCCTCGTACGTGACGACCCGCTCCGAGAGCTGCGTGCCCGGCAGCAACCGGGTGGTGGCGCCGGCCGCGATGATCGCGTTGTCGAACGTGACGGTCTCGCTGCCGCCGTCGTTGAGCGCGACCTCGATCGTGTTCGCATCGGTGAACGTTCCCCAGCCCTGGAACTGCTGGATCTTGTTCTTCTTCATCAGGAAGTGGACGCCCTTGACCCGACCGTCGGCCACCTTGCGGCTCCGGTCGAACGCGGGCTTGAAGTCCACCGAGACCGTGCCGTCGACGGTGATGCCGAACTGCTTGGCCTCCTTCTGGAAGATGTAGGCCAGTTCGGCGTTCCGCAGCAGCGCCTTGGACGGGATGCAGCCCACGTTGAGGCACACCCCACCCCAGTACTGCTTCTCGATGATCGCCACTTTTTTGCCGAGCTGCGCGGCTCGGATCGCGGCGACGTATCCACCCGGGCCGGCACCCAGTACCACGACATCGAAGTGTGTGCTCACGCTTTCCACCCTATTCCGGATCCCGCGCCGAAGGTCAGGCGCCTGGCAGCCATCGTTGACCAACCCCGAAAAACTGAAAATCATTCCCATCGACGATGGTGCAGGCGGGGCGCGCGCCGATCGCCGGAGGGCCGCACAACCGAATCGCACCCACCCTCCACTCGTGCGGCATCGGCAGGCACCGATCACACCGGTGTGACCGACACTCGCACCCCGTACCGCCCGGCGGCCAAGGCCCTGCCCACCGGCGCCGGTGCCGTCCGCGTCGTGCCGCGCCCCGGATCGATCGCCGCTCAGGCCCGGGAGGGCGCGGTCGGCGCGCCCCGTCCCGGCCGCGCCGACCGTGCCACGAGTCGATTCCCGAACATCGACGCCGTACTCGACGCCCGGGCGATCTTTCCGGTGTTCCAGCCGCTGGTCCGCGCCGACGACCGGGCGCTCGTCGGTTACGAAGCGCTGAGCCGCGGCCCGGCGGGCACCCCGTGGGAGTCCCCGTCCGCGTTGTTCGAGGCGGCCACCGAGGTCGGCCGGCTCGCCGAGCTCGACTGGGCCTGCCGGGCCCGCATCGGCCGCGCCGCGATCGCCGCCGGGCTGGACCGGTCCACGGCGCTGTTCGTCAACGCCGAGCCGCCCGCCGCGGCGACGCCGTGCCCGGACGACCTGCTGCCGGCGATCCGGGAGGCCGAGCGTCGGCTGCACCTGGTCGTCGAGATGACCGAGCGGTCGATCGCCGCCGACCCGGCCGGCCTGCTCACCGCGGCCTCCACGCTGCGCGCCGCCGGCTGCGGCATCGCGCTCGACGACGTCGGCGCGATCCCGGCCTCGCTGGCGTTGATGCCGCTGCTCGACCCGGACGTCATCAAGCTCGACATGCACCTGCTGCGTCACCCCAACGACCTGGCCACCGCGCGGGTCGTCAACAGCGTGATCGCGCAGGCGGAGCGCTCGGGCGCGGTGATCCTCGCCGAAGGGGTGGAGACCGCGCAGCACCTGGCGACCGCGCGCACGATGGGTGCGTCGATCGTCCAGGGCTGGCTCACCGGCCGGCCCGCGCCGCTGCCGACCGAGCGGGCCGCGTCGCTGCCGCCGGAGCGGCTCTACCGCCGTGCCGTCGAGGAGCCGACCGGCACGCCGTTCGAGATCCTCGCCGCGTGCAGGCCGGCCCGCCGCGGAACCAAGGAGTCCCTGCTCACGATCAGCCGGTACCTGGAGACGAAAGGCCTCGACAGCGAGGAGCCGCCGGTCGTGCTCGGCTGCTTCCAGCACGACCGCTACCTGACCCCGGCGACCCGTCGGCGGTTCGCGCAGCTGGCCGCGTCGGCCGGGTTGGTGGCCGCGCTCGGCGAGGGCGTGGCGAGCGAACCCGCCCCCGGCGTGCGTGGAGCGGGGCTGGCGGCGAACGACCCACTCCGCGACGAGTGGAACGTCGTCGTGGTGGGCCCGCACTTCGCCGGCGCACTGGTCGCCCGCGACCTCGGGGACACCGGCCCGGAAGGTGAGCGCCGGTTCGACTACGTCCTCACCTACGAGCGTTCGCTGGTGTTGAAGGCCGCACGTGCGCTGCTGCGCTGGGTGGCTCCGGTGGCTTCCGACCCCTACCGGTGAACGGCGCACACGTCCCAGGATAGGGACGAGAATTACGCCGTTTCTGAGTTAATGTCCGCGAGATGGCGCAGCCTGGTACGTCTTCCGCCTTCCTCTCGGCCGATCAGGTCCTCCCGTTCTTCCGCGCTCTCGTCGAAACCCTGGAAACCGCCGTCGTGCTGTGCGATTCCGG
This sequence comes from Cryptosporangium japonicum, assembly GCF_039524755.1. Classification (NCBI taxonomy): domain Bacteria; kingdom Bacillati; phylum Actinomycetota; class Actinomycetes; order Cryptosporangiales; family Cryptosporangiaceae; genus Cryptosporangium; species Cryptosporangium japonicum. The sequence continues at coordinate 123,110 of NZ_BAAAGX010000009.1, forward strand.
CGGACGGATCCTGCTGTTCAACCGGGCGATGGCGCGGGCCTGCGACGCCGGCGACGAGGCGAGCTGGGAGAACCCGAGCGGCCCGCTGCGGGTGGGAACCGAGCTCAGCCGCATCACCAGCTGCCTGCGCAACCCTGACGGCTCCCGGGTGGTGCGGGCCCAGTTGCCGCTCAGCCGGGCGCTGCGCGGCGAACGCATCCGCGACGAGGAGCTCCATCTGGGGTCGGACGGGCGGCGTCCACGCACGTACCGCACCCACGGTGGCCCCGTCCACGGCCCGGACGGCCGGGTGGTCGGCGCGCTGCTGGCCCTGCACGACGTCACCGAGCGCCGGCTGGCTCTCCGCTTCGCCGACTGCGAGCTCGCGGTCGCCGACGCGCTGGTCACCGAGGCGTCGCTGGCCGAGGCGGGCGCGGGCGCGCTGGCCGCGGTCGGCACCCGTCTGTCCTGGCCCTACGGGGAGCTCTGGCTGGCCGACGACGCCGACGAGACCCTGTACCCGGCGGCCCGCTGGGTGGCGCCGGGCCACCAGCCGTCCGATCCCCGGCCCGAGCGGCTCGCCCGAGGCGCCGGGTTGCCCGGCGAGGTGTGGGCGAGCGGGGTGCCGTGCTGGTACTCCGACGTCACGACCAGCGGTCAGGCCCGCCTGGTCGCCACCGCCGGCCGGTACGGGCTGCGATCGGCGATCGGTGTCCCGATCCGGACGCCGGAACAGTTCATCGGCGTGCTGGTGTTCTTCGGCTCCTGCGTCGAGGAGCCCGACGAGTCACTGCTCGCGATGCTCAGTGGCGTCGCCGCGCACGTCGGGCAGTTCCTGGTGCGGCGAAGAGCGGACGAGCTCGCGCTCGAGCTCACCCGGACCAGGGACGACTTCCTCGCGCTCGTCGGGCACGAACTGCGGACGCCGCTGACCTCGATCGTCTCGCACACCGAGCTGGTGCTGGCCGACGAGGAGGGCATCACCGGCGACAACCGGACGCTGTTGACGGCGGTCGACCGCAACGCCCACGCGCTGCGCGCGATCGTCACCGACCTGCTCGACCTGGCCGGCCTGGAGTCCGGCGACCTGCCGGTCGAGGAAGTAACGGTCGATCTGGCCGACCTGGTGACCACGGCGGTGTCCGCCGCCCGGCCGACGGCCGAACCCAACGACGTCAAGATCGAGGTGGACGCTCCGCGGGTGCTGCCGGTCCGCGGCGACCCGGCGCGGCTGCGCCAGCTGGTCGACCAGCTGCTCTCCAACGCGGTGAAGTACTCCCCCGACGGTGGCGACGTCCGGGTGGCGCTCGAGCGGGACGGCGACCGGGCCGAACTCACGGTCACCGACGCCGGCATCGGGATACCGGAGGCCGAGCGGCCCCGGCTGTTCGAGCGGTTCTTCCGGGCGACGACCGGCACCGAACGGGGGCTCGCCGGCACCGGTCTGGGCCTGCCGCTGGCGCGGGCGATAGCGGTTCGCCACGGCGGCACGATCAAGACCCGGCACGGCCACCCGGGCACGACGATGGTCGTCACGCTGCCGGTCGCCGGCGCGACCGAAAGCCGCTCACACCGCGAATGACCGCCGTACCGCCGACACCCCGGTGGCCCGTACGATGAGCGCCAGTCTCCCGTCCAGCAGCTGCGCGGGACGTCCTTACCGACTGCTGCCCGCTGCCCGTTGGAGGCCCCCATGGCTGAGTTCTCCGCCCCCACCCCGTTCGAGGTCCTGATCGTCGACGACGACGCCGGCGACGTGATGATCATCGAAGAGGCGCTGGAGACCCACGGCCTCGGCAGCACGTTGCACGTGGTTCCCGACGGCGTCGTCGCGATGCAGTTCCTCCGCCGGGAGGGCGAGCACAAGAACGCACCGCGCCCGCATCTGGTGCTGCTCGACCTGAACATGCCCCGCAAGAGCGGCCGCGAGGTGCTGGAAGAGCTGAAGGAGGACGACGAGCTGGCCAGCATCCCGGTGGTGGTGCTGACGACGTCGTCCGCCGACGAGGACATCCTGCGCTCGTACGACCTGCACGCGAACGCGTACGTCACCAAGCCCGTCGACTTCACCGAGTTCGAGGGCGTGGTCGTGCAGATCGAGTCGTTCTACGGCAGCACCGCGCAGTTGCCGGGGCGTCGTCGCTAACCCGTCATGTCGCCTAAGGTTGGCGAAATCGGAAAAATGGGCGATCATTCTCGTAACCGCCAGTAGTTTCACGGTGGCGGAACGTGAGGATGGACGACAATGATCGATCTCCCGCACCCCCCGCCCGGCGCGTCGTCCGGGCCGTACGGCCTGCCCAGGCCGGACCTCGACGAGGCCCACCAGGCCCTGGCCGAGATCTACGCCGAGATCACCGACCGCATCTGGACCCAGATCCTCCACCAGACCGGGCTCTCCGGACGCGAGACCGATCCGGACGCGCTCGACCGGGTCATCGACGCGATGAAGTCCAGCGACCCGATCACCGCACTGTGCGGCCGCTCACTGGAGATCCGGGTGGCGGCCTTCGACGCGATCGCCACCGACCGGGAACTGATCGGGAGCCCCGCATGAGCACCCTGCTGCACCACCGCCTGGCCGGCCGCGAGCGCCTCGAGGCCCTGGCCCGCTACGACGTCGACGACCCGCACCTCAAGCAGCAGCTCGACGCGATCGCGATGCGCACCGCGATGCACCTGCACATGCCGACCGCGCTCACCACGCTGGTGCTCGACAACGCGACGCTGATCGCCGGCGCGCACGGCGTCGACGGCTGGATGCGGGGCGGGCCGGGCGGCCCCGCCGAGTGGTCGTTCTGCGCGCAGACCGTGCTGACGGGCGAGCCGTACATCGTCACCGACGCCAGCCGGGACCCGATGCAGTGCACCAACCCGGTCGTCGAGCTCGACGGCCTCCGCGCCTACGCCGGCGCCCCGCTGATCACCTCGTCCGGCCAGGTCCTCGGAGCGCACTGCGTGATCGACACCGCGCCGCACGTGTTCAGCGAGGACGAGATCGCCGAGCTGCAGGCGGCCGCGACCGACGTCGTCGTCGCGTTCGAGCAGCACCCGAGCCGGTACTCGACCGAGTACCGACCCTCGTTCTTCAATCTCGACTGAGCCACCTGCCACCCGCACGACACCGGCGCCGGACCTCGAGGAGGTCCGGCGCCGGTGCGTTTCCGGTCAGGCGACCGGGATCAAATCGCTGAGCCCCACCAGGTCGAGCACGCGCTGCGCGTACCGCCCGACGTTGCGCAGGTGGAACTGCGCGCCCTCGGCGCCGGCGGCCTTCCAGCCGTAGACCAGCACCCCGATGCCGACCGAGTCGAGGAACGGGCACCCGGCCAGGTCCACGATCACGTTGCGGCCCGCGTCGAACTCTCTGGCGAGCATCGTCCGCAACTGGGGCGCCGAGTCCGAGTCCAGGTCACCGACGACGGCGATGACCGTGCTGTCGTCGGACTTCCCGACGTCGAAGTGTGTTGGCGGCCGTTCCATGGCTGCCCTCCCTCACCAGGTGGCACTCGAAGGGCTACCCGGATAACGGTCGCCACTCACGTCCAGTTCACCCGAGTTTTGCCGCTCGAGGCCCCGGGGACAGCCCCCGGGGCCCGCCGCGACGAATCAGGCGAGCGCGGCGTCGAGCGTGATCTCGACGCCGGCGAGCGCCTTGCTCACCGGGCAGCCGGCCTTGGCCTCGGCGGCGGCCGCCGCGAAGTCCTCGGCGGAGATCCCCGGCACCTCGCCGCGGACGGTCAGCTTGATGCCGGTGATGCCGGTGCCGGGCTGGAACGTCACGTCAGCCGTGGTGTTCAACGCGGTGGCCGGCGTGCCCTTCTGCGCCAGTCCGTTCGAGAACGCCATCGAGAAGCAGGCCGCGTGCGCCGCGCCGAGGAGCTCCTCCGGGGTGGTGGTCGACGCCGCGCCTTCGGAGCGGGCCTTCCAGTTGACGTCGAACGAGCCGAGGCCCGAGGAGTCGAGGTTGACCGACCCCTTGCCCTCGAAGAGGCTTCCCTCCCAGTGCGCGGTCGCGGTGCTGGTCAGTGCCATATCCGTCTCCAAATCGCGTAGTGCGGGTCTTCGGTGAACGTACCGTGTCGACATATCGAGAACGGCGACCCGCTCCGAAAGATCCATTCGCCCAGGTGTGTCCTGTTTTCTCACGCGCAATTCGTGCGCGCGAGAGAGAGGGATCGGGTTGAGAACGATTCGGACCTTCGTGGCCGCCGCGCTGACCGTGGTGGGCACCTTGGGCCTGACCGCGGCACCCGCCGCAGCAGGTACCCAGATCGCCGGAGTCCAAGACCGGCACCAGACACGGACCATGCCCCAGTTCCACTACGTCATCAACGTCCGCGCGCCGCAGAACAGCCGGTTGACGCTGTACTACTCCTCGCGGTTCGATCACGCCCGCCGGTTCGTCACGGTACGCGCCGGAAGCGGACAGGGAACGCTCGACGAGTGCGCGAAGAACCGGGGCGTGCTGCCGGTCGGGCGCTACACGGTGCGGTTCTGGCCCAACTACCGGGCCGGCAACCCGGCCGTGCGCGGTGACGTCTGGCGGATCTCCGACCGGGTGTGCCGCAACCGGAAGACCGTGCGCAACGACCTGTTCATCCACTCCAGCGGCGCCCCCGGGGCGCCGTTCCGTCATTACCGGACGCTGGGCTGCATCAAGATCGACCAGGCCGACCGGGCCCGCCTCGCCGGCGCCTGGCGCTCGGCCTGGGGCAACACCCGGGGCCGCCTGATCGTGAGCCGCCGCTAGTTCGCCCAGGGGGGCGTCATCGTGGTGCCGTCGGACAGTTGCGCGGTCAGCCCGACGGTCGTCGTGACCCAGGCCCGCAGTGGCTCGTCACCGACGACGTCGACCTGGAACTGCGCGCCGGCCGGCACCAGGATGACGTCCCCCGCGGAGGCCACGCGCGATTCGCCGTCGAGCGTCACCCGCGCCGAGCCGGCCAGCACGGCCAGCACCTCCTCCCGGCTCGGCCGGTGCGGCACCCCGGACGTACCGGCCGGCACGTCCAGGCGCCACGCGCACAGCTGGGCACTTCCGGTGGCCGGCCGCACGTAGGACGTGAACCGGCTTCCGTGCACCTCGTACTGCTCCGCCGAGGCGGCGTCGACGATCGGCATGTCGCTCTCCCAACTAGTCAAGTAGATTGACTAAATAGTCAAGCAAGCTGACTAGTGTGTCAACCTGGATCCATGGCGGACGAAATCGCGCTCTCGGCGCTGCTCCTCGGCGCGGCCAGCACCCTGGTCGAGGCGATCCACGAGGGCACGGCCCGGCGCGGATTCGCCGATCTACGCCCCACCCACGGCTTCGTCTTCGCCCGGCTCGCCCCGGACGGCGCCACGATCGGCCAGATCGCCGAGCACCTCGGCGTCACCAAGCAGGCCGCGAGCCAACTGGTGGAGGAACTGGTCGGCAAGGGGTACGTGGAGCGCCACCCCCACCCCGGCGACGCCCGCGCGAAGATCGTCGCCCTCACCGAACGAGGGTGGGCCTGTACGGCCGCAGCCGACGAGGCCGCCACCGAAGCCGTCCGTTCCTGGATCGCGGTCCTGGGACAGGAGCGGGTGTCGGCGCTCACCAACGATCTGCGCCGGGTCGCCCGACCAGGGCGGTTGCGCCCGGCCGCGTGGTGAGGCGTTAACAGCACCCCTTCAGCGGGCACTGATATCGCCGTGGAGCCCTTGAGCAAGTCGGACCAAATACTGGTAGCGGGGGTCGCCGTGGCGATCTGCCTGCTGGTCCTGCTCAGCCTGCGCGGAACCCGCCCCGGCGCGCCCGCCCGGATGGGGGCGATCGTCGCGGGCATCGTCATGTTGCTCGCGCTGATGGTGGGCTTACGCGCCCACGACCTGACGAACCCGCGCTCCGACGACCAGCAGACTTCGGTCGCGCTGCGGCCGACGACCGCGCAGCCCTTCGGGAACGCCGAGGTCAGCGGCGATCCGCAGCGCGGTCTGACCGTGCGGCCTCCGGCGACGGCCACCGATACCGCCGGTGCCTACATCTCCGATGCCCGGTTCTGCGACGGCCGGCTCGACGCCCACGTTCGAATCGACCCGACGGAGACAGCGCCGGGCACCACCACCGGGACGGACACCACGGACGCGGTGCCGGTGGCCAGCAACGGACCGGCCGGACTGGTGCTCGGCGTCCGGGCCGGATCCGATCCGGCCGAGCCGCCGGCCCTGTCCATCCGGTACACGCCGGAGGACCAGCAGGTGCGCCTCGTGGGCGCCGACGGCACAGCGCTGGGATCACTGACCAGCGCGGCCGCTGAGCCGAGCATCCGCGTCGACCTCCGCGATTCGAAGGCCGAGGTGTGGTTCGACGGTCAGCCGATGACCAGCGGAGCGATTCCGGTCGCCGGTGGATGCGGCGCGGTGCGGTTCAGCGCTTGGGGTGGAAGCGCAGCGCTGCGCGACCTCGTGATCCAGCCGGCGAACTGAGCGGCGGAGTATCGACCAGCGCTACCCGGCTGGTCGAACACCGCCTGCTGCGAAGGCCGGCCGCGGCTTGACCGGCCGGCCTCAGTTCCCGCGAAGGGAGCCCAGGTGGATGGGTTGTTGCTGTTTCAGGCCAGGTTGAACTCGCCGGACTTGGCGCCGGCGATGAAGTTGCTCCATCCGGCGGCGGGCAGCACCAGCGCTGGTCCGCCGCGGTCCTTGGTGTCACGCACCGCAACGACCGAGGTCATCAGTGCAACCTCGACGCAGTTGCCGTTGCCCGTGCTCGCCTTGCTCTTGCGCCACGGAGCGTAAGTGAGATCGATGTTTGCCATATCTTGCCTCAGCTTCCTGCCGACTACGACATGTCACCAGCGGCATCGCGTATCCGTTGTACGGATTGCTCCGGTGTGAGCGCTATGCCAACTAGCTTTTGGTGCACGAGGGTATACCCCTCCACCTGGTCCGGTTCCTCCAGAGCGATACCCACAGTGAGGTTATCCAGGTAGACGACAGAATTGTCGTCAGGATCCGGGAAACTAAGGATGACATAGGGTGTCGTCATCGCGGGGTGCCCACCGACCGAGAATGGCAAAACTTGGATCGTTACATTCGGTAGCGCCGATAGCTCGACTATGTACTCAAGTTGCTCACACATCACGGTCACGCCGCCGAACGGCCGCAACAGGACCGCCTCGTTGAGGACGACTGAAAACTCGGCGGGCGACTCCCCCCGCAGCAGGTCCTGGCGGCGGAGGCGAGCCGCGACCTTGCGATCGACGTCGTCGTCGCCGGCCGTGACGCGGAACGCCTCCCGGGCGTAGGCCTCGGTCTGCAGCAGACCGGGGACGGTCTCGGCCTCGTACGTGCTGACCTTCACGGCTTCGGCTTCCAGCCCGACGTAGAACTCGAACCACGACGGCAGCACGTCGCCGTAGTTCTGCCACCACCCTCGTTGCTGCGCGCCACGGGCGATCTCGATGAGCGCTTCGGAGTCCTCACCGGTGACGCCGTAGAGGGCCAGCGCGGCCCGCACGTCACGTGGCTTGATTCCGATTTGGGCAGTCTCGATCCGGGAGAGGTTGCTCCGGGACATGTCGAGCTGGCGGGCGGCTTGTTCGAGCGTCATCCCCGCCTTCTCACGGAGGTGGCGGAGTTCTCTGGCGATGCGACGGCGGCGAACCGTGGGGCTTCCTGACACGGCGGAAGTGTGGCATTACGCGAACTGGCACACCAGCCTCGATATCGCACCACGCCGAAGTGGGAGTTGCATTGCAGGGGACACGGATGCACTATCGAGACAGAGGTCGTCAGCATGTGACCCACGGCGTCTACCGGGACCGCCGAGGTGTCATCGCATGTGCACTGCTCAGGCGATGACGCGTGCCCAGCACTTCGAGACCCGGAGAGACCGAATGGCCACGAACGTTGTCGGCTGCCCGAACGCGTCCCATGCGGACGATCACGATGCTCCACGGTGTCGCGGTGGGATTCTCACCCGGCCGTCGGCCGACCCGGCGCCCGCCAGAACGTGAGCGATCGACCGTGAACGCGCTAGGAGCACCGACGTCCATGACCACCGGGCTGCGCCACCGACTCGCGGCGCCCGTCACCCTCCCGGCGGCCCCCGTGGCCCCGACCGCGTGGCCCACCTCGGTGATCTGCGAGCCCGACGCACCCGTGGTCCGGCTACTGACCTCAGTCGACACCGCGACGCCGCAGCCGGAGGCCACGCCACCGCTCGCCGACGTCTCCCGGGTGGTGGTCGGCTACCTCCGGGCGGCGTCCGCGCCCAGCGATCCGCTCACCGCGCTCGTCCGGGGCACCGACGACGTGGACGACGACGCCACCGCCCCACTCGTAGCCGCGATCGCCGAGTACGCGCGGGACCGGGGCCTGACCCTGCTGCGTGTCCACCGCGACGACGTCACCGACGACGACGCCCGCCGCCCGGGCTTCTCGGCCTGCCTGCGGCACCTCTACCTGCGTGAGGCGTCCGGCATCATCGTGCCGACCTGGTCGCACCTGGCTCCCAACGACGTGCTGCGGCGGGCCCTCTGCCACAACGCGACGTCGGCCGGCGGCACCATCCAGGTGGTCGATCCCGCCTCGCTCTAGCTTTCTCCAACCCTCTCGACGGACCGGATCACCGGTCCGTCTTTTTTATGCCTTGAAGTCAGAATTAACAGACTTCGCATCCAGGCAGCCTCGGTGAGGTAACGGGCATCCCGGTAAAACCGACCGAACGGCTAAGCACTTCCTTCCGAACGGATCCGCGCGGATCACTCTGCTGGGCAAACCTCTCTATTTACGCAATTAGTGAATGCCGTAGAGCCCAATCGGGGCTGAATTAACGGTGATGTGCCTGCTTTGCTCATTCCGCCTGAAACACCAGAGGAGGCAGTAAATGGGAAGCAAGGCACGACGGACGGCTATCTCGGTTGCGGGTCTGGCCCTGGCCAGCGGCGCCACGATGGGTCTCGCCGCGCCGGCGTCGGCGAGCACGCCGGCCGGTGATGACTACTCCGCCGGCGGCTACGAGACCCAGTACGGCACGGACAACGAGTCCTCGTCCGCGGTCGCCGGTTCCTACACCAAGGTCGAGAAGACCGAGGTGAAGTGGGCATCCGCGGATAAGAAGAAGGACTGGTCGTCCGGCAAGACCAACGGCAGTTGGACCAAGGGCGGCGGCCACGGCTCGGACTGCGACGACAAGTGCGACGACGACTCGCGCTGGCACAAGGACCGGGACAAGGGTCACTGGCACGGCGACAAGAAGTGGAAGCGCGACCGGCTGAAGGGCTTCCACCGCAGCTACCGCGCCTGCAAGGCGGCCGGTATCCGCGGCGTGCACAAGGGCTGGTGGGACTCGTACGACTGCGACTTCACCAAGCGCGGTTACCGGGGCTGGCACCAGAGCTGGAACAAGTGGGGCAACCACGACTGGCGCTGCCGCGGCACCTGGGTGCTCAACGTCCGGGGTTGATGAGGACGATTCACGATTGCCCTGTACGCCACGTCGATGGCGTACAGGGCATTCGCATGTCAGCCCACCGCGAGAAACAGCGTCAACGAACCCGAAGCAGCGGAGACACCGGCGTACTCATTGACGACGGACGGCGCCGCTCCGGCCTGGAGACTGCGTAGCGCGCCGGTTCGTCCGTCCAGAGTGACCGGCTCGTCGCTCAGCAACCCGTACACCGCTCCGTGCCAGGCCGCCGTCACCCGCGGCGCCTTCCGGTCGCCGACCGGTAACTGCCAGATCTCCTGCAGGTCCGCCGAGTTGAAGCCGACCACGACCGGTGTCGTCGCGGTACCGGCGCAGACCACAGTGGTCCGGGCGTCGAACCAGCAGGAGTCGAACGCCCGCAGGTCAGCCGGATCACCGGAGTAGCGGCTCGCGCCGGTGGCGGGGTCGACGAAGTCGAAGTACGCGTCGGCGCTGGTGAACTCCCGCCCACGCACTCCCATCAGCCCCGGCCCGAGCGGGAACGAGCGGCCCTGCTGGAGCGGCGTGTCGCTGGTCCACAGCCGGACGCCGTCGGTGAGGCGCAGCCCGACCGTCGACGTCTTGGTCTCGGTGGCCTCCTGGCCGAGCTGTCCGGCCACGACCGTGCCGTCCACGACGGTCGGCTCGAAGTACGGCACCTTCCAGCGGGTGCGCCTGGTCTGCGCGTCGACGACGTACGTGGTGGTCGACGTGTCGACGACGATCGAGTCGGCCGTGACCCCGACCAGCCGGACGTCCTGCACCGGGTCGCCGGGGATCGCGTCGATCGTCGCGCTCCAGATCACCGCACCGGTCTGCGGATCGAGCGCGGCCAGCGAGACCGCCCGGTAACCGGTGACGCGCGTGCTGCCGGGAATCGTGATCGCGGCCGCGGCGTACACCCGGCCCTCGAACAGGACCGGGGGCGTCACCACCGAGGCCTCCGCGACGGACACGCCCGGCATGGTGGTGACCCACTCCTCGTCGCCGGACACGACGTCGCGGCCGGCCAGTGCGGCGCCGTCCACGAACACCACCGACTGGTCGATCAGGAGCGCCGCGGTCTGCGGCTCGCCGAAGTCGTCCTCGTCCCGCGGTGCGGTGGCGAGCCGCTGGCCGCTGCTCTGGAACCGGCTCGGCGGGTCGAACAGGACCGGCTCCGGAGCAGCCGGCGCCCGTCCGGTCGACGTCGTCGGGGCCGGCGCGGGTTCCTTCGGGTCGTTACCGCAGGCCGTAGCGGCCAGGACCACGACGCACACAGCAGCGAGCAGAGCCCTCTGGTGCATCACAGCTCCCTCGGTGACCGTCTCTGGTCGCACGGTAACCACAGTGGCGCTGCGGAGTCAGGGGATCACGGATTTATGGCCGAGAGGCTCGGTCCACGCTCTCCAGACGGGGGAAGAGATCGGTGACCCGCAGGCGCGCCCGACGCCCGACCTGGGACGGCCGGTTCGTCAGCGACCACTCGGCGGCCGCGGCGACGTCACCGCGCGGGGTGGCGACCGCGGCACGGACACCCTCCTCGGTACCGACCACGACGAACGCCTGCCTCGGGGTCGCGTCCCGGTCGTACTCCACGGTGGCGGTCTCCACGACGACGTCGGTCCCGTCGAGGTCACGCGCCTCGGCCACCTCCAGGCCGTCCGTCCGGGTCCGCACCGGCCCGCTGCGGTAGCCGGTCGCCGGGCGTCCGCCGAGGACGATCGCGTGCTGGTAGCTCAGGAAGCCTCCGTTCGCGTGCACCAGCCCGCGGCGGTCGGTGCCCCGCAGCCGGCCGAACGCCCGGGCCAGCGAGTGCAGCGAGTAGCTGTTCAGCGGGCCGCCGAACGACGAGTGGCCACCAGTGATCGAGAGCACGGTCTCCCTGGGCAGGCCGAGCGCGAGCCCGGCCAGCTTCGGAACGACCGGGAAGCAGCTGTAGACGTCGACGAAGTCCAGGTCGGCGGTCGACACCGCGGCGCGGTCGATCGCCCCGGTGAGCGCGTCGGCCAGCGCGGTGGAGCGGCCGAGCTTGGGGCGGGCCAGCACGTCGGGGAGGTCGTCGGAGCCGGCGGCCGCGTGCAGGTACACGATGCGGTCGTCGGGTACGCCGGCGGCGCGCGCGGCGGCCAGCGACGTGACGACGACGGCCGCGGCCTGGTCGACGAACGGCAGCGCGTTCATCGAGAGCGGGTAGGGCTCGCAGACCATGCGGTTCGTCGGCGTGACCGTGCCGACCTGCTCCGGCGTGAGCGCGGAGGTGTTCCAGGCGACCGGGTTGGTGGCGGCGACCGCGCTGAGATCGGCGTAGAGGCGCGCCGACCAGTCCGCGTTCTCCTCCGGGGTCAGCCCGAGGTCGGCCTGCAGCCGGTTCTCGTAGAGCGGGTAGACCCGCGTGGGGAGCAGCAGCCCGGCGGTCTGCATGGCCGGGCTGCCCATGTCGGCGACGTCGATCGGCGTCGGGCCGCCGGGCCGGGCGCTCCATCCGAGGTCGGCGATCGGGTCGACGCCGGCCTTGAGCAGCGCGGTGGCCGAGGCCGTCGCCTCCCCACCCACCAGCAGCGCGACGCTGCTCTCGCCCGACGCGATACGGGCGGCGGCCCGGTCGAGCAGGCGGATCGGCCACTGCCCGCCGATCGGGCTGTCGTCGCGGTGCGTCGGCTCGGCCCCGACCGCGGCGGCGACCTCGGCCGACAGCTCGTCGTAGGCCCAGCTGGCCACCCGCACGGTGTAGACCGCGTCGGCGGCGGCCAGGAGCTCCGGCGCGGCCGCGAGGTCGAGCGCCTCGAGGATCAGCGCCAGCGGCTCACGCGCCTGCGCGACGGCACGTTCGCGGTTCGCGCGCACCTCCCCCACTCCGACGAGGACGGGAAGCCGGTCGTCAGTCATGTCCGTGCCTCTCAGAGTTGGGCCGCGGCGGTGAACAGCGCGGTGAGGTGCTCGACGAGTTCCTCGGCGCCGCGTCGACGTACTACCAGCGCGCCGAGGTCGGTGGGGCCGGAACCGGTCTCGTTCGCGGTGGCGCCGGCGATCAGCACCTCGACGACCCCGCCGACCAGCAGGCCGGCCGAGAGCAGGTCACTGCGCTTCGCGACGTCGGTGTTCGTGGTCCGCAGCGGCCGCATCAGGCGGGCCGCGAGCTCGACGAAGCTCGCCTGGAGCAGCCGACGCTGCTCGCGGAACTCCGGCGTGGCGAGCGACTCCATCAACGCGACCCGCACCGTCCGCGGGTCGGCGATGAAGTACTCGGCCAGCGCGGTCAGCACGTGCCTGGCCTGGGCCTGCACATCGCCTTCGCCGGTGGCGAGCGCGCTGCGGACGACCTGCTCGACCTGCGAGGCGATGCGGTCGGTGGTGGCGAGGAACAGCACCTCGCGGCTGGGGAACTCGTCGTAGAAGAAGCGCGGCGAGAGCTTCGCGGCGCGGCAGATGTCGGCCACCGTCGACGAGGCCCAGCCCTTGGTGGCGAACACCTCGACGGCCGCGTCCAGGAACTGCTCACGGCGCCGCGCGACGCGCTCCTCGGGGCTCAGCCCGCCATAAACTCGCATCGTGAACGAGACTTTACAACATGAACGACGGCGTTCACGATGGTGCGCATGAGGACCGCCATCTGCGATTTGCTGGGGATCGACCTGCCTCTGCTCGCGTTCAGCCACTGCCGCGACGTGGTCGCCGAAGTGAGCCTGGCCGGCGGGTTCGGCGTCCTCGGCGGGTCGATGTTCACCCCCGAGCAGCTCGAGACCGAGCTGGCCTGGATCGACGACCACGTCCAGGGCCGCCCCTACGGCGTCGACATCATCGTCCCGGAGCGTGCGGCAGCGATGCAGCCCGGCGCCGCCGTCGACATGGACGTCCTGCAGGCGGCGATCCCCGACGAACACCGCGCGTACGTGGCGGAGATCCTGGCCGCCCACGGTGTCCGCGCGTCCGCCGACGAGACCGCGTCGTGGAACGTCCCGTCGCCGGACGATCTGCTCGACGTGGCGTTCAGCCACCCGATCAAGCTGATCGCGAACGCGCTGGGCGTGCCGCCGGCCGTCATGCTCGAGCGTGGCCGGGCGGCCGGGGTTCCGGTGGCCGCGCTGGTGGGGGCGAAGGAGCACGCGATCAGGCAGGTCGCGGCCGGCGTCGACATCATCATCGCGCAGGGCACCGAGGCCGGTGGGCACTGCGGCGAGGTCACCACGATGGTGCTGGTGCCGGAGGTGGTCGAGGCGGTGGCTCCGGTGCCGGTGCTGGCGGCGGGCGGCATCGTGACCGGCCGGCAGATGGCGGCGTCGATCGCGCTCGGCGCGGCCGGCGTCTGGACCGGGTCGGTGTGGCTCACCACCCCGGAGGCCGAGACGGCGCCCCACACCCGCGAGAAGTTCCTGAAGGCGACGTCACGGGACACCGTGCGCTCGAAGGGTCGCACCGGCAAGCCGTCCCGCCAGCTCCGCTCGTCCTGGACCGAGGCGTGGGAACAGCCGAACAGCCCCACCCCGCTGCAGATGCCGCTGCAGACGTTGATCAGCGAGCCGGCGCTGCGTCACGTGGACGCGCTGGCCGCCGCCGGCGACAAGGGGGCGCAGGAGCTCGCCACGTACTGGGTGGGCCAGGGCGTGGGGCTCATGAACGAGGTGAAGTCCACCCGGAACGTCGTCTACGAGATGGCCTCGGACTACGCCGACGCGGTGGAGCGGGTCGCGCGGACGCTTGACCCTGACACCGTGTGAGGGCGGAACGTAACCCGGGTCATGTTCACGATCGGAGAATTCGCCACGCTCGGCCGGGTGTCGGTGCGCATGCTGCGTCACTACGACACCCTGGGCCTCCTGGTCCCGGCCCGGGCGACGTCGGGATACCGCCACTACGCCGCTGGTCAGCTCCACGACCTGAACCGCATCACCGCGCTCAAAGGGCTGGGCTTCTCGCTCGCGCAGGTCAAAACGATCCTGCACGACGACGTCAGCCCGGACGAGCTGCGCGGGATGCTGCGGCTGCGCCGGGCGGAGCTCGACGCTCGCATCGCGCAGGACCACGCCCGTCTCAACGCGGTCGAGGTGCGGCTCCGGATGCTCGAGAGCGAGGGAACCATGAGTAGCGACGACGTCGTGCTCAAAACCGTCGACGCGGTGCGGGTGGCCGCACTGACGACGAACGTGAGCGCCTACGAGAGCAGCGTCATCGGCCCGGCGATCCAGCCGCTCTACCAGCGGTTGTGCGAGCGTCTGGAGGCCACCGGGGTCCGGCCGGGCCCGGGCGTCTCCTACTACGACGGCACCGGCGAGGACGGGCAACCGATCCGGATCGGCGCCGCGTTCCGGGTCGACGTCGGTCCGGACCCCTCGTTCGGGTTCGAGGTCGTCGACCTGCCGACGATCCCGACCGCGGCGACGCTGATCCACCGCGGTTCGCTCGACACCGTGGACGACAGCTACCAGGTGCTCGCGGCCTGGATCGCCGACCACGGTCACCGGCCGCTGGCGCACTCCCGCGAGGTGACGCTGGAGTTCCCGGACGACCCCGACCAGTGGGTCACCGAGATCCAGATGTCGGTCACTTCGACCTGACCGCGTCGAACAGGCGCTGCACGGCGACCGGCCGGTCCGGGCGTCGCCGCAGCACGGTGACGAGCCGGCGCAGCTCCAGCCGGATCCGCGACGAGCTGACGTCACTCGCGGTGTCGTGCGCGGCCAGCCCGATCCGGGCGGCTTCCTCGGGCTGGCCGGCCCGCGCCAGCGACGTCCCCATCAGGCAGAGGAAGTAGGCCCGGTCGCGGCGGGAGAAGCCGTGGTGGGCCTGCCACCGGGCGTGCGCCTCCAGCGCACGCTCGGGCTCGCCGGCCTCGCAGTAACAGAGGGCGGCCTGGACCGAGAACAACGGGTAGGTGTAGGCGGCGCCGAGCTCGTGGTCGCCGGGATCACCCTCGCCGAGCAGGTCGCGGGCCTCGCGCAGTTTCGCCTCCACGGTGGGCAGGCGCGCCCCCAGCATCGCCTGGGCGCGCGCCTCCTGCTGGGCCGCTTCCGCGCGTACCCGCGGCGGCACCTGCCACGGGCCTTCCTGCGCGGCCCTGGCCAGCGTGAGCATGCGCGGTGCGTCCCGGTCGTCCCAGGCCGCCTGGCTCTTGCGGAGCAGCACGTAACCCTGCATCGCCAGGTCACCGGCCTCCTGGGCCCACTCGGTCGCCCGGTCGCGCCAGTACGCGGCCTGCACGCGCCCGCCGGCGTCCCGGTAGAGCCAGCCGGTGAACTCCGCGGCACGCGCACCGACCGCCAGCAGTTGCCGGCGAAGATCGGCGTGGACGGTCCTGGCACTGCGGTCGATCGCTCCGACCAGGCCGAGCGCGGCCGGGAGCGCCGCTCGGGGCCCCCACGAACCGTCGTCGCGGGCCAGCAGCCGGAGTCGCTCCCGGAACTGCCCGACCACGTCGCCGTCGAAGTAGTTCCGGGCGTCCTCCAGCGCCGCGCTGATCTGCTCGAGGTCGTCCGCGGTCACCGCGGGCAGCCGGTCGTCGGGCTCGGGCGCGGCCGGGAGCACCTCCGACGTCAAGTGCGTGAACCGGTCCCGCTCGGTGGCCGACGCCCTGGCCAAGGCGGTGTCCAGGACCGCCTGCATGTCCGGTCGGGGCCGGATCTCGCTGCCCGCGGACTCCCAGTTGGAGATCGTCCGCGCCGCCACGCCGAGACGGTCGGCGAAGTCCCGGATGCTCAGCCGCAGCGCTTCCCGCAGTGCCCGCGCCTCGCGGCCCGTCCAGTGGGTGACAGCGGTCATCCGGCCTCCGGTGACTCGTTGGTCAGACGATGCCCGGATAAGCGTCTTCGGTGCTGTTTTCAGCGCCGCTGCAGCAGCATTGCAGCGCACCGGGCTGTCCACTGAGTCCCGTGCGTATCAGGCTAGAGCCATCCGCATCCGCCGCGCCGTCCGGGAGCTGCGACGGGAGCCCCTCCGACCGCTCTGCGGTCGCGCCCGCTCCTCTCCCGGCGGTGCGTGGGATCACGCGGCACGGCTCTCCCGGTCGCCGGCCCCGCGTCCTCCCTGCCGCCGGGAGGGGACCACCCTCGGCGGAAGGACCCCCTCGATGACCCAGCAGAGTGTCAGACCGTTCCGGCCCTCCGGTTGGAGCCGCGACGCGACGAGCGAGGACGTCGAGACGGCTCAGCGGATACTGCCGATGCACGCCCCCATCGACTCCTCGCGTGGACTGTGCTCGAGCGCGCTCCACCTGATCAACGCCCCCGCGTGGCCCTGCGAGCAGTACCTGTGGGCCAAGGCCGTGCTCGACGCCGCGGAACGGCGCGAGATCAGCGACTGAGTTTCTGGCCGGTCAGCTCGGCCACCGTCCGGCCGATCGCGACCGCCGTGGCGTCCGCGTCGTACCCGTCGAACTTGCGCGGCTGCGCGTCCGGGAACGCGGTGAGCCAACTGTCGGGCACGTCGATGTCCGGCCCCGGAACCAGCAGTTTCACGTCGCTGATGCGGTGCTGCCGCAGTAACGCCCGCGCGGCCGGCTCCGTGGTCGGGACGTCGGTGACCTGCGCGTCGGAGAGCAGCAGCAACGCGGTCCGGCAGCGCGTGCCGCTGAACGCGTCGACCTGCGCCAGCGCGGGTGCGAGCAGCGTGCCGCCACCGTCGGCGACGCCGGTCGCGGCCGGGGCTCTCGCCGAGTTGGCGGTCGTCGGCGGCAGGCGGACGGTCGCGGTTTCGGCGAAGTCGACGACCGACAGCTCGTCGGTGTCGCGCAGGTTGGTGGCCAGCCACGGGACGAGCCGAGCCAGTGCGGCGTCCCGGGCGCCGGCGTAGTCCTGCATCGACCCCGACGAGTCGACCATCAACGTCAGCCGCAGGCACTCCTTTCCCCGCTTGCCCTCCAGCGCGTAGTCGCCCAACCGGCCGCTGACCGGCGCCGGGTCCTCCTGCCGCTGACAGCTGGTGAACAGCAGCCAGAGCAGCGGCAGGAGCAGTAACAGCGGCACGAGCGTCCACCAGAGCCGGCGGGGCGGCCCGCCGAGCCGCGGCGACCGGCCGAACCGTGGCCCGGGGGCCAGCGTCGTCATCGGCGCTGTTCCGGCACGTATCCGTTGACCTGGGTCGGGTCGATCGGCACCGACGGCGGGGGCGACGGCGCGGTGAGCGGCTCCAGGTGGAAGAGGCGTTCACGCAGCTCGGTGATGCGGCGGGACGCGGTCGAGGAGTCCTCGGGGCGGCAGCGCGAGAGGTGTTCGATCGCGTCCTCCACCCGGCGGAGCGGGCCGATCGCCATGCCGGTGCCGAAGAGCGTGAGCGGGCGGGTCGACGGCAACCCGGTGAGCCCGTCGCGCGTGTCGTCGTCAGTGGTCTTCGCCCAGTTCCCCAGGTGCGCCGACCGCGGATCCCCGACCGCCGCCGGCCCCGGCAGCGGCTGGGTCGGCGCGTCCTCCGCCGCCTGCACCGGCAACGTGTCGCCGGGCGTTCGGTCCGGTGGGGTGAAGGTGGGCTGGGTACCGGCGTCGGGTGCGGCCAGCTGCGGCGCCGGGGTCGGGTAGGCCCTGGCGCCGGGCGGGTATGGTTCGGCGCCGGGCGGGTAGGGTTCGGCGCCGGGCGGGGCCGGGGGCACGTAGGTCGGCGTGCCGTACGTGGCCGGCGGGTACGGAGGCGCCGCCGCGCGGGAGTCCGCGATCATCCGCGCCCCGACCGCGACGATGCGCTCGATCGTGTTCAGCTGGGTCTGCACCTCGGCCCGCAGGTCCTCCCACGCCCGGTGGTGCGCCACGTCGGCCTTCGTCTTCGCGACGACCAGCCGGTCGAACACCTTCGAGCGTTCGGAGCTCTGCCCGCGGATCTCCGACACCAGGAACACCCGCGCCAACGCGTCGGCGAGCAGCACCGCGACGAAGATCGCGGCCATCGGCAGCGCGGGCGGCGGCAACGACCCGATCGGAGCGGTCGCCTCGTCGAACCGGAAGTTGATCAACCACCCGACAGCGGCCAGCGCGAGCACGAACGCGATCACCGCGAAGACGGCGCCGATCCGGTCCTTGCGACCGACCCCGGGATACCCGGCCAGCCACCGGTGCCCCAGCGGCCCCACGACACGCGCGGTCGCCACCCCCACGACCGGGATGAACAGCGCCAGCAGCGCGGCCGCCACCCGCGACGGGTCGTACCAGGGCGCGTCCGGCTCCACGACGTCGTCGAAGATCGAGTACCAGAAGAACACCTCGACGACGACGAAGATGATCTCGACGACGGTCAGCACCCGGTTGGTGATCAACGGCCGGTGCGGATCGAAGTCCTCGACGAACGGGCCGTCGGGGTCGTGGGCCGGCCCGCCGCGGCGGCCGCGCCAGATCGGGTTCGTCCGCGTCGCGTCGAGGCGCTGGGCGGCCAGCACCGCGGCGAAGTCGGCGGCGTCCAGCGCGTGCTGTTTGCGCAGCAGCCGACGTGAGGCTTTCGCGTCCGCCGCCGCGATCGTCGAGTTGACCTCGACCAGCACCGCGACCTGCCCCGGCGTCATCGTGCCGGGAGCGACCGCCTCCCGTTCGAGCACCCGTTGGCGTGCGCGTTCGACCCCGCGGGTGCCGAACAGTCGGGCGAAGAAACTCATCGCGTGCACCCTCCGGGTCGGATCTCGATCTCCACGCGCCGGTTCTTCGCGGCGGCGACGGTGTCGTGGCGGCCGTCGACGAACTCGTTCACGGCCGGACGTTCGGCGCCGTAGCCGACCGACTCCAGCCGTGCGGTGCTCACCCCCCGCTCGGAGAGCGCGCCGACGACCGCCTGCGCTCGACGGGTGGAGAGGTCCCGGCGGTAACCGGCGTCGCCGTAGCGCGCGGTGTGTCCGGACACGACCGCGGTCGCCCCGGCGTCGCTCTTCAGGTCGGACGCGATCGGCTCGAGCACGCCGTCGGCCTCCGGTTGCAGGTCGGCCCGGTCGGGGGCGAACAACAGCGACGCCGGGATCGAGACGCGGGTGGCGCAGCCGTCGCGGACCTCCGTCGCGGCCGGCACCGTGACCGGGTCCGACGGGAGCCCGGCCGGTGGCGCACCGGCGGACGGCGCGTGCGCCGAATCGAACGTCACGGTGGCGCCGGCCGCGGTCAGCACGCTCTGCCAGATCTTCTGCAGCGAGGTGCGGGCCGACTGCGGTAAGCGCTGCTCGGACGAGGTGTCGCCGAGCCCGCTCCAGACGATCCGCTGGGCCTGGAGCGCCGGCGGTAGTGCGTTCGCCGCCTTCAGCGCCTCGGCCAGGCCGGCCGGGTCGGCGTCGAACTGCTGCTTGTTCAGGTCGAGCTCGCCGCTGTTGGAGACACCGTCGGAGACGACCAGGATCTCCTCCGGCTTGTCCTCGGCGGCCCGGCCGAGCGCGCTCAGGATGCGGCTGCCCGTGCCTTTCGGCCGGAGTTCGTCGCCGCGCGCCCAGGTGGGCACGCACTCCAGGGCGAGCGCTCGGGCGCGCTGGGAGGCCTGCGAGTTCGAGCCGGGCGCCGGATCCAGCGCGATCGTGCGGCTCGGTGGCGCACCGGCACCGTCGACGCCCACGAGCACCAGCGCGTCGCCCCGTTGCTGTGCGTCCTCGAGCTTGGTCGTGACCGCCGGCGGCAGACCGCCGGAGACGCCGGAGGCGGTGTTGTCGACGACCAGCGCGGTCCTGGGCGCACCGGCCTCGGGAGCCACGTCCGCCACCCGGGCGCAGTCGGAGTCCGAACGAGTGGTGGTCGCGTCGTCCGGCGGGTCGTCACTGGAGCAACCACTGAGGATGATGAGGCCACTGGTAACTACTGTGAGTATCGAGAGACGGAGCCGACTCGGCATCGATACTTCTCCCCACTTCGCTTCGGACTCGCTGCTCACAGCGTTTCCTCCGAACGCAAGTCCGACGAGGGGGAACTCCCTATGCGCTACGGGGCGTTAGCCCCCTAGAGGAATCAGTACACGCAGGTGCGGGGGTGTTTCGTGAACGAGCACGATCTCCACGATCGGGTTCAGGTCCAGATCACTGCCGCGTTGCAGCGGTTGGCGCTCGCCGCGCACTGGAACTCCGACCCGCGCGTCGGCGAGCTGCTCGACGAGTCCAGGCAGCTGCTCGACGTCGCCGCCCGGGACGTCCGCCTGTTCGCCCGGGGCATCAACCCGGCCGTGCTCGAGTCCGAGGGTCTGCGCGGCGCGGTGCGTGCGCTGGCCGCACGCTTCCCCGGGCTGGTGACCACCCGGGTCGTCGCCGAGCGCTATCCGCAGGCGCTGGAGTCCGGCCTGTTCCTGGCGCTGTCGGAGACCGTGGCCAACGCGGTGCGGCACGCCGGTGCATCGGCGATCGTCGTCGAGGTGGAACGGGACGGCGAGTGCGTGGTCGGCCGCGTCACCGACAACGGGTCCGGAACGGCACGGTTCGGTGCCATCGGAGGCCTGGAGAACCTGCGCGTGCGCATCGCGGCGCTCGGCGGCGACACCGAGCTGCACAGCGAGCCGGGGCGCGGCACCCGGGTGACGATCTCAGTTCCGCTGCGATCGGAAGTACCGCAGCACGGCTAGCACCCGCCGGTTCTGGGTGGTGTCGGTGGGCAGATCGAGCTTGGTGAAGATCCGGGCGATGTTGTTCTCGACGGTCTTCGTCGTCAGGTGCAGTTCCTCGGCGATGCCCTCGTTGGATCGCCCCTCGGCCATCGCGCGGAGCACCTCGCGCTCGCGGCCGGTGAGGCGGTCGAGCTCGTGCGGACCGTCGGACGCCAACCGGTCGATCAGCTCGGGCTCCAGAACGGTCTCGCCGGCCATGATCCGCACCAGCGCGGTACGCAGCGCCTCCACGTCGGCGATCTGATCTTTGAGGCGGTAACCCAGGCCGCGGGAGCCCAACCGCCGGAGCAGCCGCATCAGGTGCGGGGCCTCGGCCCACTGGGAGAGCATCAGGATGCCGATCCGGGGATAGCGGGCCCGCAGTTTCTCGGCCGTGTCCAGGCCGCCCTCCGGGTAGGGCGCCATCCGGATGTCGAGGATCGCGACGTCGGGCACGTCCTCGTGCACGATCGACAGGAGCTCGGTGCCGTCGCGCGCCTGGTGCACCACCTCGACGTCGGCGGCTTCGAGGAGCAGGCGTAAGCCTTCGCGGAACAGCGCGGCGTCGTCGGCGATCGCGACCCGGGGCGGGCGGGCGCTCACCGGCACGGAAGGCGGACCTCGACGCGGGCGCGACCACTCGGTGACTCGAGGATCGACACCGTTCCGCCGGCGGCCCGCACCCGCAGCGCGATCGGCGAGCCCAGCAGTTCGGCGACGTCGGGGCGAGGAGCGGCCTGGGCCGAGACCCGCAGGCGCAGTTCGTCGTCGGTCACCGTCGCGTTCACGTCGACCACCTCGTCGGTCGTCTGCAGGTAATCGGTCAGTACCCAGCAGACAACGTAGTAGGCCAGCGCTTCCGCGGCCGGGTCGAAGCGGTCCGCGGGCACGGTCACCCGCATCGGGACGCCCTGGCGGCTCGCCCGTGCTTCGAGCGCCGCGCCCAGCCCCGACTCGGTGAGCATCGCCGAGTGGATGCCGTGCGCGAGTTCTCGCAACTCGGTCAGCGCGAGGTCCAGCTGTGCCTGCGCGTCGGCGAGCACCTGCCCGGACCGTTCGTCGCTGCCGCTGCGCGCGGCGCCGAGCCGCATCGTCAGCGCGGACAGGCGGGTCTGCGCCCCGTCGTGCAGGAGTTGTTCCAGCTCCCGGCGTTCGGCCCAGCTGGCGGCCAGCGCGCGCGACTGTTCGTCGATGCGCCGCTGGAACTTCCGGTACCGCACGATGCCCAGCAGCGCGAACCCGGCGGCGAGCATCGTGTTGACGACGGCCAGCACCGGTTCGCCGGCCCAGAGCGGCTGCTGCACCGCCGCGGCGAGCGCGCCCGCGACAGCCGTCACCGCCCAGGGGCTGGTGAGCGCGCGGCGGACGTCCATTGATCCAGGAAACGTCTCGGCGGGGTCGTCGGCCAGGGTGCCCGCACCCAAAAACTTACGGTGTGAGTGAACGCACGATTACCGCAGCGGGGGCATCGAGCGCGGACGAATGGCCGGTGCCGGCCCAGAGCGCCATGCGATCCGGGTCGCCGGCCCTGGCCGCCGCGGCGCGTAGCGGGCGGGTCAGATGGTGCACCTGGGGATAGGCGTCGATCGCCGCGTCCTCGTGCTCGCGGAGGAACGCGTTGACGATCCCCCGGGCCCGACGGCCGGTGAACGTGCGGGTGATCGCCGTTTCCGCCGGTCTCGCGAGGGCGTCCTTGTGGGCCTGCTGGGCGCCGCTCTCGGGTGCGCGCAGGAGCGCGGTGCCCACCTGGGCGTAGGCGGCGCCGTCGCGGAGGACCGTGCGCACGGCGTCCGCGTCGGCGAGGCCACCGGCGGCGACCAGCGGCAGGTCGGTCGTGGCCCGCACGTCGGCCAGGAGCGCGGCCAGCGGCACCGGCTCGGCGTCCGGGCTCCAGGATCCGCGGTGCGCACCGGCCTCGGCGCCCTGCAGGAGCAACGCGTCGGCTCCCGCACCGGCCGCGGAACGCGCCTCCTCGACGGTGGTGACGGTCACCGCGACCGCGGAGCCGACGTGCTGGAGCGCGGCGATCGCGTCGGCGGGGCAGCCGAACGTGAGGCTGACGACCGGGAGCGGATCGGCGAGCAGCAGGGCGAGCTTGGCCGCCCAGTCGTCGTCGTCCCAGCGGGGGGTGCCCAGCTCGACGCCGAGCCGGTCGGCGTCCGGGGCGATGTGTTTCGCGTAGTTCTCGACGCTGGTGTCCTGCCGTGGCCACGGGACGAACAGGTTCGCCCCGAACGGTGTGCGGGTGCGCTCGCGAACCGCGGCGATCTGGTCACGCAACTGCCCGGCGGTGAGGTAACCGGCGGCGACGAAGCCGAGCGCACCGGCGTCCGCGACGGCCGCGACCAGCTCGGGTGTGGTCGCTCCACCGGCCATCGGCGACTGCACGATCGGACGCTCGATTTGCGGCAACCTAGGCACACACCCAGCTTTCCACACCTGTGGATAGAACCTGTGTACGAAGAATCGGGGCGACCGCAGCCCCCGGGTCCGCGAGGCGCTGCTGGTGGTGACCGGCGCGCTGGATTCTCCGACCTCCTGCGCCTGGCCATTCCTGGAGGTTCAGGGCCAGCGGTAGATCTGGGGGCGGGGTGGCCAGGGGCGGGCGGCCCGGGGTGCGGCGCCCTCGAACGCGACCCAGGACTCGGTGCGGTCGTCGCCGACCACGTCGGCCAGACCGGTCCACGCCCGCGCGTCCACGTACGGGCGGCAACCGTCGCAGGCGAACCAGTCCCCGGCCGGAACGGAGGCCGCGGTCTCGTCCGCCCGGTAGGCCCAGCGAGGCACGGCGGCCTCGCAGAAGTCGCACATCAACCCGGCCCCGGTGGCCGCCGGCTGACCAGCCTCGGCCGGGGCCGGAGCGGACGAGTCCACCGACGCCGCCCACGCGTCCACGGTGGCCTGCAGCGCGGCGCTGTCGACGCTCGGCGGCGAGACGTCCTCCACCCACGGCCGGAGCAACCCGGCGAGCTCGTCCATCTGCGCCGGCGTGTTGATGCGGCCGTGCACGGCGAACCAGACCACGACCGGGCCGCCGGTCGGGTGATCGAGGTCGCACGCCGCGCACAGCACCGCGCTGCCGGCGGGTGCGACCTCGACCGCCAGCAGCGCCGGCCCGCCGCAGCGGGGGCAGTGGACCACGATCTACTCGATCGCCGCCGGACCGAGCAGCGCCTTCAGATCAGCCATCAGCGCGGGCGTCGGAGCCACCCGGACGTTGTCACCCAGCCGCCAGCGCGTGGCCCGCGCCTTGTGCTGCAGCTTCAGGTGCACCTCGGTGGTACCGGGGTGGGTCGACAACGTCTCGCGCAACTGCGCCACGAGCTGGTCGTTGACGCGGTTCGCGGTGATCAGGATGACCACCGGTTTCTCCGAGTCGGCCTCACCGAGGTCGAGCAGCGCCAGGTCCTGCGCGAGCAGCTGGGGCTGATCCTCACGCTTGTCGATCCGGCCCTTCACCAGCACCATGGCGTCCTCCACCAGGTGCTGGCCGACGAGCTCGTAGGTGGCCGGGAAGAACCGGACCTCGATACCGCCTTCGAGATCCTCCAGGCGCGCGCTGGCCCACAGTTTGCCCTGCTTGGTGACCCGCTTCTGCAGCCCGGAGAGCAGCCCTCCGACCGCGACCGTGCGACCGTCGGGATAGTCGTCGCCGACCAGCGCCGAGATCGGGCAGTCGACCTTGGCGGCCAGCAGGTGTTCGACGCCGGAGAGCGGGTGGTCGGAGACGTAGAGCCCGAGCATTTCCCGCTCGGTGGCCAGCTTCTCGTTCTTCGGCCACTCGTCGGTGCCGATCGGGGGCGTGAACGCCGTCCCGAGCTCCTCGGCGCTGTCGTCGCCGAAGGCCGCGCCGAACAGGTCGAACTGGCCGACCGCCTCGCTCTTCTTGATCTCGGCGAACGACTCGACCGCGGCCTCGTGCACCGCGAGCAGACCCTTCCGGGTGTGCAGGAGCGAGTCGAACGCACCGGCCTTGATCAGCGCGTCGACGACCTT
Organism: Cryptosporangium japonicum; assembly: GCF_039524755.1. Taxonomy (NCBI): domain Bacteria; kingdom Bacillati; phylum Actinomycetota; class Actinomycetes; order Cryptosporangiales; family Cryptosporangiaceae; genus Cryptosporangium; species Cryptosporangium japonicum. The sequence continues at coordinate 148,017 of NZ_BAAAGX010000009.1, forward strand.
CTTGTTGCAGACGATCGCCGGGGTCTTCTTCAGGAAGTCGTAGAAGTCCTTGAAGGGGCCCTTCTCGGCCCGCGCGGCGATGATCGCGTCGACGGCGTTCGCACCGACGTTACGCACACCGGTGAGGCCGAAGCGGATGTTGGTGTCACGCGGGGTGAAGTTCGCGTCCGACTCGTTGACGTCCGGCGGGAACACCTTGATGCCCATCTTGCGGCACTCGTTGAGGTAGATCGCCATCTTGTCCTTGTCGTCCCGGACGGACGTCAGGAGCGCGGACATGTACGCGGCCGGGTAGTTGGCCTTGAGGTACCCCGTCCAGTACGAGACGAGCCCGTACCCGGCGGTGTGGGCCTTGTTGAACGCGTAGTCGGAGAACGGGACCAGGACGTCCCACAGCGCCTTGATCGCGGCGTCGGAGTAGCCGTTGGCCTTCATGCCCTCGGAGAAGGGCTTGAACTCCTTGTCGAGAATCTCCTTCTTCTTCTTGCCCATCGCCCGGCGCAGCAGGTCGGCATTGCCGAGCGAGTAGCCGGCCACCTTCTGCGCGATCGACATGACCTGCTCCTGGTACACGATCAGGCCGTGCGTCGTGTCCAGGATCTCGGCCAGCGGCTCGGCCAGCTCCGGGTGGATCGGCGTCTTCTCCTGCTGCCCGGTCTTGCGCAGCGCGTAGTTGATGTGGGAGTTCGCGCCCATCGGACCCGGCCGGTACAGCGCCAGCACCGCGGAGATGTCTTCGAAGTTGTCCGGCCGCATCAGCCGCAGCAGCGACCGCATCGGCCCACCGTCGAGCTGGAACACACCGAGCGTGTCGCCGCGGGCGAGCAGCTCGTACGTCGCCTTGTCGTCGAGCGGGAGCTCGAGCAGGTCGATCTCGGGGCCGCCGTCGGCCACGATCGCCTTCAGGCAGTCGTCCAGGACCGTGAGGTTACGAAGCCCCAGGAAGTCCATCTTGAGCAGGCCGAGCGTCTCGCAGGTCGGGTAGTCGAACTGCGTGATGATCGCCCCGTCGGAGGCACGCATCCAGACCGGGATGTGGTCGGTGAGCGGCTCGGCGGACATGATCACGCCGGCGGCGTGCACACCGGCCTGGCGGATCAGCCCCTCCAGGCCACGGGCGGTGTCGATGACCTTTTTGACGTCCGGATCGCTCTCGTAGAGCCCCCGGATCTCGCCGGCCTCGTTGTACCGCTTGTGGCTCGGATCGAAGATGCCGCTGAGCGGGATGTCCTTGCCCATGACGGCGGGCGGCATCGCCTTGGTGATGCGGTCGCCGACGGCGTACGGGTACCCGAGCACCCGGGCCGAGTCCTTGATCGCAGCCTTGGCCTTGATCGTGCCGTACGTGACGATCTGCGCGACCTTGTCGGCGCCCCACTTCTCGGTGACGTACCGGATGACGTCACCGCGCCGACGCTCGTCGAAGTCGATGTCGATGTCGGGCATCGAGACGCGGTCGGGGTTGAGGAAGCGCTCGAAGATCAGGCCGTGCGGGATCGGGTCGAGGTCGGTGATGCCCATCGCGTAGGCGATCATCGAGCCGGCCGCCGAGCCACGACCAGGGCCGACGCGGATGCCGTTGGCCTTCGACCAGTTGATGAAGTCGGCCGTCACCAGGAAGTAGGACGGGAAGCCCATCTGCAGGATGATGCCGATCTCGTACTCGGCCTGATTCCGGTGCTGCTCGTCGATCCCGTTCGGGAAGCGGCGCTTCATCCCCTCCCAGACCTCGTGCCGGAACCAGCTCTCCTCGGTCTCGCCCTCGGGCACCGGGAACTTCGGCATGAGGTTCTTCTTGACGAACATGCCGGCGGTGTCGACCTTTTCGGCGATCGCGAGCGTGTTCCGGCAGCCCTCCTGCCAGGCGTCGGACGAGTCGACGCCGTACATCTCCGCGGCCGACTTGATGTAGTAGCCGGTGCCGTCGAACTGGAACGTCGGTGCGGCGAGCGTGGAGCCGGTCTGCACGCAGAGCAGCGCGGAGTGCGACGTCGCCTCGGCCTCGTGCGTGTAGTGCGAGTCGTTCGTGACGACCGGCGGGATGCCCAGCTTCTTGCCGATCTCCAGCAGCCCGTCGCGGACCTGGCGCTCGATGTGCAGCCCGTGGTCCATCAACTCGAGGTAGAAGTGCTCCTTGCCGAAGATGTCCTGGAACTTCGCGGCGGCGGCGAGCGCCTCGTCGAAGTGGCCCAGGCGGAGCCGGGTCTGCACCTCTCCCGACGGGCAACCGGTGGTGGCCATGATGCCCTCGGCGTGCTCGGCCAGCAGTTCGGCATCCATCCGCGGCCACTTCACGAAGTAGCCCTCGGTGTAGGCCCGCGAGGAGAGCTGGAGCAGGTTGTGCAGCCCGGTGTCGTTCCGCGCCCACATCGTCATGTGCGTGTAGGAGCCCGAACCCGAGACGTCGTCGCCCTTCTGGTCGGGCCGACCCCAGCGGATGCGCTTCTTGTCGTAGCGGCTGGCGGGGGCGATGTACGCCTCGGTACCGATGATCGGCGTCACGCCGGCGGCGGTGGCTTGCGTGAAGAAGTCGTACGCGCCGTAGGTGTTGCCGTGGTCGGTCATCGCGATGGCCGGCATTTCGAGGCGCTGAGCCTCGGCGAACATCTGCTTGAGTCGCGCCGCTCCGTCAAGCATCGAATACTCAGTGTGCACATGCAGGTGGACGAATCCATCGGCGGCGCCGGGCATCGGAAGAGCGCCTCCTGGGGCGGGAGTGGCCGGGAACAACCATGGACCCTACCCGCCCGACGCACGCCTCGGGTGTCACGACTCGGACCTGTGGAGAATGCCGCTGACCGGCCCAATGACGCTTACACCGTCCGGTGGAGGAGGCGTGTCAGCGTCACCCTGAGGGGCCGTTTCGCGTGCGGGATCGCGCTCCGTCACAAGAGCTGGCGGCGGCGCCGCTAGCGTCGTTCTGGCGCGGGCCGATGATCACTCTCAGTGACGACTGGGCCGGTGCAGTACCTTGGCGATCATGCCGCAGCAGGGCGATCCGGGGGCGCTCCGAGCCGAGTTAGGCGAGGTCCGCGCCGCGCTGGACGAGACGGACGCGCGCCGTCGCGGCGCGCTGGACCGCACCGCCGCGGTGAGCCTGGCGCTGATGGTCGTCGGGCTCGCGGTGTTCGCCTCGGTGTCGGCCTACTCGTTCGCCGCCGGGCAGCCCGGGCGCGGGCGGGCGTTCGCCGTGCTCACCGTCATCGCGCTGCCGTTCGTGCTGTACGCGGCCTGGAGCTCGGTCGGCCGCTACCTGCGGCTGGGTCGCGAGCTCACCCGGATGCGCCGGCGCGAACTCGACCTCACCACCCAGCTCCGGGCCCCGTCACCCACCCGGGTCGAGGCGCCGGTGATCAGCAGCGACCTGGAGCCCGACGCGGCCGCGGCGACGATCGAGGCCGCGCTGCCCGCCTACGCCGTGCAGCGGATGCTCGGCAAGGGCGGCTGCGGCATCGTCTTCCTCGCCGAGCACCGCCAGGCCGGCTGGCAGCGCGCGCTCAAGCTCCTCACCGAACCCGACCTGCTGCCCGACTCGCAGTCGCGCTTCCTGCGGGAGGCCCAGGTCATGGAGAGCCTCGACCACCCGCACGTCGCCCGCGTCTACGAGTACGTGGAGCACGCCGGGTTCAACCTCATCGTGATGGAGTTCCTGGCCGGGGGCAGCGCGTCCGCACGTCGCGCCGAGCTTCTCGGCCGCCCGGAGCCGGTGTGCGCGCTCGGTCTCGCGGTGGCCGACGCGCTCGCCGCCGCCCACGCCCGTGGCGTCGTGCACCGCGACATCAAGCCGGCGAACCTGCTGTTCGCCGCGGACGGCGTGGTCAAGGTCACCGACTTCGGCATCGCGAAACTGCTGGCCGGCGGCGTCGACGGCGAACAGGCGAGCGTCCTCGCGCTCACCCCGGGCTACGCCGCCCCCGAGCAGCTCAACGGCGACGAGATCACCGCACGCACCGACCTGTTCGGGTTGAGCGCCACCCTGTACCGGCTCTTCACCGGCCGGACGCCGCCGCTGCCGGGCCCCGACGGCTCACCGCGGGCGAACCTGACCACGATCCCGCCCGGCATCGCGGCGGTGCTCGAGCGTTCGCTCAACGGGTTCCCGGAGAACCGTCACCCCAGCGCGAAGGAGTTCGCGCTCGACCTGGCGGCCGCGTCCGGAGCCGCGCTGCGTCCGGGCTGGCTCGACTCGGCCGAGATCCCGTTCCGCGGCGCGGCCGAGATCCGCGCCGCCGCGAAGGCCTGACGCCGTGGACCGGGAGAGCGGCGCAGGACTCCTGCACCGGCTGACCGAGTACTCACCCGACCGGGAGTGGGACGTCCCCGCCGACGATCCCCGCGTGCGTTCCGACCTCACGCCGAACGACCCCGACACGCATCCGCCGTTCACCAAGGCCTACCCGGGGCGGCCCCGCCTGGCGCTGCCCCGCGACCTCCCGAACCCCGGCGTCAGCGCCACCGGCGTCCTCGCCGGCCACCGCGCGGAGGCCCACCCCCTCGACGCGGCCCACCTCGCCCGGATCCTCTTCCTCGGCGCCGGCATCGTGCGCACCGCGGAACGCCGTGGCCGTCCGCACCCGTTCCGCGCCTCGGGTTCGGCCGGGGCCCGCTTCCCGCTCGAGCTCTACGTCAGCGCCCGGGGCGTCGCCGGTGTGCCCGACGGCGTGCACTGGTACGACCCGGAGGCGCACGCGCTGGTGCCGATCGGCCCGCCGGCCGCCGGAGCCGCCACCACGCTCGTCGTCACCGGCGTTCCCTGGCGCACCGGCTGGCGGTACGCCGAGCGCGGCTGGCGCCACCTGTACTGGGACGCCGGCACGCTGCTCGCGCAGCTCACCGCGGCGGCGGCGAGCGCCGGGCGGCCCGCTCACCTCCGAACGCTCTTCCCCGACGCCCAGCTGCGGACGCTCGTCGGCGCCGACGGTGTGCACGAGTACCCGCTGGCCCTGCTCGGCCTCTCCGACGGCGAGCCGGCCGTGGTGCCGTCGGGCCCGGCCGAGCACGGCGAACTGCCGGCGGTGGAGTTCCCGCTCTGCACCGAGGCCCAGCGCGCCGGTGAGCGCGACGTCCTCGGCGAGCCCTGGCCCGAGGGCCCGCCGCTCCCCGACGCGCCGCCGGCCGAGACGATCGACGACGTCGTCCTCCGACGCGGTTCCCAGCGCCTCATGGATCGGGACCGGACGCTGTCGCGCGCCCAGCTCGACTGGCCGCTGCGAGCCGCACTGCGCGGCATCACGGTGCCGCACCGGGTGGTGGTACACGGCGTCGACGGGGTCGCTCCCGGCGTCTACCGCTGGCCCGACGCGGTGTACACCGCCGACCTGCGTGAGGAGACCGCCCGGGTCTGCCTCGACCAGGATCTCGGCGGCGACGCGGCCTACGTGGTGATCGGCGCGGCCGCCGACGCCGACCTGGACGACCGCACGTACCGGGACGCCCAGCTCGCGGCCGGCCTCGTCGAAGGGCGGCTGCACCTGGCGGCGTACGCACTCGGCGCGAGCGCGACCGGCATGACGTTCGCGGACTCCGAGGTGCCGGCGCTCCTGCGTGAACCGGACGACCTCGTGCCGCTCCTCTTCACCTGCGTCGGTGTCCCCTCGTATCCGTCGCGCCGGGGCGGGTCACCGGGTGCCCCCGCAACGTTCCGCCCGGTGACCCCCAGGGTTCGCTAGGCGCCTACCTCGTCGGCCAGGCGTTTCAGGTAGCCCGCGAAGCGTTCCCGGTCGGACGCCGGCCAGTGCGCGGTCAGCGCGTCGAACGTCTCGCGCTGCCACCCCCGGGCCCCGCCCAGCAGTTCCTCCCCGGCTGACGTCAGCCGCAGCACCGTGCGCCGCGCGTCGGTCGTGGAGCGGGCGCGTTCCAGGTAACCGGCCCCGGTGGCGGCGGACACCATCCGGCTGGCTCCGGACTGGTCCAGCCCCAGCTGCCTGGCGACGTCGTTCACCCCGGCGTCCGCCCCCGCCGCCCGCACGGCCTCCACCGTGAGCACCACCTGCGGTGCACCTGGCCCGCGCGCCCACCGCCGCGCCCAGAACCGCACGAGCCGGAACAACGCCGGTCCTCCGTCAGTCACCTGGCAAACATATGCGATCCGCATCTATATTGCATGCGATCCGCATACGAAGGAGACCCCGATGTCGATCACGCTGAACCACACGATCGTCCGAGCCCACGACAAGCACGCCGCCGCGGCGTTCTTCGCCCACCTGATCGGCCGCACCCCCGGCCCCCCGGCCGGACCGTTCGCGCCGGTGCCGGTCAACGACGACCTCACGCTGGACTTCGACGACCGCGGCCCGGTCTCGGCCGGCCACTACGCCTTCCTGGTCGACGACGACACGTTCGACGCGTTACTGACCCGCCTGGACGGCACCCGGTTCGGATCCGGCCCCGAACACGGCTGGGACGGCCGGATCAACCACCTGGCCGGCGGGCGCGGGGTCTACGTCGACTCCCCCGACGGCCACAGCTACGAGTTCTTCACCGCCGTCCCCCCGACGACGTGACCCTTCACCCCGGACACCGCACCGCTACCCGCGTCAGCAGCCGGGATGAGCGCCTCTGCGCCGAAACCGCAGATCGGGAGCCGTGCTGGCGGCAGCGGACTAGAACACGGGTCAGGTGCGGCTCCCGGAGCCGCACCTGACCCATCGGGTGGTCTAGAACGCGGTTGCCGCGCTCCAGCGGGCCAGGAGGCCGGCGTCGCCGGTGATCTGGGGTACCGACGGGCGACCCCAGAGGAACAGGTACAGGCCGGCCACTGGTGCGGTGGCCGTCACTGTCGCCTCGCCGGTCGACGTGTGGGACCAGGCGTACGCGGTGGCCCCGACGTCGATCCGCCAGCGGGTGTCCACGTCGGTGGCGACCAGCTCGATCGACTGCCCCTCACCGCGCACGGCACCGAACCCGGCGAGCCGGGGCGCGTACGGGAGGATCGTGAGGATCTCGTCGATGCCGTCGACGGCCACCGTGGGGTCGACGGTGGTGGGAGCTTTGAGCGCGAGCGCGGCGTCGACACGGTGGACCGTGGCTTCGTGGAGCATGCGCCTGGCCCAGAACAGCGTGGGCCTGGTCTGCCCGCCGAGCGTCCACACCTGCTGGTGGGCCGGCGCCGCCACCAACGCGCTGATCAGCGCGTCGACCCCGGCGGCGACCCAGTCCGACACGGCGGTGGACTCCGTCGGCACGTTCTGCTCGAAGTCGGAGAACGGCAGCTTCTCGACCGACCCGGAGTTGATCATCGCCGTCACCCACCGCTCGGTCGCGCCGACGTGGGTGGCGAGCTTCGCGAGGTCCCAGGCGGGAGTGCTCGGGACCGGCGTGCTCAGATCGGCGTCCGACAGCAGTGCGGCTAACCGATCGATCTCGCGGAACAGCGCTTTGCAGTATTCCCCGTGGTCCATGTCGTGACGTTAGCTCGCTGAACGCCGTACCGCTGTCACCGTTCCGCGCGTCGCGACGACACAATCGACTCTGGAACGATTTATCGACGCCGGCCCCGCCGGAAGTCCTTCCACGAGACGCCGTATCCCGCGCCGATCGCGATCCCCAGAGCGAGACCCAGCGCCAGGTTGTGGAAGAGGAGACCGAACGCGGCGCCGAACACGAGGCCTAAGGCGATGCCGGTACCGGCCTTGTTGTCCGCGGGCTTCTTCTCGCTCATAACTCCACGGTAGGCGGGTACGCAACGATTCGAGAGGGAGAGTCGAGATGCCCCCAACCGATGTCACTTTCCGTAGCTACGACGGCACGCGACTAGCGGGCACGCTCGTGGCCCCGCCCGGCGCCGGGCGGTCGGCGGTCCTGGTCCACGGCGGTGGGGTCACCCGCACCGAGGGCGGGTTCTACGTCCGGCTGGCCGATGCGCTGGCCGCCGCCGGGATCGCGTCGCTCCGCTTCGACCTGCGCGGGCACGGTGACAGCGGCGGACGACAGGAGGACCTCACGTTGTCCGCGGCCGCCAACGACGTCCGTGCGGCGGTGGAGGAGATGGCCGCGCCGGTCACCGTGATCGGCACGAGTTTCAGCGGCGGTATCTGCGCGCTCGTCGCCGCGGCCGGGAAGCCGGCCTTACGCAGCCTCGTGTTGTTCAATCCCCTGCTCGACTACAAACGAAGATTCGTGGACGAGAAGCCGTACTGGTCGGCCGACCACCTCGACCCGGCGTTCGCCGACGAGCTCGACCAGCGCGGCTACCTGGAGCACTCCCCGACGTTCCGGCTCGGCCGCGCGATGCTCAACGAGGTCTTCCACGTCTCGGCCCGCGCCGCCCTCCGCCGGATCACGGTGCCCACGCTGCTGGTCCACGGCACGAAAGACACGTTCATCCGCGTCGACTCGTCCCGCGAAGCCGTCGGCCAGCTGCCGGCCGAGGGCACGTTGATCGAGGTCGAGGGCGCGCAGCACGGGTTCGCGGTGCACGACGACCCGGCGTACGCCGAGCCGCAGACCCGCGCCTGGCAGAACCTGGTGATCCGGGAGACGACAGAGTGGATCACCCGCCACTGAGGACGTCACCTATCCTCGTGCCAATGAGTCGGGCCGTGTCCATCTCGAGGCTGATCGCCGCGGATCCGCTGTGGTGGCTGCGTGATCCGGCCGTGCCCGGTCACCTGGGCCGGGCAGTGGCCCACCTACGTGGAGCTCGGGACCGCGACGGCGACCGGGAGCGGGTCCTCCACGCGCTGACCGAGGCGCTGAGCCGCGAGCACGCCGACTTCGCCGACGACGTGGTGCCCGGGTTGGACCCGTCCTGGCCCGGCCGCGAGGCCTTCCGCCAGTGGTTCGTCGCGCACCCGGCTCCCTCCGCCACCGCGGTCCGGGTCCTCGGGGCACTGTTCCCCGGCGACGAACGACTCCGGTCGCTGCTCACCGCGGAGCTCCCGGCGATCCGGGGCGCGGCCCTGCGCGCCGTCGCCCTCGACGCGGAGGCTCTCGTGCGCGACCGTGCCGCGACCGACCCGAGCGCAGCCGTCCGTCGGCAGGCACTGGAGGCCCTGGTCGAGCACTGGCCGGACGAACCGAGGACACGCGACTTCCTGCACGAGCGCGTGCGGCTCGACGTCGGCACCGAGCCTCGCGTCTTCGCGGTACGCGCGCTGGCCCGGTGGTGGCCGCGGGAGCCGAGCACCACCGCGTTGCTGGCCGGCCTCGCGCGAGCCGAACGCGGCACGCTCGTCGGTTCGGCCGCCGCCGGCACCCTCGACGCCGAGCCGGCCTGGGACGACGCCACGATCCGGGGTGCGCTCGACGACCGCTGGCTCGGGCCGGCCGCCGTGCACGCGCTGGTGTCCACGCGCCCCGACGACCCGGCCACGTTCGCCACCCTCGTCGGGCTCGCCGCCCACGTCCACAACGACACCCGGGCCGCGGCCCTGGACGTCCTGGGCGCGTACCGGCCCCGCCGGCCCGACGTGCGTGCCCTGCTCACCGACCGGGCCGTCGCCGACCCCGACCACGTCGTCCGCCGCACCGCGCTCGTCCGGACCGCGCTCACCTGGCCCGGTGAGGCCACCCGCGGGTTAATCCGGGACCGGTCCGCGCACGACCCCCACCCCGACGTCCGCGCGTTGGCGGCTCAGATCCTGGACGCGTTGAACACCCAGTGATTCGACGTGAACTCCCGGCCGTCGCATGCATCGACCGAACCTAGGCGTCGTCGGCCGGTGCGTCGGTGAGGACGCGGAGGTTCGCTCCGGCGACCGTCACGGCGGCCGGCTGGTGGGTCTCGGCGGCCTTCTCGTACCAGGACCGCGCTTCCTCCACGTCGCCCTGCTCCTCGGCCAGCACGCCGAGGTCCACCATCGCGTTCGCGGCCTGCACCGAGTCCTCGCTGTCCAGCGCGTCGGTGAACCACTGCTTGGCCTGCTCGGGGTTGCCCTGCTCCTTCTCCAGCACCCCGAGGCCACGCATCGCCCGAGCCGACTCGGCCGCGTCGCCACTGTCGACGGCCTGCTGGAACCGGGTCCGCGCCTCGTCCGTCTTGCCCTCGGCGGCCTCCAGCACGCCCAGGTCGACCATCGCGGGCACGGAACCGTCGGCGATCGCCTTCTCGTACCAGCGCCGGGCGATCGCGACGCTGCCCCCGCGGTGCGCGCGGTAGGCGATCACGTACTTCACGTTCAGCGGGACGTCGTCCAACTGGTCGAGCAGGTCACGCGCGTGCGGATAGTCGCCGCGGTCGAACGCGGTGAGGCCGGCCGCGCGCCGGGCCACCGGGTCGAACGCGCCGGCCACGTACCGCCAGAACGGCGCGCTCACCGGCCGCCGCTGCCCGTCGGCCACCGCCGAGAGCAGCGTGTTGCCGTAGTAGTACTCGTTGCCCCGGCCGAACACCTCGGTGATCAACCCCAGCTCGAGCGCCCACTCGATCGCGCGCTCCCGCCCCGGGTTCGACACCGCGGCCCGGCCGTCGAGGTGCGCGAGTTCACGGCGGTAGTCGCCGTAGAGCGTGGTGAGCATCTTCGCGTTCAGCGCCAGCGGCGGATCCATCCGGTGCCAGTCGGTGAGCACGTGCAGCAGTGCCTGACGGTCGAACCGGATGCTGCGTTCCTCGCTGTCGCCGGAGAGCGCGGTGCGTACCGGCTCCAGCGGCACGAGCAACAGCCCCACCCGGTCGGCCTTGGCGTCGGCCGGTACGTCGTGCTCGCCGTCGCGCAAGGCGTCGACCTCGGCCGTGGTGAGTGGACCGACCTCCACCACCGCACCGGGCAACGCGTCGGGCAGCCGGGTGCCGCCGAGCAGCGCGGAGCGCGCCGTGACGAGCACCCGCACGCCCGCCGGGATCTCGGCCGTGGCGAGCTGGGCGAGGTGCTCGGAACCGGCGTCGTCGAGCCAGAGCACCGCGCCGTTCTTCGCCGCGCGCTTCGCGACCGAGATCAGCTCGGTGAGCGGCACCCGCGGGTCGGGATGGAACGCGTGGAGCGTGTGCTCCGGCAGGTGCTTGCGTGCCGCTTCGGCGAGCGTGCGGGTGGCGCCCACCAGCCTTTTCCCGTGGACGACGACGAGCTGCGCCTCGTCGGCGAAGTGCTTCTCCAACGCGGTGTCGGCCTCGCGCGGCAGGTACGGGCCGTGGGGTGCGTGGACACCGAGCTCACCCAGCGAGGCATCGGCGAGGCGTGGGGGCCGGCCGCGTTCGTCCGCGACTCTCAACACGGGCTTCGGGTTGGACCGGCCGGTCAGGGACCATCCCGCCACGCCGTGCTCCTCTCACACCGTTCGCAGAAGCCACCACCGTAACCCTGCGCTAGGCGACGAAGATGCAGAAGGGGTGACCGGACGGATCGGCGAACACGTAGAGCGGTTCCTCGGGATCGTCGAACCGGTCGCGGATCAGCGTCGCCCCGAGTTGCAGTGCCTGCTCGCGCTGCTCGACGAGCGTCGCCGCATCCCGCACGGAGAAGTCCAGATGCAGCTGCTGGGGCACGGCGCCCTCCGGCCAGGTGACGCGCGGCAACGCCTCGACCTGCTGGAACGCTAGGTCGCCACCGGCGGGGTTACGCAGCATCAACCAGTCTTTGTCGCCGTTCTCCGGCTCGTCGCCCGGACGGTAGTTCCAGCCGAGCAACCGGCGGTAGAACTCGGCGAGTTCGCGGGGGTTCTCGGTGTCCAGCACGGTGCTGCGCAGAGTGGGATAAGTCATGGCCAGGGCGTACCACATCGGCACGACAACTTCGGTCCGCGCGTGAACCGATCGCGCGACTCGGTGCGATGGAGGGGTGTGAACGGTTCACCGAGCGACGTCGACCTGCTGACCCGAGTGGCAGCCGGCGACCGGCGCGCGTTCGAGGCCTTCTACCGACGCCACGCCGGGTGGCTCGTGCTGCGTCTGCGGCACCGCTGCGCCGATCACACGCTCGTCGACGACGTCGTGCAGGAGACGTTCCTGGGCCTCTGGCGTGGCGGGGCCGCCCGCTACCGGGAGCAGGGCGACGTCACCGGCTGGCTCTGGCGGATCGGTTCCCGCCGGCTGGTCGACGCGTTACGCCGGCAGAGCGCGAAGGAGCGGCTGCGCCAGGTGCTGGCGCGCGTGCGTGGCGCGCCGGCACCGTCCGCCGAGGACCTGGTGCTGCGCGGCGTCGAACACGGGGACCTGGCTGGTGCGCTGGCCCGGCTCTCCCCCGAGTTACGCGCGGTGCTGCAGGCGACGGTGCTCGACGGCCTGACGACCGGCGAGGCCGCCGTGCTGCTCGGCATCCCACCCGGAACCGTGAAGACGCGGGCGATGCGCGCCCGTCGGCAGCTACGCCAGGAGCTCGCATGAGTTGGCACGTAGGGGATCCGGACCTGGCGGCCTACGCCGACGGGTCGCTGCCCGCGCCGGGGGTGTGGTCGGTCGAGGCGCACCTGGCGGCCTGCGAGGGCTGCCGGGAACGGCTGACGTTCGACGCCGTCGACGCCGGCTGGGAACGGCTGGACGCGGAGCTGGACGCACCCCGGCCCGGGCTGGTCGAACGGGCGCTGAGCTTCGGCGGGGTCCCGGCGACCACCGCGCGCCTGCTCACCGCCACCCCGGCCCTGCGCGGTTCGTGGCTCGTGTCGGTGACGCTCACGCTGCTGCTCGCCGCGGTGCTGGCCCACTACGCCCAGCCGCTGGTCTTCCTCGCGCTGACGCCGCTGCTGCCGGTGCTCGGTGTCGCGGTCTCGTTCGGGCCGGGCATCGACCCCACCCACGAGGTCACGGTCGTGGCCCCGTACTCGACGTTCCGCCTGCTCCTGCTGCGCTGCGCCACCGTGCTCGCGGCGAACACGCTCCTCACCGCGGCGGCGAGCCTGGCGCTGGCCGAGTACGGCGTCCGCATCGCCGGCTGGTTCCTGCCCTCGCTCGCCCTCACGATCCTGACGCTGCTGATCACGCCCCGGCTGGGCGCGGTACCGGCCGCGACCGTGGTCGGCCTCGGCTGGCTCAGCCTGGTGCTCGGCACCCGGCACTCCACGTCCCTGCTGCCGTACACCGCCGCCGGGCAGGTCGCGATGGCCGTGGCGGCCGCGCTGGCCGCGGTGGCCCTCGGCTTCCAGATGTCCGCGTTCGATCGCACCCGCCCCCTGCCTCGGAGGTTCCGTTGACCCTCTCGACCGAGGTCGCCGTTCGCGCGACCGGACTCTCGCTGCGCTACGGGCGCGCGGTCGCGCTCGACGACGTGTCGATCACGCTCGGCACCGGAGTGACCGGCCTGCTCGGCCCGAACGGCGCCGGGAAGACGTCGCTGCTGCGCATCCTCGCGACCGCGCTGGCCCCCAACGCGGGTGAGCTGCGGATCTTCGGCGAAGACCCGCTGACCGGCCCCGGTCGCCTGGCCGCGCGCCGCCGGATCGGATACCTGCCGCAGGATCCGGGTTTCCACCGCTCGTTCACCGCGTTCGAGTTCGTGGACTACGTCGCGATCCTCAAGGAGCTCACCGACCGGCGGGCCCGGCACGCCGAGGTGCGGCGCGTATTGGACGCCGTCGGCCTGAACGACCGGCGCGGCGACAAGATCCGCACCCTGTCCGGCGGGTCGAAACAGCGGGTGGCGCTGGCCGCCGCGCTGGTGGGTGACCCGTCGCTGCTGATCCTCGACGAACCGACGGTGGGGCTCGACCCCGAGCAGCGGTTCCGGTTCCGCGAGCTCTTCGCCGACCTCGGCGAGGGCCGCGCCGTCCTGCTCTCGACGCACCAGACCGAGGACGTCACGTCGCTCTGCCGCGAAGTGGTGGTGCTCGATCACGGCGGCGCACGGTTCCGCGGCACACCGGCCGAGCTGACCGCGCTGGCCAACGGTCGGGTGTGGACGAGCGACGCCCGCGAACCGGGCGCGGCGGCGTCCTGGCGGACCGGCACCGGATCGTTCCGGCACGTGGGCACACCCCCGGACGGCGCCGAACTGCTCGCACCGACCCTCGAGGACGGTTACCTGACGCTCGTGGACCTGTCGTGACGGCCACGCTCACCCCGGCACCGGCGGCGTCGACGGTCGACCGCCGACGCGCGATGCTCGCGCTGGCCCGGGTCGAGGCCGTCCGCCAGCTCCGCTCGCCGGTGACGATCGTCGCCGCCGTGCTGTTCCTGGCCCCGTGGGTCTACGGCTGGGCCGCCGGGACGATGAACGAGTTCCCGGTGCTGCACGAGGAGTCGGTCGAGGTCCAGTTCCTGGCGATGCTGGTGCTGGGCAACGCCGCGCTGATCACGGCCAACTTCGCCGCGCTGCGGCCGCACCGGCACCGCGTCGACGTGTTGTTCGACGTGCTGTTGCTGCCGACCGCCTGGCGGACCGGTGCCCTCCTGCTCGCCGTGCTGACGCCGACCGCGCTGGCGCTGGTGCTGCTCGGAGTGCGGCTCGGCGCGCTGGCCCTGCTGCCGGGCGCGGCCGGGCAGGTGCTGCTGCTCGATGTGCTGATCGTGCCGGTCGTGGTGGCGCTGTTCGGGGTGCTGGGGGTGCTGCTGGCGCGGTTGACCCGATCGGCGGTGGTCGCCCCGGTCGTGGCGCTGTTCCTCACCTCGTGCGCGTTCATCGGCCCGGTGGGTGGATCCTCGACCGAACGCTACCGGCTCGTGCTGCCGATCGTGACGCCGGAGTTCCCGTACCCGCTGCCGCTGGACCTCTTCGGCCGGCCCGCGGGTCGGCACCTGGTGTACGTGGTGGGGCTGGTCGCCGTCCTCGCCGTGCTGGCACTCGCCCGGTCGGGGGCGCGGTGGCGGGTGTGGGTGGCCGGTGCGCTGGCGACGGCGGTGATGCTGACCGGCGCGATCACCCAGTTCGGGGTGGACGACTCGCTCGTGGCCGCCCGTCGCACGGCCACCGAATCGCCCGCCTCGGTGCAGACCTGCCGGACGCTCGACGACGTCGAGTACTGCGTGTTCGACGGGTTCGAGCCGTGGATCGAGGACTGGGACACCGTGCTGCGCGACGTACGGCGGGCCGCACCGGTGGCGGCCGGGCCGCTCACCGTCCGCCAGCGCGTGTGGGCCACCCCCCACTCGAGCACGGTCGTCCCGGATCCGGCCGACATCCCGCCGTCCGACCCGGCCGCGATCCCGATCGGGACGGAGTGGGGCGACCGCTACGCGGAGGCGACGTTCGCGGCGGCCGTGTCCTACCGGCTGATCACCGGTGAACCGTCGCCGGGCGGCACCCCGGTGTGCGGATCGCGTGGAGCCTTGCTGGTCTGGCTGGTGGGTCAGGCCGGCGGCCGGGTGACCGAGGGACTCCGGCTGCTGGACGAGTCGGGCACGGACGCGCTGGAGTTCTTCGACAGCGACGGCTTCGCGCCACTCGCGGTGCCGACCGCCGCCGCCGACGCCGGGCTGGCGCTGCTGACGAAGCCGGGCGCCGCGGCCCTGGTCCGCAAGCACTGGGCCGAGTTGGCCGCGCCGACCACCGACGCGGACCGGTTCGCCGCGATCGTCGGTGTCCCCGCCGCCGGGCCGGCCCCGGCCGGGGAGCGTGTCCCGTGTTGATCGCCCTGGTGCCACCGATCGTGCGAGCGGCACGCACCGGCCCGTTCCTGCTCGCCTGCGCCGCGGGGTGGGTGCTGCTGGCGATCCCGGCCGCGCTCACCACCACGATCGACCCGAACTCGCTCACCCTGCAGCTGCGGCTGGCGTCGGTCTGCGCGGCGGTCGGGGCGGTGTTCCTGCTCGACGATCCGGCCAAACCGACGACGCTGGTGGTACCGGCTCGCAAGTGGATGGCCACCGCGCTCCGGATCGCGCTCGGATTCCTGCTGGCCGCGCTCTGGTGGGCGGTGGCGGTCACGATCGTGCTGGTGGGCGCGGAGGACGGCGTCGGCGGCGACCTGCGGTTGGCCGGGACGGCGGTGGAGTCGGCGACGATCCTCGCCGTGGCGCTGCTGCTCGGTGTGGTCGGTCACCGGCTGGCCGAACGGGGCGTGGGGAGCACCGCGGCGGCCCCGACGCTGCTCGTCCTCGTCGGCGGGCTGTCGCTGTTGCCGCGCGACGCGGCGCTGTTCGTCGGGGTCGGCGACCCGGCCTGGGCCGACGTGCACGACCGCTGGGCCGTGCTGCTGCTCACCGCGTGCGCGGGCCTGATGGTTGGTGCGGGCACCCAGCGGTAATCTCCGCTGCCGTGCACAAGTCTCCGGGGCTTCACCGCTTCCTCACGTTCGTGGACGCGATCATCGCGATCGCCATCACTCTCCTGGTGCTGCCGCTGGTCGAGATGACGAGCGAGCTGACCGAAGAGACGTCGTTGGAGGAGCTGTGGAGCCCCGAGACCATCGGCAAGTACGGCAGCTTCGTGCTGAGCTTCGCGGTGATCTTCCGGTTATGGCAGGTGCACCACAAGCTGATGGAACCGATCGAGTCCTACGACCGGGTCGTGGGCGTCGTGACCGCGGCGTGGGCGCTGACGATCGTCTTCATGCCGTTCCCGACCGCGCTCATCGGTATCTACGGCAACGAGGAAGTCCCGGTGATCGCGCTCTACCTGCTCACGTTGTTCGTGAGCTCGGCACTGCTCACCGCGCTCGCGCTCTATCTGGCCCGCCGGACCGAACTGCACGAAGCCGATGTGGAGTCGTCGAAGCGGATGGCCGTGCCCTCGGTGGTGACCACGATCCTCACCGGTCTGGCCGCTGTGATCGGCATCCTGGTACCGCGGGTGAACTACGGCGCGCTGCTGCTGCTTCTGCTCACCGGTGTGCTCACGGTGCTGGTGAACCGACGGTTGCGCCTCCCCCAGGAGGAGGCGTGACGCTGTCCGGGTGGCGCTCTACTCGATCGGCGAGCTCTCCCGACGTACCGGCCTGACCGTCAAGGCGATCCGCTTCTACGCCGACCGGGGCATCGTCCCGGCGACGCGGCGGAACGCCACCGGTCACCGCCTGTACGACGAGGACGCGGCCGCGCGGCTGGACCTGGTCCGGAGCCTGCGTGACCTCGGGATCGACCTGCCCACGATCCGGCGCGTGCTGGCTCGGGAGGTCACCGTCGCCGACGCCGGCTCGTCGAGCAGTTCCTGGACGCGACGTTCGACGGGCTCGACGGTTTCGCCGGGGTCCGCCGGTCGCTCACCCCGTCGCTGCCGGACGACCCGGCCCCCGAGCAGATCGACGCCTGGGTCGAGCTGGTGACGCTGGTCCAGGACCCAGCCTTCGGGGTGTACCTGCGCACGCTGGCCGAGCAGCACGCCGCCGACCGGGAGCCGGGGTCGGTTCCCCGGCCGGACGCGGTGGCCGTGGTGCGCTCGATCGGAGCCGCGGACGTCGACGCGATCGCCGCGGCCTACGCGGACGTGCTCGGCGAGCCCGACTCCCCCGAGCTGCGTCGACGTCTGCTCGCCCGCCTGGAGCTGGCCGACGATCCGCGCCGGTACCGGTACGAGCGGTTGCTCGCGGTCGTCAACGGGTGGGCGCCGGAGGAGTCCGACGAGGCCACGATCGGCCGGTGCATCGAGACAATGCGTGGATGACGTTCTTCGCAGCGACCGACCCCGCCGCCGATCGCGCCGAGGTCTTCGTCCGCTACCTCGACTACTTCCGCGAGAGCGCGCTGGACAAAGCGGGTTCGCTGTCCGAGGAGGCGCTCCGCTCCAGCCCGCTGCCCTCCGGCTGGACCCCGATCGAGCTGCTGCAGCACCTGCGTCACGTCGAGCTGCGCTGGATCGAGTGGGGCTTCGAGGGGCGCGCGGTGCCCGAGCCGTGGGGTGACCGTCGCGACGACCGCTGGTACGTGGCCCCGGGCCGCTCGTTCGCCGACGTCGCCGACGCGCTCCGGCAGCAGGGTGCGCACACCCGCGCCGTCGTCGAAGGGCACGACCTGGACGAGATCGGCGCACCCGGACCGCGCTGGGAGGGCGCGCCCCCGGCGTCGCTCGAGCGGGTGCTGTTCCACCTGCTCCAGGAGTACGCCCGCCACGTGGGCCACCTGGATGTGGTCGTCGAGCTGTCCGGCGGCTCGATCGGTGAGTAACTTGTCGGGCATGTCGGACGACGTGGTGGACGCCCTGCAGCAGTTCGTCGCCCGCATCGACGCCTTCGCCCCGGACGCACCGGTGCACACCGAGCTGGACGTCGGCGGTCGGCGGCTGACGCTGCGCGAGCCGGTCGTGCGGGCGCTCGTCGAGGCGCTGCACGCCTACCGCGATCCGCGCGACAACGGGCAGTGCGACCACTGCGGCAGCCACCGGATGGACGCGAACTTCCGGTGCGCTGACTGCGGTCGGCTGTCCGGCCTGTTCGGCGAACTCGTCACGCAGCGCGCCGCGGACCACACCGAGCCGCCCGAACTGGAGACCTCGTGGACGTCATCCTGATCCCCGGGCTCTGGCTGGACGGGTCGTCCTGGAACGCCGTGACACCGGGTCTGGAAGCGGCCGGGCACCGCGTGCATCCGCTCACGCTGCCGGGCCTCGAATCCCCCGACGCCGACCGCGCCCCGATCTCCCTGCGTGACCATGTCGACGCCGTCGTCGCCCGGATCGACGCGCTCGACGGCCCGGTCGTGCTGGTGGCCCACTCGGCCGGCGGTGCCGTCGCCCACGCCGCGGTGGACGCCCGGCCGCACCGCGTCGCCCGCGTCGTCTACACCGCGAGCGAACCGGTCGCCGACGGGGAGTGCGTCAACGACGAGCTGCCGTCCGCGAACGGCGAGATCCCGATGCCGGACTGGTCGTTCTGGGACGCCGACATGCTCGTCGACCTGGACGAGGAACTCCGCCGGAGCATTCTCGACCGGGCGGTGCCCTCACCGGCGCGTGCCGCCACCGACCGGCAGACGCTCTCCGACGAACGCCGCTACGACGTCCCGATCACGATCGTGACCTGCGACTACACCGAGGACATGATGCGCGGCTGGATCACCGAGGGGTATCCGAGTGCGGCGGAGGTGGGCCGGATCAGGGACGTGGAGTTCGTCGCGCTGCCCACCGGCCACTGGCCCCAGTTCTCCCGCCCGGCCGACCTGGCCCGGGTGATCGCCGACGCGATCTAATCGCTCTCCCAGAGGGGCAGCTGACGGGGACCGACGCGGCCGACCGTGCTGTGCTGGCCGCTCTGCAGGCAGCGGGCGCAGGTGACCGCGTCGTCGGTGGGCACCAGCGCGTCGAGCTCGAAACCGGCCATGCCCACCCGGCAGGCCGGGGCGGGCACGCGGATCTCGGCCAACCAGCGCTCGGGATGCACGGCGTGCACCACCGACGAACCGCGCACCCGCCCGTTGCGACCGACGAACTTCTCCACCACCTGCGCGGCGACGGTCGCGAACGCCTCGACCACGGTAGTCATGCCGTGGGTGTACCACCCACCACCGACAATTCACGCTCCGCGGCGGGTTCGGCGTCGCGGTTGTTCTCGGTGGCTTTCACGAGCGCCACCCCGACGAGCACCACCAGACCACCGATCAGCTGCATGGTGCCGGGGATCTGGCCGACCGAGAGGGCCGCGAACAGCACGGCGAACAGCACTTCGGTCAGCCCGACGAACGACGCCACGGTCGCGCCGAGCAGCCGGGCCGCGATGACCCCGGTGGAGTAGGCGATCGCCGCGGCCACGACCGACAGCCCGATCACCGGTACCAGCCAGCTGACCTGCTGCCCGAAGAGCTCCACGTCGACGGTGGCCGTGCCCATCGGCAGCACGCGGACCAGCGCGGCCACGCCGAGCACGAGCGCACCCACCACCATGCCGCCCCAGGCGACGACCAGCGGCGGCACCGCGTCGTCCTGCCGCGCGGAGACGACGAAGTACACGGCCAGCCCGGCACCGGCGAGGAGACCCCACATCAGGCCGATCGGGTCGAGGCCGCCCGACGGGTCGAGCACGAGCACCAGGCCGACCACGGCCGCGATCATGCCGACGACCGTCAGCTTGCCCGGGCGCCGCCGGTGGCGGGCCCACATCCAGAGCACGACGAGGACGATGCCCATGTACTCGAGCAGCAGCGCGACGCCGACGTCCAGGTGCTGCACCGCGTTGAAGAAGAACAGCTGGCAGCCGGCCACCGCGACCGCGCCGTAGAACGCGATCAGACCGGCGCTCGACCACAGCGACCGCCAGCGACCGCGCAGCGCCACCAGCGCCGGTCCGGTGAGGAGGACGGCCGCGAGCGCGATGCGGGTGGTGACCACCGCGCCCGACGTCCAGCCGGTCGACATCAGCGAATCACCGAAGCTGCCCGCGGTGCCGAACGAGAGAGCGGAGACCAGGGCGATGCCGAGGCCCGAGTAAGAGGCAATCCTCGTTACACTCATGACATCGACGGTAGAGCTCACTCCCGTAAGGAGTCAAGGTGCTTTTTGCTCATGACACCGAGGCTTCGTTGATGGCGGCCGCCGAACTGGTCAACACCGCCCACGAGGACCCCGACGCGCTCCTCGACGTCACCGAGTTCGCGACCCGCTGGGGATACACCGGCCGGGTCACCGGCGACCGGGACGAACTCGACGCCGTGCGGGCGATCCGGCCGCGCCTCGAGAGCCTCTGGCACGCCGACCGCGACCGGATCGTCGCGGAGACGAACGCGATCCTGCGTGAAACCGCCGCGCTGCCGCAGCTGGTGGCCCACGACGGCTGGGACTACCACCTGCACGCGGTGCCGCCGGAAGCGGACCTCGCGATCCGCATCCAGGTGGAGACCGCGATGGCCCTGGTCGACGTCGTCCGCATGGACGAGCTCGGCCGCATGCGTGTGTGCGCGGCCGACGACTGCGAGGACGTGCTCGTCGACCTGTCGAAGAACCGGTCGCGCCGGTTCTGCAGCAACACCTGCAGCAACCGGATGAACGTCGCCGCGTACCGGGCGCGGGCTAACGCAACTCGTCGAGGAGACGCTCGAGCGGAACGTCCGGATCGTCCCTGAACGCAGCCCACCGGGCGAAGAGCGCGGCAGCTCCCTCGGCGACGCCCGGAGGGAGGCCGATCTCCGTCGCCGCGGCGGCGATCTCACGCATCTCCGGAGCCCAGCGCCAGGCCCGCGCACCCACGCCGCTCAGCGACGCCGGCTCGGCGAGCGGGGTGTCGGGCAGTTTCGCACCGGCCAACGCCTCCAGCTCGGTACGCACGCCGTGGGCGTCCGCCAGCGCGTAGGACTGCGCCGCCAGCGCGAAGGTGATCTTGTTGTAGGCCGAGAACGCGAGCTTGAGCGCGGACGCCTGCCCGACCTCGCCGCCCAGCACGCGGGCCTCGACCGCCGTTCCGTCGAACAACGCGGCGATCGTTCCCGCGTCCGCACCGGACAGGTAGAGGACGGTTCGGCCCGGCCCACCCGGTGGTGGCCCGACGATGCCCCCGTCGACGGTCGGAAGCGTTCCCGCGATCGCGCGGGCCCGGGACGGCGCGATCGCGTTGGCGTCGACGAAGCGGCCGTCGAACCCGGTGGCGGCGACGGCGGCCGCGACCGACGACGACGCCGCGGGTGGGCAGACGCTCAGGATCACCGGGCAGCTCGACGCCAGCTCGTCGAGCGTCGCCACCGGCCGCAGCCCGGCGGCCTCCGCCCGGCGGCGCGTGTTCGCTCCCCGCCCGGCCGTCACCCAGTACACGGCACGCCCCGCCGCGACGAGCTCACGACCGATGGCCGCGCCCATCGCGCCCGGATGCAGAACTCCGATCGGCTCCACCCGACCGACCCTACGGCCTAGCCGAGCCCGGCGCGGTGGGCGATGGCCACCAGCTCGGCCCGGCTGCGTGCGTCCAGCTTCGTGAGGATCCGGCTGACGTAGGTCCGCACGGTTTCGGGGCTCAAGTGGAGCGCGCGGGCGATCCGGGGGTTGTCGTCGCCGCGCGCGACCTCGCACAGCACCTCGAGCTCGCGCGCGGTCAGCCGGTCGAGGCGCCGATCGGGCCGGGGAGCGCCGGTCGCGGCGGCGCGCGCCATGAGCCGGCGGGCGACGTCGGGGGCCAGTGCGGGCTCGCCCTCCGCGGCCGCGCGTACCGCCGCCCGGAGCCGCTCCGGCGTCAGGTCCTTGAGCAGGTAACCGTCGGCGCCGACGCGGAGCGCGCCGACGATCTCGGGATCGCTGTCGAACGTCGTCAGGATCAGCACCGCGGTGCCGCCGCACGCCGGGTCGGAGCGGATCGCGCTGGTGGCCGCGATGCCGTCGGTGCCCGGCATGCGCAGGTCCATCAGCACGACGTCGGGACGTTCGGCGCGCACCAGCGCGACGGCGGCAGCGCCGTCCCCGTCGTCTTGCACCCGGACGGTGAGACCGGTCTCCGGTTGCTGCACGTCGATGCTGATCGTCGCCCCGTTGGAGTGACGCATCGCGTTGGTGACCGCTTCCTGCACGACCCGGTGGACCACCGGCGCAAGCTCGGGCGCCACGACCGGCGAGGCGTCGACCCGGACCTCGAACCCGGCCGTCCGGGCCGCTGACACCAGCGGCTCCAGGTCGGTGGACGCGTCGGCGCGCAGGTCGCGGACGGTGGACCGCAACTCGGCCAGTGCTCGGGTGACCGCGTCGCCGACGTGGACCAGCGCGGCGTCGGCTGCGGCCGGTTCGCGCCGCAGCTCCTGACGCACCACGTTCGCGTGCACTGCGGCCACCGTGAGCGTGTGGCCGAGCGCGTCGTGCAGGTCGCGAGCGAGCGCCTGTTTGTGCTCGGCCAGGCGCCGAGCGGCCTCGAGCTCGATCTGCCGCCCGGTCAGCGCGTCGATCCGGCGGCGGGCCCGGACCAGTTCGCCGAGCACGATCGCCGCGGCCATCAGCGCCGCGTGACCGATCGCGTCGTACAGCACGACGAACCGGAAGTCCTGTCCCTCGGCCAGCCGGAAGCCAACCGAGACGGCCAACGCGATCACGGCGGCCGCGACCGCCGAGACCCGGCGCCCGGCCTCGGCTGCCGACCAGAGCGCCGCCGCCAACGGCACCGCGACCCCGATCGCGGGAAACCCGGCCGCGTAGTACGCGAACATGCCGAGCACGGTCAGCACCAGCACCGTGCGCGCGTACCGGCGCCGCCAGATCATCAGCGTGCCGAGCCCGGCCGCCCACACGTACGCGACCCCGCTGTCGTTTCCACCGTGACCGGCGGAGACGATGATCGCCAGCACCGCGGAGACGCCGACGGCGACAGCCAGGTTCAGCCCTCCTCCGCGCCGCCGCCATCGTGAGCAGCCTCGTCACCGGGCTGGCGGTCGGCGCCGTCTGCGGGGCGGTCGCCTGGGGTACCCGGCAGGTGCTCGGCTCGCGTTGGCGTGGTTGATTGGTACCCGCACGAACCAACCCCGAGGAGGCACCGTGGAAGCGTTCCGCAAGGCAGCCGAGGCCGGGGACGCCGCGGCCGTCGAGGCGCTCCTCGCCGACGACGTGGTGTTCCACAGCCCGGTCGCGTTCAAGCCGTACGCCGGCAAGCCGCTCACCGCCGCGATCCTGCGTGCCGTGCTGCGCGTCTTCGAGGACTTCCACTACGTGCGCGCGATGTCCAGCCCGGACGGTCGGAACCACTCGCTGGTCTTCCGGACGATCGTGCAGGGCAAGCAGATCGAAGGCTGCGACTTCCTGCACCTGAACGACGACGGCCTGATCGACGACCTCACGGTCATGGTGCGCCCGCTCTCCGGCGCCCAGGCACTGGCCGAGGCCATGGCCGAGCAGTTCCCCCGCATCCAGCAGGAGGTCGCCGCCGGGTGACGACCTCACGGATCGGGTTCGGCGCGATGCATCTGGCGGCCGCCCCGGCGGAGGCCAGGGCTTCCGCGATCGCGGTCGCGCGGCGGGCCGTCGAGATCGGCGTCACCCTCGTCGACACCGCCCACCTGTACGGCTGGGGCGCCAACGAGGAACTGCTCGCCGAGGCGCTCCACCCGTACCCCGACAATCTGCTGATCACGACGAAGGTCGGCGTGGTGCGCACCCCCGACGGCGGTGAGATCTGCGGCCGGCCCGACGTGCTGCGCCACCAGGTCGACGAAGCGCTGCGCCGGTTGCGCCTCGAACAGGTCGAGCTGCTCCAGCTGCACCGCGTCGACCCCGACGTTCCCCTCGCCGATCAGGTCGGCACACTGCGTGAGCTGCGCGAAGAGGGCAAGATCGGCCGGATCGGGCTGTCCGAGGTCACCACCGCGCAGCTGGCGGACGCACGCACGATCGTCGACATCGCCAGCGTGCAGAACCGGTACAACGTGCTCGACCGCGAACACGAGGCCGTGCTCGACGCGTGCACGGCGGCGTCGATCACGTTCCTGCCCTGGCGTCCGGTGCACCCGCTGCTCACCGCGCCGTCGATCGTCGGGACGGCCGCCGAGCTCGGCGCCACGCCGGCCCAGGTCTGCCTCGCGTGGCTGCTGCACCGCTCGCCGGTGATCGTGCCGATCCCCGGGACGACGTCGATCCGCCACCTGGAGGAGAACGTCGCCGCGGCGGCGCTGACCCTCACCGACGAGCAGTTCGAAAGGCTGTGAAACGCCGCATGTTCGCGAAACCCCTGGGCGACGGCGCGGAGCTGCGTCCGCTGGAACCCTGGCACTCCGAGGAGCTCCTGGCGAACGTCGACCGCGGCCGGGAGTCGATCGGCCGCTGGATCCGGCTCGCCGACGCCGTGACCGACTCGGCGTCGGCGCACGCGTTCCTGCGTGACTACGCCGAGAAGGCCGCCGCCGACACCGGACGTATCTTCGGCATCTGGCTGCACGACGAGCTGGTCGGCGGTGTGCTCTTCCGGATCATGGACATCCCGCGCGGGTACGCCGAGGCCGGCTGCTGGCTCCAGCCGTCCGCCACCGGCCGGGGGCTCGTCACCCGCGCCACCAGGGCGATCATCGACTGGGCGATCACCGAACGCGGGATCCACCGGGTCGAGTGGCAGGTGTCGACGGGCAACGACGCCAGCATCGCGGTCGCGAAGCGGCTGGGCATGCAGCGCGACGGTGTCCTGCGTGAGCACTACCTGTTCCACGGCCGCCGCGACGACATCGAGATCTGGTCGGTACTGGCCCACGAGTGGCGCTAGCGGCCGGAGGCCAAAACTACGACCCGCGGCGTTCCCGACGCGCCACCGCGTTCGCGTGCGCCACCCCGATCAGCCGGTCGACCTCGGCGAACGTCCGCTCGGGGTTGAGCACGCTCACCCAGCCCTGTGCGGCGTACACCGGGTGCGGCAGGACCTCGTCCACGATCGAGTGGTCGACCCCGTCGGTCGCGCCGAACAGCCGCTCGAACTCGCGGCGTCCGACGTGGAGGTTGAGCCGCACGACGTCGGGCCGGTCCAGCCGCGACTCCTCGTCGAAGCCCGGCATGTCGCGGATGACGATCGTCGCGAACGGCTGGTACTGCTGTTCTTCACCGAGGTAGAAGAAGTAGTTCCCCCAGTTGCTCTCCGGCGCCTCCGAGCCGTACTCGACGTACAGCTGACGCACGTCGGGCCGGCGGCTGATCAGCCCGGCCCACCCGGCCGCGATGTTCCGGGCCAGCTCCGACACCGTCTCGGTGGGGTCGGGCGCCTCGCCGGGAGCCACCGCGACGTGCAGGAACGCGTCCGCGGACGCGATGTCCTCGTCGTCGAGCGGAAAGTACAGCTGGTTCGGCGAGTCGTCGCGACGGACCAGCCCGGCGGTGGCCTCCCGGGCGGCGGCCCCGCTGATCAACCGCTCGCCCAGGGCGTCCAGAGCGTGCTCGTAAGTAGTGGCGGGAGGGGCCGCCAGGCGGAGAGCCGGGGCCGCGCCGAGGCTCCCGAGCACGACCGCGTAGCGGTCGGCGAGCAGCGCGGAGAGGATCGAGCCGGCGCTCGCCCACTCCAGTTCCTCCGCCCCCATCCGCATCCGGCTCGGGTTGCGCTGCACGTGGCGGTTGTGCGCGTGCAGGAGCGTCGGGCCGCGGTGCTGCTCGATCGCCCGGATGTCGAGCATGTTCTGCGCCATCCACGCGTCGCGGACCGCGGACATCCGGGTGAGGCGGTCGGGCCCGTCGATAGCGGTCTGCGCGTGGTAGCGCAGCAGGTTGACCGCGGCGGTACCGCTCGCGTGCACCCGGTGCCAGGCCCGCAGCGAACTGGCCGCGACCAGCCGCGGAGCCGACGCGTACAGCGCGCCGATCAGGTCGTCGGCGTGGGCTCGTAGTGCTGTGGCGCGGTCCGAGCCGCCCAGCGAGGCCGACGGGTCGAACACCTCGTCCCAGGGCTCGTCGTCGCCGAGGAGCCCGTCCAGCTCGTCCCAGCGTTCCGGCGCCACGTACGTGCAGAGCTCGTGCAGGTAGCGGCGCGGGCTCGGCGCGCTGACCGTTTCGGTGACGGCGTCCATGCCGTAGAACGTGAGCGGCTCGGGGTGAGCACGCATCCACTCGACCAGCTCGCGGTTGGCGTCGAGCGCTCCCCAGCCGTGACTGAACGCGTCGGGCGTCCAGGAGTCGGCGCGGCCGCTGACGTAGTCGTCGATCGCGATCGCCGCGACCCGGTCGGTCTCCAGCGCGATCGAACGGAAGCCGCGCTCGACCAACGCGGCGAAGATCTGGTTGCGTTCCTCCGGGAAAACGGGAACGGCGTGGCTCGGCTCGCCGACCGCCAGAACGGTCGGGTCGTTCTCCAGCAGAGCTTCCAGTGCGGTGTCCATACCCTTGAACCGTATCGTTGAACGAGCGGTTGAGACTTCGCCGCGTTTCACTCGGGAGTCGTGCGCTGAAAGCTCAAACGGGGGTACAGACTCACCGCCCGGTGGACCTGGCCCGTGAACACGGACTGACCGCCCAGGCGGTACGCAACTACGAGCAGCGGGGCGTGCTCCCGCCCGCCTCGCGCACGGCGTCGGGCTACCGGATCTACACCGATCTGCACGCTCGCGCGCTGCGCGCGTTCCTCGCGCAGCTCCCCGCCCATGGTTACGCGACCGGCAGCACGATCCTCCGCTCGATCAACGACAACCAGGTCGACGACGCCCTGCGCGCCGTCGATCGCAGTCATGCCCTGCTGCTGCGCGACCGGGAGACGCTCGACGCCGTCTCGGCCGCCATCGGGCTGCTGACGTCGTCCCCGGTGCGGTCGGAGCAGGTGTTGCCGGTGAGCGCGGTGGCCCGGCGGCTGGGCGTGAGCCCGGCGACGCTGCGCAAATGGGAGCGTGCGGGCATCCTCGTGCCACCGCGTGACCGGGCCGGTTACCGGCTCTACCGCCCGGACGACGTCCGGGACGCCGAACTGGCCCACCTCCTGCGCCGCGGCGGGTATCTGCTCGGGCACATCGCCACCGTGGTGTCCCAGGTGCGTGGCGCCGGGAGCGTCGAGGCGCTGGCCGCCTCCCTGGCCGGCTGGCGCGACCGCCTCACCGACCGGGGCCGCGCGATGCTGTTCGCGGCGGCCGCGTTGAACGAATACCTCCGATTCCGCGAGTCGGGTGCAACCGAACCGGGACGTCAGCGTGTTCCCAGGTAAGTGCCGCTCGACGATCGGGGGTCGCCGGTGGAGACGGAGTTCGCGGACTTCTATGCCGCGCACTTTCCCTCGCTGTGCAAACAGCTCTACGCCTACACCGGTGACCGGGGCGAGGCCCAGGAGCTGGTGCAGGAGGCGTTCTCCCGTGGCTGGGCCCACTGGCCGAAGATCCGCGGCTACGACGATCCGGCCGCGTGGGTGCGCACCGTGGCCTGGCGGCTGGCGGTCAGCCGGTGGCGTCGGGCCCGGCGCGCGTTCGCGTTCCTGGCCGGGCAGCGCGAGGAGCCGGCGGTGCCGCCGCCCGACCCGGCCCACGTGGCCCTGGTCGCGGCGCTCGCGACGTTACCGCCGAACCATCGCCGGGCGATCGTCCTGCACTACCTGGCCGACGTTCCGGTGGCCGAGATCGCGGCGAGCGAGCGGGTCGCCGACGGCACGGTGAAGTCCTGGCTGCACCGCGGGCGAACGGCACTGGCCGTCCAACTCGGGGAGAGGACCGCGCGATGAGTGAGTACCTCCGGGATCTACGCGCGGCCGCCGACGAGCCGTACCGGGGCCCCGGCCCGGCCGCCGCCCGTGCGCGAGCGGCCACGCGCCGAAGGCGTCGGCGCAACGCGGTGGTCGTCGCCGCGGTGCTGGTCGTCGCGACAGTGGTCGTCGGCTTCTGGCCCGAGCGTCCGGCGCGGCTCAAGCCGGCCACCCCCACCAGGACGTCGTCGGCGGTCGTTCCCGAGCCGCGGTTCCCTCCCACGGGCTCCGCGACCCCGGGAGACCGGGACGTGCCCGACGACTGGCGCATCGACTGGGCCAACTCGATCATGAACCTGCCGACGAACGACGGCTGCCCGCACCAGCGGGTGCGGTTCGTCGACGGCAAGGCGACGTTCGCGCCCTGGCAGTACTCGATCGGCGAGCCGGTGTACGGCGACTTCACCGGCGACGGCCGGGACGACGCGGTGGTGGTCGTCGAATGCCACGGCGACGCGGACGTCGGCGGCCCGGAGAGCCGCCAGGTGGTCGCGGCGTTCACCAGCAACGAGCGCGGCGGTCCGAATCCGCTGGAGGCCCTCTACTCCGGACAGGAGTACGTCCGGCCGGTGGTGACGATCGCCGACGAGGTGATCACGCTGGAACTGCGGTACGAGGGCGGCCCCTGGCGGATCGAGGAGTACCGCTGGAACGGCCAGCAGATGAACCGGATCAGCGTCACGCAGACGCCGCGCCCGCGCTAGCGGTCCACTCGTCCCGGGTGATCGCGTACTCGACGTCGCCTTTCTCGTCGCCGGGGATCTTGTCCGGCCAGTTGTCGTAGCAGGCGCGCACGAACCGCAGCCCGGCCTTCTCCATCACCCGGCGTGACGCACCGTGGACGGCCAGCGCCTCGGCGAACACCCGCTCGACGCCGAGGTCGGTGAACGCCTTGTCCACGAGCGCCTTCGCGCCCTCGCTGGCGTACCCCTTCCCCCACGACGCCCGCCGCAGCCGGTACCCCAGCTCGATGCCGTCGCGCGTGGTGCCGTCGGCGCGGACCGGCTTGTCGTTGGGGCGCAGCAGGAACCAGCCGAGGAAGTCACCGGTGGCCTTCTCGATCGCCGGGAAGTACCCGAACCCGGGGTACCGGTCGTAGAACGAGAACCAGCGCGGCAACACCTCGTCGCGGAGCACGTGGCGCGGGGTGGGTCGTCCGCCGGTGACGAACCAGGTCACTTTCGGGTCGCTGTCGAGTTCGACGATCGCGTCGAGGTCGTCCGGCGTGGCCCGGCGCAACAGCAGCCGGTCGGTCTCCAGGAAAATCTGCATTGGACCATTGTGTAACTCACGCCCAGACGTCCACCTCGAGCGCGTCGCCGACCGAGATCTTGCCGCCGCGCACCACCGAGATCTTGACGCCGAACGCCAGTCCGCCGGGCGCCCGACGGTAGGTCGCGAGCGTGCGGAGCGGCTCCGGGCCGCTTTTCCGGCCGGTCCGCTGGTCCACGGTGACCACCGCGCACCGCAGGCAGAGCTTCGCGAACGCCAGCTCGGCGTCGCCGACCCGGAAACGCCGGAGCCGGTCCTCGATGTGCGGCTCGTCCCAGCCGTCGACGACGACGTTGGGCCGGAACCGGGTCATCGGCAGGTCGTGGCCCAGCCGTTCCCGGAGGCCGCGGAGCGAGGCCAGCGACAGCAGCATCAGCGGCGAACTGTCGGCGTAGCTCGCGGTGCCGTCGGTCTCCCCCTTGGTGACCCGCTCGTGCTCGGGCGGGACACGCATCAACCGGTAGGTGCCCTCGAGCACCGTGCCGAGCCAGTCGGCCACCTCGTCGCCCTGGTCGATACCGGTGAAGGGGTCGCCGAACAGCGACACGGGCGTTCGCGGGCCCGACAGGTCGATGGGCACCACGCACGGTTCGACGTCGGGCGCGCGCAGCGTCAACGTCGTGCCGTCCGCGGCGACGGCCGGCTCGATCACCGCCATCCGCGGGAGCACCCGCTGGGTGCGGAAGTCACCGTCGGCGTCGGTGATCAGGAACGCGCGGTCGTGCGCGGGGCCGGCCGGGCCGACCACCAGCGAGCCGGCCGCCGCGGCCGCGCACGACTTCACCGGGTAGGAGGCCAGCTCAACGATCGTCGCCACGGTCCGACTGTATTGCCGCCGCGAGTTCGGCCGGGTAGCTCAGGGCGACCAGGTGCCCGCCGGGGACGATCTCCGGCGTGATCCCGAGCCGCTCCCGGGCGACGCGGACCTGGAAGTCGACCGGGAACAGCCGGTCGTCCCGGCTGGCGATCACGCGGGTGGGAACGTCCGGCCAGGCCGGCCGGGGCCACGGCTTCTCGAACGGGGTGCCGGACTGGAACTGGTTCTCGTCCGCTCCGGTCGCGACGACGTCGGCCGGCACGTCGTGCAGGAACGTCACCGCCGGGTCGAACTCCGCGTCCGGGTCGCGCCCTTCACGCCGGTCCAGTTCCCGCTGGGCGGGCCCCTGCCCGGTCGCCGTCCACCATTCCCCGCCGCTCTCGCCCGGCGTCGGGATCATCGCGTTGACCAGGACCAGGCGCGCGACGGGGATCCGGTCGCACACCAGCGGCACGGTGAACCCACCCATCGACTGCCCCACCAGCACCAGGTCGTCACGCTCCCCGATCGCCGCCGCGACGACGTCGGCGTACTCGTCGAACCCGGCGCTGTCGTCGGTGGCCGGCAGGTCGACCGCGATCGCGGTGTGGCCCCGCTGTTCGAGGAGGGGGACGACCCGGCTCCAGTACCAGGCGCTTCCCCCGGCGCCGGGAACGAGCCCGAACGTCGTCATGCGGTCCCTCCGGCCAGCGCGCCCGGGAACCGGGTCTCGAAGTCGAGCACGCCGACCCAACTCGGGCGCAGCGCGATCCGGGCCATCCGCACCCCGGGCTGATCGAGGCCCGCGATGTTCGCAGCGCCCTGTTCCGGGCCGTAGTAGCGGTGGTGCGCCCGGACGTACTCCGGCACGAGGCCCTCGACGTCGGTGACCGCGACCCGCCCGCGCAGTTGCAGCACGTGCGGCGGCGGGCCCGCGGTGTCGATCGTGACCGCGACGTCGGGCGAGGCCTTCAACGCGCGGATCTTGGCCGCGCCGCCGAACGTCGCCATCACCAGATCGGTGCCGTCCCAGGTGAACAGCATCGGGAGCACCCGGGGCGTGCCGTCCGGGGCGACGTACGCGAGCCGGGCGAGCTCGGTGGAGGCGAGCAGGTCCTCGGCCACCGGATGCGTCAGCAGACCGGTGTCTCCTTGCGGCGGGTTCGTCATGAAGCCCCTCCCAATCTGGTGCTAATTTAGTACCAGAGGGTTCGGGAACAATACAATTCCTTCATGGCGCGCACGTACGACGACCCCTGCGGGCTGGCCCGCGCACTGAACCTCGTCGGTGACCGGTGGGCGCTGCTCGTCGTCCGTGAGCTGCTGCTCGGGCCGAAGCGCTTCACCGACCTGCGACGCGGGCTGCCCGGCGCGAGCCAGAGCATGCTGACGCAGCGGCTCGGCGAGCTGGAGCACGCCGAGGTGCTGCGGCGACGGCAGCTCGGCCCACCGACCCGCGCGGCGGTCTACGAGCTCACCGAGAGCGGCCACGCGCTCGGGCCGGCGCTCGTCGAGCTGTCACGGTGGGGAAGCCGCACCGCGCTCACCTCCACGGCGGAGCTGTCGGTCGACGCGCTGGCCCTGGCCCTGCGCACGACGTTCGATCCGGCCGCCGCCGGCGACGTGTCCGTGCGGTGCGCGCTCGTGCTCGACAACGACCGCCTGGTCGCCACCGTCGACCGGGGTCAATTGGACGTCACCCGCTCCGACGCGCGGGACGTGGACGCCGAGATCGAGTGCTCGGCGGCCACGTTGCGCCAGTTGGTCTTCACCGCCGCCGACCCGGCGTCCGCACCGGTCACCCTCCGCGGCGACCAGGCGCTGGCGCCCCGGTTCCTCCGGTTCTTCCCCCGCCCCGCCCCTCGGGTCAGCTGAGGTCGGCGCGGGTCAGGCGCAGGAAACCGACGGCGGCGGGGAGCGCGATCCAGAGCAGCGACGACGTGCCGAGCTGAGCCCACTCGACGGCCTCGACCCCGGGCCCGGCGAGCGGCGTCCGCGACTGCCCGATGTCGAGCCACGGCGACACCGGCTCCAACCCCGGCACGATCCGCCCGACGAACGTCCAGACGAACGGCACCACGTAGTACACGACGATCGCCGGCGCCGAGCGCCACAGCAGCAACCCGAACGACGTGCCGAACATCGTCGTCAACCAGTTCACGAACGCCAGCTGCAGCACCACCGAACCGGAGAACTCCCCCGAGCTCCCCAGCAGCAGCACGAACGTGATTCCGAACCCGGCCACCGTCACCAGCACCGACAACACGCTCGCGGCCAGGAACTTCGCCACGACGACACGCGAACGAACCGGCACCAGCACGAACGTCGTCAACGCGGTCCGCTGGGAGAACTCCCCGGTCATCAGCAGCAACCCGAGCAACGGCGTCAACACCGAGACCGGTTGCTGCGCGTTCGCCACCACCGATCCCCAGCTCCGGTCGGACGCGAACCCCAGCTGGAGCCCGGCCACGGCCGCGACCAGCACCCCGATCGTGACGAGCAGCGCCACCCCCGCGCGGGTGTCGACCGCTTTCCGCAGCTCGACGACGAACACGTTCATGCCGTCACCCGCAGGAACAGCGCCTCCAGGTCGTCGGGGCCGAGCTCGTTCCGCGTCCCCTGCGCCACGATCCGGCCCCGGGCGACGATCACCAGCCGATCCGCGACCCGGTCGACCTCGCCGAGCAGGTGCGACGACAGCAGCACGGTGCCGCCCCGGTCCGCGTGCGAACGCACCAACCGGCGCATCCACCAGATGCCCTCCGGGTCGAGCCCGTTCGCCGGCTCGTCGAGAATCAGCACCTCGGGGTCACCGAGCAGCGCGTGCGCGATGCCCAACCGCTGGCGCATGCCCAGCGAGTAGCTCCGGACGCGCCGACCGGCGGAGTCGGCCAGCCCCACCTCGTCGAGCAGGTCGTCGACGCGGCCGGCGTCGAGCCGGAGGACCGCGGCCGACAGCGACAGGACTTCGCGGCCGGTACGGCCACCGTGCTGCGCGGAGGCGTCGAGCAGCACCCCGACGCGGCGCCCGGGGTGGGGCAGCTCGCGGTAGGGCACACCGCAGACGAGCGCCGCGCCGGCCGTGGGAGACCCCAGCCCGCAGAGCATGCGCAGCGTGGTGGACTTGCCCGCGCCGTTCGGTCCGAGGAAGCCGGTCACGGTGCCGGGTTCGCAGCGGAACGTGAGGTCGTCGACGGCGAGCCGGTCGCCGTAGCGCTTGGTGAGTTCGTGGACGTCGATCATGGTTCCGAGACTCGGCCGGGCACGGTGACTCGCCGGCCCTGCCGTGGTCCGTGAACGCGGCTCTCGGCGCTGCGTGTTGCGTCGCGCTCTGGTGGCGCACGCGGTGGCCGCTCGCGTTGGCGCTGGTGTTCACGCCGGTCGGGGTGGTGGTGGGCGCGGCGAGCGTGGCGATCACGGTCGCGGTGTTCCACGTCGCCGTCGCGCACCGGGCGCGGGTGGCGTTGGCCGTGGCCGCCGCGAACGTCGCGACCGTGCCGCTGTTCTACGCGCTGCACACCGATCCGAAGTTCTCGATCTGGGTCGACTTCGCGCTCCGCGGTGCGTTCCTCGCCGCCGCCGTCGGCTGGGGGTCGGCCGTGCGGGCGCAGCGGCAACTGGTCGGTTCGTTGCGTGACCGGGCCGCCCGGCTGGAGGCCGAGCAGCACCTGCGCGTCGACCAGGCCCGGCTCACCGAACGCACCCGCATCGCCCGCGAGATGCACGACATCCTGGCGCACCGGTTGTCGCTGCTCAGCCTGCACGCGGGCGCTTTGGAGATCCGCGTCGACACCAGCCGCGAAGAGATCGCGGAGGCGGCCGGCGTGATCCGCGCCAACACGCACGAGGCGCTGGAGGACCTGCGCGAGATCATCGGCGTGCTGCGCGCCGAGCCGTCGGCGAGCGGCGGCGAACGGCCCCAGCCCGACCTCGGCGACCTGCCGGAGCTGGTCGAGACGGCCCGCGCCGCGGGCACCAAGGTCTCCTACGACTGCGCCGTCGACGCCCCGGCGCCGGCCACCGCCGGTCGCACCGTCTACCGGCTGGTGCAGGAAGGGCTCACGAACGTCCGCAAGCACGCACCGCACACGGCCGCGGACGTGCGCATCTCCGGAGCGCCGGGCGAGGGCCTGCAGGTGCTGGTCACGAACCCGCTGCCGCTGACACCGCACTCCGGGGTGCCCGGCGCCGGGCTGGGCCTGGTGGGGTTACGTGAACGGTTCGTGCTCGCCGGTGGCCGCCTGGAGCACGGCGCCGACGCGGACGGCCGCTTCCGCCTGGCGGGGTGGTTGCCGTGGCCGACGTGATCCGGCTGGCCATCGTCGACGACGATCCGCTGGTGCGGGCCGGGTTGCGGCTGCTGCTGGCGGCCGCGCCGGACATCACGATCGTCGCCGAGGCGGCGGACGGAGCCGAGGCGGCCCTGGTCGTGGACACGCATTCGCCGGACGTCGTGCTGATGGACATCCGGATGCCGAACGTCGACGGGTTGGTCGCGACCGAGCGGCTGCGGTTACGGACCAGCCGCCCGCACGTGATCGTGCTGACGACGTTCTCCGCCGACGACTACGTGCTGCGCGCCCTGCGGGCCGGAGCGAGCGGATTCCTGCTCAAGGACACGCCGCCACGGGAGCTGATCCAGGCCGTGCGAACGGTGGTGGCCGGTGACGCGATGCTGTCGCCGTCGGTGACCAGGCAGCTGATCGAGCACCTGGCCGATACCGCTCCCCTCCGTGGCCACGCGCGCGTGCTGCTGGATCGGCTCACGGCTCGGGAGCGGGAGGTCGCCCTCGCGGTGGGGCGTGGCTGCTCGAACGCCGAGGTCGCCGCCGAGCTGCGCATGAGCCTGCCGACCGTGAAGGCCCACGTGTCCCGCCTACTCACCAAACTCGACGCGACGAACCGCGTCCAGATCGCGCTGATCGTCCACGACGCTCTCCGGAGCTGACGTCCGCAGCGCCGTGCGCATCATCGCGACGAACTCCGGGTGGCGTCGAGGTCGCCGAACGTCTCCTCGACGAACGTCGTCACGAGTCGGTCGCGCTCGGCGGCGGAGAGCCGGGCCAGTCGGTGCATGAGAGGAACCTCCGAGGGGTCAGCGCGAGCCCGAGGTCCCGGAGCGTGCGGACCAGCTCCAGGCGCGCGACGGCGTCGGCGTCGTACTGCCGGTAGCCGGCGCCGCTCCGGGTGGTCGCCGGCACGACGCCGGCGTCGGCGTAGAACCGGATGGTCCGGACCGACAGGCCGGTCCGGCGGGCCAGCTCACCGATTGAGTACAGAACGTCCACGCGGAACAGCGTGCGGTCTCCACCAGCTGGAGCCTCAAGGGGTTAGGCCCGAGGCCGGTCGACCGGCCGTATCAGCTCGACCAGTCGACCGGCATCGCCCGGAGCACGGACCCCCGCCGACGATAACTACCGGGACCGGGAAATCCGGTTATTTGGTTACGTATTCGTTCACCTCGGGTCGGGCCTCGCGGCGCAACCGAACGAAAGCCGTGGCCAGCAGGGCGATCGTGATCACGGTGATCGCGACGTCACCGAGGACGGCCTCGGTCGGGGACGCCGGCGCGTAGTTCGGTACGACGTACGCCACGGCGGCGGACAGCACCAGCGGGCCGGAGAACGCCGCGAGCACGTGGCGCCGGCTCCAGCCGGAACGCCGCGACCACCGGACGATCACGACGACGGCCACCAGGACCACCCCGGCGTTGATCGCGACACCGCCCCAGCCCGGCACGAGGTCCGCGCTGGCCGCCGCCACCGCGGTGACCAGCGCGACCCATCCGGCCCACGGCACCCGCCGCTCGTCGTGGCGGTCACGCACGAACCGGCCCAGGGCCAACGCCGCCGCGACGAGCACGACGATGATCACCACGGCCGCGCCGAGCTGATGCGGCTCAGCGGTGAAGCCCTTGGCGGCGTCGGCATGAACGAGCAGGCTGCCGAGCACGAACAACACCCCGACGACGCCCAGCCCCCAGCGACCGAGCCACGGCTCACGACACGCCTCGGCGCCGACGATCGACTCCACCAGCACGATCGGCAGGCCGATGCTCAGCACGATGTGGTTGCCGACGTAATTGAACGCGTCGCCGACGCTGAGCCCGAGGCCGGGCACCTGGGTCAGGGTGGAGTCGCGGATCAGGCCGGCGTACTCGGTGTCGTCGAGGTAGCCCGGGTTGAACAGGGAATGATCGACCAACCCGGCCATGTGAACTCCGAACGCGGCTCCGAGCAGCGCGATCGACGGCCAGCCCAGGCCGGCCCGGCGGGTGACTTCGCGGACGAGGATCGCCGCGCCGCCGTACAGCGGGCCGAGGAACACCACCACGGGCAGGTAGTCGCGGAGCGCGAACCCACCCCAGGAACATTCCGCGGTCCACGGCGCCAGGATCCCCAGCGCGACCACGGCGGCGATTCGCCGTCGACGGGACATCGGTGACTCCTCCCAGGTTCCGCCCGGCTCTCCGCCGGCGCCTCCCCAGGTTCAGCCGAGCCCCACCCCGCCCTCAGCGCCCACAGGTAGTCCGCCCCTAGACCAAGGTCGAGGCGTGCCCGAGGATCTCGTCCACCGACCATTGGTCGTAGGCGTGCTTCCCGCGCTTCGATGCCACCACCTTGCCGCCGGGCGCGATCAGGAAGTCGGCCGGAAGCCCGAGCCGGCCGTTCGGCTGGGACAGCGACGGCATCCGGTCCCGGCGGCGGAGCCCGGCGACGACCGCCCGCGCGATCACCGGCCACACGCCGAGGCTCAGCAGCGCCCGGCTCCCCGACTCGACCCCCCACTCGCGGTACAACACCTTCTCCGGATCGGCGACCAGGTCGAACGGCAACCCGGTCGCGTGCTCACGCAGTTCCTCCGCGGGCGAATGGAACACGACCTCACCACCGATCAGCTCGCCGTCGCCGCCTTGGCGGTCGTCGACCGGCGGGACCTCTCCATGCGCACGGTCGCCGCCGAGCTCGGCATGAGCCCGATGGGCCTCTATCGCTACGTCACCGACCGGGACGAGCTCGAACGGCTGGTCGTCGACCACATCTTCGACACCGTCGACGTCCGCCCACCGGCCGGACCGTGGGAGACGCAGGTCGTGGCGCTGGCCGAGCGGGTCCGCGCCGCGTTCGCCGCCCACCCGGCCGCGGTGGCGCTCACGCTCACCCACCGGCATCGCTCCCCCGGCGTCCTGCGCTGGGCCGAGTCACTGCTCGGCGTGCTCACCGACGCCGGATTCGCCGACCGCGAGCGCGTCGTCGCGGTGCGGGCGGTGTTCAGTTACCTGGTCGGCGCGATGCAGCTCGAGCACCTCGGCCCCCTGTCCGGAGCGGGCACCCGGGCCCTGGCCGAACTGCACCCGGACGACTTCCCCCACACCAGCGCGAACGCGCGTCGCGCGCTGAGCCTGCCCGCCGACGAGGAGTTCACCGAGGGCCTGCACGCCCTGCTCCGTGGCCTGACCGGCCCGGAATCTACGCGTGCGCGTCGCTGACGTCGCGCCAGCTGTCGTGCGGGTCGCGGAGATGCTTCTCGGCCTCCACGACCGCCTCGTCGAGACTGTCGAAGATCGCCATCCACCGTTTGCCCTCCGCGCCACCCTGGGCAACTTCGACCTCGAACCGGGTGCCGTCACCGCGCACGTAGACGTCACGGCGCCCCAGCCGCCCCCATTGCTGGTTCCACCAGTGCCGGACCACTCGCATGAACACAGCTTACGAACACACGTTCGATGACGTACCCACCCTGAGGAGGGTTGATGGACGATTTACGGTTCCGTCCGGTCGCCGAGAAAGACCTCGACCTGTTCCAGCGGCTGCGCAGCGATCCCGACTTCTGGGGTCTGGGCTGGCCCGGATTCGCCGATCCGGGCCAGCCCGCCCGCCGCCTCGCCGAGGACGGTTACTTCAGCGAGACCAACAGTTGGCTCGCGCTGGAACGCGACACCGACACCGTCGCCCTGCTCAACTGGCGCACGGCCTCGCTCGGCCTGCCCGGGCTGAGCTGGGAGATCGGCATCGTCGTCGTGCCGGAGTGGCGCGGGCAGGGCATCGGCTGGCGCGCCCAGGCCATGCTCTGCGACTACCTGTTCGACCACGGACCGGTCCACCGGATCCAGGCCGGCACCCGCGTGGAGAACGTCGCCGAGCAGAAATCGCTGGTGAAGGCCGGTTTCCAGTTGGAGGGCCGGGTCCGGGCCGCGGAATTCGCCGACGGCGAGTGGCGCGACGGCCTGCTCTACAGCCGGTTACGCACCGATCCCGCGCCCGATCTCTCGTGACCCGAAGAAGCCGTGTACCTCGTCGACGAAGAGGGACGGCACCTCCAGGGCGGCGAAGTGGCCGCCCTGGTCGTACTCGGCCCAGTGCACGATGGTGTTCAGCGGCTCGGCGTACCTGCGGATCGCCACGTCCTCGGCGAAGTTCGCGACCCCGGTCGGCACGGCGGACGGGGTGGGCCAACGCCCGGAGTGCATCGACTCGTAGTACATCTGCGCCGACGACGCCCCGGTGTTCGTGAGCCAGTACAGCGTCGCGTGGTCCAGTACGTGCCGGGCGGCGATCGAGCCCGCCGGATGCGCCCAGTCGTGGAACTTCTCGCCGATCCACGCGAGCTGGCCGGCCGGTGAGTCGGCGAGCCCGAACCCCAGCGTGTGCGGCCGGCTCGCCTGGATCTGGAAGTAGCCGCTGCCATCGGTCATGAACCGCTGCCGACGCTCCAGCCGCGCCTTCTCCGCGTCGGTGAAGTCCCCCTCCGGCTCCTCGAACGGGATGAACCCCACGGTCGCCGCGTTCACGTGCACCGCCGCGACGTGCTCGGCGTCCACCCGGCCGAGGTCCGGAGCGATGAACGCGCCGAAGTCACCGCCCTGCGCGAAGTACCGGTCGTAGCCCAGACGCGCCATCAACTCCGCGTAGGCCGACGCGATCCGGTGGCTGTCCCAGCCCGCCCCGGCCGGCCCGGTGAGGCCGAAGTTCGGGTGCGACGGGATGACCAGTTGGTAGCCGGCCGCGGTGAGCGGCTCGATGACGTCGAGAAACTCCAGGACCGACCCGGGCCACCCGTGCAGCAGGATCAGCGGTGACGCGTTCTCGTGCGGGGACCGCACGTGCAGGAAGTGGATCGACTGTCCGTCGATCTCGGTGACGAACTGCGGGTACGCGTTGAGGCGGGCCTCGGTCGCCCGCCAATCGTGCGTACCCCACTCGGCGAGCAACTCGTCGAGCCAGGAGACCGGCACCCCACGCGCCCAGCCGACGTCGGGCACCTGCGACGGCCGGCGCGTGTTCGTCACCCGGGCGTGGAGGTCGTCGAGGTCGGCCTGCGGGAATTCGGTGCGGAAAGGTTTCATGGCTCCGACTCTTCACGCCAAGGAGGTCAACTTCTGTCCTCGTTGCGCGCGAGAATCAACGCGTGCTCGAAACGTCCGCCCGCCTTCTCCGGTTGCTCTCGCTCCTGCAGCAGCACCGGGACTGGTCCGGGCCACAGCTCGCCGACCGGCTCGGGGTCACCGTGCGAACGGTCCGCCGTGACGTCGACCGGCTGCGTGAGCTCGGGTATCCGGTGCACGGCACGGTGGGCAACGTCGGCGGTTACCACCTGGGCGCGGGGAGCAGCATGCCGCCGCTGCTGCTCGACGACGAGGAGACCGTCGCGGTGGCCGTGGGGCTGCGTACCGCGGCGAACGGCTCGATCGCCGGCATCGAGGAGACGTCAGTGCGCGCGCTCCTGAAGCTCGAGCAGATCCTGCCGTCGCACCTGCGGCACCGCGTGTCCGCGTTCAGCGCGGCCACGGTCAGCGCCAACCATCCGGTCGCCGTGATCTCCGCGGAGCTGCTGACGACGCTCGCCGCGGCCTGCCGCGACCACCAGCGTCTACGGATCGACTACCGGAGCCACGACGGCTCCGAGTCGCTCCGGCAGGTCGAGCCGCACAAGCTCGTGCACGCCGGGCGCCGCTGGTACCTGGTGGCGTTCGACCTCGATCGGAACGACTGGCGGACGTTCCGCGTCGACCGGCTCCGGCCGTGGACGCCGCCCGGACCGCGGTTCGTTCCACGCACACCCCCCGACCAGGACATCGGCGCCTACGCGTCGTGGGCGGTGGGGGTGCAGCAGTACCGGTACCGGGCGCGGTTCACGATGCATGCTCCCGCCGACCAGGTCGCGGCGAAGGTCGGCGCCGAGGCCGGGCTGGTCGAGGCGATCGACGAACGGTCGTGCACGCTCCGGTCCGGCTCGAACTCGCTCGACGGCCTGGCGTTCCACGTGACACTTCTCGGTTTCGAGTTCACCGTGCACGAACCGCCGGAGCTGATCGAACGGTTCCGGGTGTTGCGCGATCGCATGGACAACGCGGTCGAGTGACGGCCGACGCCGCTTGCGGGGAGCGCGAGGATGGGCGCATGGCCGACGGCTGGGCAGTGGACACCGCGACGCTGAGTGCGCACGCGGCGGCCATCGCGACGCTGCGCCTGCGGGTCGAGGACGTCGCCGCGCGCTCTGCCGGGCTGCACTGGGACGACTCGTCGTTCGGCTCGCTGGCCGGGTGGATCGCCGAGGCACTGCAGCGGGTGACGGTTCGGCAGATCGAGCTCATCGAGTACGTCGCGGAGAACTTCGCGCTGATCTCGCAAGGACTGTGGGAGACCGTCGAGTCGCGGCGGGACGCCGAACCGGTCGGCCGGTGGACCATCGGGTTACCCGGGCCGGCCCGCCCCGAGGGTGGCGGCACGATCGTGATCCGCGGCCCGCGCACCCTCTCCGAACCCGGCACCCGGTTCGTCGAACTGCTCGCCGAGATCCTCGACGGCGAGTGGGTCGACCCGCGCCTCGGCCCCGGCCTGCCCCGGCCCGTGCCCGTCGCCGCCCCCGCACCGACGGCACCCCGGCCGCTGCGCGGCATCGTGAACGGCCTCACCGGGACGCCGGGCGCGGTGACGTCGCAGGCGGACACGCTGGAGTCGGGCGCCGCCGAACTCCACCGCGCCGGAGCCGACCTGTACCGCATCCTGCAGCCGGTGCTGCGCTGGCCGGGGCACGAGGTCGACGAGTACCTCACGCTGATGAACCACAACATCGACGCGCTGGGGCAGTTGGTCGGCACGTCGATGGCGATCGCGTCGTGCGCGCGGGCCGCCGATCTGCTCGTCGGGCACGTGCGGAGCCTGGTGACCGAGCTGGCCGAAGGCACCGGCCCCGACGGCGTCGAGCTCGCTCACCGGCGCGCGCTGGAGCACGTGTCGGCGCTGGTCGCCAGCCTCACCGCGCTGGCACGCCTGGTGGACTGAGCGCTACTCGGACGCGGCCCGGCGCCGTTTGGAGTCGCTGAAGCGTTCGTGCGCGCTCTGTCTGGTGACGCCGAGCGCGGTGCCGATCTCGGCCCAGGACGAACCGTTCGCGCGGGCGGCGTCGACGGCCTGCTGGAGCAGCGGGCGGTGCCACCGCTCGATCGCGGCCAGCACACCGAGCGCCTGGAGCGGATGTTCGCGGGCCAGGTCGTCGAGGTCGTTCCGCAGGCCGTCGGAGCGGTTGAGGAGCCAGTCCGGTGGGGTCACCGCCGCGATCGCGCCGATGTGGACGCCCCAGTCCGCGGACGCGCTCCAGGTGGCGGCGTCGCCCGGCGGGTGCTCGGTGGACCCCACCCAGCCGCAGGAGCACACCGCCCGGACCCCCGACGCGCCGGCCGCCGCCGATCCGGTGTGCCCCAGGAGTGACGCGAACATTCCGCCATCCTATTGGCGTCAGGG
The DNA here is from genome assembly GCF_039524755.1 of Cryptosporangium japonicum. Taxonomy (NCBI): domain Bacteria; kingdom Bacillati; phylum Actinomycetota; class Actinomycetes; order Cryptosporangiales; family Cryptosporangiaceae; genus Cryptosporangium; species Cryptosporangium japonicum. The sequence continues at coordinate 189,645 of NZ_BAAAGX010000009.1, forward strand.
TTCCCTGACTAGAAACGTCAGGATAGCCTGACGGAATGTCGTTACCCGCGCTCTTCGGCGCCGCGCTTCCGGCCGAGCCCGACCGGCCCGCGCTGATCTACTGCGACGACTCCACCGGCGAGCGCACCGAACTCACCGTCCGTGAGCTCAGCCGATGGGCGGCACGCACGGCCGGGCTCCTGCACGCCGGCTGCGGCCTGCGGATCGGCGATCGGGCGGCGGTGCTGCTCCCACCGCACTGGCTCACCGCGGGCATCCTGCTCGGCGCGTGGGCCGCCGGCGTCTCGGTCTCCTACCGGCCGTGGTCGACCGCCGGCCTGAACCCGCCCGACGACGGACCGCTCGGCGCGAGCTTCGTCAGCGCCGCGCGCCTCGGCAGCTGGCTCGACCAACCGCCTCCGGCCCACCACCGCTTCGTCCTGGCCGCCACCGGGCCCCACCCCGGCTACCGCGACTACCTCGCCGAATCGAAGCGGTTCAGCGACACGCTGCCCTCCTACGCCCCGCTGCGCTGGACCGACGCCGCCACCGCCGACGGCACCACCTACCGGCAGTGGGGTGCGCTCGCCGCGGAGATCGCCACGCGGCTCGACCTGCGGGCCGGCGACCGGCTCCTGGTCGACCCGGCGAGCTACGAACAACCGGTGCACTGGCTGCTCGCGCCGCTGGCGGCGGGCGCGTCGGTGGTGATCTGCGCGCACCTCGACCGGGCCCGGCTGGACGAGCGAAAAACCGCCGAGGGCGTCACGCACACCCTGGTGTAGGGTTCGGCCGACCGCGAACGACCCGAGGAGGTGAGACCCATTACCGCTGGATCCGGCTGGGGCTCCCACTTGGTCGATCGCCGATCGGCCTGACGGGAGCTGTTTCCCGAAAGGTACGACCTTGCAGAAGTTCGCACTGAACGACGTCACCGGCACCACCTGGACGCCCGCTGACGACCCCACCGCCTGGGTGCTCATCGCTCACGGTGGGGGCCAGCACAGTCAGGCGCCGGGCGTCGTCGCCCGCGCCGAGCACTTCGTCCGCACGCTCGGATGCGGCGTCCTCGCCCTCGACGCCCCCGGCCACGGTGGCCGCCCGGCCGACGAGGCCGCGACGAACGAGATCCGGCGGCGGAAAGCGGCCGGCGAGCCGATCGGTCCGCTCATCGCCGCGATGAACGCCGAGCGTGCCGCGCAGGCCGTGCCCGAGTGGCGCGCGGCGCTCGACGCGCTGGCGATCACCACCCCGGTGGGCTTCTGGGGCGTCTCGCTCGGCACCGCGATCGGGGTCCCGCTGGTGGCCTCCGAGCCTCGGATCACCTGCGCGGTGCTCGGGCTGCTCGGCCCGGTGGACGGGGCCGCCGACGTCCGCGTGCCGGTCGAGTTCCTGGTGCAGTGGGACGACGAGCTCGTGCCGCGCGCGGACGCGCTGGCGCTGTTCGACGCCCTCGGCTCGACGGAGAAGACCTTGCACGCCAACCCGGGCCGCCACGTCGAGGTGCCCCGGTTCGAGATCGGATCCGCCGAGCACTTCTTCCGCCGCCACTTCTGACGACGTCGACCGGCCGCGCCGCCGCTCAGCCGGCGGCGCGCCCGGCGACCAGCGGGAGGTACACCTCGTCGACGATCTCCACGAGCACGTCGTCGGGCACGGTGGGCACGCCTCGGGTGACGAACTCGTTGCGGAGCAGCACGATCGCCACCGTGGCCACCCGCGGGTGCAACGCCTCCGGCGCAGCCTCACCCCGAGCCACCGCCCGCCCCAGCATCACCAGCCACATCGCGCCCTGGGTGTCGTCGGGCCGCTCCCCCAACAGCTCGGTCACGCCTCCGGCCGCGGCCAGGAGGTCACGCAGGATCATCCCGAGCGGCGAGCTCAGGTGCCGGTTCGCCCGGCGGAGCGTCTCCAGCGCGTCCTCGCGGAGGCTGCCGGTGTCCGGCGGCTCGATCGCCCTGGCCATCTGTTTGTAGGCGGCGAGACCGAGCGCGACCCGATCGGGCCAGCGCCGGTAGATCGCGTTCTTGTTGGTGCCCGCGCGCTGCGCGACCCGGTCCATGGTGAGGCCGGCGAACCCGGAGTCGGTCAGCTCGTCCACGGCGGCCTGCAGGATCGCCGCTTCGAGCGCCGCACCTCGCCGCCGGGTCTGCATGCCCTCACCTTCTCACTTGACGTGCGTCCGCTTGCAAATAAGGTACGTTTAGTACCCAATAGCGAGAGGACGCCATGCGCGCCAAGGGCATCACCTACGACACCGGCTTCGTGCGCGGCACCGCACCGCGCACCGACCGCTGGAGCCTCGACGACGTCACCCGTGATCTGCTGGCGATCCGGGACGAGCTGCACTGCGACGCGGTCCGGATCACCGGCGGCGACCCCGACCGGATCGACGCCGCGGCCCGGATCGCGGCCTCCGCCGGCCTCGAAGTATGGTACTCACCGTACCCTTTAGAGCTGACTCACGAGCAGATCCTGACGCTGTTCGCCGACTGCGCCGAGCGGGCCGAGAAACTCCGGTCGGGCGGTGCGGAGGTCGTGTTCGTCACCGGCGCCGAGCTCACCCTGATGAACCTCGGCTTCCTGCCCGGCGAGACGCTCGAGGAGCGGGTCGAACCACTGCTCGCCGACCCGCGCTCGTTGGCCGCGCAGCTCCCCGCGCTCACCCGGCACGTCAACGAGTTCCTCGGGCAGGCGCTGAGCGTCGTCCGCGCTCGGTTCGGCGGACCGGTCACGTACGCGGCCGTCCAGCTCGAACGCGTCAACTGGGATCCGTTCGACATCGTCTCGGTCGACCTCTACCGCACGCCCGAGACCGCGGACCGGTTCGTCGACGGGATCCGCGCCTACGCGGCCTTCGGGAAGCCGTTGGCGATCACCGAGTTCGGGTCGGCGACGTTCCGCGGTGCGGCCGACCGGGGCGCCCGCGGCTTGGAGATCGTCGTGACCGACCCGGAGACCGGCGCGCCGCTGCACCTGGACGGTGGGTACGAGCGCGACGAGGCCGGCCAGGCCGACGTCGTCCGCGACCTGCTGGAGATCTTCGACGCCGAAGGGGTCGACAGCACGTTCGTGTTCGCGTTCGGGCTACGCGACTTCCCGCACCGCCCGGACGGCGACTCCCGCGACGACCTCGACCGGGCCAGCTACGGCGTCGTCGCGTGGTTCGAGGACGGGCACTGGGAGCCGAAGGCCGCGTTCCGCGCGATCGCCGAGCACTACGGGCGCTGACCGCTCGCCACCTCGTCCAGATAGCGCACGCCGGTCGCGTCCTCCGACAGGGTCCAGAGACGCGCGGCCAGCGCTTCGTCGTCGGCCGGACGCTTGAGCGGTTCGAAGTGCACCCGCAGATCCGACTTGCGGGCCGAAGGCCCGAGGAAGACACCGGTCTCGGCCCGCGGGTCGGTGGCGGCGAACGCGAGCGGAAGGGCACCGGCCTCGGCGGAGCGGCGGAACACCGCGCCCATGAGGCCCACCAGCAGCCGCTCCCCGAGCTTCCCGGGGTTGGCGTTCAACGGCGTCGCGGCCATGCCGGGGTGCGCGAGGAAGCTGCGCACCGGGCTCCCGGCCGCGCGGAGCCGCCGGTCCAGCTCGGCCCCGAACAGTAGGTTGGCCACCTTGGACTTCACGTAGACGGGGCCGGCGGCGAACCTCTCGCCGGTGAGGTCCTCGAAGTCGGTGCGCGGGGACCCCCACCGGTAGAGGTTCGAGCCCACCGCGACGACCCGCGGGTCGCGGTCGGGCCGGAACAGGTCGAGCACCGAGCCGGTGAGCGCGAACGCACCCAGGTGGTTCGTCGCGAACGTGCTCTCGTAACCCTGCCGGGTGAGGGTTCGCGCCTGCGCGCCCGTTCCCGCGTTGTTGACGAGGACGTCGATCGCGCGACCGTCGGAGCGCAGGTCCTCGGCGAAGCGGCGCACGGAGTCGAGGTCGGCGACGTCGACCTCGCGCACCTCGAGCCTGCCGGTCAGCGACGCACGCACGCGGTTGCCCTTGGCGACGTCGCGGACGGCCATGATCACGTCCGCGCCGCGCCGCGCCAGCTGGTCGGTGAGCACGAGACCGAGGCCGCTGGTCGCCCCGGTGATCACCACGGTGCGTCCGGTCTGGTCGGGCATGTCGTCGAAGGTCCAGGTGAGAGCCACGATCTCCTCCTTAGCGGATTACCTATCCGCTCACACCTCCGGACCGTAGCACGAAGCGGATGAGTTATCCTCTAAGCATGTCGTTGCGCGCTGATTCCGCTCGGGTGCGGGCCCGCATGGTGGAGGCGGCGAGGGCACGCATCACCGCGGGTGATCTCGACCTGCCGATGAACGCGATCGCGAAGGACGCCGGGGTCGGCGTCGGAACGATGTACCGGCACTTCGCGAGCCGGCAGGCGCTACTGGAGACCGTGGCCGCCGACCACTACGCCGCGCTGATCGACGAGGCCCGCGCCGCCGCGGAGAATCCCGACGCCGCAGCCGGGCTGTCGGACCTGCTGCGCGCGGTGTTGCGGTGCCAACTCACCGACGCGGCGTTGGCCGAGGTGATGGCGCTGCCGCGGCACGAGTGCCCGGAGACCCTCGAGTTGGGGTCGCGGCTGACCGCGGAGTCCCGGCGGGTGCTCGAGCGGGCCCGCGAGGCCGGCGCGATCCGTCCCGACGTCACCGGTGACGACATCCGCCGTCTCACCTGTGGTGTGCGTTACGCGGTCGCCAGCGGTGAAGGTGATCCCACCGCCGCCGCCGACCGCTATCTGGACGTGGTGCTCCGCGGCCTGCGCCCCTGAGCTACCGGGTCGACGCCCGGCGGACGAGTCGCCAGGCCTCGCGATGGTCGGGAGCCGAGCCGCCCAGCGCCGCGGTGGCACAGGCAGCGCCCTGGTCACGCAGTGACTGGGCCACGGTCGTGAGGTCGTGCCGCCGCGCGACGTCCGAGTCGTCCCAGCCGCTCACCCGTCGCACCCCCTCCTCCTGAGCCGCCGCGGCCAGCTGATCGCTCATCGCGGCGACCGCGTCGATGCCCGGGTCGGCGTCGAACAGCCGGCGCATCATCGAGCGGGCCTCACCCGCGTCGTTCGTCCGGCACACCCCGACCGGCACCCGGGACCAGTCGATCCCGAGCTCGATCGCCGCGTCCCGGTAGCCGGCCAGCCGGTCACGGGTGACCGGGTAGGCGATCGTGGCCGGATCGAGCCCGGACCGGACGAACGTCTCCCGGTCGCGGTCGACCGGGAAGCTCAGCACCGCCGGCCGCCCGGCCCCCGCGAACACCTCGGCCCCTACCGCCCGCGCCGCTGTGCGGTTGTCGATGCCGATCATCGTCGCGCCCGCACGCTCCGGCCCGCCGTGGACGACGACCGGGCGCCGGGTGCTGAACGCGGCCGCGAGCACGGGGTCGTCGTCGGTGGTCGTCCAGACGACGTAGGCGTCCACCGCCGCCGCGATCACCCGGTCGGGATCCTCGTCGCCGGTGCCGGTGGGCACGATCAGGACGCCGTACCCCCGCTCGGCGCACACCTCGGCGATCCCGGCCAGGAACTGCACGGCCTGCGGGTCGTCGAACGCGTACGTGAGGTGCTCGCCGAGCACGAGGCCGAGCGTGCGCGTGGCGCCGTAACGCAGGGAACGGGCGCTGGGGTCGGGGCCGGCGTAGCCGAGCGAGGCCGCCGCATCCAGCACCTTCTCCCTGGTCTCGGGCGAGACGCGCCGGGGGCGGTTGTACGTGTACGACACGGTCATCGGCGACACCCCGGCGGCACGCGCGACGTCGGTCATCGTCACTCGGGGCCGCGGTGATTGCACGGCGCGATCCTATCTGTGTAGCGTTACACACGTGCGTTATCGCCTCGCTACCGCGGCCTACCTCGCCGCCGCCGCCTTCGGTGCCTTCTGGGGCACCTGGGGTTCGGCCGTGCCGCGCATCCGTGACCAGGCCGCCCTCGACGACGCCCAGCTGGGCACCGCGCTCCTGTTCGTCAGCGCCGGTGCGCTGCCGGCGATGCTGCTGACCGGCCGCGTGCTGGACCGGTGGGGGCTGCGCTTCACCGCGTACGCCGTGGCCTCGCTCGGCGTCGCCGGGGTCGTCGTCTCGGTCTCCGCGCAGGGTCTGGTCGCGCTGTGCGCCGGGCTGACGCTCGTCGGCATGACCAGCGGCGCCGCCGACGTGGCCATGAACTCGGTCGGCGGCCGGGCCGAACAGCGGTCGGGCCGACCGATCATCACCCGCAGCGGCGCGCTGTTCTCCGCCGCGGTCGTGGTGTCGAGCCTCGGCACCGGGGCGGCCTACGCGTTCGACGCACCGACGTGGGCCCCGTTCGCGGCCGTGCTCGCGGCGTCCGCCGTCGCCGCCGCGGCCATCCGCCACGCCCTGACCACCGAACCCGACGCGGGGTCTCACGAAACGCGCGCCGCGGACGCGACCGGCTCGGCGTCGGCGGTGAGCGCGGTGGGGACGGCGGTCGCGCCGTTGTTGCTCGTCGGCGCGCTCGGTGCCCTGGCCTTCGCCAGCGAGAACGCCCACCAGAGCTGGGGCGCGGTCTTCCTGCAGGACGTCTTCGACACCGGTCCGGGCATCAGCGCGCTCGCTCCGGCGGCGTTCGCGGCGGTGGTCGCGCTCACGCGTTTCGGCGCCAGCACGCTGAGCCCGAGGCACGCCCGCACCGTGCTGGTCCTCGGCGCCGTCGTCGCCGCGGCGGGTGCGGCCGTCGTCGCTCGCGCCCCCTCGGTGCCGATCGCGCTCGCCGGCCTCGTCCTCGCCGCCGCCGGCACCGCCGCGCTCTTCCCGACGCTGCTGAGCATCGTGTCCCGCAACGTCGTCGAATCCTCCCGGGGGCGCGCGACGTCGATCGTGACCGTCGTGTCCTACCTGGGCTTCCTGCTCGGGCCGGTCTACGTCGGGCTGTGGGCGTCCGCGACCAGCCTGCGCGGCGCGATGATCTCGGTCGCCGCGCTCGGCGTCGCGCTCGCGGTGTTGGCGTTGCCCCTGCTCACGCTGAGCCGGTACACGATCACCAGCGCACCGGCGGGCAGCCCACCCGGCGCCGCGGAACGAACGTCGGCGTGACGCGTCACTCGCGAACGACGTCGGCGACCGCGAGCGCGATGTTGTCCGGCGCCCCGGCGTCGAAAGCGAGTTCGAGCAGACGGTGCACCACCTGCTCGGGAGCGGCGTCCGCGCGCAGCGTGGCGTGCAGGCGCGCCCGGTCGACGACCGCGGACAGGCCGTCCGTGCACAGCAGGTACCGGTCGCCGGGGAGCGCGGTGCGCACGGCGAGGTCGGCTTCCGGTTCCCCGGCTCCGAGCGCCCTGGTCAGCAACGCCCGATCGGGGTGGGCCGCGGCACCGGCGAGGTCGAGCGCACCCTGGTCGACCTGGGACTGCACCCAGGTGTGGTCGGTCGTGAGCCGGACCAGTTCACCGTTGCGCACCAGGTAGGCGCGGCTGTCGCCGACGTGCACCAGCGCCAGTCGCGAGCCGGCTCGCAGCAGCGCGGTGAGGGTCGTCGCCGCGCCCGGCTCCAGCGCCCGTTCGGCGTCGGCCACGGCTCCGGCGAGCTGGGTGAGCAGCTCGATCGCCGACCCCGGGCTCGGTGCGAGTGCGGTCAGCGCCTCGACGGCGGCGGCGCTGGCCGCGGCGCCACCGGGGCCCCGGACGCCGTCGGCCACGACGAGCAGCCGCTCGTCGGCGTGGACGGCGTCCTCGTTCGTGGTTCGTACCGTGCCGGTTTCGCACGCGGAAGCGGAACGAAAGACTGTCATGGCGGTCCTCCCGGACATCTTCTCGACGAGGAGGCCCGCCGTACGCGCCCGATCGGCGGTCTCGGCCGTGACCCGGTTCCAGTACGCGCTGACCGCCGCGGCCGCCGCCGGCGCGTTCAGCGCGCACACCGTGCGGATCTCGGCCAGCGGCATGCCGATCCGCCGCAGCTCGACGATGAGCTCAGCGGTGGGCAACTGCGCGGGATCGTAGAACCGGTACCCCGTTTCCGGGTCGACGGCCGCGGGTGGCAACAGCCCCGACTCGTCGTAGAGCCGCAGTGCCTTCGGCGTCAGGCCGGCCACCCGGGCGAACTCGCCGATCGTGTACAGCCGCACGGTTACCGTCCTCCTCGTGCCGGCCGTGGTGACCGGCCCGGGTCACGCTGGTGCTTCCCCCTCGGTCAAGGTCAAGAGGGCTCCGACCCGGGTGATGAACTCGCGCAGGTTGGGCTCGCTGGTGCGGGCGATCGCCTCGGGAACGCTCAGCCACTCCAGCTTCGCGTCGGGCTTCTCCGGGCGGACGTCGTCCGGGGTGGCCGTCGCGAGGACGAAGCGCACGTCGACGTGTTCGTGGGCCGGTTCGCCCTTCCCGGCCGCCACCGGTACGACGACGACGTGACGCAACCCGGTGTCGGGCCAGGGCACCAGATCGGTGAGGCCGGTCTCCTCGAGCCCTTCGCGGAGCGCGATCGCCAGCGGGCGGGCCTCGCCCGGGTCGGCGTGGCCACCGATCTGCAGCCAGGCCTGCTGGCGTGCGTGCCACCGCAGGAGCACGCGCCGGGTCACGGGATCCACCACCAACGCCGACGCGGTGACGTGCCGCGGCGTGTCGCGGGACCACGGGTCGGCGCTGGTGGCCAGCGTCAGTGCCCGCTCGTGGTCGATCTTCTCGACGTCGTCCTTCGGCTGGTAGTCGGCGAGCACGGTGGCCAGATCGGCGTACATGCCCGGCACGGTAGCCGGTCGGAATTCCGCGTGCCCACGCCGAATCCGACGTGATGTACTGCCCCATGGATTTTGGCCGGCCGATCGATGTGCGCCCCCTGTTTCCCGTGGAACGGGCGGAGCTGCTGGCACTCCTCGGCACGCTCGACGAGGACGCCTGGCACGCCCCGACCCCGTGCCCGGGGTGGAGCGTCCACGATCTCGTCGCGCACGTCGTCCACGATTATCTGCGGCGGCTGTCGGGTGGTCGGGACGGGTGGACCGGCGGGTGGATCCCGGTGCCCGACGCCGAACTCGGCCCGGTGCTCAACCGGGCGAACGACGAGTTCGTCGCGGCGGCGCGTGGGCTCAGCCCTCGGGTGCTGATCGGCCTGCTGGCCGGCTTCGGACCCCAGTTGGACCAGTACTGGGCGTCCTGCGACCTGGAGGCTCCCGGGCTCACGGTGTCCTGGGCCGTGCCCGACGTGCCCGCACCGACGTGGCTCGACATCGCCCGCGAGTACACCGAGTTCTGGGTCCACCAGCAGCAGATCCGGGCGGCGGTCGGCCGTCCGGGAGCCGACTCGCGTCGGCTGATGCATCCGGTCGTCGACGCGTTCCTGCGCGCCCTCCCGCGCGCGCTCGACGGGGCGGCGGGCTCGTCCGTGACCGTGTTCGTGACGGCGCCGATCGACGAGGCCTGGACCGCGCGGCGGAACAGCGAGGGCTGGTCCGTGCGGCCGGGCCCGGACGCGTCGCCCGACGTGCGTCTGGAGCTCGCGCCGGACACGTTGTGGCAGGTCGCGACGCGTGGCATCGAGCCGGCCGACGCCCGGGAACGCACCAAGGTCGACGGCGAGGAATCCCTGGCCGCCGCCGCGCTCGGCCTGGTGTCGATCGTGCGCTAGGACTCGGACGTGCGCGTTACCTTTTCGTCGGTTCACCCGTCAGGGAGGCGTAACGATCACATCCTGACGGAGGAAACACCATGGACGCCCGACTGAACCTCTTCGAGAACACGCTCGGCAAGTTCATGAAGCGCCTCGTCTCGGCCGGCCTGGTCGCCGGAGCCTCGAGCGTGCCGGCCTCGACGCTGCTGCTGATGGAGATCCGCGCGAGCCAGATCAACGGCTGCGGGTTCTGCACCGACATGCACACCAAGGACGCCACGGCCGCCGGCGAGACGCCCGTCCGCCTGAACCTCGTCGCCGCCTGGCGGGAGGCCACGGTCTTCACCGACGCCGAGCGCGCGGCGCTGGAACTGGCCGAAGAGGGCACCCGCATCGCCGACAGCGCCGGCGGGGTCAGCGACGAGGTCTGGGCGAACGCCGCGAAGCACTACGACGAGGACCAGCTCGGCGCGCTCGTCTCGCTGATCGCCGCGATCAACGCGTTCAACCGGCTGAACGTCATCGTTCGGCAGCCGGCCGGGAGCTATCAGCCGGGCCAGTTCGCCGCGGGTTACTGATCACCCACGCCAACCCCAGGACCCCGAGCGGGACGACGGTCAGCAGCGCGCTGACCGTCGACCGGTCCAACCAGGACGGAAGCTCCGCCGGCACCAGCAACCAATAGGAGTCGGCCATGAAGTGGATCAGCGGTTCGGCCGCGAGCAACGCCACCGCAGGCAACGTCACCACCCCGACCCAGAGGCCGCGCCGATCCCGACGGAGCAGCAGCCACGCGGCCACCGCGTTCGCGGTGAACAGGAACAACGGCGCCACCAGGGCGAACGCGGTCGGCGCCACCCAGGTGTACGACCAGTAGTGCGCGAGGTCGAGACGCAGGACCGGCACGACCGGGACGGCGGCGACGAGCAGAGGCAGCCACCGCGTCACCCGGCCCGGACGGGACGGCAGCGCCAACGCGAGGACGCCGAGCGCCGCGTGCGGCAGGAGCGCGATCAACGATGGCTCCCCGTTGCTGAACCAGCCGCCGTTCTGGATCGGGAGCGCGGCGGCCACCAGGCCCACCGGCTTGGCCAAGACCATCAGCACCAACGATGCCGCGATCAACCGCCGGCACCACCGGCCGGGAGCGACCGCGAACACGACCGCGGCAGCCAACCAGGCGATCCAGGCGAAGCCCGCCAGCGACTGCACATACCGCGACGGGCCCATCCGGGGATAGTCGTCGATCAGCGGCGTGAACTCGACCGCGAGCAGCCAGATCGTCGCCAGCACCGACCCGGCCGCCAGGGCCAGCACCGCGGCGACCGACAACCCGCCGGTGAACCCGGACGCGGTCCGCACCCGTAAATGCTGCCGCGCGCCGCCGACGAGCAGGTCGGTGGCGTCCCGCAGGCCGGGCCAGCGCCGGTCGGGCGCCACCGTGTCCAGGTAGGTGTCGACGAGTTCGTCGCCCCGTTCCGCGCGGTACTCGGCCGGGTAGGCGAGCAGCAGGCGGCGGTACCGCCGTTCCAACGCGTTCACGCGACGCCTCCCGCCGGAGCCCAACCCGACGCCTTCAGCCGGGCCGTCGCGGCGGCCAGGTTGCGACGCATCCGCTCGGTCTCGGCGCCGAGCACGTTCAGGCCCTCGTCGGTGAGCCGGTAGTAGCGCCGGAGGCGCCCGTCGACGACCTCTTCGCGGTCGGGCGCCACCAGCCCGTCGTCGGAGAGCCGGTCGAGCGCGCCGTAGAGGGTGCCGGGGCGCAGGGTGATGCGGCCGTCGGAGAGGTCGCTCACCTCGGTGATGAGGCCGTAGCCGTGCAACGGCTCTCTGGCCAGCGCGGTCAGGATCAGGAACGTCGGCTCCCGCAACGGCGTCGTCATAGGGTCAATATATCGGTGACGAAGATATACCGCTAGCAACGGTGTTGGGACCGGGGATCGGGGCGGGGTTGCGACCGAGAGGCCGGGGTTGGGGCCGGGGTCGGGGGCTCGAAGCCGAGGGCCGTCTTGGCGGTTCGGGTCGGTGGGGGCGGTTCGCCGTAGCGTGGAAAGAATTCACCCGGTGGGTGGCGCTCGATTTCGATTAATCTTGGACCCGCCGTTGATTTCCTTCGTGGCTGGTGGCAATAATCGGTTGGCGGTCGGCCGGAAAGGCTCTACCGTCTTAATCAGCACCGAGAACGACGAACACTTTCAGGGAGCACACCATGTGGGGCGACGCCAACATCGCGAAGCAGCGATTCCCGCTGCTCAGCGAGGGTTGCCCGAACACGGAGCGACCCTCCTACCGACGTCACGTCGAACACCGGGACCGGTGGCGAAGCCAGCGCTGACGCGCTACGCACACGCCGCCCTTCCCACCGGGAACGGGCGGTTTCTTTTTGTCCCGGCAATTCTTTCCCAGTGCTGCCCGAAATACTTTTTCGCTATGGGTGTAGCTCAATTCGGCTGAGCGCCGGTCTCCAAAACCGGAGGTCGCGGGTTCGATTCCTGCCACCCATGCACCGACCCCCGGCGGTCACGACGCTTGAAAACTGCACAGCGGATGGCACAGAAGGACGCCGGGGCTTCGTCGCGCATGTCGCGGCGAGCCCGGCGGATCTGGAGCGAGGGAGACGGCTAACCCGTCCGCCTTGGAAGCGGAAGACACCTGGTTCGACTCCAGGGCTCCAGACTCAATCCCCGTAGCTCAGCGGATCAGAGCACCAGACTACGAATCTGGGGGTCGGCGGTTCGAATCCGTCCGGGGGTACGCCTCTCTAGCTCAGCGAGGTAGAGCACGCGGTTGAAGCCCGCGGGGTTGCAGGTTCGAGTCCTGCGGGAGGCACGCGATAACGCCCGTGAGGTTGCGGTAGGTCAGACCACTGGACTCTCAATCCAGAGGACCGGGTTCGACCCCCGGACGGGCGACGCTTCCTGGGGCCCAACACCCCGCCCTCTCGCGCCAAGCGGGCGTTGCGCCCAAGCGGCAGAGCGGGCCCACCGCCCGACCGGGCGGAGCTCATCAGCCTTGGCACAAACTGGGTCCCATCGGCCGGGTGGGCTCGACCGCACGAACGCAGAACGGCCCAACAGCCCGCCCGGGCCGGACAGGCCTCCATCGGCCCGGGCGCAGATTGGGCTACAGGCCCAGGTGGCAGTGCGGGCCTCATCAGCTCGAGCGGGTCGAGCCAGCCTCATCGGCCCGAGCGCGGATCGAGCCCCATCTGCCTTGGGCCTCATCAGGGTCGAGCAAGCCCACGCAGCCCAATCGCAGCGCGGACCCAACAGGCCGAGCGTGCCGAAGGGGCCGAATGAGCCGAGCGGGTCGGATGAGTCGAGCGGGCCGGACAGGCCGGATGAGCCGGACGGGCCGGATGAGCCGGACAGGCCGGATGAGCCGATCGGGCCGGATGAGCCGATCGGGCCGAATGAGCCGAGCGGGCCGAATGAGCCGATCGGGCCGCGCGAGCCGCAGGGGCCGCGCGGACCGCACAGGCTGGGCGGACCGCACAGGCTGGGCGGACCGCACAGGCTGGGTGGACCGATCAGGGCGGACGGCCCTAATCAGGCGGCCCGATCAGGGCGGGTGGACTCAATCGGGCTCGGCGCACCGAGCGGGCCCAATCGGGCCGGGTCCGGCCTCGAGTCCCATGGGCCTGGGTGGCAGAGCGGGCCCCGGTAGCCCAAGTGGCAGAGGCGACCCGCTCAAACCGGGTCCAGTGTGGGTTCGAGTCCCACCCGGGGCTCACCCATGCGGCTGTAGCTCAGTAGGCAGAGCACGGCGTTGCCAACGCCGAGGTCACCAGTTCGAGGCTGGTCAGTCGCTCCATTTTTTGCCCTCGTAGCCCAACGGCAGAGGCACGACGTTGAGGACGTCGCCAGTGCGCGTTCGAATCGCGCCGAGGGCACGCACACCCGGGTAGCCCAACGGCAGAGGCACGCGGCTCAGAACCGCGCCAGTGCGCGTTCGAATCGCGCTCCGGGTACGACACCCACCCGCGCTCGCGGATGGGGCTCAGACCGCAGCCGCCACTCACCGCAGCGGACACGGCCAAAACAGCGGCCGCCCACCGCACCCGGCACGGCCAAGAACAGCGGCCACTCACCGCAGCGGACACGGCCAAGAACAGCGGCCGCCCACCGCACCCGGCACGGCCAAGAGCAGCGGCCGCTCACCGCAGCCGGCACGGCCAAAGCACAGCGGCCAGCACGGCCAAAGCACAGCGGCCAGCACGGCCAGCCCCAACGGCCGCTCGTGGTGGCCGGCAGAGCCGAGCTCAGTGGCCACTCGCCACGGCGAGTAAAGCCGAGCCCAGTACCACCCGAGGTGGCCGAGGGACCAAGCTCACCAGCCACTCGGGGCCCCCGGTGGCACACAAGGCCGAGCCCAGCAGCCACACCACGGCGGGAAACCGAGCCAGCAGCCACCAGCCAGTAGCCGAGCGCCCGAGCCGCAACTCACCTGTGGCAGTCGCGCCACAAACAACCAACCACCCGCGGTGAGCCGAGGACCCGAGCCCACCAACCACCCCCAGTAGCCGAGGACCCGAGCCACCAACCACCCCCAGTAGCCATGGGCCCGAGCCCACTACCGCCCGCGGCGACAGCGCTGCCACGGCGACAGGCGGAAACTAGGCCCGCGGCCACCCGACATGTGAGCGGCCGCGGCGGGAAGCAGCTCAGTCCTGGGCCGGCAAGCTGTCCATGAACGAGCTCACCGAGAACACGGCCCGACCAGGCCCGGGCGGCCCGTATCCGGGCGGGCTCGTCAGGCCGTTGGCCTCCATCACCGACCGGTAGGTCTGCAGCAGGCGCACGTGGTACTCCAGCGGCGCACCCTGCGGGTTGGTCTTGCCGAGCGGCGTCGTCGGCTCGGGGCACCAGGTGGTGAACCGCGGCGTGATGCCACGCGACATGAAGTACTGCAGCCCTTCGGCCGTCGAGTCGATCGCCTCGTCGACGCTCGTGAAGCCGTGCGGCGCGGCCATCTCCACGCCGGCGACGAAGTTCGGGATCACGTTGCGCGGGCCGAAGACGTCGGCCGAGTCGAGGATGCGGCGGTGCCACTCCTCGCGTCCGACGTAACGCTCTTTGCCGGGGCAGTACAGCTCGAAGAGCTTCTTGTCCCAGACCTCGTAGTTCGGGTGGTAGATCTGGATGCCGTAGTCCTTGAAGCGCTGGACGTCGGCCTTGGGCAGGGCCTGCGCCACGACCTTGCCGATCCACCGCCCGGGGAACCGCTCCTCGATCGCCTGGGCGTACCGGCCGTAGAAGTCGGCCTCGGCCAGCCCGTCGACCTTCCGCGTGACGCTGCCGCCGGTGAGCGTGTAGGCCTTCGAGGTGCGCGCGGTGTCGTACTTGTCGATGATCGCGAGCGCTTCGAGGATCTCGTCGGTCGGCTTGACGGCCGTGTACGGGCGGCCCGCCGCCTTGTGCTGGCGGTAGTTGTGGTTGATGTCGCAGTACTGGCACTCCTCGGTGGCGCCGAAGTACTGGCAGAGGCGGTACGCGGTGAGATAGATCAGGTAGCCCCACTGGATCGTCGGGGCGACCTCCATCACCGACTTCCCGTTCGGCAGCGTGTGCCGGTAGTAGTCGGGCATCGGCGGCAGGCCCACGTCGGCGATCGGCCGGCCGTCGAGGTAGAGCCGCATGCGGCCGTCTTCGTCGGTTTTGACGCGGTACGGCGAGGTGGGGTTGACCCGGACCGACACGACCGTGCGACGCAGCTCGTACGGGCCGCCGGTGAGCACGATCTCCTCCGGCGGGCGACGCAGCGCGGCCGTGCCCAGCTCGGGCAGCGTGCGGTGGTCGAACGAGAAGATGAAGTACGACTTCGGTTTGACGTCGCCGCTCTCGTTGTCGGTCAGTGCGGAGTCGTCGAAGGACAACCCGCCCCGCAGAAGATCCTCCTTGATGACCGCTTCCTTCGGCACGGTTGAGAAGCGACCCATGAGGTCTTCGACGAGGTCAGTGCGGGTAGACATGCGCCCTCCGGGGCGGGTTGTACGAGAACCTCCGGGTCAGGCCTGCTTGGTCTCCCAGAAGATCTTCGAGATCTCTTCGATTTTAACGAGCAACTTCTCCGCGATGGCGGTATCCACAGCCCCCTTCGCGCCGCCAGCTCCGGCGAGTTTGGTGGCCTCGTTGAAGAGCCCGTGCAGGTGCGGGTACTTCTCGAAGTGCGGGGCCTTGAAGTAGTCGGTCCACAGCACCCAGAGATGGTGTTTTACCAGCTCAGCGCGCTGCTCTTTGATGATCAGCGCACGGGTGCGGAACGCCGGGTCGTCGCTGTCCTGGTACTTCTTGACGATCGCCAGCACCGACTCGGCTTCGATGCGAGCCTGCGCGGGGTCGTAGACGCCGCAAGGAAGATCACAGTGAGCGCTCGCGACAGCGCGGGGACGAAAAAGACGAATCATGAGATTCCTTCCGTGACGAACTTCCTACGGTGATAGACCAGCGGCCCGTCGTCCGGGCCGTGGAACACCTCGAGCACCGACGCGACGACGAGCGTCGAATCGCCGACGGGCACGAGATGCAGCGGCGCCGCACGCAGCGCGGCCGGCGCGTCCGGGAGCACCGGCTCTCCGCTCGGGAGGGTCTCCCAGCCCTGTTCCGGCGTGAAGCGACGCCCGGCCGGGTGCGAAAACTCGTGGGCCAGGTCGACGTGCTTCGCGCCGAGCAGGTGCACGACGACGCTCGACGCGGCCAGGATCGCGGTCGCGGTCGGTGTGCTCATCACCGAGAACGACAGCGCCGGCGGCGCCACCGACACCGAGGCGACGCTCGACGCGGTGAGCCCGACCGGCCCGTCCGGACCGATCGCACTGATCACCGCCACGCCGGTCGGATACCGGCGGAAAGCCGACTTCATCTCGTCGGTGAGCAGTTCTTTTACTCCTGCGCGCTCCACGCGGAGCACGCTAAAACCTCAACCTCAGTTGAGGTCAAGCCGCACGCGCCGCTAGCTCAGTCGGTCAGAGCAGCTGACTCTTAATCAGTGGGTCCGGGGTTCGAATCCCTGGCGGCGCACTCGGGGCTCGTAGCTCATCCGGTAGAGCACCCGCCTTGCAAGCGGGAGGTGGTCGGTTCGAGTCCGACCGGGTCCACAGCAGTACCGATGCTCGGTTAGCTCAGCAGGTCAGAGCACCCGCCTGTCACGCGGGAGGTCGCCGGTTCGAACCCGGTACCGGGCGCCACGTCGTCGTAGCTCACCCGGTGAGAGCGCCGCGCTGATACCGCGGAGGCAGGAGGTTCGAGTCCTCCCGACGACACGCACGTCACCACCACGGCGCGTTCGGCTACCGGTAGGCCACCGGACTTTCAATCCGGGAGGAACGGGTTCGAATCCCGTACGCGCTACTCACAATCCCTCGTCGCCCAATTGGCAGGGCAGGCGGCTGTTAACCGCCACGGTGCAGGTTCGAGTCCTGCCGGGGGAGCCAGGTCCGTGTAGCTCAATCGGGAGAGCGCCCCGTTCACACCGGGGAGGTCGGCGGTTCGAACCCGTCCATGGACACTGTGGCCGTAGCTCAATGGCAGAGCACCAGGTCGTGGCCCTGGTGGCGCCGGTTCGAATCCGGCCGGTCACCCCGCGGGCGCGCCGACGATCGGAGAGTCGGGGCCGGCTGTAAACCGGTTGCATCGCTGAGAAGGTTCGAATCCTTCCGCCCGCACGCCCCCGTAGCTCAGCGGACCAGAGCACCAGGTTCCGAACCTGGGGGTCGGCGGTTCGATCCCGCCCGGGGGTACGCATCACCCGTACCGGAATGCCCGAGTGGCCCAAGAGCTCCGCCGGCAGGGCGCCGGTTCGAATCCGGCTTCCGGTTCTGCCGCCATCCGCTGCGCAGTGTTCAGTGCGAGCTGTGCCGGCCCCGGGGTGCGTCCGGCTCCTCGCCGGGGTACGGCTCGGCCGGTGGCCGCGCGTAACCGCCGGTCGTGGTGCCGTCCGGTCCGGGTGCGTAAGGGCCCAGATCCGGACGTCGGGCGCCCGCACCGCGCCCCGGCTGTCCGCGTCCGGGCGGCCCGGATGCGTGCGACGCCGGTACCCGCGGCCCGGGCGCGTAGGGATCACGCGGATGCCCGCCGCGCGGCCCGCCTCCCCGCGCGTTCTCGTCCCACGGCCCGGCCCCACGCGGCCCGGCACCACCCGGCCCAGCCCCACGAGGCCCAGCCCCACGAGGCCCGACACCACCCGGCCCGGCACCACCCGGCCCGGACCCATGAGGCCCACCGCGACCCGGCCCAGCCCCATAAGACCCCGCTCCACGCGGCCCAGCACCCGCAGGCCCGACCGGCCCAGCACCCCCGGGAAACCCAGCACCCCCGGGAAACCCAGCACCCCCGGGAAACCCAGCACCCCCGGGAAACCCAGCCCCCCGTGACCCCGGCGGGCCCGCACCATACGGCGGCTGAGGCGCGTACTGCCCCGGCCCGACATACTCCCCCCGAGAAGCCTGCGCATGCACGTACCGCGGATCCGGCCCCGGCACCCCCGCCGCAGGCGCGTACCGCGGATCCGGCCCCGGCACCCCGGCCGCAGGCACGTACCGCGGATCCACCCCCGCACCCCCCGGCATCGAATCGTCGAACGTCGGCACGTGCGGCTCACCCCCCGCAGCCGTCGCCGCAGAATCCGCCGCGGCCTCGGCCGCGCGTTCCTTCTCACGCACCTCCGACGCCGACGGCCCCGCCGGCCACAACCGGGGTTTCCGCCGCGCGGCCAGATCCTCCGCCCACCCGAACAACATCACCGCGACGGCGATCAGCACCCAGACCACCGCGTACGCGAAGACCGGGTTCGTCGACACCCCCGACTCCCAGAAACCCCCGAGCGCTTCCAGCCGCTCGCCGCTGAAGAACGCCAGGTCGATGAGGATGTTGTGCCAGAGGTAGATCGTCACCGCGCGGTTGTTGACCAGCGCCACGAACCGTCCGAGCACCGGCGTCCGGCCGATCCAGGACGCGTCCGGAGCGAACCGCAGCAGCGGCAGGATCACCGCGATCGACCACAGCGACTGCGCGACCGGAATCCCGTTGAGGTCATAGGAGTCGGACGGATGCATCAGCACCCACCCCACGGCCCCACCCGCGGCCAGCAGGACGAACGCCACCAGACCGAAGTTCGGCAGCCGCTTCAGCGCGCCGGTTCGATGAGCGAAGCCGAGCATCCAGCACGGGGCGAAGGTGCCCAGGTCGGATACGAGCGCCCAGATCGGCCCGTCGTCACCGTTCGGTAGGAAACCCCACGCCTGGGCGACGATCAGACCCAGCGGCGCGACGAGCGTCGGGATCGGCGCGCGGCGGAAGGCCGTGAGCAGCGCCGGGCTGAGCAGCACCAGCCAGAGGTAGGTCCGCAGGTACCAGAGCACCACGGTGACGTTCTCGCCCCACTCGTTGCCGGGCGGGTCCAGCAGTGGCACGAACCAGAACACCAGGTGCCACAGGGGGATCGGCTCACCGGTGTCGACGTTGGTCCACGTGCTCATCCGGCCGCCGGCCCACACCATCAGCGGCACCGTGATGGCCCCGAACAGCCACAGGGCCGGGAGCAGGCGCCGGACCCGGTTGCGGATCACGGTGGTGGGGTCCTGCCGGTCCAGCGAGTTCACCATGAGCCCGCCGGCGAGCGCGAACATCACGCCCATCGCCGGGAAGACCCAGCTCAGCCAGGCTCCGCCGAACGTGTGGTAGGTGACGACTCGCACGATCGCGGCGGTCCGTAAAGCGTCCAAATACAGTTCGCGTCGTCGCGCACCGGGCACAGTTGTTCCGACGGCAGGCGTCATCGGAAGTCTCCAAGTGATCGGGGTGACGCCTGCTATCTGAGCAAACGCTGGGGATCCTGAGAAGACTCACAGGTTAACCGTGGCGCACAACTTTCACCCACTAAACGCCTCCCGCAGCGCGGCCGCATCCGAATCGAGCAAGTCGCGGTCGCGGACACGCCAGTCCGCCGACAGCCGGAACGTGTCACCGCGGAAGCGCGGCACCACGTGCAGGTGCACGTGGAAGACCTCCTGGAACGCCGCTTCGCCGTCGGCGAGGAACAGGTTGATCCCCTCGCACCGGAGCCCGGACCGGCGCACGGCCCCGGCCAGACGATGTGCCGTACTCCACATCGCCGAGCCGAGGTCCTCGGGCAGATCGGCCAGCCCGACGACGTGCCGGCGCGGGATGACGAGCAGGTGGCCCGGGTTGACCGGTTGGATGTCCATGATCGCCAGCACCTGCTCGTCGGCGTGCACGACGCTGGCCGGGCTCGCGCCGGCCACGATCTCGCAGAAGACGCACCTGTCGGCCATCACCCCGTACTACCAGGGGACGACACCGTTGTCGTCGAAAAAGCCGCCGGTCGGGCCGTCGTCGGGCAGCGTCGCGAGATGGATGCCGATGGCCGCGCCCTGCGTCGGTGTGCGGTGGCCCCGGAAGCCGTTCAGATCGGTCGCGGTGAAGCCGGGGCAGCCGAGGTTGATCAGGATGTTCGTGTCGGCCAGCGCCTTGGCGTACTGGACGGTGACGGCGTTGAGGAACGTCTTGGACGGCGCGTAGGCCATCGACAGCGGCCCGGTCGCGTCGGTGCCCTGGCTCTGCCGCGCCAGCGAGCCCACGCTGCTGGACATGTTGACGATCCGCGGTGACGCGGACGCACGCAGCAGGGGCAGGAACGCGTCGGTGACACGGATGACGCCGAGCACGTTGGTCTCCACAGCCGTCCGCACGGTGTCGAGGTCCGCTCGTCCGGGTTCCTGGGCCATGCCGCCGGTGATGCCGGCGTTGTTGATCAGCACGTCCAGTCGCTCGAACTGCGCGACCGCGGCGGCGACGCTCGAATCCGACGTCACGTCCAGCGCGACGCCGAACGCGTCCGCGCCGCCGGCCCGCAACTTCTCGACGGCTTCCTCGCGGCGGGCGTCGTCGCGCGCACCGACGCCGACGCGCCAACCGAGGGCTCCGAGCCCGACCGCGATCTCGTAACCGATCCCCTTGTTCGCGCCGGTGACCAGCGCAATTGTCTGCTCGCTCATGCTTTTGATCGTCGCGCCGACCCGGCGGGGGCGGCCAACACCGATCAGGTGCCCGGCGATACCCGTAAGGTATGGATATGGAGACCCGGGAGCTCCGCTACTTCGTCGCGGTGGCCGAGGAACTGCACTTCGGCCGCGCCGCCGAGCGGCTCGGCATCGCCCAGCCGCCGCTGTCCCGCGCGATCCAGCAGATCGAGCGGCGTCTCGGCGTCACCCTGCTGGAACGCTCGAGCCGCGCCGTGGCGCTGACCGAGGCCGGATCGGTTCTGCTCCGGGAAGGCCGGGCCGCACTCGATTCGGTCGACGCCGCCGAGCGGCGCACCCGGCGCGCGGCGTCGAGCCGCGCCGGGTTGGTGCTGGTCACCAAGGCCGGGGCGTCGAGCGAGCTGCTCGCGAAGTTGCTCGACGCGTACGCCGCCGAGCCCGATTCGGTGGACGTCGAGGTCGTGCTGTGCGCGGTGACCGAGCAGGAGCACTACCTGCGTGACGGCCGGGCCGACGTGGCGCTGCTGCACCGCCCGTTCGACTCGACGGTGGGGCTGGACACCGAGGAGCTGTCCACCGAGGGGCAGGTGGTGCTGCTGCCCGCCGGCCATCCGCTGAGCACACGCCCGCACGTCCGGCTGGAGGAGATCAGCGCGTTGCCCGGCCTGCCGTTGCCTCGCTGGCCGCGCGCCGACGGCACCTGCCCGGACGGCGAGGGCCCGGTCGTGCACGACTCCGTGCAGCTCCAGCAGCTGATCGAGCTCGGGCGCGCGATCGCGGTGCTGCCCGAGTCCGTCCGCACGCACCTGCGTGGCGGCATCTCGATCGTGCCCGTGCTCGACGCCCCGCATGTGACGACCGTCATCGCCTGGCCGCCGCACAGCCGCTCCCGCCACCTCGCTCACTTCATCCGCGTCGCGACCCAGCTCTGAGGTAGGCCTCCCGGCTGGCCTCGATGTGCGGCACGTGCTCGATGGCCCACCCGGCCAGCGCGAGCGCGGGTGCGATCAGGCTCTTGCCCACCGCGGTCAGCGCGTACTCCACCCGCGGCGGCACTTCCGCGTGCACGGTCCGGGCCACCAGCCCGTCCCGCTCGAGGTTGCGCAAGGTCAGCGTCAGCATGCGCTGGGAGATGCCCGGTATCTGATGGTGCAGGTCGGTGAAGCGCACGGTGCCCTGATCGAGGGTCGCGACGACGAGCAGCGTCCACTTGTTGCAGATCTGGTCGAGGATCGCGCGGAGCGTCTTGCCGCCGTCGCCGCGGATCATGCAGGTGTGTTCGTACTCGGACACCGCTCCCCCTTGGGCACACGCCTGTGCCTTTTGTAAGCCCTCCAATAGTGACGCATGATTCGGCTACTTACTGCTCGTAACCATCGAGGTCACCATGGAAATCGCCTACTGGATCGTCGCCGGCTTACTCGCGCTGTTCTACGCCTACGGCGGCGGCGTCAAGGTCGTACGCAGCAAGGAAGCACTCCAGCCGATGATGGGCTGGGTCGACACGATTCCGATGCCGCTGGTCCGCACGATCGGCGTCCTCGAAGTGCTCGGGGCGATCGGCCTGATCCTTCCGCCGCTGACCGGCATCGCGCCCGCGCTGGCCGTCGCGGCCGCGATCGGGCTGGTGCTCGTGCAGCTCGGCGCGATCGTCGTGCATTCCTCGCGCGGCGAGTACCGGGACCTCTGGCTGAACGGCGTCCTGCTGGTGCTCGCCGCCGTCGCCGCCTGGCTCGCCACCACCTGGCTCTAGGCCTGTTTCACAAGCCGCCGAGCAGATCCCAGCGGTTGCCGGCGATGTCGAGGAACACCACCACCCGGCCGTAGGGCTCGGCGCGCGGCTCCCCCACGAACCGCACGCCGGCGTCACGCATCCGCTGGTAGTGCGCGTCGAAGTCGTCCACCCGCAGGAAGAAGCCGACGCGCCCGGCCAGCTGGTCCCCCACGGCTGCGGCCTGGCGTTCACCGTCGGCGCGAGCGAGCAGGATCCCGGTGCGCGCACCGGGCGGGCGCACCACGACCCACCGCTTCGGTGTGCCGTGGTGCGTCGACACCGCCGGCGAGTCCTCGGTCAGCTCGAACCCCAACACCTCGGTGAAGAACTCGATCGCCGGGTCGTACTCGTCGACGATGATCGTCGTCAGTTCCAAGTGCATGCGGTGGAAGCTATCCGGGCCCGCGCCGCCGCCACCAACGCGGGATCGGCGGCCAGCAGCGGCAGCCGCACGTCGGGCGTCGGGATCCGCCCCTCCGCGTGCAGCACCCCCTTGATCACGGTGGGGTTCGGCGCGGCGAACAGGGCCGCCGACAACCGGCTCAACGGGCGGCCCAGCGTCCGCGCCTCGTCCACCAGACCGTCCCGCCACGCCGACACGAGCCGCGCGTAGTCGCCGGTCAGGCAGTGCGCCGACGCCGTGATCGCACCGGTGGCCCCCATCGCCAGCAGCGGCCCCAGGAAAGCGTCGTCGCCGCCGAGCACCGCGAAGTCCGGCGGCGGGTCGGCCAGCAGGCCGACGGTGTCCGCGGTGATCCCGCCCGGAGCGTGCTTCACGCCCACCACGCCCGGGATCGTCGCGAGCTCGCGCAGCGTCGCCGCCGAGAGCGGCTGACCGGTCCGGGCCGGCACGTCGTAGACCACCAGCGGCACCGGGCTCGCCGACGCGAGCGCCCGGAAATGAGCGATCACGCCCGCCTCACCCGGCCGGACGAACGGCGGCACGACGGTCAGCGCGGCCCGGACGTCCGTCCCGCCGAGCGCGGCCAGCGACGCCGCCGAGTCGGCGCCCACCAGCAGCGGGCACCCCACGCCGGCGACCACCTCCACCACGAATCGCCGCTCGGCCCCGGTCAACGCCGAGACCTCCGACGTCGTCCCCAACGCGACGAGGCCGCTCGCCCCGGCGTCGACACAGGAGTGGGCGAGCCGCTCGAGCGCGGCACCGTCCACCGAGCCCGAGCCGTCGAACGGCGTGATCAACGGGACGAAGAGACCGGTGAGCGTCATGACCTCAGCCTGGAACCCCAGGAACCCTTAGCGCCAGTTCCGATTCCTACCCCAATACCTAAGCTGAGCTGATGCTTGACGTCCGGCGACTGCGCCTGCTCCGCGACCTCGCGCACCTCGGCACGATCTCGGCCGTCGCCGAGGCGCACACCTACACCGCGTCGGCGGTGTCCCAGCAGCTCGCGGCTCTGCAACGGGAGGCCGGCGTGCCACTGCTCGAACGCTTCGGCCGACGCGTGCGGCTGACCGCCGCCGGCGTCGCACTGGTCGAGCACACCGAGGTGCTGCTCGGCGCCCTCGAGGCCGCCGACGCCACGCTCGCGGCCGCGCGCGGTGGCCTCACCGGTCCGCTGCGCATCGGCGCGTTCCCCAGCGCCGTCCGGACATTGCTGCCGGCCGCGCTCGCCGCACTCGGCCGCGACCACCCGCACCTGGACCTGCACGTCTCCGAGCTCGACCCGGTCGACGTGCCGGCCGCACTGCGGAAGCGGCGCCTGGACGTCGCGCTCGTCCACGACTACGACCTCGTGCCGGCCGACCCCGACCCCACGGCCGAGTCGCTGCGGCTGCTCGACGAGCCGGTGTTCCTCGCGGTCGCCGACGAACACCCCGGGACCCTCGCGGACGCCGCCGACTCGCACTGGATCGTCGGCAGCCCGGGAACGCTCTGTCACACGCTGGCGCTACGGCTGTGTCACGACGCCGGGTTCAGCCCCCGAGTACGCCACCACGCCGACGATTTCACCGCTGTGCTCGCGCTCGTCGCCGCTGGTCAGGGCGTCGCGGTGGTGCCACAGCTGGGGGTCGAGCACCTGCCGGCGCCGGTGCGACTGCGTACGTTGCCGATCCGTCGCCGCACGAGCATCGCGTTCCGACGCGGTTCCGGCTCGCACCCGGCCGTCGCCGCCTGTGTGACCGCCCTCAGTTCAGCTGCGTCTGGTAGCGGACTTCGGCCAGATTGAAGTTCTCGCGTTCGACGCGCCGGCCGCCGTCGGCCTTCCAGCCGTAGCGCTCGTAGAACAGCCGGGCCCGAACGTTCGCCTCGAACACCCACAACACCGCGCTCCGACGACCGGCACGCGCCAGTTCCGCGCTCGCCTCGCCCAGCAACCGGCCGCCGGTGCCGCGTCCCCACATCCGGGGATCGACGTACAGCGCGTAGACCTCGCCGGTGAGGACCGGTAACTCCCGATCGATCGCGGGCCCGAACGCGATGAAGCCCTGTGCGCACGGCCCCTCCTCGGCCAGCAGCACCCGGCCGGCTCCACCGGCGAGGATCCGCCGCCAGACCTCGTAGCGCGCGTCGACCGACAACGCGTTGAGGTACGCGTCGTCGATCAGGTCCCGGTAGCCCGCGCGCCAGCCAGCGACGTGAATCTCCGCGATGGAACGAGCGTCGCTGTCCGCGGCGGGGCGTAGTGCAAGACTCACCTTGCCGGTTCTACCCCGTGGCACCGTCTCGACACAGTGCTTTCGATAAGTCGCTCAGGGTGATTACCGGGCACCGTACCGATGCGACGCTTGACCTGAAGTCGGCTTCAGTTCCTACGGTCGGCGGCATGAACACCGACATCGAAGCGATCCAGCAGGTCGTCGCCACCGTCGAGCGGTCCCAGAACAACGAGGACGTCGACGAGTTCCTCACGCTCTTCCGCGACGACGCGATCTGGACGACGGGCCACGGCAAGCGCCTGTTCGGCCTCGACGAGATCGCCGCGTTCACGCGCCAGGTGCTTCCCGGCGGGATGAAGGACGCGACCGTGACGTTCGAACTCGAACACGTTCTCTTCATCCGGCCGGACGTCGCCGCGGTCAAAGTGCGCCAGCTCTACCGCACGGCCGAGGGCCCCGACGTCGGCACTCCGCTGTGGGTGCTGGCCAAGGAAGACGGGCGCTGGTTACTGACCGCCTGCCAGAATACGGGCGCGCCCAACGACGATCCGGCCCGCCCGATCTTCGCGCCCAGTACAACCAGTGGTCACTCGGACCTCACAACGGAGGCTTAGCGTCTGGCGCGCTGGATCCGCCCGGGAAAGGACGACGTCATGCGCACGGCCGCTCTGCTCACGTCCGCACTGACCGCGGCCGCGCTGGTCACGGTCGCCCCGCCGGCCCGGGCCACCGAGCCCGTCGCGCTCGACTTCCTGGGCGCGACCGTCCTGCCCAACGCCGAGCAGTTCCAGGGCACGACGGTCGGCGGGCTGTCGGCGATTAGCTACGACGCCCGCTCCGGCCAGTACTACGTGATCAGCGACGACCGGTCGGCGAAGAACCCGGCGCGGTTCTACACCGCACGCATCAAGGTCTCGACGACTGGCGCACCGGAAGTGACCCTGACCGGCACGAAACCCTGGCTCCGGCCGGACGGCACGGTGTTCCCGCCGACCGCGGGAACCACCGTCGCCCCCGACCCCGAGGGCCTCGCGGTGGACCCACGCAGCGGACAGCTCTTCTGGAGCAGTGAGGGCGAGCGCGCCCTGCCGAGCACGATCGGCGACCCGTGGATCCGCATCGCGTCCCGGGACGGTGCCTACCGCGGTGAGGTGACGCTGCCGCCGCACTTCACAATGAGCACCGAGCCCACCGGCCCGCGACAGAACCAGGTGCTCGAGGGCCTGTCGTTCACGCCGGACGGTCGCCGCCTCTACGCCGGCACCGAGGACCCGCTCTTCCAGGACGGCCCGGTGCCCTCCCCCGCCGCGGGCGCGCTGACCCGCGTCACCGAGTTCGACCCGCGGACGCGCAGGGCGGTCGCCGAGTACGCGTATCCGCTGGAGAAGCTGTTCGCGACGCCGCCGAACGCGGGCTCGACCGACACCAACGGCCTCACCGACGTGCTCGCGCTCGGCCACGGCAAGCTGCTGATCACCGAGCGGGCGTCGATTTTCTCGACGAACACCTGGAAAGTGCGCCTGTACCTCGCCGATACGCACGGCGCGACGAACGTCCTGCACCGTAAGGCGTCAGCAGGCACGCCGATGCGCAAGAAGCTGCTGCTCGACCTCTCCGACGTCCCCGGGCTGAAGCTCGACAACTTCGAGGGCGCGACGCTCGGCCCGCGCCTGCCCGACGGGCGCCGCAGCCTGATCCTGGTCACCGACGACAACTTCAACGCCGCCGAGGTCACCGAATTCGCGACGTTTGCGATCTCCGGTGTCTGACGTCCCGCTGCCGATCCGCCCCCGGGGCCCGGTGAACCTGACCATCGCCGCGTGCCTGGTCGGCGCCGCCGCACCGCTGGTACTGCTCGCCTGGTCGCCGACCGGTGCGATCGTCGCCGCGCTGGTGGTCTTCGCAGCCCTGCTGCTCGGGCCCGACCTGCTCGACCGGCGCTTGGCCGACTTCGACCGCGCCGACCGGCTCGCCGCCGCCTGGGTGCGCGCCGAGCCGGACCCGGACGAGGTCGAGCTGCTGGTCCACGGCCCGGAGCGGGTCGCCGATCCGGCTCGGGTCTGGCGGTCACTGGCCCGGGCCGGGCTGTTACGCCCCCGTTCCTCCCACGCCGAACTGCCCGCGGTCTACGCCGGTGCGCTCCTGGGCGTCGGGTTCGGGCTGGTCAGCGTCGTCGGTGTCGTGGTGATCGACGCGGTTCAGGCGCAGTCGCCGACGCTGGCGGCGTTATCGGTCGCCGGGGTCATGCTGGTCTTCGCCGGGGTGCAGTTGGTCGCACGCTGGGGCGCGGCCCGGGCCGGCGAGCGGCTGGCCTGGCTGGACGTCGGCGACCCCCGGACGCTCGCCGGCCGCCGTGCGCTGCACCTGCTCCCCGCCGATCAACGCGGCCCGCACTGACCGGCGATCCCGTCCAGGACGCAGGTGAGCCCGCGTTCGAACCGGTCGTCCGGCCCGAAGTCCTCGGCCTCACGCATCATCCGACGCAGGCGCGGATAACCGTCGATGACCTCCGCGAGGTACGGGGCCACCTCGGCGCGCCACTCGGACTCGCCGAGGCCCGCGCGCTGGGTCTCGGCCGTCTCCCGTGCGGCCGCGCCGAGCACGTAGGCCAGTAGCGTCTCGACCGCGCTGCTCGCCGACGTGGGGTCCTCGGTGAGCCCGGCGACGGCGGCGAGCGCGTGCTCGTGGTGGCTGAGCGCGTTCGGCCCGATCGCGGGGCGCCCGGCGAGTTCGGCCCCCAGCCAGGGGTGGCGGCGAAACAGCGCGCGCCGGTTGCGTGCGAGCGCGCTCAGGTCCGCCCGCCAGTCGCCGCCGGCCGGTGCCGGGATCGCCTCGCCGAGAACGGCGTCGACCATCCGCTCGACGATCTCCTCCCGGCTCTCGACGATCCGGTAGAGCGACGCCGTCCCGGATCGCAGCGCGGTGGCGACCCGGCGCATCGAGACCGCTGGGAGCCCTTCGGCGTCGGCGATTCCGATGCCGACGTCGACGACCTCGCGCAGGCCGGGCGCGCGGGTCGGGGTCGGCTTGGACCAGGTGATCATGGCTACAGTGTAGCCAACCTGGTTACAGTGTATCCATGGACACTCTCATCAGCCGGTACTTCGCCGCGGTGGACGACAAACGCCTGGACGCCGCCACGGTGGCCGCGACCTTCGCCCCCGACGGCCTGATCCGCCGTCCGGACGGCTTCGAGCTCGTCGGCCACGACGTGATCCTCGAGGAGCAGAACGCCAGCTTCGCCCGCTTCCGGGCGACCCATCACATGTTCACGAACGTCCTGGTGGAGCCGGACGGCGACACCGCCCGGATCCGCGCGAACATGCAGGCCGTGCACATCTGGGACCCCGAGCGGAACGATCCGCTCGAGCTGAACACGCACTTCGTCGGCGGTGGTGTGCTGACCGGGATCGGTGTCCGCACCCCGGACGGCTGGCGCCTGCGCGAGATGGGCATGCGCCTGGTCTGGCGCACCGGTTCGGTGCTGCCGATGCTCAAGGGCCTACGGCGCTGACCGGACGCGCCGCCTGAGCGTCGCGTCCGCGCTCCGGTAGTCCATCGTCTTGTCCATGGTCACGTTCTCCCTCCATCCCGCCGTCGCCGAAGCCTTCCCGGACGCCGTCATCGCGGTGCTCACCGCGACCGAGCTGCGCAACCACGGGCCGTGGGCCGCCACCGACGGGGCCGTCGCCGCGCTGCAGCGCGCGCTGGCCGACGGCACCTGGCGCCCCGCCGACGAGACCGACCCGCGCATCGCGGCCTGGCACACGGCCTACCGGGCCTTCGGCACCAACCCGCGTCGCATCCGCCCGAGCGTCGACGCGCTCGGGCGGCGGCTGGCCAAGCAGGGCTCGCTGCCGCGCATCAACCCGGCGGTCGACTCGTACAACGTCGTCTCGGTCCGCCACGCGCTGCCCGCCGGCGCGTTCGACCTGCGCCACGTCACCGGCGACGTGGAGATCCGCTTCGCGGTCGGCGACGAGTCGTTCACGCCGCTCGGCGAGCCCGACGTCGTCGAGCACCCCAAGCCGGGCGAGGTCATCTACACCGACAGCACCGGTGTGCTGACCCGGCACTGGAACCACCGCGACGCGCACCGCACGCGGGTCACCGAGGACTCCACCGACGTCGCCTTCCTGCTCGAATCCCTGCACGGCCCGGTGCAACCGGCCGTCGAGGAGCTCGAAGCCCTCCTCCAGCGGCCGGTTTCACAAACGATCATTTGCGCAAAGGATCTTTTGGGTTAGGGTGGTGCCCGTGATCTCGCACCGCGTGGGGGTGCTGCGGCGGGCCGGGCTGGTCGAGCAGCGGCGCAGCTGGGACGACCGGCTCGACGCTCTCGAAGGGCACCTGCGGTGACCGCGGACGAGTTGATCGCCCGGCGTCAGCTGCGGGCGGCCGCCGAGCGGGTCTGGACCGCCTTCACGACCCCGGACGGCATCGCGGCGTTCTGGGGCGGCTCGCACGCCACCGTGCCACCCGCGTCGGTGCGTGTCGATCTGCGCCGGGGCGGCGAGTTCTCGCTCGACACCCGCGGCCCGGACGGGGCGTCCCGCCGGCTGCGCTTCGTGTACGTCAGCATCACCGCCCCGCACGAGCTCGTGTTCGACGAGCCCGTCACCGGCCTGCGCACCACCGTCACCATCCGCCCGAACGGCGAGGGCACGGACCTGACCGTGCACCAGCGCCGGGTTCCCCCCGAGCTGCGCACCACGCAGGCCGCGAACGGGCTCGCCGCGATTCTCGACGCACTCGCCCACCACCTGGAGAGATCATGAGCAGCCAGCGCGAACTCGTCGCCGGGTACTTCGAGGGCTTCCGCCGCAGCGACCACCAGCGGATCCTCGCGACGCTCACCGACGACGACCTTTCACCTCCCGCGACGGCCTCGTCGCCCGCGTCGACTCCTACGTGGTTCCGCTGCCCTAGGGCGCGACCCGGCGGTAGCACCGGGTGGCCCAGGTCAGCGTCAGCACCGTCAGCGCGCCGATCACCAGCACGCCGACCCCCACCCGGGAGAGGTCCACCACGCCGTCCGACAGCGCCCGCGCCGCCTGCACGGCGTAGTACAGCGGGTCGGCGTACGCGAGCCCGCGCAGCCAGCCGGGCGCCAGCGAGAGCGGCAACAGCACGCCGGAGAGCAGCGTCAACGGCAACTGCAGGCCGGTGACGACGGCCGCGAGCCCGCCGATATCGCGGAAGATCAGCCCGAGCGCGCTCGACCACGCCGACGTCGTCGCGGTCACCAGGCACAGCAACCCCAGCAGCCCGAGCACGCCCGGGACCGAGGGGTCGTACCCGAACGGCACCGCGATCAGCACGACGATCGTCGCCGGCACCAGGAACGCGACGACGTCACGCAGCACCCCGCCGAACAGCAGCGCGAACCGGCTCGCCGGCGTGACGCGCAGCCGCTCCACCACGCCGGTCTGCAGCTCGGCGATCACACCCCAGCCGGCGCCCATCCCGGAGCTGAACGCCAGCAGCGCCAGCAATCCGGGCAGGAACACGTCGAGCACCTCGCCGCGCGGGAACGCCGCGCTGCCGGCCAGCCGATCCAGCAACGGCGCGAACAGGAGCAGGTAGAGCAGCGGCGTGGTCAGCCCGCTGATCACCCAGACCGGCTGCCGGATCGTCTCGAGCATCTTGCGCCACCACAGCAGTCCGACGTCACTCATGCGACATCACGTAGCGCGCGCCCGGTGACCCGCAGGAACACCTCGTCCAACGACGGCTCCACCAGCGTCAGCGCCGCCAGTTCGACCCCGGCGCCGCCCAGCACGTCGAGCAGCTCGGGCAACGCGTCCGGCCCGTCCGGCACCGCCAGCCGCAACGCGTCCCCGTCGAGGACCACGTTCCGCACGAACGGCTGCGCATCGAGCAACGTGCGGACGGCCGGGACGTCACCGCGCGGCCGCAGCGTCACGGTGTCACCGGCCAGTTGCGCCTTCAACGCCCGGGGCGCGCCCTCGGCGACCACCCGCCCGGCGTCGACGATCGCCAGCCGGTCGGCGAGCGCGTCCGCCTCCTCCAGGTAATGCGTGGTCAGCACGATCGTCGTGCCGTCGGAACGCAGCGCACGCAGCTGGTCCCACAGGTTCGCCCGGTTCTGCGGGTCCAGGCCGGTCGTCGGCTCGTCCAGGAACAGCACCCGCGGACGATGAGCGAGTCCCAACGCGATCTCGAGGCGCCGGCGCTGGCCACCCGAGTACGTGCCGACCCGGCGATCGACGAACGCACCGAGCGCCAGCGCCTCGATCAGCTCGTCGGCGCGCCGCCGCGCGTCGGACCGGGACGCCCCGTACAGCCGGCCCTGGAGCAGCAGGTTCTCCCGCCCGGTGGCCGGTAGGTCGGCCCCGCCGATCTGTCCGACGTACCCGATCCGGCGGCGCACGGTACGCGGGTCACGAGCGACGTCGGCACCGGCGACGACGGCGGTGCCGGCGTCGATCGGCAGCAGCGTGGTGAGCATGCGCAGCGTCGTGGTCTTGCCGGCGCCGTTCGGGCCGAGCAACCCGAACAACTCGCCAGCGGCGACGCGGAGGTCGAGCCCACGAACGGCCTCCACGCCCGGGAACGACTTGCGTAAGTCCTGAACTTCGATGACGTCAGCCATGCGAGCCACTATCAATCGTCTATTGAACTTTGTCAATCAAATGGTTGATTAGACGCCGCCTAAGATGGCGGGGTGCCTCGCCGTGCGCCCGACCCCGAAGAGCGGCAACGCGACGCCGACCGGTCGCGTGAACGCCTGCTCGCCGCCGCGGCCGACGAGTTCGCCGCCGCCGGGTACGCCGGCGCCCGGGTGAGCTCGATCGCTTCGCGCGCCGGACTGAACCCGCAGCTGATCAGCTATTACTTCGGTGGCAAGGCCGGGCTCTATCGGGCGCTGAGCGAGCGCTGGCTGGCGTTCGAGCAGGAACTCGAGCCCGAGTCGAAGGACCTGCCGGAACTCATCTCCGCCTACACCCGCACGGCGCTCGAGGACCCGCGTGGCGCGCGGCTACTGCTGTGGAACGGCCTCACCGACACCGAGGAGTCCGCTGCCGGCGACGAGCCGTCCACGCAGCCCGACGACGCGGTGGCGATGACCAGACGGCAGCACGACGGCGAGATCGCCGACGACCTGGACCCCCGCCTCGTCCAGCTGGCGCTGATGGGTGCGAGCCTGGCCCCGGTCGCGCTCCCCCAGGTGCTCCGCCGCCTGACCGGCGAGAACGCGGACGACCCGGAGTTCATCGAGCGCTACCTGGACGTGATCCGCCGCCTCACCGAGCGTCTGCGCTGAACCCGGCTCACGCTCGGACGGCGAAGATGTCGGCCACGGCGTGGCCGCGGGCTACGCCCCGGGCCTCGTACTTCGTCACCGGCCGCCACGCCGGACGCTCGACCGGCCCGCCGTGCTCCAGCTCGAGGCCGGGCTCGGCGGACAGCACCGCCACCATCTGCTCGGCGTAGTGCTCCCAGTCGGTGGCGCAGTGCAGCCGCCCGCCCGGCGCGAGCCGATCCGCCACCAGCGCCGCGAACTCGGCGTCGACCAGACGCCGTTTGTGGTGGCGCGCTTTGGGCCACGGATCGGGGAAGTACACCCGGATCCCGGCCAGGCTGCCCGACGGGATGCGTTGACGCAGCAGCGCACCCCCGTCGCCGTTGAGCACCCGGACGTTCTCGAGCTCACGCTCGTGCAAACCACGCAGCAGCGCGCCGACGCCGGGAGTGTGCACGTCCGCGGCGATCAGACCGGTGCCCTGGTCCGCCTCGGCCATCTCCAGAGTGGTGCCGCCCATGCCGAACCCGATCTCCAGCACCACCGGCACGTCCGCGCCGAACAGCGCGCCCAGATCGAGCGGGCCGTCCCCCTCGGGCACCGCGAACCGGTCGGCCAGTGTGCCCAGAGCGAGCCGCTGACCAGGCGTGATCCGCCCCCGCCGGAGCTTGTAGGTCTGGGGGGCAGAGTTGACGGTCACGCCCCATTGTGCGACACGGCACCGAGGAGGAACTGGCGGAAGGTGGTGGGGGTGGTGTTCTCCGGCGTCCGGACGACGCCGTTGTCCAGCCCGTCGTTCTTGGCCAGCGACATGTCGATCCGCGCCTGCCCGATGGCCGTGTCGGCCGCACCGGGCACCTGCTGCTCGTAGCGCACCGGCCGGCCGAGCACCTCGGAGAGGATCGCGGCCATCCGGTCGTAGGTGAGGTCCTCGGGGCCGAGTACCGGCACCTCGGCGAACCCGGTCCACTCGCCGTCGCGCAGGACGCGTGCGGCGACCGCGGCGATGTCCCTGGTCGCGACCAGAGGGGCCGGGTTGTCGGGCCGGTACGGGCCCTGGAAGACGCCGCGTTCCCGGATCGAGTCGAGCTGACGCAGCGTGTTCTCCATGAACGACGGCGCGGTCAACGCCCGGTACGGCACCCCGGTGGAGGCGATCAGGTCGTCCATGGCCAGGGTCGCGGTGACGTGACCGGCCCGCCCGGCCACTGGCGTTCCACGGCCCAGCGCCGACACCGCGACCACCCGACCGGCCGCGCGCAGGGCCCCGAGCACCGGGCGCGCGAAGCCCGAGTACGCCTCGTCGGCGCTCGTCGCCGCCACGACCGGCGGCACCAGCCAGAACACGGCGTCGGCGCCGTCGAACGCGGTCGCCGCGACGTCGGGATCGCCGTGCGACCCCGCCACCACCTCGACGCGCTCGGCCACACCCGGTGCGAGCCGGGCCGGATCACGCACCACGACACGCACCGGCGCACCGGCCGCGAGCAAGTCCTGAACCACCTGGCTGCCGATCTGGCCGGTCGGCGCGGTCACCACGATTGTCATGCGTCCGAGTCAATGCCGGTACGCGCCGAACGAGAAGGACCGATGCCGTCCCGATTGATACCGTGGCGATATGAGTGACCTCGAGACCAGGCAGCTGCGGTACTTCGTGGCGGTGGCCGAGGAGCGCCATTTCGGGCGGGCGGCCACCCGGCTGGGGATGGCGCAGCCGCCTCTGTCCCGCGCGATCCGCGACCTGGAGCGTCAGCTCGGTGTGCAGTTGCTGGTCCGCACCACCCGCCAGGTCTCGCTCACCCCGGCCGGCGAGACGCTGCTGACCGATGCACGCACCGCACTCGACGCGGTGGCCGCCGCGGAGCACCGCGCCCGCAGTGCCGGCCGGCCGCAGCCCACGCTCCGGCTGGCCCTCAAAGCGGATTACGACGGCGGGCTGCTGCCCACGATCCTCGACGCGTACCAGGCCCGGCCGGTCGAGCTGCTGCTCGGCGGCCGCGGCGAGCAGGTACCGGCGTTGCGCGAGGGGCGGGCCGACGTCGCGATCCTGCCCGAGCCGCACGACGACCGCGGGCTGGACCTCGAACCGCTGCTCAGCGGACCGATGCTGGTGGCGCTGTCGGCGACCGACCCGCTCGCGGCGCGGACGTCGCTACGACTGTCGGACCTCGCCGGGCGCGAGCTGCCCGACGGCCGGCCGGCCGGGAACGGCGGAGCCGAGCCGCCGCGCTCCCGGAGCCGGGACCTTTCGCAGATCTTCAACCTGGTCGAGGTCGGCAGCTGCGTCTGGTTCCTGCCGGAGTGGGTGGCCCGGCGCTTTCCCCGGCCGCACCTGGCGTTCCTCCCGGTGGAGGACCTGCCCCCGACGACGCTCGTGGTGGCGTGGCCGGCCGACTCCCGCTCCGCCGCGGTGGCCGAGTTCGTTCGCGTGGCGAAGGAGATCTCCGGCGAGGGTCCAGCGGAGCCCGGCGTTCTCGCCGGCGGGGCCCCGGCCGGAGACCGACCGGGGTGAGCCCGCGTCAGAGGCTGTGCGCCTCGATGTCGCCGTAGGCGGTCGTCGCGCGGATCGCGAGCCCGATCGCGCCGTCGTTCTTGAGCGAGTTCACGATCCGGCCGGAGGACGTGCCGGCGTCCAGGGAGGCCGAGACGCCGCCGGCCACGCCGACCGTGATCCCGCCGGCCTCGGTACGCAGCTCGACCTGGCCACTCACCGCCTCGGCGACCCGGAGGTCACCCTTCGAGGTGCGGATCTCGCCGGAGCCGTTGAGGCGGCCGACCTCGACGTCACCGGCCTGCGTGGTCAGGCGCACGTTCGCGGCCTCGTCGATCGTGATCGAGCCGTGCGAGCCCTGGTAGGTCACGTCGCCGACCCGGCCGACGACCCGGAAGTCCGCGCTGGCCGCCGTCGCCTCGACCCGGGAGTCGGCGGGCAGCTGGACGGTGACCTCGATCGACCCGGACGGGCCGAACAACTGCTTCTCGGCCGCGGTCCGGATCCGCAGCACCCCGTCGACGAACTCCACCGACGTCTGCTCGGCGACCTGCACGTCGCGGTCCTTGGCCGCGTTCGTGGGCCGGACCTCCACCGCGGTGTCGCTGCGGTCGGTCGCGATGAACTGCACCCGACCAGCGGGGATGGTGAGGACGGCGGCGATCGGGGCGGGGGTGTCGAAGGTGTGCATGATGCTCTCCCGTGGTTGTTTGCTCCGTTGTTTCGAACACCGCAAACGCTACGTTGCGTTCCAGATTTGAACAACGCATTCGTTGCACTAGAACCGTAAAAGTGCAGTTCACAGCGTTTAAATCGTTGCATTGATCGTGAATTCAACGCAACAGGCGTTGCAATGGATAACGGGTAAACGCTATCGTCGGACGAGACGGAGGAGGTCGTCGTGCCGGGTGGCAGGCTCAATCAGCAGGAACGTCAGCAGATCGCCGCGGGTCTGGCCGACGGTCTCGCGTACGCGGAGATCGCGCGTGGCCTCGGCCGCCCGACCTCGACGATCACCCGCGAGGTGACGCGGAACGGCGGCCCCACCGGCTACCGCGCCGATCTGGCCCACCTCGCCACCGAGCGCCGGACGCACCAGCGTCGCCGGGCCAAACCACGCAGCACGCCGTCGCCCACCCAGCCCGACGGGCGGGACGCCGACGCCGTGCGCGACTACGCGGAGATGTGGACCGCCGTCCTCGTGCAGCAGGGCCTGCCCAAGATGATGTCCAGGGTGCTGGCCTGCCTCTACACCACCGATTCCGGCAGCCTCACCGCGGCTGAACTCGTCCAGCGGCTGGGGGTCAGCCCGGCGTCGATCTCGAAGGCGATCACGTTCCTGGAGAGCCAGCAGCTCGTCCGCCGGGAACGCGACGACCGGCGGCGGGAACGGTACGTGGTCGACCCGGAGCTCTGGCACCAGTCGACGATCGCCAGCGCACGCGCGAACGACCAGCTGATCGAGGTGGCGCGGCAGGGCGCCGCCGTGCTCGGCCCCGGCACCCCGGCCGCGGTGCGGCTCGAGAACACCGCCCGGTACCTCCGCTTCGTCAGCGAGGGCCTGCTCCGCGCCGCCGAGCAGGCGCGCGAGGTGCTGCACATGACGTCGGTCACCGGAGAAAAAGCGTGAGCGATCCTCCGTGCAGCCGCCACGCCCGCCGTGTCGGTTCCGGTCAGCCGAGCGAGGCCAGCTTCAACGCGAGCAGGCTCTCGGCCGTCTCCACGATCGTGGTCCCGACCGGCCGCGGGCGCCAGCCGAGCTCGTCGCGGGCCCGGTCGTTGTGGATGATCGGGCGCGGCAGATCGTCGCCCGGCGCCTCCTCGGTCGGCGCCTTCTCCGCACCCAGCCGCGCACGCAGCACGGCGGCCACCTCGAGGAAGCTCGTCGTCGGCCCGTCGGCGACGGCCAGGAACCGCCGCCCCGCGGCCGCGGGCGCCGCCATCGCGCGAACGTGCAGGTCGGCGACGTCACGAACGTCGACCACTCCCATCCGGGCCCGCGGCGCAACCGGCATCGTGCCCTCCATCAGCCCTTTGATCAGGTACGCCGAGGAGCCCAGCCGAGTCGTCAGCGTGGGTCCCAGGACGAAGGTCGGGTTGACGACGACCAGCTCGGTGTCGCCGCCCTCCTTCTCGACGAAATCCCAGGCCGCCCGCTCGGCGACCACCTTGGAGCGCGGATAGGGAGCCAGGCCGGGCATGTCGGGGTCGGTCCAGTCCGCCTCGCTGAACTCGGCGCCCGGCTTGGGGGTGTAGCCGATCGCGGCGAACGACGACGTCAACACCACCCGTCGGGCGCCGGCGTTCCGGGCGGCCCGGAGCACCCGGAGCGTGCCCTCCCGGGCCGGGACGATCAGGTCGTCCGGATCGTCGGGCTGCGCCACCGGGATCGGCGAGGCCACGTGGTGGATCTCCTCGCATCCGGCCACGGCGGCGCCCCACCCGTCGTCGGCATCCAGCGAAGCCCTGACGATCCGCAGGCGCGCGTCGTCGGCGCCACCCCGACGCATGGCGGCGCGCAGTTCCGCTTCGCCGGCCGACGAGCGCACGGTCGCCCGCACGTCCCGGCCGGAGCGCAACAGCGCCGCGACCAGCTGCGTACCGACATATCCGGATCCACCGGTAATCAGAACAGTGCTCATGGACCGAATGCTGCGCCGCCGCCCGGAGCCCGGCGAGAGGCCCGCTTTTCCTAGGACTGCCGGGGCACTGCTCGCAGCGCGATGTCGATCACGGCGTTCAACCCGGCGCGATCGACGCCGGCCGCCGCGTGCACGGCATTTCCCTCGCTGACGACCATCACGTACCGGGCCAGCCCGGCCGCATCCGTACCGGCCGGCAGGTCGCCGTCGGCCACCGCCCGCTCGAGGCGCTCGGCCAGCGCGTTCTCCCCCGCGAGCCGGCTGGCGGCCAGGAACTGGGCGACGTGCCCGTCGTCGCTGCCCGCCGCCAGGCCGCCCTGGATCGAGAGACACCCGGCGGGCCGGTCGGTGCGGGTGAGCGCGTCGGCGTTCGCGCGCAGGAAGCGCTCGATCACTTCGTAGCCGGTGGGCCGGGCCAGCGCGTCGCGGGCGTAGGCCATGTCGATCTCCGCGTAGCGGGCGACCGCCCGGCGGAACAACTCGTCCTTGTTGCCGTAGGCGGCGTACATGCTCGGCCGGTTGATGCCCATCGCCGCGGTGAGATCGGTGAGCGACGTGCCCTCGTAACCCTGCCGCCAGAACACCTCGACGGCCCGGTCGAGCGCGGCGTCGGCGTCGAAGCTGCGGGGTCGGCCGCGTTCCCGTGTCGTGGTCGTCACACAAATCATCATACCGATCGGTACAGAAATCGAGTAGCGTCCTCAATTACATACCGAGCAGTACAGAAATGGAGACCCCGATCATGGGACAGCTCGACGGCAAGACCGCCCTCGTCACCGGCGCCACCTCGGGTATCGGCCTGGCCGCCGCCCGCCGCCTGGCCGCCGAAGGGGCGCACGTCCACCTCACCGGCCGACGCCAGGACGCGCTGGACGCCGCGGTGGCCTCGATCGGTGACCGCGCGACCGGCATCCGCGCCGACGTCAGCGACCTCGCCGACCTCGACCGCGTGATGGCGTCGATCGACGAGCTCGACGTGTTGTTCGCCAACGCCGGTGGCGGCGAGTTCGCCGCGCTCGGCGACATCACCTGGGCGCACTACGCCGACACGTTCAACACCAACGTCGGCGGCACGATCTTCACCGTCCAGAAGGCCCTGCCGCGGCTCAAGCGAGGCGCCTCGGTGATCGTCACCAGCTCGAACATCGACACGAAGGGCGCCGCGGCCTTCAGCGTCTACGCCGCGAGCAAGGCGGCGCTGCGCTCGCTGACCCGCAGCTGGGCGGCCGAGCTGGTCGACCGCGGCATCCGGGTGAACAGCATCGCGCCCGGTCCGATCGCGACACCGGGGCTCTCCGGTCTGGCTCCCGACCCGGAGGGCGCCGAGCAGCTGCTCAAGGGCCTGGCCGCGGGCGTGCCGATGAACCGGCTCGGCCGGCCGGAGGAGATCGCCGACGCGGTGCTGTTCCTCGCGTCCGACAGCAGCACGTTCATGACCGGCGCCGAGATCTACGTCGACGGTGGCGCCAGTCAGGTGTGAACGGCCGGGCGCTGTGACACCGTTGAGCGATGCCGGATCCGATCTTCGATCACCCTCGGCTGGTCGGCGTCTACGACGCCCTGGAAGGCGAACGGCACGATCTGGACGCCTACGAGCGGCTCGTCGCGGAGCTGGGCACGACGCGGATCCTCGACGTTGGCTGCGGCACCGGTGTCTTCGCGACCCGGCTCGCCGCAGCCGGTCTGGGCGTCACCGGTGTCGACCCGGCGCCGGGCTCGATCCGGTACGCGCGGGACCGCCCCTCCGGGGAGCTCGTCAACTGGATCCGCGGCGACATCCAGGACGTCCACGACAGCGGCTTCGACCTGGCGACGATGACCGGCAACGTGGCCCAGGCCATCGTCGATCCGAACAAGTGGAACCGGACGCTCACCGGCGTGCGTCGGGTGCTCCGGCCGGGCGGGCACCTGGTGTTCGAGACCCGCGACCCGGCGCACCGGGCCTGGGAGCTGTGGACCGCGGAGCTGACCGACCGCACCGTCGACGTCGAGGGCGTCGGCCCGGTGCGGACGTGGACCGAGGTGGTGGACCTGGCCGGGCCGCTGCTCACGTTCCGCACGACCTGGGTGTTCCCCGATCGGGCCGTCCTGACCTCGCACTCGACGCTGCGTTTCCGCACCCGCCGCGAGATCGAGTCGTCGCTGCGCACCCACGGTTACGACCTGCTCGAGGTCCGGAACGCCCCCGACCGCCCCGGCCTCGAGTGGGTGTTCCTGGCCCGCAAGCGCTAGTCGGTCGCGGCCATGCCGTTACGCAGGGCACGCAACGCGTAGTGCGCCCGGGACTTCACGGTGCCCACCGGCACGTCCAACCGCTGCGCGACCTCCTCGGCCGGGATCCCACGCATGTGCAGATCCACCAGCACGTTGCGGTGCGCGTCGCTCAACCGCCCGAAGGCGTCGCGCATCGCGTCGTTGACGAGTGCCGCCTCGGTCGTGTCCTCGACCCGGGCGATGTGTTCGAAGTCGACGATCGCCGTCTCCACCGGCCGGATCTGCCGGGCCCTGACCGTGTCGATGAACAGCCGGCGGGCCACCGCGAACAGCCACCGCCGCTGGTTGCTCTCCTGCTCCGGCAAGCTGTCGGCGTGCTGCCACGCACGCAGCATCGTCTCCTGCAGCATGTCCTCCGCGGTCTGCCGATCGCCCCGGTTGAGCTTGAGCAGATAGCGCATCAGGCTGCCCGCGTGTACGGAGTGTAATGAATCGATCTGGGGCATGTGCCCGACGCTAGAAAGGCTTACTGCGTTCTAACTGACACAGAACTGACACGGCGATCTGGGGATCCGGTCGGCCGACGAACGCGAAATCGTTACGCTGAGCAACGTGCCGGCCGAGACGAGACCAACGGTGTACTTCACCGTTCTCGGTCCCGTCCGTGTTTTCCGCAACGGCGAGGAGCTCACCGTCGGGCCGGGCCAGGAGCAGGCCGTGCTCGCTCTGCTGCTCGCTCGCGCCGGACACCCCATCTCGGTAGGCACTTTGATCGATGCATTGTGGGGGGACGCCCCGCCGGCGAGCGCGATGAACGTCATCCAGCGGTCGGTCGGACGGATCCGCCGCCTGCTGGAACCGGAGCTCCCGCATCGGGCGAGCGGGCAGTGGCTGCTGCGTACCGGCAACGCGTACCGGCTCGTTCTCACCGAGAACGAGTGCGATCTCCTGCACTTTCGGGCACTCGTTCGGCGCGCGAGGGAAACCACGCATCCCTTACGGGCCACCGTGCTGCGCACCGAGGCGCTCGCGCTCTGGGACGGCCGGGCCGCCGCGGGCATCGAGACGTCGGTGGAGGCGGCGACGGTGTTCCGGGCCATCGACGCCGAACGCTCCCAGGTGGCGATCCAGGCCGCCGAGGTGGCCGCCGCGTACACCGGCGCCGAGCCCTCCTACGAACTGCTCCGGGTGCTGCGTGCCACGGTCGCGGCCGACCCGCTGAACGAGCTGCTGCACGCCGCGCTCACCCGCTGTCTCACCGCGGCCGGCCACCGCGCCGAGGCGCTCGGCACGATCCGGGCTCTCCGGCAGCGGCTGGCCGACGAGCTCGGCATCGGCCCCGGTCCGGCCCTGCGCCAGGCCCACCTCGAGATACTCCGGTCCGACGACCAGGCGATGCAGGTGGCCCCGGCGGTCCGCCCCGCGATGGTGCCCGCCGAGCTGACCACGTTCTCCGGTCGCGCCGCCGAGATCGAGCACATCGACACGTTCGCCGCCGACCGGCCGGACGCGGCGATCGTCGTCATCCACGGCATGGGCGGGGTGGGCAAGACGACGCTCGCGGTGCGCTGGGCGCGCGCCAACGCCTACCGGTTCCCCGACGGGGAGCTCTTCGTCGACCTGCGCGGTTTCGGCCCGGAGGGGCGGCCGATCCCGGCCGGGGAGGCGCTGTTGCCGCTGCTGACCGCGCTCGGTGTTCCCGCCGACGAGATGCCGGCGAGCGCGGACGAACGGGTGGCGCTCTACCGGTCGCTGCTCGATCGCCGGCGGGTGCTGCTGATCGTCGACAACGCCCGCGACGAGGAGCACGTCCGCCCGCTGCTGCCGCCCGGCCCCGGTTCGCTGACCGTGGTGACCAGCCGGAGCCGGCTGACCGGGCTGGTCGTGGCCCAGGGTGCGACCCCGGTCGCGTTGAACGTTCTGTCCGACGCCGAGGCGCGCGCCATGCTGCTGCGCCGGATCCGTCCGCCGGTCGACCGGTCGGCGGTCGACGAGATCCTCGGCTACTGCGGGGGGTTGCCGCTGGCGCTCAGCATCGTCGCCGCGCGCCTGCTGACCGATCTGTCGCTCACTCCCCGGACGGTGGCCGACCAGATGCGCGCGTGCGCGTCCCGCCCGGCCGCTCTCGAAGGCGGTGACGTGGGGGTTCGCGCGACGTTGCGCTGGTCGTACGAGGCGCTGTCGCCGCCGGCCCAGCGGGCGGTGCGGCTGGCCGGAGTGCACCGCGGCTACGAGGGCTCGATGCAGCTGACCGCGAGCGTGTGCGGCGTCTCGATGGCGGAGGCTCAGCGGGTCACCGACGAGTTGATGGACGTCCGGCTGCTGGACCAGCCCAGCCCCGGCCGGTACCGGGCCCACGACCTCATCTGTCTGTTCTCCTACGAAGTGTGCATGGAGGGCGAGACCGAGGCTTCGAGGCGGGAAGCACGCGGTCGCCTTCTCGGCTGTTACCGGGCGAGCCTGGCCGCCGCGGCGGCGGTGATCAGCGGCGACGTCCGCGTGGTGGAGGCGCCCGGGGCGGGAGTCACCCCGATGACCTTCGACGACGCGGTGCAGGCGCGGAACTGGCTCGCCGTTGAGCGTCCCCAACTGCTGTTGACCTTGGACGACCTGGGCAAGCACCCGCCGGGCGCGTGGGAAGCCGACCAGTACGACGCGTTGGCAGCTTCGCTGTCGGACGTCGAGTCACTCGTCAAATGACCGGGATCTCGTGGTTGGCGCGGAACACCGCGAACGGGTCCTTCTTCCGGCGGATGCGCCGCAACGACTGCCAGGCGCCGGGATCGAATCCGGTGGCGGGGTCGACCAGCTGCTGGGTGAAGTTGAGGTAGTTGCGGTCGCTGGACCACGGCCTCATCGCCTCGATCGTGCGGTGGGCCTGGCCGCCGACGTTCACCCCGCCGGCCAGCAGCAGGAACTGCTCGTCGATCCGGTTGAGCACACCGCCGGACGGCGCCGGACGCCGCAGCGCACCGCCGAGCTGACGTAGTTCGGTGGTGAGGACGAGCGAGTCGTCGATCGAGACGTCGAGCAGCCGCTCCACGCCCTCCGGCGGCAGGTCCCACAGCAGGGCCGAGCGCACGCCGCCGAACGACGGTTCCTCCGACTCGAGGTGCAGCCGCGCGAGCGACCGGGCGGGTACCCGGGCGAACGTGTCCCACTTCGGCTTGAGCGCCCGGAGCAGCATCAGCATGCGGGTGGCTTCCTCGTCGCTGCCGAGCACCGCACCGTCGACGATCACCAGCCGGCGACCACGCAACTGCTCCGGCAGCTGGGGGATCAGCGGGTACTGCACCTGCCGGTACGCGGTGGTGACGAGGTCGGGCGCGTCCTCGGCCCAGTTCGCCCACACCGGGAGCACCCGCTCGGCGTCGCGCAGATCCCACACCAGCATTCCGGCGTAGGCGCTGCGGATCGGCTGCAGCTGCAGTTCGATGGCGGTGACCAGGCCGAAGTTGCCAGCACCGCCGCCACGCAGGGCCCAGAAGAGCTCGTCCTCGTGGTCTTCGTCGGCGCGGACCAGGCTGCCGTCGGGG
Organism: Cryptosporangium japonicum; assembly: GCF_039524755.1. Taxonomy (NCBI): domain Bacteria; kingdom Bacillati; phylum Actinomycetota; class Actinomycetes; order Cryptosporangiales; family Cryptosporangiaceae; genus Cryptosporangium; species Cryptosporangium japonicum. Next base: position 232,727 of record NZ_BAAAGX010000009.1, read on the forward strand.
GTGATCAGCTCGACGGCCCTGACCGAGTTCGCGGCCAGGCCCAGCGCCCGGCTGTACCACCCGATGCCGCCGCCGAGCGTGTGGCCGATGATCCCGGTGCCCGGCGCCGACCCGTGCAGCGCGGCCAGCCCGTGCTCGCCGATCATGTCGACGAGCGGCCCCCAGATCGCTCCGGCGCCGACCCGGGCGATGCCGGCCTCGGGATCGAGTTGGTAGGAGTTGAGGTGGTCGGTGCGGACGATCACCGTGTCGCTGAGGTCCTGGCCGTCGAACGGGTACGCGTTGTGGCCGGTGCCGATCGGCGCCACCCGAAGCCCTTCGCTCGTGGCCAGCCGCACCACGACGGCGGCCTCGGCGGCCGAGCGGGGGAACGCCACGGCGGCGGGTTTGAGGTCGGCGGTCAGCGCCCAGGTCTTGCACGCCACCTCGTACTCGAGGTCGACGGGTCGGTAGATGTATCGCTCGAGCACGTCTCTCATCAGCTGTTCACCTGCAGTCGGACGAGTCTGGCCGGGATGGTTTCGGTGCCGGCGGCCGTCACCCAGACGAAGTCGGAGTTCGCCGGGTCGATCGCCACCGCCGTGGTGGTCGCCAGGTTCCGCACGACGTCGCGCCGGCTCCCGTCCGGGCGCACCTGGACGACGCTGTCGTGGAAGAGCGTGGCGACGTAGAAGCTGCCGTCGGGGTGCCGGTCGAGGTCGTCCCCGACGATCTGGTCGGCGACGACCGAGAGGTTCGGGAAGACGAGCGGCGTGTGCAGGATCAGCGAGCGCGCGGTGTTGGTGAGGTAGACGTCGTCCTGCTCGACGACGATGCCGTTGACGCCGGGAAGCGAGTCGTGCGGGCTCGTGAGCAACTCGTCCTCGATCCAGACCGCGTAGGCACCGTTCTCCGGGTTGATCCGCGTGACCGTGCCCTCGGCGGAATCGACGACCAGGAGATGTCGGCCGCTCGCGGCCAGGCCGTTGCCCAGTCGCAGGTCCGGAAGCTCGCAGACGAGCTCGGCGCCGGTGTGGGCCAGCGAGATGCGGTAGAGCCGCCAGTTGTCCCGGCCGTTGCTGCCGGCGACGACGTAGGCGTCGTCCTGGACGACCGCGATCCCGCGGGGCATCGCCGGCAGGGTCGCGAAGACCGTGATGGTTCCGTCCGGGTGGACGCGGTCGATGCGGTTGTGGCTGAGAAAAGTGACGAGCCAACTGCCGTCAGGAGCCGCGGCCAGGTTCTCCGGGTACGTGCCCGGTGGCCACTCGGCGACCGTCGTCACCGGTAGCTGTTGTTGCTTGTTCAACCATGTCACACCTGCGACGACGGGTGATCAGAGGCGGAGTTCATTCGCTGCGCGATGCGAACATTGATCGCATTGGTCACTGTCCACTGTGTTAGGAGTGAAACGTTCCAACCGTTGGGTCACTGATCAAGCGGAACGTTGATCCAGGCGACTCTTGTGGTGCACGCAGCAACACCAACAACAGGAGGAACACCGTGAGCCACCACCGGGACGACCACGGTCACTGGGACCACCACGACGACCACAACAAGCACCGTCGGCGTCGTCGCCATCACCGCAAGCACCGCGACGAGAACTGGGGCTGGAGCCACCACGGCTGAGCCGCCCGTCGAACCGGCCCGGAGCGCGATCGCGCTCCGGGCCGGAGTGGTTTTTCAGCCGGTCGGCGGCGCAACCAGAAGTTCGGCGCCCGGCGGGCCGGCGACGACGAGCGTCGCCCGTGCCCACGGTTGTTCGCGCCGCAGGAACGGCAGCTCTTCGTCGAGCCAGCGTGCGACGTGCTCGCGGTGCTCGGGTGAGTCGCCGTCGCGGGCGACCAGCAGCCGCTCCTGCTCGTCGAGGTCACCCTGGACGTAGATCGACGCGTCGAGCCACGGCGCGAGCTCGCTCCGCACGATGCCGGTGCCTTCGATCCACACGAAGTCCAGCCCGGCCGGAACCGTGATCTCCCCGGGACGGCCGTGAACGGACCAGGCGTCCGGACGGAAGTGCACCGCCTCGCCCCGGTGCAGCGGTTTCAGGACGTGCTCGAGCAGCAGCCCGCCCCAGTCGAAACAGGCGTGGTTCCAGACGACGTCGTCGGTGTGCACGATCGCGGAGCCGCCCGCCGCGTCAGCCAACCGCTCGGCGAGCGTCGTCTTGCCCGCACCGCCCCGCCCGTCGATCCCGATCAGCCGCGGCCGCCCGTCGACCCCGGGCGAGGCGGCACGCAACCGCGCCACCACCTCGGCCGCGGCGACGCCCCGCCAACCGGCGGCCTCGACCTCTCCCGGGTGCAGTCGCATGAACCATTTACGCAAAACGAAGGGCCGGCCGCATCTCTGCGGCCGGCCCTTCTGCCAACCCACCCAGGGGTGGTTCGCGACGCGTTCGTCAGTGAACGCGGTGCCCGCGACGGCCGTAGAAGCCGGCGGTCAGGCTCACGCCCACCGCGGCCAGCACGACCTGGAAGATCAGCTCGATCCAGTCGAAACCACGGGTGTCGGCGACACCGATCCCGCGTGCGAGCGCCGTTCCGAGCAGCGCAGCCACGATGCCGATGACGATCGTGAGCCAGATCGGGATGTTCTGCTTGCCGGGGACGACGAGACGCCCGAGCGCCCCGATGATCAGACCCACGAGCAGCGCAGAAATGATGCCGGCGATGGTCACGGCGCACTACCTTCCTTGTCTCCCGCCGCAGTGGTTCGCGGCGACCCGGACACTGAGTCCCCCCGAAGACAAAGACATCAAACAGGTTGTGACGTAGCAGCAAATCCGTTTAAGGGCGCCTCGCTCCGGTCATTCCGCGCGGCGCGTCAACCGGATCACCGGCAACTCCCGATCCGTCTTCACCTGGTAGTCGGCGAATCCCGGTGCGCTGGCCGTAATGCTCTGCCAGGCCGCGTCCCGCTCGGCTCCGTGCAGCTGCTCGGCCGTCACCGGCACCGTCTGCCCGTCGACGTCGATGCTGACCCGATCGGGGTGTGCCGCCAGGTTGTAGTACCAGGCCGGATTCTTCGCCGCACCGGCCGCGGACGCGCAGATCAGCCAGCTGTCACCCTCGCCGGGGAACCAGGCGAGCGGCGACTCGCGCTCGGCCCCGCTCTTGGCGCCGACCGTCTTCAGGACGAGCGCCTGACCCCCGCGCATCCCACCCTTTCCGCGCCGGATCCGCCGCATCATCATCCGGTTCGCCCAGATCAACAGGCGCCCGCGGGGCTGACGGGCACCACGCGTGCCGTTCCGGGTGTCAAAGACCACGAGATCCTCCAGCGTCGATACTTCGCGTCGCGAACAAACTATTTCGCGGCGCGAACTTTCGCAAGCTAAAGTTCGGGGATGCACGAGCTAGGAGCCGGAGTCGCGCTGGCGGGCCTCGCGGCGCTGATCCACCGTCGTTACAGCGAGATCTGCGCCGCCCACGACCTCACCCCGGCGCAGGCCCAGTTGCTGTGCATGCTCAAGGACCGGCCACGGGGGCTGACCGAACTCTCGCGTCTGCTCGGGCTGGCCCGGCCCGGCCTCAGCGGCCTCGTCGACCGCATCGAGCGGCGCGGTCTGGTGCAGCGGGACAACGCGGCGCACGATCGTCGGGCCGTCCTGCTCAGCACCACGGCGCTGGGCCAGAAGACCGTCGACGCGCTCTACGCCGACATCTCGTCGCGCCTGCCCGACCTGCTGGAGGGTGTCGCACCGGAGGACCGGCGCGTCTTCGAGCGCGTCGCCGCCGAGATCGCCACCGGGGGTGGTTTCCCCGGGGCGTTCGGCGGCTCGTGCTCGACGGCCGCCGGCTGAGGCCTCGATCAGCGCGACGCGCGATCAGCGCGGGGGTCCAACGATGACGCTGCCGTACCGCTCCGCCGCGGCGGGATCTGGTTTGATCGCGAACCCTTCCGGCCGCGGTGTCGACAAATCACGCCCGGCTTCCCGGAACATCCCCTCGATCCCGGCCGGGGTGTTGATCATCAGCAGGTCGGCCTTCTTCGAGGTGATCCGGTACGAGTGCGCGACGTTCTTCGGGAGGAACACGATCCCACCCTCGGCGAGCTCGTACTCCTGATCGTCGTACCAGACCAGGGCCGTGCCTTTGAGCAGCAGGAAGACCTCGTCCTCCCGCGTGTGCAGGTGATAGGGCGGCGCTTCGCCCTCGGAGACGTCGAAGCGCCCGATCATCAGTTGGCCGTCGCTGGCCTTGCCGTCGAGCAGCAGGCCGAGCGTGCCACCGTTGAGCCATTCGAGTTGCTGCTGTTGTTCGGGCTGCGCGAGATAGAGCTGACTCATGCCCTGATCATCAGCAGCGGAACGGCTCCGTACCTGGGCCGGATTGGCCCACTCAAGCCCGGCCGCAGCCCGGCAGGGTGGGCCCGTACCCGGGCGCCGCCGCCGCGCTCCGTTCCGCGGCCCCGAACGTGAACGCCGTGCCGTTCCAGGTAGCCGTCTGCTTCACCACGAGACTGGGCCGATCAGCGGGGTCGCCGTCAGCACGCACCCGGCCGATCACGGTCACCGTCCGACCGTCCGGATGAACACACCCACCGCGCTGCAGATGCACCGGTACCGCAGTGGTCACCGCACCGAGGTATCCGGCGCTGTCCGGGTCCCAGTAGTCGACGACCAGCACGTTGTCCGCCCCGTCGAGGCCGCCGCAGTGGAGCGTCACGAAGTACTCGAGCGCCCCGTCCCCGGTCACGTCCTGCGCGAACGGATGCTCCGCCACCCGAGCATCAGTGCACCCCGGCACCAGCTCAGCACCCCGCTCGGCCCAGAGCGCCTCCACCGGAACGTTGTCGGGCCCCGCGCCGGCAAGCTCTTCGGCCGATCCGACCAGCCAAAACCCGCCAATGACGACGACGAGCACGAGCAGAAACACACCGGCTGGACTGTGGGCCGTCCGTCCACTCTGGATCAACGCTCTGCTCCCTATTGACGACCCAGTGCTACAGGCGCAACAACCTAGTACTGCGCGTCGGGGAGTCGTTCAGCGGCCTGCCTCCGCAGTGTTGGGAACCGAACGTTCCGGTCGTTGTGCGGCCGATCGAGCATGCCTGGCTTCCCGGCGAAGCTAGTGGCACAGCAGGAACACACACTTTCTTCTTGGAGGCTGGACGACATGAGCGGCTGCTACGACTACTCGTACAACGAGTGCAACGACTACTCCTACGAGGAGTGCAAGCCGCGTCGTCGTCGCCACCACAAGAAGCGCTACAACGACTGCTGGGACTACAACCCCTGCAGCTGATCTTCAACTTTCGAAACCCGGAACGCTCATCGCGTTCCGGGTTTTTTCATGCCGGTAGCACGGCGATCGCTTCGATCTCGACGAGTTGGTCGGGGTAGCCGAGAACGGTGACGCCCAGCAGGGTGCTGGGTGGCTGGGGATCGAAGTAGGTGGTGATCGCGCTCCAGGCGGCGCTCAGGTCTTCTCGCTGGTTCGACGCCACGTAGATGGTGGTTTTGACGACGTCGGTGAAGTCGGCGCCGGCTGCTCGCAGAGCGGTTCGAAGGTTGTCGACGGTTTGACGGCACTGGCCGAGCAGGTCGCCAACCGGCGTGGTGCGGCCGGCGGAGTCGAGCGGGCATGCTCCGGCGGCGAAGACCAGCTGCCCGGCCGCGGCGAGCGCGGCGTAGGCGTAGGGCGCAGTCGGGGCGAGGCTGGGCGGGTTGATCAGCTGGTGGGCCATGGGCCACACAGTCGCGCTTCGAGCGGTGAGAAGTCATCTCAATTGCGCGGCTGTGTTGGGAACCGAACGTTCCGGTCGTTGTGCGGCCGATCGAGCGTTCCTGGCTTTCCGGTGAAGCTAGTGGCACAGCAGGAACACACACTTTCTTCTTGGAGGCTGGACGACATGAGCGGCTGCTACGACTACAACGAGTGCAACGACTACTCCTACGAGGAGTGCAAGCCGCGCCGTCGCCGTCACCACAAGAAGCGCTACAACGACTGCTGGGACTACAACCCCTGCAGCTGATCTTTTACCGCTGAGGCCCGGAGTGCACGACGCGCTCCGGGCCTCTTCGCGTGCACGAAGCCTCGGACAGCCGGTCCGCAGAGCCATTCGTCGATCACGGCGATGTGCAGCTCGACGTTCGTCAGAGTGGTCACCGGCGATTCAGCGGATTCTTCGTCGCGTGACCACAGTGTTGGCAACCGAACGTTCCCGCCGTCATCCAGCCGATCGAGCCGACCCCGAATCCACGCGAAGCTGATGGCACAGCAGGGGGAACACACACAAACTTTCTGGAGGCTGGACGACATGAGCGGCTGCTACGACTACGACTACAACCAGTGCAACGACTGGGACTACAACGAGTGCAAGCCGCGCCGTCGTCGCCACCACAAGAAGCGCTACAACGACTGCTGGGACTACAACCCCTGCAGCTGACCCACCTGAACAGCAAAGCCCGGAGCGCACACCGCGCTCCGGGTTTTTGTCGTACCGCCTCTCTACGCTTCGCGCCATGAAGCTTCTGCTGACGTCGGGCGGAATCACCAACTCCAGCATCCACTCGGCGCTGCTCCACCTGCTCGGCAAGCCGATCGAGGAATGCCACGCGCTCTGCATCCCCACCGCTCAGTGGGGTCATCCGATGTGCGGGCCGACGTCGGTGCGACGTTTCCTCGCCGATCGCGATCAGCCTTCTCTGTCCAATCTGGGCTGGGCGTCGGTCGGCGTCCTCGAGCTCACCGCACTGCCCACGATGGGCTCGGATCGGTGGGTGTCCTGGGTCCGGGAGGCCGACGCGCTCCTGGTCGACGGCGGCGACGCAACCTATCTGGCCCACTGGATGCGCGAGTCCACGCTCGTCGACCTGTTGCCTTCGCTACCGGAGACGGTCTGGGTGGGCGTGAGCGCGGGCAGCATGGTGATGACGCCCCGGATCGGGTCGTACTTCGTCGAGTGGCCCTCCGCGCCGGACGATCGTGCGCTCGGGCTCGTCGACTTCTCGATCTTCCCGCACTTGAACCTTTTCCCCACGAACACACCCGCGGACGCGGAGCGGTGGGCCGCCGACATCGGCGGTCCGGCGTACGCCATCGACGAGCAGACCGCCATCCAGGTCGTCGGCGGCACGGTCGACATGATCTCCGAGGGCGAGTGGTCAAAATTCGGGCCCTGATGACAGCGACCGCTCAGGGCTGACAGCGTCAGGACAGCGCCGTCTCAGCGCCGACCACCAACGTGTTGAGCATGACAACCGACCTGGTGATCGAGGCCGAGGGCCTCGTCAAGCATTTCGGCTCCACGAAGGCCCTCCAAGGCGTCGACATCGCCGTGGAACGCGGCACCATTCTCGGTGTTCTGGGGCCGAACGGCGCCGGCAAGACGACTGCCGTGCGCATCCTGTCCACGCTCCTCCGCCCCGACGGCGGCCAGGCCCGCATCGCCGGCTTCGACGTCGTCCGCGACGCCGAGCGCGTCCGTGAGGCGATCGGCCTCACCGGCCAGTACGCCTCGGTCGACGAGGACCTGACCGGGCGTCAGAATCTGGAGCTGTTCGGCGTCCTGCTCGATCTCGGTAAGGCCGGTGCCCGCCGACGTGCCACCGAGCTGCTCGAGTGGTTCGACCTCACCGACGCCGCCAACCGGGCCGCCAAGACCTACTCCGGCGGTATGCGCCGCCGCCTCGACCTGGCCGCGAGCCTCGTCGGCCGCCCCGACGTGATCTTCCTCGACGAGCCCACGACCGGGCTCGACCCGAGCAAACGCGAAGACATGTGGAACGTGGTGCGCACACTCGTCCGCGACGGATCCACCGTCCTGCTCACCACCCAGTACCTGGAAGAGGCCGAGGCGCTCGCCGACCAGATCACCGTGATCGACCACGGCGTCGTCATCGCGCACGACACCCCCGAGGCGTTGAAGCGCGTGGTCGGCGGCTCGACGCTCGAAGTCCGCCCCTCCAACGCCGCCGATCTGCCGGCCGCCGCCGAGATCCTGAACGAGATCTCCGCGGGCACCCCCGCCGATCAGATCCGCAAGGGCGTGTTGGCCGTCCCGGTCGCGTCCGACGAGGCGATGACCGCCGCCGTCGCTCGCCTGGCCGCCGCGCGCATCCCCGTCACCGAGCTCTCGCTCCACCTGCCGAGCCTCGACGAAGTGTTCTTCACCCTCACCGGCCGCACGGCCGTCGACACCCCGGAGGCCGCGGCATGACTACGACCCTCACCAGCCCCGACGTCACCCGCTCCGCGCCGGCGCCCCGCGCGCGTCGACCGTTCCGCCTGGTACGACACTCGCTGGCGCTCACAAAACGCAGTTTGATCAAGACCTGGCACACACCAGAAGCATTGATCGACGTGACGATTCAGCCGGCGATCTTCCTCGTCATCTTCGTCTACATCTTCGGCAAGTCGGTCTCCGGCTCCACCGAGCAGTATCTGCATTTCCTCCTGCCCGGCATCCTGGCCCAGAGCATCGCCACCGGCGCGATAGCGATCGGCGTCAACCTCAACACCGACCTGGAGAAGGGCCTGTTCGACCGGTTCCGGTCGCTGCCGATTCCGCGGTCGGCGCCACTGATCGGCGCCGTTCTCGGTGACGTCGTGCGGTACGTGATCGTCGCGGTGTCGACGTTGACCGTCGGCTACATCATGGGTTTCCGGATCGAGTCGAACCCTCTCGCCGCGGTCGCGGCCTGCCTGCTGGCTGTGCTCTTCGCGCTGTCGCTCAGCTGGGCGTCGGTATTCGTCGGGATGGTGGCCCGCACCAGCGGTGCGGTGCAGGGAATCATGTTCCTCGCCGTGCTGCCGCTGAGCTTCGCCTCGAGCATGTTCGTCGGCGTCTCGGCGCTGCCCGGCTGGATGCAGAGCTTCGTGAAGGTCAACCCGATCACGCACCTGGTCGACTCGATGCGTGCGTTGTTCGAGGGGACGCCGGTCGGCAACCACGTCTGGTGGACGCTGGCCTGGTGCGTCGGCCTGGTCGCGGTGTTCATGCCGCTGGCCCTGCGGGCCTACCGCAAGAAGGTGTGAGCCGCGAAGTGTTCGCACGCGAACGGTGACGACGTCAGGGGGCCAATCGATCGCGACGTTGATTCGCGGCAATCTATTGGCACCGCAGGAACAACCCGAATTCGTGGAGGAACGGCGACATGAGCGACTGCTACGGCTGGGACTACAACCAGGGCAACAACTGGGACTACAACGAGTGCAAGCCGCGCCGTCGCCGTCACCACAAGAAGCGCTACAACGACTGCTGGGACTACAACCCCTGCAGCTGAACCACCCGACGACGAAGCCCGGAGCGCGACGAGCGTTCCGGGCTTCGTCGTGTGCGGATCACGGGCGCTCGTGACAGACCGCCTCGAGGTTGATGCCGTGCGGGTCGAGCACGAACCCGCCGAAATAGTCGGCGTGGTATTCCTCGTGCACGGCGGGTGGGAGAAGTTCCGAGGCGCCCGCCGCCAGCGCCGCTTCATGGAACGTGACGACGTCGTCGCGGGTGTCGACGGTGAACGCAAGGTGCATGTTCGTGCCGACCGTGCCGCCGTCGATGAGCCAGAAGTACGGCTTCACGTCGGCGAGGCCGAAACCGGTCATGGCCGTCGGCTGGTTCGGCGTCGCGTTCGGCGGGATCTCCAGCATCTTGCTGATGCCGACGCTGGCCAGCACCGGCTCGTAGAACGCCACCGCGGCGGCCAGGTCGGGCACGGCGAGGTTGAGATGGTCGATCCGGGAACCGGCTCTGCTCTTCGGTGTGGTCACCCGCTCATCCTGAAGACCTAAGCGGACATCGAGTGGCCGCAATAACCCCGAGACGCGCCGCGCCCAGTGCGCCTACTGTGGATGACATGACGAGCACGAACCCCTGGCGTTTCTAGCAACCGTCGGCTGATCCGAGGCAACGCCCGCGGCCGGCGACGTGGAGCGGCGATGCGCCGCGCCATCCGCTGACGAAGGGTTCCTTCACCGTGCTCCCGCTCCTCTCCGGCGCTCGTGGCGTCGGTCAATCGCTCCCACTGTTCGATTCGCGCTGGCGTCGGCAGACGGCTGTGCTCGCTGCGCAACGCGCTCGCGAGCTGGCCGTGTGGGCGGCTCCCGCGCCGAGCCGGCGGCCCGGCCGGGCCCGGACGGATCGTCGCCGGGTACCGCTGCCACGGCACCGGCGGCGTACCGCGTCGGCGCGGCGTCGGCGGCGTCACCCGGACTGAAACTCGACGTCCGTTTGACGCCAGCATCCGGCGGCGTCGCTCGCCAGGCTGTTCGCATGAACGAGTTGACGAACAAGGTCGCGCTGGTCACCGGCGGGTCTCGTGGCATCGGCGCCGCGATCGCCCGCCGGCTCGCGGAGCGCGGGGCCGACGTGGCGGTGACCTACGCGCGGGGCCACGACCAGGCCCACGCGGTGGCCTGCGAAATCAAGGACACCGGACGCCGAGCGATCGCGATCGAGGCCGACAGCCGGAATCCCGACGAGGTGACGGGCGCGGTGGATCGGACGGCCGAGATGTTCGGCCGTCTGGACATCGTGGTCAACAACGCGGGTGTCTTCACCGTGGGCCCGATCGGCGAGCTCGGCGACGAGGAATTCGCCCACACGATGGCAGTGAACGTCCACGCGCCGTACGCGGCCTCGCGGGCGGCGCTGCGCCACCTGAAACCGGGCGGCCGGATCGTGAACATCGGCAGCAACGTCGCCGAGCGGACGGTTTTCCCCGGTTTCACGCTCTACGCGATGAGCAAGACGGCGCTGATCGGCATGACCAAAGGGCTCGCGCGGGAGCTCGGCTCGCGCGAGATCACGGTCAACCTGGTGCACCCGGGTCCGACGGACACGGACGCGAACCCGGCCGCCGGACCCAACGCCGACGGCATCCGAGCGTTCACCGCTCTGGAGCGCTATGCCGACGCAGGCGAGATCGCGAACGTGGTCTCGTTCCTGGCCAGCGACGAGGCGCGGTACGTGACCGGGGCGTCGATCTCCGTCGACGGTGGCTTCACGATCTGACCCGGACGCAACGAGGCCCGGAGCGCGGGGTGTGCGCTCCGGGTCTCGCTGTTCAGGTGGTTCAGCTGCAGGGGTTGTAGTCCCAGCAGTCGTTGTAGCGCTTCTTGTGGTGGCGACGACGGCGCGGCTTGCACTCGTTGTAGTCCCAGTCGTTGCACTGGTTGTAGTCGTAGTCGTAGCAGCCGCTCATGTCGTCCAGCCTCCAGAAAGTGTGTGTGTTCCCCCTGCTGTGCCATTAGCTTCGCGTGGATTCGGGGTCGGCTCGATCGGCCGGATGACGGCGGGAACGTTCGGTTGCCAACACTGTGGTCACGCGACGAAGAATCCACTGAATCGCCGGTGACCATTCTGACGAACGTCGAGCTGCACATCGCCGTGATCGACGAATGGCTCTGCGGACCGGCTGTCCGAGGCTTCGTGCACGCGAAGAGACCCGGAGCGCGTCATGCGCTCCGGGCCTCAGCGGGAAAGGATCAGCTGCAGAGGTTGTAGTCCCAGCAGTCGTTGTAGCGCTTCTTGTGGTGGCGGCGACGGCGCGGCTTGCACTCGTTGTAGTCCCAGTCGTTGCACGAGTCGTACGAGTAGTCGTAGCAGCCGCTCATGTCGTCCAGCCTCCAAGAAGAAAGTGTGTGTTCCTGCTGTGCCACTAGCTTCACCGGAAAGCCAGGAACGCTCGATCGGCCGCACAACGACCGGAACGTTCGGTTTGCAACACTCAGCGGCGCCAAGCGATCGTCGCGCGGCCGGCCGCTAATTCACGTAAGGCTTCGAGCGCCTCGTCCTGGCTCACCCCGAACTCGTACGAGGTCACCACCGACAGGCCGGGTCCGAACAGCAGCTGGGACGCCTCCGCTTTGAGCCACTCCACCCCCTCGGCGCGAACCCGCACGGTCACGACCCGACCGAACAACCGCCGCCCCGGGGATATCCGATCGACCGACTCCCACGGCACGAACAGCGGCGGGGCGAGAGCCACTCGTTTCCGGTGCAGAGGACCGATCCACACGCCGCTCGCATCGGCCGCGAACGTCGGGCCGGCCCGCACCGCCCGGGCCGTGGCCTCCACGGTCGCCACCACGGCAGCGACGAACGGCACCACCGCCAGCACGGCGAACAGCACCACCAGGTACCCGGACAGCGAGTCGGGCGCGACGATCAACAAAGCCGCGAAGGGCACGGAGAGCGCACCCGGCATCACCAACGCAGTGCCGCCGGCCACCGCCGCGTACCGCCAGCGTCGAGCCCGGACCACCAGGGCCGCGTTCTCCGGCACCCGGTCGACCACCGACATCGGCACCCCGGCACTCTAAGCCTCTCCGGGTTGGACAGTCGCGCCCAACGGGCACACCCGGATCATGGCTACCTTCGTCTTCATCCACGGCGCTGGTGACGTCGGCTGGTACTGGCACCTCGTGGAGGCCGAGTTGCGGGCACGCGGTCACGACACCGTCGCGCCCGATCTTCCCTGCGAGGACGATTCCGCCGGCCTCCCCGAGTACACCGACACCGTGGTGGCGGCGATCGGGAACCGAACGGATCCGGTCGTCGTCGGGCAGTCGCTCGGAGGGTTCGTCGCTCCGCTCGTCGGCCAGGAAGTTGCCGTGAAGTCGTTGGTGTTGGTGGCGCCGATGATCCCGGCGCCCCAGGAGGCTCCGGCCGACTTCTGGGTCAACACGCGCTACGACGAGCAGGCGAGCTACGACGACCTCTTCTACCACGACGTGCCCCCGCAGCTGGCCGCCGAGGCGCGGAAGCGGGGGCGTTCGCAGTCGGAGACCCGCCTGGCGGAACCGTCGCCGCTGAAGGCTTGGCCCGACGTCCCCACCAGGGTCGTGATCGGCCGGCACGACCGTCTGCTGCCGGTGGGCTTCATCAGCCGCGTGGCGCAGGAGCGGCTCGGCCTCACCCCGGACGTGATCGACAGCGGTCACACCCCGGCCCTGAGCCGCCCGACCGAGCTGGCGGACTACCTCGCCGGCCGCTGAGGCAGCGGCATCGGCACCGCCGGGAGGCCGTCGATGCTCTCGACGTTCGTCTCCTTGCTCTCGCAGTACGCCGCGAACCCGTCCTCCCCCTTACGGCCGAAGTACTCGGCGTGCAGCGTCCGCTCTTCGCGGTAGTCCATGAACGGCACCGCGAAACCACAGCTGTCGCTGACCCGCTCGGCCGTCACCAGGATGACCGCGCGGACCCCGACGTCGTCGGCCTCGGCCATCGTCGCGACGAGCTCGGCGAAGCGGGGGTCGTCGCGGAAGACCGGCTCGCCGCGCCCGTGGACACGCAGCACGGTCGGTGGGCCCTCGAACGCGCACCACATGAGCGTGATGCGACCGTTCTCGCGCAGGTGGGCGATGGTCTCGGCGTGGCTGCCACCGAAGTCCAGGTAGGCCAGCCGCTGGTCGTCGAGCACGGCCAGCGAACCGGACCGGCCCTTGGGCGAGAGGTTGACGTGCCCGTCGGCGCTCAGCGGCGCGGTGGCCACGAAGAACACCGGCTGGGCTTCGATGAAGGCGCGGAGACGGTCGGTGAGACGTTCGTACTGCTTCCCCATGCCTCGATCATGCCCGCGTAGCCTCGCGGATGTGGAGATCGAACGGCCCGACGGCCGGAAACTCGAGTACCTCGTAGCGGGTCCCGACGATGGCGTCCCCCTGGTCATGCACACCGGCACACCGTCGGCCGCGTTGCTCTACCAACCGATGGCCGACGCGGCCGCGCGCCACGGTCTGCGTCTGGTCCTCTACAGCCGCCCGGGGTACGCGAACTCCACACCTCAGCCCGGCCGGACCGTCGGCGACGTGGTCCCGGAGATCGTCGCTCTCCTCGACCACCTGGGCGCGAGCCGTTTCGTCACCGCCGGCTGGTCCGGTGGCGGCCCGCACGCGCTGGCCTGCGCGACGTTGCTCCCGAACTGGTGCGCGGCCGCCGCGGTCATCGCCGGCCCCACGCCGTTCGGTGCCGACGGCATCGACTGGCTCGGCGGCATGGGCGCGGAGAACATCGAGGAATTCGGTGCCGCCGTCGAGGGCGAGGCGAAGCTGACCCCGTACCTCGAGGCCGCCGCGGCCGAACTGGCCACGGTCACCGCCGACGAGGTCGCGACCGCCCTGGGCGACCTGGTCGACGCCGTCGACCGGAACGCGCTCACCGACGACTTCGCCGCCTACAACGCCGCGTCGTTCCGAGCCTCCGTGTCCACCGGCATCAGCGGGTGGCGCGACGACGACCTGGCGTTCGTCAAGGAGTGGGGCTTCGACCTCGCCACCATCAAGATCCCGGTCTCGATCTGGCAGGGCGGCCACGACCGCATGGTTCCCTTCGCCCACGGCCAGTGGCTCGCCGCGCACGTGCCCGGCGCCACCGCGCACCTCGACCCGGCCGAAGGTCACCTGTCGATCGTGCTCACTCGCTTCGACGCAATTGTCGAGGAACTCGCGGGATACCTTCGCTGATCCGTTTCAGCTCGTCCCGCTCCGCGGCCAAGGCCGCGGCCCGCTGCCGCAGCTCGGCGTCAACCTGCCGCTCCGTCGGCGTTCGGTCGTTCTTGATCGACGCCACGCGGCGAGCCCTCACCGGTTTGGTGCCGAGCACGGCCACGGCCTCCGAGCGCTCGCCGGGAAGCCCGAGCAGTGGCACGGTCCGTCCGTCGACGAGGCGGATGTGCACGTGAGTGCGTGAGTGGTCGAACTTCTCGACGCTCTCGACCTGATCCCAGGGGACGAGGCGAGCAGGGAGCTTGAGCCGGCGCTGTTCGAACCACGAGAGCCGGATGCCGTCCGCGTTCACGACGACCTCTCTCCAGGCCCAGATCAGGAGTAACCCGATCGTCCACACGGCCGTGTACACCAGCGTGGACCAGTCCTGCCGGTACACGAGCGCGGCGATACCGCCCACGGCGAGGGCGAGGTAGAGCGCCACCAGCCACCACCGCGGGAGCCGACACCCACGTACCTGATCCGGCATGCGGTGTGCGGTACCCGTTCACCGTTCCCCGGGAAACAATCGGTAGCGTCGGGGTCATGCAGGGCAACCATGTTCGCCTGCGCGAGGCGACCGAAGCCGACCTTCCGCGACTGGGCGAGATCCGCGCCGAACCCGAGGTCTTCGCGCGGTGGGGCGGTGAGCCCGACGATCTCACCGACGACGACCTGCACCTTTACGTCATCGAGTACGAGGACCGGGTCGTCGGCGCCATCCAGTGGTCGGAAGAGGACGATCCGGACTACCGCCACGCCGGCATCGACATCTACCTCGACCCCGCGGTGCACGGCCGCGGCCTGGGCACCGACGCGGTCCGCACGCTCGCCGCGCACCTGATCGCGCGCGGGCACCACCGCTTGGTCATCGACCCGGCCGCGGACAACGAGGCCGCGATCCGCTGTTACGCCAAGGTCGGTTTCCGGCCGGTCGGCATCATGCGCCGCTACGAGCGGGGGCCCGACGGCACGTGGCACGACGGTCTCCTCATGGATCTGCTCGCCGACGAGCTGACCTGAATCCATCGGGATTGACGATGGATTGGCGCTGACCGATCGTAAGCGCGTGCACGAAACCGCAGTTCGGTTCGAGGAGCTGTTCCAGGCCGTCTACCTCACCTTTCACCGCCGTGACGAGAAGCGATCCGAGCTCTCGGGGGCGTCCCGAGCGGTGCTGAACCACCTCGCACGCACCGGCCCGCTCACCGTGGGTGAGGCCGCGCTCCACCTCGACCGAGCCCAGTCGGTGGTCAGCGACATCGTCAGCCAGTTGGAACGCAACGGCCTGCTGCAGCGCGAACGCGACCCGGCCGACCGGCGCCGGACCCTCGTCTGGCTGACGCCGCGGGGCCACGACCGCCTGGCCCGCGACCGAGAAGTACTGGACACCACCCGCCTGGCCACGGCGCTCGACGCCATGCCCGCCGACGCCCGCGAGGCCCTGCTGACCGGGATGCACGCCCTGCTCACGTCCAAGGAGAAATCATGAACTGCGAAAGCTGCGGAATGCCGATCGAGAGCGGCCAGTACTGCGAACACTGCACCGACGCCAGCGGCGCCCTCCAGCCGTTCGACGAACGCTTCGAGCGCATGACCGCCTGGCAGGCCCGCCGCAACCCGACCGCCCCACGCGAACAAATCGAAGCCGAGACGTTGGCGTACCTGGCCACCATGCCCGCCTGGCGGAACCACCCCCGCGTGGTCGCGCGGTGAACCGCATCGGAGAGGTTCGTCGCCGAGTGGCCGCCGAGGGCCCACCGCGAACCGTCGCGCACGATTTCGAGACCGTGGCTCTCCCGGCCCGTGACTGCGACCTCGTCCGTGACCTACTGGTCCGCGAGGGCGCGCGCTCCGTCGTCGAAATCGGTCTGGCTTTCGGGAGTTCGGCCCTAGCCGTCGCCGAAGCGCTGGCCGACGTGGCCGGTTCCCGCCACGTGATCATCGATCCGTTCCAGCGGCAGGCCTTCGACGACATCGGCCGGGAACTGCTGTCCGAGGCCGGTGCCGCGTTCGAGCTCGTCGAGTCCCCGTCCTCGGTAGCGCTCCCCCAACTGCTCGGCACCACGCTGGATGCGGCCTTCGTCGACGGCAGCCACCGCTTCCACGAGGTGTTCGTCGACCTCTACTACCTCCGCAAAATCGTCCGGCCCGGTGGCCTGGTGATCCTGGACGACGATTGGGCGCCGAGCGTCCGGTCCGCGGTGCGCTACTACGAGCGCAACCTCGGGTGGACGCCGATTCCCGATGCGTTCGCCGACGGCACCTTCCGACACCTCGACGACGACCCCGCTGCCGAGCAGGTGCCCCGCTGCCGAGCGCTGCGCCTACCCGACGTGCCCTCGGAACCGCGCTTCGAGGACTTCATCCCGTTCTAGGTGCACGACCGCGCGCAATGTGCGTGGATGGTCACGCAGAGTCCGCCCTAACCCGATCCGCGACTGTTTGGACGGTTGCGGCAGGATGGCGCCCGTGCCGACAGCTGTCCTCGAAGGACTTGCCCTTAATCGTGCGGCTCCGGCTGACGTCCTCATCCGGCTGATCGACCGGCACGGTAAGGATCTGGGCAGCGAACTCACGTCCCGGCCGCTACCGGCGCCCGTTGTCGACGTGATGTTGCGTCACCCCGAGCCCGAGGTGCGTGGGGGCCTGGCCGGCAACCTCGACGTCGACCTGCGCATCCGCGTCCGTATGGTCGACGACCCGGATCCGCTGGTGATCGCGCGCGTGCGTCACGATCGGCGGAAGCCGTTACCGGCCGAGGCGGTCGGCCGGTACCTCGAGGGCTTCGACCGGGTCGCGGCCGGCGGTCTGCTCAACCCGCGGGAGGCGCGCCAGGAGCTCTGCCTCGCGCTGGCCGACGACCGGCGGCTGGTGGCGCCGGCGGCACGTCATTCGAACCCGAACGTCCGGGCCGCCGCGGTCTTCTTCGAGCAGCAGCTCTCCCCGGCCGATCGCACCGCGCTGCACAACGACCCCGCGCGAGCCGTCCGGCAGGCGTTCGAGGACCGCGTGGAACGCGCCACCGAACTCGACGAGCTCGTCGCCGAACCCGGGTTCGGGCGTTGGATGCAGCTGGGCCGCCCGCTCACCCGCGCGGTCGTCGACCACGTGCTGGCCTGGAGCGACCCGAACGACCTCACGGTTCTGGCCACCAACCCGCACGTACCCGCGGATGCGGTCTCGGCGCTGATCGGCCATCCCGCGCCGGAGGTCCGGGGCGCGATCGCTCACCGCGACGACCTCACCGACGGGCAGGTCGCGCAGTTGCTCATCGATCCGCACCCCGTCGTCCGTAACGCGATTTCGGTGCATCCGACGCTCACCGAGGAACAGCGCGCCGCGATCGGCGTCGATCTGCGTCACGTTCCCGGCGAGGGTGACTTCGGGCCGGACTGCGAGCACTCCGGGTCCTGGCGGGTCGATCCGGCCTGGACGCCCGACGAGGTGACGCAGTGGGCCCGCTCGTCGAACGTGCTGCTGCGGCGCCGCGCGGCGCGCTCACCGGAACTGCCGCCCACCCTGGTGCCGGTGCTGGCCGCCGATGGCGACCCCGGCGTCCGGATCCTGCTCGCCTTGCACTCGGCGGACGCTCCGCCGCGACTGTTGCTGGGCAGTTATCTGGAGTACACGGGCTGCGGACGGGAGACCCTGCCCCGCAAACCGGGCTTCCCCGGCGCCGGGCTGGCCCGGTACTGGCGCGATCCCGATCCGGCGCTGCGTGTGCTCGTCGCGTTCGATCCGGACGCCGAACCCGGCATCGTCGACACGTTGCGGTACGACCCGGACCCGGGCGTGCGGCAGGCGATCGCGGCCTCGCCGCGGCTTCCACCGAAGCAGATCGTGGCTCTGCTCGACGACCCCGAACTGGCCCGCGCCGCCGCCTCCAACCCGGCCCTGCCGGTCGAAACGATGCGGCAACTGGTGAACTAGAGTCCTCCCATGCCGGAGCGCACTGCTTACACGTTCGATCCGTCCACCGGTGTGCCGCCCGGCGTCGGGCCGTTCTCGCACGCCGTTCGGTGGGGCGACACGCTCTACGTCACCGGTCAGATGCCCACCGACCCGGCGACCGGCCAGCTCGTGCCCGGTGACGTCGTCGTGCAGACCAAGCAGGTGTTCCGGAACCTCGCCGCGGTGCTCGCGCAGTTCGGTGCGGTGCTCGACGACGCGCTGATGGTGCGCGTGTACCTCACCGACTTCACCGACTACGACCGTTTCAACGCCGAGTACGTCAGCTGGTTCTCCGGCCCGCTGCCGGCCCGCACCTGCGTGGGCTCCACCGGGCTCGCGGTCGGGGCCACCGTGGAGATCGACCTCATCGTGGGTATTCGGTCCTGAGCCGGGCGGCCTGGCGCGTCAGATAGTCGCGTTCGGCCAGGTCGGAGGCCTTGCGTGCGGCCTCGACGTAGAGCTCGGCCGCTTTCGCCGGGTCGCCGTCGCGCTCGTGGAGGTAGGCCGACACCGCGGCGTACCGGGGCAGCGACTCGTCGAGCGCGGCGAGCGCCGCCAAGCCGGCGCGGGCCCCGTCGGCCTCGCCGACCGCGACCGCACGGTTGAGCCGCACGACCGCGCTGTCGGTGAATCGCAGGAGCTCGTCGTACCACTCGACGATCTGCACCCAGTCGGTCTCCGCGGCGGTTCGCGCGTCGGCGTGGAGGGCCGCGATCGCGGCCTGCGCCTGGAACTCGCCCAGGCGGTCGCGGGCCAGCGCGGCCTGCAGGATCCCGACGCCCTCGGCGATCGCCGAGGTGTCCCACCGGCCACGGTCCTGCGCGGCGAGCGGCACCAGGCTGCCGTCGGGCGCGGTCCGGGACGCGCGGCGGGCGTGGTGGAGCAGCATCAGCGCGAGCAGGCCGGTCACCTCGGGATGGTCGATCACGGCCGCGAGCTGCCGGGTGAGCCGGATCGCCTCGGCGGCCAGGTCCACGTCGCCCGAGTAGCCCTCGTTGAAGACCAGGTACAGGACACGAAGCACGGTGGCGACGTCACCGGGCTGATCGAGCCGCACGTCGGACACCGTGCGCTTGGCCCGGCTGATGCGTTGCGCCATCGTCGCCTCGGGCACCAGGTAGGCCCGGGCGATCTGGCGGGTCGTCAGGCCGCCGACCGCACGCAGCGTGAGCGCCACCGCCGACGACGGGCTCAGCGACGGGTGCGCGCACAGGAAGTAGAGCTGGAGCGTGTCGTCGGTCTGCGGAACCGGCCCCGGTGGCGGCTCGTCCGCCTCTTCCCGGCGTCGGCGGGCGGTCTCCGACCGGGCGGCGTCGAGGAACTTGCGCCACGCGACCGTGACCAACCAGCCCTTGGGGTCCGCCGGCGTCCGCTCCGGCCACACCCGGACCGCTTCGATCAGCGCCTCCTGCACGGCGTCCTCGGCCGCCGCGAAGTCAGCTCCGCGGCGGACGAGGACTCCGAGCACGCCCGGGGTGAGGCCCCGGATCAGTGCTTCGTTCATTCGCCCGTGTTCGACGGCAGCGACAGCAGCGGGCGCAACTCGAGCCACTCGTGGAGCGGCTCACCGCCCTTGCCGGGCGCGGCCGACAGCTCCCCGGCCAGCTCCACGGCCCGCTCGTAGGTGTCGACGTCGATGATGAACCAGCCGGCGATGAGGTCCTTGGTCTCGGCGAACGGGCCGTCGGTCACCGGCGGGCGCCCCTCGCCGTCGTAGCGGACGAACGTTCCCTCGGGTGCGAGCGCCTGACCGTCGACGAACTCGCCCGACTTCTCGAGCCGACCCGCGAAGTCCGCCATGAACTGCATGTGCGCCGAGATCTCGTCCGGCGTCCACTGGTCCATCGGAACGTTGTTCACGGGCTCCGGGGCGCCACGGTAGTGCTTGAGCAGCAGGTACTTGGCCATCTCGGCTCTCCTCGGTGCGGGTGTGACCCATCGTGGTCACGTTCGCACCGGGGACGGAGCCGGAAACCGGTTCTCGACATCGTCGGCCGAAGTTTTTTCAGGAAAGATCGCGGCGACGTCGGCTCACGACCTTGGCCCCGACCGCTGCCGCCACGGCGACGCCGGCCAGCGCGATCTTGAAGCCGACCTTGCCGAACGCGAGGAGGCCGAGCGCCTTGACCGCTTCGCTCGTCCACCACGAGCCGTCCGCGAAGCGTCCCCAATCGCCCTGGTACTCGAATCCGACGATCCACCAGCCGAGGACGATCAGAGCCAGCCCGCCGGCCACGGTGAGGACGGCGGCGACGACGTGACGCTTCGGGGTCGATTCGCTCATGGATACGACGTTACGGCCGGGGCGGGACGGTCTCGTCCTCCATGCGGGCGAACCGGGCCTCTACCGATGGGTAGAGGTGCTCACGGACGCAGCATCGGGCCGGATCCCGGCTCGGGCTCCTCGTCCGCACGGCGCACCCCCGTGTAGTCGTTCGCGCGGAGTGCGCGGAACACCTGGCCGGACGGCCGCAGCGGGATGCGGGGCCCGAAAACCTCGGGCCCGTCGTGCTCCGGACCGACGTTCTGCCGACGGGCCGTGATCAGCCAGCGCACTGCCACCGCGGCCAGGATCAGGAGCGCGAGGCCGAGCAGGATCTTCATGAACGAGGGCTACCCGCACCAACGGTGGCCATACACAACTTCATGACAGATCGTGACGGGAAGCGAACGCAGAGAGCTGATCGAGCTGATCCTCGCCGTAGGGGTTCACCACCAGGCGGGTGACGCCCTCGGCAACCAACGCCTCGACGTGCGAAGGATCGGCGTCGATCGAACCCCAACGGGTGTACTCCATCGTGTCGGGGTCGCGGCCGTGCTCCGCCGCGGTGGAGCGCACCAGCTCCCAGCGCGCCGCGCGCTGCTCCGGGGTCAGTGCTCCGCCGGGGAAGTAGCCGCTGCCCCGCCGGCCCGCCCGACGAGCGGCCGCCGCGCTGGAGCCGGCGACGTGGATCGGCAGGAGGTCGGAGCCGAACGGCTTCGGATACACGCACACCGGCACCCCGTTGAAGTCGACGCCGCGCTCGTCACCTCCCCAGAGCAGCCGCAGCGCGTCGATCGTCTCGTCGGCCCGCCGGCCTCGACCGGCGAAGTCGACGCCCATCGCCGCGGCCTCGCCGGGCAACGAGCCCAGCCCCACGGTGAGCAGCCGCATCCGGCCGCGGGAGAGCGCGTCGATCGTCGCGAGGCGCTTCGCGAGCACGATCGGATGCCGGTACGGGATCAGCAGCACGCCGGTGCCGAGCACGATCCGGCTGGTGGCCGCGGCGACGAACGTGAGCAGGTCGAGCGGGTCGGCGAACGGGAGGTCGGTCGGCAGCTCGTGGCCGTAGACCTGAGCACCCGGGTGGAGTACCAGGTGCTCAGGTACGTAGAACGACTCGAATCCGCTGGCCTCGGCGTGCTGCGCGAACCGGATCAGCCGGTCGGGATCCATGCCTTGCGCGGCCGTGCTGTAGCTAACTCCGAACTTCATCGGCCCGACGGTAGGCCTTGACGTCGGCGTCAACGCCAGCCTTCGGCCGCCGGTGCGGGAACCACCAGTTCGCTTTCCCGAGCAGCGTCATCGCGGCCGGCACGAACACCAGGCGCACCAGCGTCGCGTCGAGCAGCACCGCGGTCGCGAGCCCGAGCCCGACCATGCGCGACAGCGGCGACGGGCTGAACACGAACGCCATGAACACCGCGGCCATGATCAACGCCGCGGACGTGATCACGCGCCCGGTCGAGGCGATGCCCCGCGCCACCGATCCGACCGGGTCACCGTCGGCCAGGTACGCCTCGCGGATGCGGGAGAGCAGGAACACCTCGTAGTCCATCGAGAGGCCGAACAGCACCGCGAAGAAGATCGTCGGCAGCGGCGACGCGATCACGATCGTGTCCTCCAGCCCGAACAGGTCCTTCAGCCAACCCCACTGGAACACCGCGACGACCACCCCGTACGCGGCACCGATCGACAGCAGGTTCATCAGCACGGCCTTGAGCGGCACCACGATCGAGCGGAAGACCAGCAACAACAGCACGAACGACGCGACGAGGATGCCGAGGACGAAGATCGGCAGGGTCCGTTCGAGCTGACGCGTCAGGTCGTCGGTCATCGCGGTCAGGCCCGCGATCGCGACGTTGTCGGGCGCCAGGTCGCGTAACCGTTCGAGGGTGTCGGACGTCGCCGCGTCGGACGGCGGGGTGGACGTGAGCACCCGCAGCACCACGGTGTCACCGGCGGGCGACGTCAGCGGCTCCCCGACCGAGGCGACGCCGGGGTCCGCGGCGATGCGCCGCGCCAGTGCGTCGACGTCGGTGTCGGCGCTCCGTTCGTCGACCACCACCAGCAGCGGCCCGTTGATGCCCGGACCGAACCCTTCGGCCAGCAGGTCGTAGGCCCGGCGGTGGCTGAGCGTCGTCGCGTCGTCCCCGGCGTCGGGGAAACCGGTACGCATGCTCAGCGCCGGTGCGGCCAGCGTCAGCAGCACGACGGTGGACGCCACCAGGTACACCACCGGCCGCCGGGACACGTGCCGCGCCACCCGCTCCCACCGGGAGCCCGGTCGCCGGCGCAGGGGCAGGCGGCCGCGATCGATGCGGTCGCCGAGCAGCGACAGGATCGCCGGCAGCAGCGTCAGCGCGGCCAGCACCGCGGTGGATACCACCATCGCGGTCGCGAGCCCGATCGACACCAGGAATCCCAGGCCGGTGAAGACCAGCGCCACCATGGCCACCACCACAGTGCCGCCGGCGAACAGCACCGACGTCCCGGCGGCGCCCATCGCGTCGCCCAGCGCGGTGGGACTGCCCGACGCCCGCGCCTCCCGGTAGCGCGCGACGATGAACAGCGCGTAGTCGATCCCGACACCCAGCCCGATCATCGCCGCGATCGTCGGCGCCGCCGTCGACACGTCCATCGTGTGCGCCAGCAGCGCGATCCCCTCGAACCCGGCCCCGACCGCGGTCAGCGCCAGCACGATCGGGATCAGCGCGGCCACCACGGTGCCGAACGCGACGAGCAACACGATCAGCGCGGCCACGATCCCCACCAGTTCGGCACCTGACGTCGCGTCCTCGGCGTTGATGAAAGCCGCGTCGCCGCCGAGCTCCGTGGTCAACCCGTCGCCGGCCGCCGGTCGCAGGACGTCGGTGATCTCGGCGAACGGTTCGCGGCCGATCTCGGTCGCCGGAACGTCGAACGTGATCTCGGCGTAGCCGATCCGCCCGTCGGGCGAGACCGTGCCCGCGGCGAACGGGTCGGTCACCGCGGTCACGTGCTCGACCGACGCGATCCGGGTCACCGCGTCGGTGATCGCGGCCCGGTGGTCGGCGAGGTCGGACGCGGCGAACACGGCGACGGCGACCCCGTCACCCGCCGCCGGGAACCGTTCCTCGAGCAGCTCCATCGCGCGCTCGCTCTGGCTGCCCGGCGCGACGAAGTCGTCGGCGAACGAACCGCCGGCCGCACCAGCCAGCACGAGTAGGACGGCGGCGGCGACCGCCCAGGTCAGAATCGTGGTCCACGGCCTGCGGGCGCTGGCGGAACCCAGTCGCCGAGTGAAGGAATCCATGGCCGCCAGGGTGGGTTCCGGGGCCCGGCCGGGTCGCCCGGCGCGAGACGGGGTCCGCTCTCCGCCGTGCGACGGAGCACGGCACCGCCGCCAGACGGATGACGCCGCGCCCGTCCGCCCCCTACCGTGCTGTTGACCTCGGAAGGGAGGCGGCGATGCGGCTCTCGTTCCGCGGCCCGTTCGCGCGGTGGCCGCGGGCCTCCGACGCCGTGCTGGCGGTGGTGCTGTTCGCCGGTGCGCTGTCCCTGGAGGACGGCCCGAACGACTCCCTGGTGATGCGGGACCTCACCACGGTTCCGTTCTGGGTGACGCTCGCGCTGGCCATCGCCGGCTGTGCGCTGTACTTCCGGCGCCAGGCGCCGCTGCAGACGCTCGCGACCGTGCTGGTCTGCTCGCTGCTGCTACTGCTGAGCGACGGTTTCGACGTCGGTTTCATCATGGTCGCCGCGCTCTACAGCGTCGGCCGCTACGTGATCGACGCGCGCTTGGCGCTGGCCGGCCTCGCCGCCTCGATGGGTGCGCTCGTGGTCGACGGTCTCACCCCGAGGATGAGCTGGGGCGAGACCACGATCGGCTTCGCGTTCGTGTTCGTCATCTGGTACATCGGGCGTCGTGTGCGGCTGCGCAGCGAACAGGCCGCCCAGCGACGCCGCCAGCGCGACGACGAGCTGCGCCGCATCGTCGCCGAGGAGCGCACGCACATCGCGCGTGAGCTGCACGACGTCGTCGCCCACCAGGTCAGCATGATGACGGTGCAGGCGGGGGCCGCACAGGCGGTGGCCGCGGTCGATCCGGACGGCGCCCGCGAGGCGATGGCCGCGGTCGAACAGGCCGGGCGGCAGACGCTCGAGGAGCTGCGTCACCTGCTGGGCGTGCTCCGGCCCGAGCCCACGGCGAACGGGGTCGGACCGCAGCCGGGGCTCGCCGACGTTCCGCGGCTGATCGAGCAGGTCGGCAACGCCGGTCTGGACGTCACGATCGTCGACGAGCTGCGTGAGCCGCTGCCCACCCGGGTCCAGCTGTCGGCGTACCGCATCGTCCAGGAGGCGTTGACGAACGTGCTCAAACACGGCGGGCCGGGTACCCGCGCCGAGGTGAGCCTTCGCGAGGACGGCGCCGACGTGGTGATCGACGTGACCGATACCGGGGCCTCCGTGGCGTCGCCGCGAACTCCGGGCCACGGCCTGATCGGCATGCGTGAACGCGCCACGCTGCTCGGCGGCACGCTCGAGGCCGGGCCGCGCCCCGAGGGCGGGTTCCGCGTCGTCGCCCGCCTGCCGCGCGACGGGATGACCGCGTGAGCCTCCGCGTCGTCGTGGCCGACGACCAGGCGCTGGTGCGCGGCGGTTTCAGCATGATCCTGCGTGCGCAACCCGACATCGACGTGGTGGCCGAGGCCGGCACCGGTCGGCAGGCCATCGACGCCGCGCACGAGCACCGTCCCGACGTCATCCTGATGGACATCCGGATGCCGGAGCTGGACGGGCTGGAAGCCACCGCACGGATCCTGGCCGACGCCGACTGGCCGGTGCGCGTGCTGATCCTGACCACGTTCGACCCGGACGAGTACGTCTACCAGGCGCTGCGTTCGGGGGCGAGCGGCTTCGTGCTCAAGGACATCCCACCCGCGGAGCTGGCGGTCGCGGTGCGGACGGTGGCCGCGGGCGGCGCGTTGATCGCACCCTCGATCACCCGCCGGCTGATCAGCCGCTTCGCCGCGCGCCCCGGCGTCAACACCGCGGTCGCGGGGAGGCTGGAACGGTTGACCGACCGCGAGCGGGACATCGTGGTCGCGGTGGCCCGTGGCGCGACGAACACCGAGATCGCCCAGGAGCTCTTCGTCGGGCCGGCGACCGTGAAGTCGCACGTGTCGAGCATCCTCACCAAGCTCGGCCTGCGTGACCGGGCGCAGATCGTGGTGTTCGCGTACGAGAGCGCGCTGGTGGAGCCGGGGAACTTCGACATCGGGCATTAGAACGCCCCCGCCCCGGACCGGGACGGGGGCGGTGCGCACCCGGATCAGACGAGCTTCTCCGTGCCGGGAACCGGGCTGGCCAGACCGCGGCGGGCCCGCTCGGCCTTCAGACCGGTGTCGAGGATGTCGTACCCGGTGCCGACGATCACCGACACCAGCACGATCCGGGTGAGCCACATTCCGGGGTTGTCGATGTCACCCCAGTCGAGGCTGTCGACGAACTCCGGGTTGAAGAACTTGTCGTCGGCCAGCAGCCACCCGACCGGGACCGCCGAGGCCAGGGCGAGCACGGTGTTCACCGCGGTCACCGTGCGGTCCCAGGCGGCCTTCCGGTAGACCCAGAGCGCGTAGACGATCTCCAGCACGAACATCACCAGCAGGTACGGCCACCAGAACGACCAGTTCGCCGGGTCCAGCACCGGCTCGTCGGCGAACGTGAACTGCTGCAGGACGAGCGCGGCAATGAGCAGCACCGGCCACACGATTATCGCGGCCAGCTCCGCGACGCCCATCGAGCGCGGCTCGTACCTCGGCAGCGCGTCCGGCGTCCACTCGCCGGTGGTGAGCTCCTCGCGGCCGACGCCGGTGCGCTCCAGGATCCAGAACGCCCCGGTGGTCCAGAACAGCATGTGGGCGGCGATCGTGAGCGTCGCACCGATCGAGGTGCCGATGATCCGGCCGATGTTCGGGTCGGCCACCGCCTGGATGCCGGTGAGGACGACGACCACGATCGGGAGGACGATCGTGTAGAGCATCTTCATGGTGCGCAGCCAGACCGGGTACATCTCCGGCCCGAGCAGGTACTGCGGCCGGTCGGCGTACTGATCCGCCAATCGGCGTGGATCTCCTAACTCCCGCAGGGTGGCATGGACCGCGGCGTCCCGGTCCTCGCCGGCGTCGATGCGGGCGTCGACGGCGTCGTCGATCGAAGCACGCAGTTCGCGGTCGATGTCGGTGCGCTGCTTCTCCGGGACGTGGCGGACGGCGGTGAAGACGTAACGGTCGATGAGCGTGGTCATTCCGGGCTCCCGGGCTTGTCGAGGTCGGTGATGGCGGTGTCGAGGCGGGACCACTCGGCGCGGAGGGTGTCCGCGATCGCGTCGCCGTCGGGGGTAGTGCGGTAGAACTTGCGCGGCCTGGCTTCGTCGGTGTTCCAGGAGCTGGTGAGGAGCCCTTGGGACTCCAGACGCCGCAGCAGCGGGTAGAGCGTGTTGGCCTCTACCTCGAACCCGGCCGCGCTCAACGTTTCGAGCAGCGAGTACCCGTAGCCCGGCTCCCGCAGGACGGTGAGGCTCGCAACGACGACCGTGCCGCGGCGCAACTCCTGCAGGTGGCTGGAGAGTGTCGCGTCGCTTGTCATGTCACTCACCATAGTGTGTCTCGCACACTATTGCAATGGACGCGTTGTTTTATCGAGGTGCGAGGGCGCGCGAAGGTCTGTGAGGATGGCGCCGATGACTCTCTCGATGCTCGACTGGCAGGGCTGGCGAGACGTCGCCACGACGCTGTCCGTCGCCCCCGGCGTCCACGAACCGTCGGCGTTCTCGGCCCTGCTGGCGAGCACCCTGTCCGACGTGGAGGGCAAGACCGTCGTCGACGCCGGCAGCGGCGCCGGGCTGATCGCGATCGCGGCACTGCGGTACGGGGCCCGGCACGTCGTCGCGGTGGACTCGGACGCGGCGGCGCTCGCCGTGACGGCCGAGAACGTCGAGCGGGTCGGTGGCCCCGAGGCACGCGCTCGGCTGTCGCTGTGGCAGGCCGACTTCGCCGAGCTGGGGCTGCTGCGTGCCGACGTGCTCGCGGTCAACCCGCCCCAGCGCCCCACTGCGGTACTGGGCGGCGTCGAGCCGGGCCAGCGTCACCTGCACGTCGGCGGCGGCGACGACGGCCTGCAGACGATCCGGCTCGTACTCAGGCACGCTCGCAGCTCCGAGGTACGCACCACCGCGGCCGACGTGCTTCCGGTGACCGCCGCGCTCGCGCTCGACGGCTGGCTGCCACCGGAGCGTCTGGCGCGCACCACGCTGCCGGTGCACCCGGCGTGGGAGCCGCTCACCGGAGGGCGCGAGGCGCTCGTCGACGTCTGGTCGTTCCTGGCCACCTGATTGGCCAGCCCGCACGACCCGCCGAGACCGCGTGGGCCACCGGCTGAGCTCGAGAAGGCGGTGAAGGTCGCCAAGGCCTACGTGAACCTCACCAAGTAACACGCGCGGTCAGCGGGGCAGGCCGGATGGCGGTGTGCCCCGCTGTCGCGTTCAGTCGCCCCGGCCAGCACTCAGGCCCGAACCGTCCCAGTGCACGGTCGTCATGCCGCCATTGAACTCCAGTACGACCGTTCGACCGTCGAGTCGTATCCGCGTGACCTGGGCTTTCGCCGACGTGTTGATCAGCGCCCCCGGCCCCAGGACGGTCAGCTCCGGAAGCTCGCCGGAGAGCGCGAACACCCAGGTCCGGCCGGTGCCACCGCCTTCACCCACGCAGCCGAGCATCGCCACCCACTCCGGGCGGCCGTCGCCGGTGATGTCGCCGCGAACCGGCTCGGGACGGTCACTGACCCAGTAGCCGAACGACGTGTTCAGCCGCCTCACGTCAGCGCGCCCGTCCCGGAGTCGCACGGTCGGGCCCCCACACGCGTCCGTGGGTAGTGCGGAGAAGTCGATCGTCGTGTTGTCGAGCGGGCCGGCGGGGGTCGACGTCGGCGTGGGCGCGGCCGCGCTGGTGGTGGACGGCGCGACCGCGGGCACCAGGCGGTCCTCGGTGGAGCCGGAGCGCAGCAGGCTCGTGCCGAGGGCCACGAGCAGCACGAGCGCGCCGGCGACAGCGGCTCGCCGGCGGTGACGGCGCTTCGTGACGGTGGCACGCACCGCCGCACCGCCCGCACCGCGGTAGGTGGGCACGGCCCGCTCCCGGTAGGCCGCGAACTCCGCCGTCATTCGGGTGTCGCTGTCGTCGATGCTCACTGAGTCGCTCCTTCCCGCTGGTCGAGCGCCGTGGCCAACCGGGTCCGGCCCCGGTGCAACCACGATTTGACCGTCCCGACCGGCACGCCTTCGCGCGCCGCGATCTCGTCGACACCGAGGTCGGCGAGGTAGTGCAGCACGACGACACGGCGCTGGGCGTCGGGCAGCGTGGCCAGCGCGCTGACCAGGTCCACCCGGCCGGGATCGGGCGGCGGCACCACCTCCGACCGGTGCCGCAGCCGATGGGTCAGCGCGGTACGCAGCCGACGCCAACGACTGATCGCCAACCGGTGCGACACCGTGTGCACCCACCCGGCCGGATTGTCGTAACCCGACACCTGCGACCAGCGGTTCCAGGCACGACAGAACGCCTCCTGGGCGATGTCCTCGGCCTCGGCCCGATCGCCGAGGAACAACGCGATCTGTGCGGCGACGATCGCGTAGTGCCTGCGGTAGAACTCGTCGAACTGCTGCTCGGCGGATGCCATACCTCGTGCACGCGTGGCCGGGCGGCCAGGTTGCACCCGAGTGGGAATTGATCAGCGGCGCGCGAGCGCGTACCGGAAACGGTTGCGGAAACGGTAGCCACCGGACTCGGTGCGGTACGGCCGCGCCGCCTCGACGACCAGCGGCGCCGACTCCGGATCCTCGCCGAACAGGATCGCGGCGACCAGCGCGGCCTCGTCCGGCACCTCGAACGGCACGTCCACCAGACCGGAGTCGACGACGTCCGCGCCGACGTCCGCGAGCAACTCCTCCAGGCCGCCGGGCCGCCGCAGGTCGCCGTCGGTGCCGGGCTCGTCGTTCAGCGCGGCGTCGATGGCGTCGAGCTGGTTGCCGGCACGTTCGGCCCAGTTGGCGACCGCCACCCACCCTCCGGGGCCGACGACACGCAGCAACTCGGCCGCCGCGGCCTCCGGGTCGTCGGCGAACTGCAGCGCGTTGATCGCGGTCACGACGTCGAACTCGCCGTCGCCCCACGGCAGGGACTCCGCGTCGGCGAGCCGTACGTCCGCGGTCGGCGCGACCCGGCGGGCCAGGTGCACCATTCCCTCGGCGGGGTCCACACCGGCCACTCGGACACCGCGCCCGGCGAGCTCGGCCAGAAATTCACCACTGCCGCAGCCGACGTCGAGCACGCGCGATCCCGGGCCGACGGCAGTGGCACGCACGATCAGTTCACGCGCCGGGGCCGCGAACGACCCCCACCACCGCGCCCATTCCTCGGCAACAGGCGACCAGTCTTCCCCCACCCTTCAGACCTTATCTCCGAAGGCGTAACGGGTTCCTGGGTGTCAGAGCGTAACTACGACACCGATCATCGGCGGGCGACGCAGGCGCACCAGGCGTGCGAACGCGTTGCCGACGCGAGACATCAGGTAACGGTCAGCGAGCAGTTCGCGCGCCCGGGCCGTGCCGGCGTCGTCGAGCAGGCGCGCGGTGCCGGACACCGTGGACGCGCCCGGCGCGATCTTGCCCCGCACGTCACACGCGACGACCTCGACCTGCGGGTTGTTGCGGATGCGCTTGACCTTCCACGACTCCGCCTCGGTGACGATCCACAGTTCACCGTCGTGCGGCACCTGCCAGACCGGGGTCGCCACCGGGGTGCCGTCTTTGCGATAGGTCGTCAGCCTGACGTGCTTACTACGCGCGATCTCTTCCGCGGCGGTCATCCCGCCAGGGTAAGGCCTGTCAGCGCAACCACCACTGCGGACTCGGCAGCACGACCGGCCACGACAGGTCGGCCCCGCTCCGCCGATGGCGGCCCCGGTAGTGCCTACGGTCGGCCGCCCGTTTCGCCGCGATCGATCTTCGGGTCATGCCGCCACCCCCGGGACGTCTTCGAGCTGGAACCACACCGGGAGGCCGCGTTCGCGCGCGATCGCCACGTCCTGGTCGGCTCCGGTGGAGGCGCCGGGGAGGCGGAGCACTGCGTCGCAGTGCTGGAGGAGCCGCTGCGCGGTCGGGTACATGATCTGCTCGGCGACCGGATCCAGCGGCCCGGATCCGCCGGCACCGTGCAGAACCGGCAGCGCGACCCACTCGCCGATCATCGGCACGTGCCCGGCGCGGAAGATCGGCCACGCCGCTTCCTCGAGTCTGCGCAGGTTGGCGGCCATCAGCGCGGGATCGTCACCGGTGCCGGACCGGTAGGGACCAGCGATCAGAATGAGGAGTGGCTTGTTCGTCGTCATGAACGTTAAGCTACATGCAAGAACGTGCAGAAACAAGAAGGAGTCTGAATGCTCGCCGCTCAGCGCCAAGAGCTCCTGCTCCGGCGACTGGAGTCCGAAGGGCGGATCGTCGCCAAAGACATCGCCCTTGAACTGGGGATCTCCGAGGACAGCATCCGGCGGGACCTCCGCGAGCTAGCCGCCGCCGGGCTCTGCCAGCGTGTCTACGGCGGCGCTCTACCGGTCTCGCCAGCAATCGCGGATCTCCAAACACGCACGAACGTGCAGCCGGACAGCAAGCTCCGGGTCGCGACCCGCGCCGCCCGCCTCATTCCGCCGGGCACGACGGCGATCCTCGACGGCGGCACGACCGCGCTGGCCGTCGCCCGGTCACTCCCCCCGGACCTGCGCGCCACGATCGTCACGCACAGCCCCACGGTCGCGTCCGCGCTCGTCGACCACGCGGGCGTCGAGATCCACGTCATCGGCGGGCGCATCTTCAAGCACTCCGCGGTGGCCTGCGGAGCCGCCGCGGTCGAGGCCGCGGCCGGCATCAACGCGGACGTGTTCCTGATGGGCGTCACCGGCGTGCACCCCACCGCCGGGCTCACCACCGGCGACGCCGACGAGGCGGCGATGAAGCGCGCACTGTCCCGTCGCGCGGCCGACACCTACGTGCTGGCCAGCGCCGAGAAGATCGGAACGGCGTCCCGCTTCGCCGTGCTGGGCCTCGCCGACGTCGCGGGCATCATCACCGACGTGGCCCCCGACCACCCCACCCTCCGCGATCTCACCGCCCTCGGCATCAACGTCCTCACCGCTTAGGAGCACGACGATGGAAGACCCGGCACGACTCGGAACCAGCATCCGGCCCGACGGCCGCACGCTGGCCTGGAGCGAATGGGGGCCGGCGGACGGACGCCCGGTGCTCCTGTTCCCCGGCGCGGCGACCAGTCGGTGGCTCGGCCTGGCCGAAGGCGTTCCGGATGCACTGCGCGTCCGTCTGATCTCGGTGGACCGGCCCGGCCTCGGCGCCTCCGACCCCGCTCCCGGCCGGTCGCTGCTCGACTGGGCCGACGACGTCCGAGCGCTCGGCCTCGACCGCCCGGCGGCGATCGCGTACTCCCAGGGCGCGCCGTTCGGTCTGGCCTGCGCCCACCGCGGGGTGATCTCGGCGCTCGCGGTGGTCGCCGGCACCGACGAGCTCGCGGCACCCGAGGTCGCCGATCGCCTGCGGCCCGACGTCCGGAAGCTGGTGCAGTTGCCGGAAGCCGAAGCCCGGGAAGCCTTCGCCGGTGTGGCCAACCCCGACACCATGATCGAGATGGTGCTCTCGATGAGCTCCGACGCCGATCGGGCGATCTACACCGAACCGTCGTTCGCGGCCGCGTACCGCCGAGCCCTGACCGAAGCGTTCGTGCAGGGCACCGACGGGTACGTGACCGACACACTGTTGTCGATGACCCGGTGGCCGTTCGACCCGGCGGAGATCCGGGTGCCGGTGACGCTCTGGTACGGCGCGCGCGACACCAGCCCGGTGCACTCGCCGGACTTCGGGGCGTCGCTGGCCCGACGCATCCCCGGCGCCGCCCGTCACCTGCTGCCCGACGAGGGCGGGGCACTGCTCTGGACCCGCGGCTGCGACATCGTGAGTGGCCTCTAGGAGAGCTCACGCTCCAGGAAGGCCCGTTCGGCGGCGTTGCTGGTGAGCGCGAGCGCACGCGCGTACTCCACGCGGGCTTCGGCGTCGCGGCCGCAGCGACGCAGGAGGTCGGCTTTGGTCGCCGGGAGGTACTGGTACCGCGCGAGCGCGCCGCTCGCTTCGAGCGGCTCCAGCGCGGCGAGCCCGGCCTCGGGGCCGGACACCATCGCCACCGCGACCGCCCGGTTCAACGCCACGACCGGCGTCGGCCAGACGCGCGACAACGCGTCGTAGAGCGTCACGATCTGCGGCCAGTCGGTCTCGGCGTAGGTCGGCGCCTGGGCGTGCAGTGCCGCGATCGCGGCCTGGAGCGTGAACCGGCCCGGCGGGCCGGCCCGGAGCGCGGACAGCACCAGGCGGTCGGCTTCCGCGATGAGCTCCCGGTCCCAGGCCGACCGGTCCTGGTCGGCCAGGCGGAGCAGCCGGCCGTCGGCATCCGTGCGGGTGCTCTCCCGGCTCTTGTGGACGACGAGCAGCGCGAGGAGCCCGGCGACCTCGGCCTCGCCCGGCAGCAGCGCGTGCAACATCCGGCCCAGATCGAGGGCACGGTCGGCCAGGTCGACGCGCACGAGCGTGCCGCCCGAGGGCGCGGTGTGACCGGTGGTGCCGAGCAGGTGGACGGCGGTCAGCACGTCGTCGAGCCGGGCCGGTAGTTCGTGCGGTTCCGGCACCCGGTACGGGATCCGCGCCGCGGCGATCTTCTTCTTGGCCCGCGTGATGCGTGCGGCCATCATCGGCTCGGGAACCAGGAACAACGACGCGACGTCGGCGGTGTCGACCCCGCACACCAGGCGCAGCGTCAGCGCGACCCGCGCTTCGGGAGCCAGAGCGGGATGGCAGCAGGTGAAGACGAGGCGGAGCCGGTCGTCGGGCACGGTCTCCCCCTCCCGTTCGATCAGCAGTGGCAGCTTCGAGCGCAGCGTCCGCTCACGCGCGAGCGCGTTCAGGGCCTTGTTCCGCGCCGCCGTGGTGAGCCAGGCCCCGGGCCGGGAGGGCACCCCGTCGCGTTCCCACGCGACCAGCGCCGAGACGTACGCGTCCTGGACGCACTCCTCGGCGAGGTCGAGATCGCGGGTGACGCGCACCGTCGCGGCGAGCACCCGGGCCCACTCGTGGCGGTGCGCGTCCGCGACGGCCTGCTCGGTGCTCAGCCGAGCACCTGGAAATCGATCAACGGACGCACCTCGACGCCGCCGGTGACGATCGGCGTCAGCCGGGCCAGCTCGAGCGCGTGGTCGAGGTCGCGGGCCTCGAGCACGTAGACACCGGCCAGCGCCTCCTTCGTCTCGACGAACGGGCCGTCGGTGAGCAGGCCACCGCGGATGGCCGTGGCCGTCGACGGATCCTGGAAACCCAGGCCGGCGACGACGCGGCCGCCCTTCTCGGCGATGCGATCCGGGAGCGTCAGGTGCCCGTCCAGAACCGGCGGGGGTAGCTCCTCCGGGGGCACGGCCTCGTAGATGAAGACCGCGTACTGGGGTTTGCTGCTCATGCGGACACCGCCTCGGTGGTGGCCAGGCTGTCGAGCCAGGCGTGCCAGTCGTCGCTCTGGTGGAAAGTGTGGACCGAGACTGCGACCGAACCGTCCCACGCGTCGCGGCCGAACACGCGGATGATCACGTCGTCGGCGCGGAGGCCCAGGAAGTGGGGGCTCTCGTAGTAGACCGGGCCGCGGTCACGCACGCGGGCGCACACCTCGGCGAACGACCCGGGCACGTCGACCTCCCGGCAGCGGGCCGGTCGACCGGCGAACCAGCGCAGATAGGCCTCCAGGCTGCGCAGGTAGAAGTCGGTGTGCGCCGCGCACTGCGCGTAGACGACGTCGTCGGCGAAATCCGGGCTGGTGTGGGTGAAGTGCAGGTGCGTGCCGGCGCCGGCGGGCTCCAGACGCAGATCGAGCTCGTTGAACCAGCCGTGCTCGTTCTCCGCCCGGGTGCGGAAGTGCCGCCCGGGCAGCCAGGCGGTGACGAACCCGCCGCCCGGCGTGAGCCCGCGCTCGGTGCCGCCGAGCCGCGGCTCGTAGTCGACCTGCCACTGCCAGGCGGCGGTGTGCCGGGTGATCGCGTCCCAGGTGGTCATGGGGTCGGCCGGAAGCGTGCCGTCCCAGCGATAGGTCTCGGGCATCGTCGGTCTCCGTTTCGTTCGAAGCGTTCTGTCAGTGACGACCGACGACAGCGACGAAAATCGACAGCATGAGTTATCCACCTCCGCGGTACGACGGAGAACACGGGGAACTGACCGCGACCTATCGCCGGCCCGACGCGAAGCCGGAGCTGACCTACCCGAACGGCAACACCGTGCACTACCTGGCCACTCACGAGTCGACCGGTGGGCTGTTCGGCCTCTACCGGTGGGACATGGGGCCGGAACCGAGCGGTCCGGGGCCCCATTTCCACCGTTCGATCGCCGAGTCGTTCTACATCCTGTCGGGCCGCGTCCGGATCTACGACGGCACGCGCTGGATCGAAACGTCACCGGGTGACTGGGTGCACGTGCCCATCGGCGGCGTGCACGGCTTCCGCAACGAGTCCGGCGAACCGGCGTCGATGCTCCTGCACTTCGCCCCCGGCGCCCCGCGCGAAGGTTACTTCGAGGGCCTGCTCGACTTCGCCGCGATGTCCCCGGAGGAAAAAGCCGAGTTCTACCTCCGCCACGACAACCACTGGCTCTAGCCACCATGCGCCCGCGCCGGTCGTTACCGCTCTTCTGGCACGTCATGGCCATGGTGGGCCTCGCGGTGGTGCTGCTGGCCGCGGTCGCCTCGCTGCTCTGGGCGGCGCTCGGCGCTCCGCCCCTGACGTCATCCGGCGCCGCCAGACCCCTGACGGCCGCCGAACGACTCGACGCGCTCAAGATCTGCATCGCGGTGGTCGGCGGCCTGGGCGGCGTCGTCGCGCTGACCGTCGCCTACCGCAAACAGCGCGACAACGAGGCCGCCGAGCGCCGAGAGCAGACGCGCGTCTTCAACGACCGGTTCGTCGCCGCCACCAGCCAGTTCGGTGACGGCAGCAGCGCGACGACGCAGGTCGCGGGCGCCTACGCGCTCGCCGGCCTCGCCGACGACTGGCCGGACGGCCGCCAGATGTGCATCGACGTGCTCTGCGGTCATCTCCGCCTGCCCTACCAGGGCGACCCCGACGCCGACGACTACTCGTACGAACGCCGGGAGGTCCGCCGCATCATCTTGCGCATCATGCGCGACCACCTCCGGGAAGGGCACGCGACGGTGTCCTGGTCGGAACACCGGTTCAGCTTCGAACGCGTGGTCTTCGATTGCGGAGACCTGTCGAAGGCCCACTTCAAGAACACCAGCGTCAGCTTCCATCGCGCCCGCTTCCTGGCCGGAACCACCGAACTGAACGGCATGGTCTTCGAGAACACGTCGGTGTACCTGACCAAAGCCGTGTTCGGCGGCGGGCGGGTGGACTTCACCGGCACGGCGTTCGCCGGGCACCGCACCAGTTTCGCCGGCGCGGTGTTCGGTGGCGGCTCGGTGACGTTTGTGGACGTCGACCTCGGCGAGACCGAGCTGGTGCTGGACGACGCCGTCTGGACCGGGGGCGCGGTGGACTGGGGGCCGGTTCCGGCGCTTCCGCTACGGCCGGGTGCGTAGGGCGGGATACGACCGGACGTGGACGTCGTCGGGGCTGGAATTCGCCAGTGTCGAACGCATGACGAAATCGCGGCTCGTTCTCGGCGGTGCCCTGCTCGTGGCGTGCGTCGGCCTGGTGATCGAGTTCTTCGCCGGCGTGGTGGACTTCCCGACGATCCCGCCCGGGCCGTTCATCCTGGGCATCTCCGGGATCGTGGTGCTCGCGCTCGGCCGGGCGCGGTGGCCGATCGTGCTCGGGTTCGTCGCCGCCCTGTTCCTCACCGTCGGCGGGCTGATCGAGGGATCGGTGTGGCACCGCATCGCCGACCCCGGCCAGACCGCCGACTGGATCGGCGTCCTCCTGCAGTGGCCCAGCCAGGTGGTGGCGCTGGTCGCGGGCGCACTGGCGATCCGGCAGGCCTACTTCCGCCGGCTCAGGCCGGTGTGACCGCCAGCCCGAGACCCCGACGGCCGATGGCGGAGAGGTCGTCGGCCTGGAAGCGGTTCGACCAGGAGCGCTCGTAGTGCTCCTCCGGGAAGTCGCTCGGGCTCGACCCGCTGAGGAACGCGTCCCGCACCTGCACCGCGTACTGCTCGTTACGCGGGCACCACGGCGCGGCCGGGATGTACATGACGTTGCCCCAGCCCTGCTGGTTCTCCACCGGCGCGACGCTGTGGATCATGTCGCAGTGCCACCAGACCGAGTCGCCGGCACCGACGTCCGGGATGCCGCTCAGCGCCTCGATCAGCAGCGGGTGCCACTTCTCGCTCGCCGGGAAGACCTGGTTCACGGTGACGCCACACATGTCGTCGTCGGGAACGTCGGGGAGCAGCGGACGCAGCATCAGGTAGGCCATCGCCGCCGGAATCGGCACGGTGTGCAGCACACCCTGGTCGTGCGCCATGTCGGAGAGCGCGGTCCAGCCCTGGAACGTGCGGAACACCGAGCACATCGTGGACCCCGGGTACTGCGGGCCGGCCGTGCGGTACGCGGCGTCCCACGGGTCGTACTCCTCGATCGAACCGTCGAACAGGTGCCGGAACGCCTGCTGGTAGGCCTGGGTCATCCACAGGTCGAGCGTCCCGGGGTCGAGGTGCGTGCCGAGCCCGCCGGAGGTGGCACCCGGCGGGCGGCGGCGGATCCGGTCGGGGTAGAGCGAGTCACGCTCGGGGTCGAACCACTGCGTGCCCTCGGACTCGTGCTTCCACTGACTGTTCAAGAATTTCTGGACGGACGCCATGCGGACGCTCTGGCGCGCCTGCATCTGCGCCGGTGACCAGTAGATCGGGTAGATCTCGGGCTTCGAGCCGACGCTGCCGAAGAAGTCGTCGCCGGGGCCGCGGTAGTTGTCGAAGAACTCGTTGCTCTCGACGTAGTCGACGATGCTCTCGTCCCAGGCCAGGGCCTGCTCGCGGGGGAAGTGTCCGCGCACGACCAAGCAGCCGCGGCGGCGGAGTTTGGCCAGGTCCGCCGGTGTGACCGTGCCGGCCTCGATGTCGGCGTAGTCGATCACCGGCCAGATCGTCTCGCCGCGCTCTTTGGCCGCCTTGATGTCGTCGACCTCGGCTCGCAGGTGCTTCTCGACGACGGCGAAGACCTCTTCGACCGAGCGGCCGGAGGCGGCGATCTGCGCCCGGAGCGCGGCTTTGATCTCGCGGGTGGCGGCGGCGAGATCGGTCGGCTGTTCTTCCCAGTGCGGCAGGGCCATGGCGAGGCTCCTTCTAGATAAGTCTCCTTACTTGTATTAGACGGGCTCGTCGCGTTCTAGGCAAGGGTCTTGCCTAGAATCGTTGCCGTGGACTCGATGGAGCTCGTCCGCTCGGCGACCGACGAGCACGTGCTGCGTGCGCTGATGCGTCACCGGCGGCTGACCCGGGCGGAGCTGGCGATCGAGGCGGGGATCTCGAAGCCCACCGCCGGGGAGAGCGTCCGGCGGTTGAGCCTCGCCGGGTTGCTCGTCGACACCGGCGAACGCACCCCCGGCGGACGCGGACGCGGGCGGGTCGGGACGTACTACGCGCTGGCCGGCGGGGTGGGCACCGCATTGGCGGTGAGCATCGCGCCCGAGGGCGTGGTGGCCGAGTGCGTCGACGCGTACGGGGACGTGGTGGCCCGGGCCGAACACGAAGTGGCCCGCCCGGCCCGCCCCGAATCGGTAGCCACCGCTCTCCAGCAGGCCGCCACCCGAGCCACCGCCGCAGGCGCGGTGCGCCTGGCCGTGGTCAGTGCGGCGGATCCGGTCGACCGGGCCACCGGGCGGATGATCCACCTCCCCGACTCCCCGTTCCTCCTCGGCGAACTCGACCCGCTCCACCTGCTCGCCCCGCTCGTGACCGGGCCGATCGTCGTCGACAACGACGTCAACTGGGCCGCTCGGGCCGAACGCGACGGCTCCGCCGACTTCGCGTACCTGTTCCTCGGCGAGGGCCTCGGCTGCGCGATCGTCAGCGACGGCGAGGTGCGTCGCGGCGCGAACGGCCTGGCCGGCGAGGTCGCGCACCTGCTCACGACCGGCCCGGACGGCCGCGCGGTGCGCTTCATCGACGTTTTCGAACCGCTCGGCCTGCGCCGCCACGACTCCACCGCCATCGACGTCGACCGGCTCCTCGCGGCGGGCGCGGACGTCCACGCCACGCTGGGCGAGGCGGTCAGCGGCGTGCTCGCCGCCCTACTGGCGCTGGCCGATCCGGAGCACGTGATCATCGGCGGCCCCTGGGGTGCTCACCCGGCCGTGCTGGACGCGATCACCGCCGCGGCCGCGCACGAACCGCGGCCCGTCCCGGTTCGGGCGCCGACCGTTCTCGACGAACCGTCGCTGGCCGGCGCCCGCCGGGAAGCGTTGGAACTGCTCCGCACCACGATCGTCAGTGGAACACCTTGAGCCCGACGACACCGCACACGACGAGCAGCAGGCACAGGATCCGCGGCAGGCTGGCCGATTCACCGAGCGCCAGCATGCCCACCAGTGCGGTACCGACCGCGCCGATACCCACCCACACCGCGTAGCCGGTGCCCACCGGGATGGTGCGGAGCGCGTACCCCAGCCCGGCCATGCTGAGCAGGAGCGCCACCGCGAAGATCCCGGTCGGCCAGGCGCGGCTGAACCCCGCGCTCTTCTCCAGAGCGACCGCCCACACCGTCTCGAGGACGCCGGACACGACGAGTACGAGCCAAGCCATGACAACTCACCTCAACGGCGGTCGTCTTTTCCGGGCCGGGTACGACACGCAACTCGTCCGGGATCACCGCGTTTGCGGCCTCAGTTAACACCGTAGCAACGTTCAGCCGTCCTCGGCTGTGACTCCGGTCGCCGCTTCGTAGGCCAGGAACGCGTCGACGACCAGGCGCTGTTCGGCCGGGCTGAGCGGCGCCAACGCGGTGCGCCAGGCCGCAGCGCCCGGCTGCAGCCACGCCTCCACCGCCGGCCGCACGTCCGACGCGATGTCCACGATGCGCCGTCGACGGTCGTCCTCGTCCTCACGCCGATCGAGTACGCCCTTCCGACTCAGGTCACCGACGATCAGGCTCACCGTCGTCGGCGCCAGCTCGAGCCGGTCGGCCAGCTGGGACACCGTCTGCGGCCCGTCGAGCAGCAGCAACGACAGCAGCGAGAGGTGCCGGGGCGCCAACTCGGCCGAGCGGAGCGGCTCAGGCACCGCGATCTTCTTGATGCGGCCGATGATCCGCGGCATCACGAGCAGCAGTTCCCGGACGGCGTCATCCGTTGACACTGCCCTGCCTCCTCAATACCTTTGTAATCAAAGCTAATTTGTTCTCAAAGGAGAGTCGACGTGCCGCACCTCCTCGTCCACACGCTCGACCGCGACCTGGACGGCCGGGAGGCCGACCTCATCGCCACGATCACCGACGCTATCGTCGCCGTTTACGGTGACTGGGCCCGAGAGCACGTGGTGGTGCAGCTGATCGGTGTCCCGCCGGGCCGCTGGGGCGTCGGCGGGAAACCGGCGGTGAACCCGGCTCCGCGCGTGATGTTCGGTATCCGCGACGGCGTGTTCAGCCGGCCGGACGGCCCGGAGATCCTCGGCCGGCTCGCCACCGGCGTCACCGACGCCATCGCGACCACGATCGGCGAGCACGTCCGGAAGGGCACGACAATCGAGTTCGTCGGCGCCCCCGACGGCCGCACGGCCATCGGGGGCGCACTGGTCACGTACTAGGCGGGTCTTCGCCGACCAGACCGTCGACGCCCTCGCGGATCAGGTCGGCGTGCCCGACGTGGCGTGCGTACTCCTCGAGCACGTCGGCGAGGACGCGGCGCAGGCTCGGCTGCACCCCGCTCTCGGACTTCCATCTGGTCAGCTGGTCGACGCCGCCTTCCTCCAACGCGGCGGCGACCGCCGCGCGGGACCGGGCGACCGCTCCGTCCCAGAGCGCACGCAGTTCCTCCGGGGAGTCGTCGGCCGCCGAGCTCCACTCCCAGCCGTCACCGTCGTAGGACTCCCACACCGCGGGATAGTCGCCGCCACGCAACCGCACGGTGAAGTACTGGTCCTCCACCAGCGCGAGGTGCTTGAGCAACCCGCCGAGCGTCATCGTGGACGCACCGACGGTGGAGTTCAGACCGGCCGCGTCGAGACCGCTGCACTTCCAGGCGAACGTGGCCCGCTGCCGGTCGAGCGAACCGAGCCAGGTCTCGGCTTCCGTACCCGCGACCGGCGGCTCGACCATCACGGCACCGTCAGGCAGAACGGGTGCCCGACCGGGTCGGTGAACACGGCGAAGCCGTTGGCGTCGCGGTTCACCAGCTTCGCCCCCAGTTCCACGACGCGGGCCTCGGCGTCGGCCAGGTTCTCCACCGCGATGTCGAGGTGGGCCTGCTGGGGATGCTGCGGATCGGGCCACTGCGGCGGCGCGAAGTCACCGACCGGCTGGAACATGACGTTGTACTCGACGCCACGGTGCCCGGGGCCGGTGATCTGCGCGCCGTACTCACCGTCGTAGGTGACCTCCATGCCGGTGACCGCGGCGTAGAAGCCGGCCAGCGCGGACGCGTCGGGCGCGTCGATCGTCACCGCGTAGAGATCCATCGCGGGCCCGACCCCGTCACGCTGACAGATGTCGAACGGGTGCCCGGCCGGGTCGGCGAGCGTGATCCAGGTGGCGCCGTCGCTCAGGTGCGTCGCGCCGAGTTCGACCGCGCGCTTCGCGGCCTCCTGGTACCCGTCGACCAGCAGATCGAGGTGGAACTGCTGCGGACGCTCCTGCCCGGGCCACTGCGGCGGCACGTGATCGGGCGCCAGCTGAAAGGCGACCTCCTTGTCCTCGGGAGTCCGCATCGCGATCCAGTCGGAATCGGTGCGGGCGACCCGCCAGCCGGCGAGTTCTTCGTAGAACGACGCGAGCTTCCCGATGTCAGGCGCGTCGAAGGCGATTACTTCCAGACGTCCCACTCCAGTCATGCCCGCCATCCTGCACCTCCCCACTGACAGAACAAGTCAGCTATGTATCGGGCGTAGCGAGCAGCAGGAGGGCGACGTCGTCGTGCCCCTGGGCGACCGCCGTCTCGATCAGCAGGTCGGCCAGCGGCTCCAGCGGCGTGTCGGAGTGGGAACCCAGGAACTCCCCCAGCCGCTCCAACCCCAGATCCACCGGCATCCGCCGGCTCTCCACCAACCCGTCGGTGTGCAGCAGCAGCCGCGACCCCGGCGGCAGCGTCACCGAGTGGTCCCGCCGGGACAGATCCCGGCCCAGCCCGATCAGCGGATCCGTTCCGGGCAGCAGTCGCGCCGCACCGGACGAAACGAGCGTCGGCGGCGGATGCCCGGCGTTCGACCAGGTCAACTGGTACCCGCCGGCCGGCACCGGATCCAGGTACCCGAGCAGGACGGTCGCCAGACCGGACGTGCCCAGCGCCATTCCGGTGCGCTCGAGCCGGCGCAGCACCCACGACGGTGATTCCTGCCGGTCGACGATCAGCGTCCGCAACGTGCTGCGGTACTGGCTCATCGTCGCGGCCGCCTCCACGCTGTGCCCGACGACGTCCCCGATGACCAGCGCGAGCCGCCCACCGTCGAAGGCGATCGCGTCGTACCAGTCGCCGCCGACGTGGTTCTCGTGGTGTGCCGGGGCGTAGCGCGCGGCCATGCGTAGCGGCT
This sequence comes from Cryptosporangium japonicum, assembly GCF_039524755.1. Lineage (NCBI taxonomy): Bacteria > Bacillati > Actinomycetota > Actinomycetes > Cryptosporangiales > Cryptosporangiaceae > Cryptosporangium > Cryptosporangium japonicum. The sequence goes on from NZ_BAAAGX010000009.1 coordinate 275,170, forward strand.
CGCACCGTGGGAGCGGCGTGAGCAGCGCTTTCTGCATCGTCGCGGCCGCCGTTCGCCGGTCGTCGAGCACGCCGGCCCTGGTCACGGCGTGCGCCACGTAGCCGGCGAGCGCGCCCAGCATCGCCTGCTGATCGGCGTCCGGAGCGAACGGCTTTTTCCAGACGAACGTCAGTGAGCCGAGCGGGCCGCGCGGACCCGGCAGGGGCCAGCTCGCCGCCGCCTGCCAGCCGAGCTCCTCGAACGTCGACAGGGCGTCCGGGGTGCGTGCCGCCACCGCGGCGAGGTCGGGCAGCAGCACCACCTCACCGGTGCCCGCCGCCAGCGCCGACGGCGTCCGGACGTCCTCGCTATAGCGCGACCACCGCTCGCCCAGGTGCGTCGGCAGGTACTGGCCCGACGCCAGCACCACCTCACGCCCGGGCGCGAGTTCGGAGATCCCCACGTACGCGGGGTCGAGCATCGTCGTGACCAGCTCGTGCACCGTCGCCACGACGTCGTCGAGCGTCGTCGTGGCGGCCAGCGCGGACGCGGCGCTCAGCAGCAGCCGGCTCCGCGCGAACGACGCGGCGACGTCGTGCGACGCGATCCGCAGCCGGAGACTGTCCGAGCACGCCGCGGCCAGGTCCTTGAGCAGCGACAGTTCCCGTTCGGTCCAGTCGCGAGGCACGTGGTCGATCGCGCAGAGCGACCCGAGCACCTGGCCGTCGGCGTCGGTGAGCGGCATCCCCGCGTACCCGACGACGCCCAGATCGGTGATGGCGAGGTTGTCGTGCACCCGCTGGTCGTTGCGCGCGTCGACCACGACGAGCGGCGAAGCGCTCGCGACCACGTGCTGGCAGAACGAGTGGCTCAACGGCGTCTCGCGCTGCTGCGCCCACGGGTCGCCGAGCCCGCAGGCTCCCGGGAAGATCTGCCGCTCGTCGGTGACCAGCGAAACCAGCGCGACCGGAACGTCGAGCACGGTGCGGACCATCTCGGCGAACCGGTCGAACATCGCGTCGGCGGCGGCGTCCAACCCGGTCCGTCCCAGGGCGTCCAGCCGCAGTACGGACGAGAGTTCGCTCACCGGAATGAAAATACGCTGAGCAGCGGAGTAACGCGCGGCGAGTCAGCGATCGAGCGCCGCCCAGAAATCCCGGTACAGGCTCGACTGGACCGGCATGCCCGACCGCTGCGTCAGCAGGATCCCGATCGTTTCCGACGCCGGGTCGGCCCAGCACGACGTGCCCAGCCCGCCGTCCCAGCCGAACCGTCCGGACGGGGTCACCGCCAGCCCGAAGCCCCAGCCGTGGTCGGAGAAGAAGTCCGGGAAGAAGCGGGCGTTGGCCCGGGCCGCCGGCGACAGCTGGTCGGTCGTCATCGCGGCCACCGACTGGCGGGTCAGCAGCCAGTCGCCGCCCGCGCGCCCACCACGCAGCAGCAGCCGCGCGAACGCCAGCAGGTCGTCGGCCGTGGAGACGAGCCCGCCGGCGGCGGACGGGTAGGTCGGCCGCTCCCGCCACTCGCTCCCCCACGACGCCGGGTCGTAGACGTCCAGCTGGCCGCCCCGCGGATCCTGCGTGTACGCGGGCGGCACCCGGTCGAGCTTCTCCGCCGGGACGGCGAAGCCGGTGTCCACCATCCCGAGCGGATCGAACACCCGCTCCTGCAACAACACTTCCAACGTCTGTCCGGACGCCCGGGACAGCAGAATCCCCAGCACGTCCGCCCCGATGCTGTACATCCAGCCCTCGCCGGGGTGGTGCACGAGCGGGAGCTCACCGAGCCGCCGGAGCCACTCGTCGGGGCTGTCGGAGTGTTCGGGGATCGGCGGGCCGTTCATGACCCGGAGCTCGTTGGCCGCCCGGCGCAGCGGCGCGTCACCCGCTCCGAAGAACAGGCCGAAGCCCCAGGTGTTGGTCAACAGGTGCCGCAGCGTGATCGGTGTCGTCGCCGGCTCGGTGTCGTCGAGTTCGGCGGTGAACGAACGCAGCACCCGCCGGGAGGCGAGCTCGGGCAGCCAGAGATCGACCGGCTCGTCGAGACCGAGCCGGTCCTCCTCGGCCAGCATCAACGCGGCCACGGCGACGATCGGCACGGTCATCGCGCCGATCCGGAAGATCGTGTCGCGACGCAGCGGGGTCCGACCTTCGACGTCCGCCGTCCCGGCCACCTCGACGGTCACGTCGTCTCCGCGGCTCACCACCGCGAGCGCGCCCGGCGCCCGCCCCGCCGCCACGTACGCGGCGAGCACGTCCGGCACCTCGATCGTCGTCACGTCCGCCATACGGGACAGCTTCTCAGTTGATCACCCGATCGCTCACCCCGCTTCGGCGGCGAACCACGGGACGGCCGGACGTTCGGTGCTCGCGCCGACCCACGCCACGTAGCCGTCGGGACGCACGAGCGCGGATTCACCGCCGACGTCGACCAGAACCGGACGTCCCGAGCGGAGCGCGGTGAACAGCGAGCCGCCGTCCCGGAGCGGCCGGTCCGACGCCCTCGTGCCGACGAGCGGGTGCGCGCCGACCGGAGCCGGATAGCGGACGGCCAGCCCGGACAGCCGCTCGGCGAGGCTGCGCGCCAGTTGCGGCTGCTCCCCGATCAGTTCGCCCAGCAGAGCGCGCAGTTCCCGACCGGCCGGGGAGAAGTTGCTCATCAGGGCGGTCTGCGCCTGAGTGCTGCGGAGCAGGTCCCGCCCGACCGGGTGCCGCTCGTCGTGATAGCTGTCGAGGAGTTCGTCACCGGCACGGCCCTGCACGACGGCCGCGAGCTTCCAGCCGAGGTTGGCCGCGTCCTGGATGCCGACGTTCATCCCGACGCCACCCGCGGGCATGTGCTGGTGGGCGGCGTCACCGGCCAGCAGCACGCGTCCTGTGCGGTAGCGCTCGGCCTGGCGGGCCGCGTTGCCGAATTTCGACAGCCAGACCGGCGTGTGGAGACCCCAGTCGGTGCCGGCCACCGCGGTCACCCGGGCCCGCACGTCGTCGAGGGTGAGCTCGGCACCGGTGTCACCGGCGTCGATGCCCACCAGCCGGTGGATGCCGCCCGGGAGCGGGACGCCCATCACCTGGCCGTGCTCGGTGTAGTAGCTGAAGATCGGCGTCTCCGGAGGCTCCGCGAGCGTGACGTCCGCCAGCCAACCGAACACGGTCGACGGCGTCCCGACGTACGGAATGCCGACCGACTCCCGCACGAGGCTGCGAACGCCGTCACAACCGACCAGCCACGCGGCCTCCAGCGTGGTCCCGTCCTCGGTGGTCACCTCGACCGAGCCTGTCCCGGCCCGGACGGCCGTGACGCGGCGACCGCGGCGGATGTCCGCACCGGCCGCACGGGCGTGCTGCTCGAGTAGTTCCTCGGTGCGCGCCTGCGGCACGGCCAGCGTGAACGGATAGGGCGTGTCCAGCACGCTGAAGTCGAGCCGCTCGTCGAGCACCGCGAAGTGGCCGCTCGGAATCCGCACGCCTTCCGCCAGCAGCGGCTCGGCCAACCCGCGGCACGCGAGGATCTCGATCGTCCGCGGATGGATCGTCAACGCCTTGGAGTGCGGGTCGGGCTCGAGCCGGGTCTCGAACACGGTCACCGACACGCCGGCCAGCCGTAGTTCAGCGGCGAGCCACAGCCCGACCGGACCCGCGCCGACGATCGCCACCTGAGCATCCATGCCGCCTCCTCTTGGTCACTGACCAAGAGTCTAGGTCAGTGACCAAGAGAGTCACAACAGGAGGCGCAGCACCCCGTCCCCGCGGGACACGCACGCGAGCATCGACGACTCGCGCTGGGACGCCGAGAGCACCAGATCGCGGTGGACGGGCGTGCCGGCGACGACACCGACACGGCAGGAGCGGCAGAGCCCGCCCTCGCAGGAGCTGTCGACGGTGACCCCGGCCTCGCGCAGCACCTCGAGCAGCGTTCGATCCGCCGGGACGTGGAGCGTCTTGCGGCTCGCGACGAGCTCGACGTCGAAGGGGGCACCGCGGTCCGACACCGCGCCGACGAAACGCTCCCGGTGGACGGTGCCGTCGGGCCACCCCGCGGCCGCGGCTTCGACCGCGTCGCCGAGCGACGGCGGCCCGCAGCAGTACACGTGCTCACCGGGCGTGTGCTCGGCGAGCAGGCCCGCCACGTCGAGCCGCCGTCCTTCGTCCGAGGGGTAGAGGGTGACCGCATCCGCGAGGTCCTCGACCTCGGCCAGGAAGGCCGCACGGCTCCGCGTCGCAACGCAGTAGTGCACTTCGACGCGCGACCCCGGCGGACGGTCGCGGAGCATGCCGAGGATCGGCGTGATCCCGATCCCGCCCGCGATCAGGACGTGCCGCGACGCGGCGGCGGCGAGCGCGAAGTCGTCCTGCGGATGGGTCAGGTAGAACTCGTCGCCGACCCGGGCGGCGGTGTGCAGGTACTCCGAGCCGCCACGACCGCCGGGTTCCCGCTGCACCCCCACGCGATACGCACCGCGGTTCGACGGGTCGCCGCAGAGCGAATAGCTGCGCCGGACGCCGTCGGGCAACCGCAGGATGACGTGGGCGCCTCCGCGCCACGGCGGCAGTTCGGGCCTGGTCACCGGCACGAACGTCAACGAGCGGATGCCCTCCGCTTCGTCCCTGACACCAGCCAGACGCACCTTGATCAGCAGTTTCGGCGCCATCGTCAGACCGGTTCGACGACGTCACCGGGGCGGATGACGCCACCGGTGACGATCCGGCAGTTCAGGCCCGACCGGTTGATCAGCGGTGTGAACACCGGCCGGTCGAGCAGGTCCTCCAGATAGGTGCACGGGACGTTGAGCCGACCGGCGTAGAGCACCACCTCACCGACCCGGAACCGCGTTCCGACCAGATGGTTGAGCGGGACGCCCCGGGTCAGCAGGTTCCGGCGGGTCTCCTCCGGACGCAACGTCAGCTGGTGGTCCCGCGCCAGCGCGTCGAGCGTCTCCTGCTCGATGAGGGTGACCTGCCGGTCTTCGTGCGGCAGGTACGAGTAGTGCCCGCGCCCGGTGGCGTAGCGGTCGCCTTCGATGCCGACGCCGGCCACCAGCCGCGCCTCGGAGCGCTCGGTCATCTCCACCGAAGCCAGCTCGGCGGTGTGAATGGCCAGCAGCGTGCCCTGCCAGCTCATGACGCCAGCCCCAGCAGCACGCCCGCCACCCGTTCGGGGAACTGGAGCGGTAGCGCGTGCCCGGCGTCGGACCAGGTGAGGACCGTGGCGCCGGCCGCGGCGGCGGCAGCGGCGGTCGCGTCGAACAGGGGCGAAGCCGCGCCTTGCACGTACGTGGTCGGTACCGTGTGCCGCGAGGCCGGGAGCTTCTCGCGGTGGGTCAGCACCGGCATGGGGGTCGCCCGGTCGGTCAGGGCCGCGACCTCACCCGGATCGGTGATGCCCAGCACGCCGACGTCGATCATCGGCCAACCCCACGGGTGTTCCGGCGGTGGCTCGCCGAACAGCCCTTCGAGCACCGGGAGCACGTCGAACGCCGACTGCCCGGCCTCGGGACGGAACGCGTCCAGGTAGACCAGGTGCGCGAGCCGCTCCGGGACCGTGCCGGCGACACCGGTGACGACCATGCCGCCGTAGCTGTGGCCGACCAGGACGACGTCGTCGAGGTCTTCCCACTGCAGCAGCCTCGTGATGTCGGCGATGTGGGTGGAGAGCCCGATGTCGGGCCCGGCCAGGTGGCCGCGATCGGCCAGGCCGGTGAGGCTGGGCGCGAGCACGCGGTGGCCGGCGGCCTCGAGGAGCGGCCGGACGTGTTCCCAGCTCCAGCCGCCCGACCAGGAACCGTGGACGAGGACGTAGGTGGTCATCTCGGATCTCCTCGGCGGTCGGTGGGGCAACGCTGTCGTAACCTTGCGGCGTGACCGAGGACCGGCGGCAGATCGCGATGCCCACGCGCCGACTCCTCGTCGATCAGGTGATCGCGAGCCTCCGCGAACTCGTCGAGCACGAGGGCCTCACGGTCGGCGACCGGTTGCCGAGCGAGCCCCAGCTCGCCGAACGGCTCGGCGTGGGGCGCTCCACCCTGCGCGAGGCGATCCGCGCGCTCTCGCACACCGGCCTGCTGGAGACCCGGCAGGGCCGCGGCACGTTCGTCGCGCAGGACCCCGGCCTCCCGGCGCGTTTCGCCGCCGCACGGGTGGTGGAGGTCTTCGAGGTGCGCCGGGCGCTCGAGGTGTTGATCGCCCAGCTGGCCGCCGTCCGGCGAACCAGCCAGCACGTCGAGCGGCTGCGGAGCGCGCTGGCGGACTGCCGCCGGCATGCCGACGCCGGCGACATTCCGGCCTTCATCACGGCCGACTCGATGTTTCACCAGGTCGCGGCCGAGGCCACCGGTAACTCGGTGCTGGTCGAGATGTACGGGGCGCTGCGTCCGCCGTTGGAGGGTGCGCTGGGCGTCGTCGCCGACATCGTGGTTCCGCAGCAGGCGAACGATCGGCACGAGGTGCTGCTCGACGCGATCGTGGCCGGCAACGCCGACGCGGCGGTCGCGGCCACCGCCGCCCACCTGGACGAGACCGTCGCGCTGTTCGCGCGGGAAGGCTGACCTCACGGGCCGGAGACGGCCGCGAGGCCGTCGATCTCGATCAGCCACTCCGGCAGGCCGAGCGCGGCGACACCGAGCCACGTACTCGGCACCAGCGGCCAATCGTCACCGAAGACGCGCCGGCCGGCGCCGAACACCGGCTCGATCAGCGCCGGTGAGGAGTCCACCACGTGGATCGTGTACTTCACGAGGTCGGCCGGTGCGGCGCCGGCGGCCGTCAACGCGAGGCGGAAGTTCCGGAAGGCCTGCTCGGCCTGCAGCCCGTAGTCGCCGGCGCCGACGAGCGCACCGGTGGCGTCGAGAGCCACTTGCCCGGCGATCGTCACCAGCCTGGCCCCCGGCGGTGACACCGCGACGTGGGAGTAGAGGTTCATTACGGGCGGGGCCAACGTTGGCGGGTTGATTCGCTGAACAACCATGGCGAACTCCGAGGTCGGGAGAGCCATCAGGTCATCAGACAAGTTGAAGTGCTGTCAAGCCTCGGTTCAGCGCGCGAGGATGCGCTCTAGTCCGAATTCGAAGCGCTCGTCGAAGTCGTTCGCGGCCAGGTAGGGCCGGATCCGCGTCAACGCGGGGTGGCCGCCGACATCGAGCTTCACCGCCAGGTGCTCGTCCGGTGACTGCTGCTCTTCCTGGACGAGCCCGAGAGTGAAGTAGATCAGCGTCCAACACGTCCACCCGGCCGCGCGCTCGTCGAACCCGGCGTCGAGGATCGCGGCCGCGAGCGCCTCACCGAACGCGAACGTGCCCGGCTCGGCCGGGAACGTCCCGGCGACGACTCGACCGCCGTCCCGGTGCGCGAGCAGGGTCCGGCGATAACGACGCAGCAACTCGCGGGCCCGCTCGCCACCCGCCGACGGCAAGCGGTCGAGCCGGATCTCGCCGACGACGGCGTCGGCCAGCAGATCACGCAGGCCGGCCTTGGTCTTCACGTGCCAGGACACCGTGTTCAGCCGGACACCGATCCGCGCGGCGACCGCCCGCAACGTCACCGCGTCGAGGCCCGACTCGTCCAGCAGATCGAGCGCCGCGCGGACGATTTCGGCCCGACGGTCCGGAGATCCACTGTCCACGGCGTCAGCCTAGGACCATTGACAGCAGCGGACGGCGGCGCGGACACTCTCCAGTCATCTGATGACCTGCTGACTCCGGGAATCGCGTATGGCCATCCATGAACTCACCGGCCCACCGCACCGACTCTGGTCCACCACGCACGAGCCCGCCATCACCGTCGCCGACGGGGACTCGGTGCGGTTCTTCATCCAGGAAGCCCTCGGCGGTCAGTTCGACGCGCTGAACACCGGGGACTCGGTGCCCGACCTCGACTGGGACGCGGTCTACCCGATGGCGGGTCCGATCCTCGTCGCCGATGCCGAACCCGGCGACGTCCTCGAGATCGAAGTTCTCGACGTTACCCCAATCGACTGGGGCTGGACGGCGATCGTGCCCGGGCTCGGCCTGCTCGCCGCCGACTTCCCGGAGTCCGCGTTCCACCGCTGGGACCTGTCGTCGGGCCGCCACGCCGACTTCAAGGGGGCCGCCCGGATCCCGATCCGGCCGTTCCTCGGCGTCATGGGCGTCTGCCCGGACGTCGTGGAGCCGCAGCCGGTCCTGCCGCCCGGCCACTTCGGCGGCAACCTCGACTGCCGCGACCTGGTCGCCGGCTCGAAGCTCTACCTGCCCGTGCAGACGCCGGGTGCGCGGCTCGCACTGGCCGACTCGCACGCCGCCCAGGGTGACGGCGAGGTCTGCGTCAGCGCCATCGAGGCGTCGGCCCACGGCGAGGTCCGCCTGCGCCTGCACAAAGGTCGCACCATCTCCGGCCCCCAGCTGCGGACACCGGGGCCGTTGCGCGCCGGGCTCGAGGACGCCGGCTGGTACGCGACGACCGGTGTCGGCCCCGACCTCATGGCCGCCGCGCAGGACGCGGTCAGGGCGATGATCGACCACCTCGGGCGCGAGTACGGGCTGGGCCCGGTGGACGCGTATCTGCTCTGCAGTGTCGCCGTCGACCTCAAGGTCACCGAAGTCGTCGACGCTCCGAACTGGGTCGTCGGTGCCTATCTCCCGGTGGGGATCATGACCGGCTGAACCTACCCCCAGGGGGTATATTCGATGCCATGGACACCACCGGCTGGCGGCCCGCCTTACAGGCCACACTGCACTGCCTCACCGGGTGCGCGATCGGCGAGGTGCTCGGCATGGTCATCGGCACGTCGCTGGGCTGGCACAACGCGGCCACGGTCGTGCTGTCGATCGCGCTGGCGTTCGTCTTCGGGTACGCGCTGACGATGCGCGGCGTCCTCGCGGCCGGGGTGACGTTCCGGCAGGCGCTGAGCGTCGCGCTCGCGGCCGACACGGTCTCGATCGCGGTGATGGAGGTCGTCGACAACGGTGTGGTGCTGGCGGTGCCCGGTGCGATGGACGCCGGGCTCGGCAGCGTGCTGTTCTGGGGCTCGCTGGCGGTCTCACTGCTCATCGCGTTCGTGGTGACCACACCGGTCAACCGGTGGATGATCGGTCGAGGCCGTGGTCACGCCGTGGTTCACCAGTACCATCACTGACTCGTGAACACGAGTCAGCCCGACGGCTGGGTCCCGGTCGAGCACCGGTTCCTGGGCCTCGATCGCCGGCAGCTCCGTCCCGCCCTGTTCGTCCTCGTGGTGGGCCTGGTGCTCATCTACGGGTTCCAGGGCCTCAACGCACTGATTCCCTGGGACAACCCCACGAAGGCCGGTGACGTGCTCGCGCTGGGCGACGGCGCCACCGCCGTTCCGCCGGTCGGGTGGCAGCTCGAGGACGGCACGCTGGTCGGCGACGGCTCCGGCAGCGCGGACGTCACGCTGGTCAAGGGCGGAGCGACGATCCACCTGCAGGGCGCCGCGTTCACCGGTTCCGCGACCGCGTTCCTCGACCAGGTGCGCCGCGTCGAGGAACGCTCCCCGGCCGTCACCGGTCCGCGGGCGTCGTTCACCACCGACGCCGGCCTGGTCGGCGTCGTCGAGACCGAGAGCGGGCCGCGCGGCGAAGGGCTCGACGCGGCCTTCAAGCTGGCCGCCGGTGCCGCCGCCGACACCGCGCCCGCGCTGCTCGTCGAGGTGGCCGCGGCGCCCGGCGAGTTCGAGCAGTACCAGGACGAGATCGGCGCGTTCCTGCGCAGCATCACGCCGGAGGAGCGGGCATGACGGCCAAGGACGCCCAGCTCAGCGCCATCGACCAGTCCGGCTGGGGGGTGCCCTACCGGTTCCTCCAGCCGCACAACCCGGTGTTCTGGGTGTACCTGTTCGGGCTCGGTGCCGGTGCCGTCACGATGGTGAAGTTCTTCGGCCCGGCGTTCGGTCCGTACGGTCTGGCGCTCACCAGCGGAATCGTGTTGTTCGGCGGCTACCTGGTGCCGTGGCTGCTGCTGTTGCGTCACCACAACCGGTACACCGCCCAACCCGCCGGCCTGCTGCTGACCGCGTTCCTCTGGGGCGGCATCGCGGCGCCGTTCTGGATCGCGCTCCCGGCCAACGGCGCGCTCCTGGAGGTCTGGTCGAAGCTGCTCGGCCCCGATGGCGCCGGCGACTGGGGCGCCGGGCTGACCGCGCCGATCAACGAGGAGTGGGGCAAGGCACTCGGTCTGATCCTGATCATCGGCCTCGCACCCCGGCTGGTGCGCAGCGCCTACGACGGGTTCATCATCGGTGCCTACATCGGCCTCGGGTTCCAGGTCTTCGAGGACGTCCTCTACGTCTACAACAACGCCCAGGCGACGTTCGGCACGGACCAGTTGGGCTCGACGCTGCAGATCCTGGCGATCCGGGGCGCGGCGGGCATCGTCTCGCACACGTTGTTCAGCGCGATCTTCTGCGCCGGCGTGATGTGGGTACTCGGCCGCACGCCCGGCGACCGGAACGTCGTCCGCGGTGTGCTGACCTGCCTGGTCGCGATGTTCTTCCACTTCAGCTGGGACGACGCGGGCGGCCTGTCGTTCGGCAACCCGGTCGTCGCGACCGTGCTGCCGTGGCTGGTGCTGGTGCCGATCGAACTGGCCGCGCTGTTCTACGTCCTGCGTCGCGCGGCACGCACCGAACGCGGCTGGACGCGGGACCTGCTCGGGCCCGAGGTCGAGTCCGGGGTCGTCGACGCGGAACTGCTCACCGCGGTCAGCGGCCTGCGGAAGGACCGGAAGCGCTACCGCAAGCAGGTGCGGGGGGCGCGGCATCTCGTCGAAGCGGCCGGGGACCTCGCCCACGAGATCGCCGGCGCGCGCGGCGCGGACACGCCCCGGGTGGAGCATGCCCGCGCCGAGGTGCTGCGGCTACGCGCCCAGGTACGGGCGTAGCACGCCGGCGGCGTCCAGCTGTGCCTGCACCGAGGCCTGCACGTCGGCGCCGAGGCCGAAGAACGCGTGCGGGACGCCGGTGTAGCGGCTCAGCGTCGTCGGCACACCGGCCTCGGCCAGCCGCGCCGCGAACAACTCGCCCTGGTCGCGCAGCGGGTCCCGCTCGGCCGTGACGACGTGCGTCGGCGGCATCGCGGCGAGCATCTCCGCCGGTGCCTCCAGCAGCGCGAACCGCGGGTCCAGCGCGTCGGCGGGGTCGGCGAAGAAGTGCGTCAGGAACCAGTCCAGCGTGGGCCGGTCCAGCAGCGCCGCGTCGGCCGAGTCGTCCATCGACGGGGTGTTCTGGGTGGCGGTGGTCAGGGGCGTGATCAGCAGCTGAGCCGCCAGCCCCAGACCGGCGGCGGCCGAAGCGGCGAGGTTCGCGCCCATGGACTCCCCGGCCGCGACCACGCGCGCCGGGTCGCCGTCGATCTCGCCCGCGCTGGCCAGCACCCACTCCAGCACCGCGCGGACGTCGTCGTGCCCGGCCGGGAACGGGTGCTCCGGAGCGAGCCGGTAGTCGACGCTGACGACCAGGCAGTCCAGTTGATCGCAGAGCGCCTGCGCGGACGTGTTCGCCGCCGTTCCCACCACCCCACCGCCGCCGTGGGCGAACACGACGACCGGCAGCACGGTCTCCACCCCGGCCGGCCGGAACAGCACCGTCGGTACGCCGGCGATCGTCCGCCGCTCGACCGGATCGGGCGCGGCCACCGAGACGACGTTGCGGAACGTGGGCTGCTCGCGGGCCTCGTCCGGCGTGAGCGTGTCGAGCGGGCGCGGCTGGAGCCCGGCGAACGCGTCCACCACCCGCTGGGCGTCCTGGTCGAGCAGGCCGGACGCGTCGGTGGCCAGCCGGTCCACCCGGCCGGACGACCGGTCGAGCAGCCCGTCGATCACCGACGTGACCGCCGCGACGATCTTCGACGCCCCCGGCGACACCGGTGCGTCGGGGTGCGCGTGGCTGGGGGCCCGGCGGCGGGCCGCGAGGTACTCGTCGCCGAGCGCACGCAGGTTCGCACCGGACGCGCGCAGCGCCGGGAGCAGATCACCCTCGATCTCGGCGGCGTGCAAGCGGGTGCCTTCGATGAGACGCAGCAACGCCTGCTCGAACTCGGCCTCACCCGGCTCGGCGGCCTCGATCACGGCCAGACGCTCCTTGGCCGAGTGCTGGGCGCTCATCGCGTCGTCGACCGCGGCGTGTTCCTTGAACGCCGGGAACACGACCTGCTCCAGCCCCGCCGAGAGCGACGAGTAGCGGTGCACCAGTTGGTCGGCGAGCGTCCGACGGTCACCGGTGACGTTCTCGAGGTGCTCGAGCAGGCGGAGCACCACCGCGAGGTCGTCGGCGACCGCCCGGTCGACGTCACCGGGGAGCGTGGGGTAGGGCAGAGCCATCGCGTCCTCTCCTGATGCAAGGGGTTGACGCTTCGCTACCCGTTCCGGCTCCCAAACATGTGTCGCCCACCTACGGGGTAAGCGCACGGTATGGCTTCCGTGGTCGTGGCGACGTTCAACATCCAGCACGGGCGTACCGAGGCGGGCACCGTCGAGCCCGGTCTGCTCGGCAAGGCCTGCGCCGAGCTCGGTGCCTCGGTGGTCGCGCTGCAGGAGGTGGACCGGTGCACGACCCGCTCGGGCGGCACCGACCTCACCGCGCTCGCCGCCGAGGAGACCGGCATGCAGTCGTGCTTCGGCGCCGCGATGGAGATGGAGGGCGGCGAGTACGGCAACGCGCTGCTCGTCGACGGTGACCTGGGTGACCGGGAAGTCGTGCTGCTACCGCAGACGTCGCGCTACGAGGGCGCCGAGCAGCGCGTCGCGATCCTGGCGCACGTGCACGCGGCCGGCGAGACGTTCTCGGTCGGCGTCACCCACCTGGACTTCCGGCCGGCGTTGGCCGAGATCCAGCTCGCGGCCGTGATCGACGTCCTGCGTCGCCGCCCGGGCCCGCACCTGCTGATGGGCGACCTGAACCTGCCGCCGTCGGTCGTGGTGCCGGCCGTGGAGGCGGCGGGCTGGAGCGCCACCGCGGGGCTCGAGACGTTCCCGCTGCGCCACCCCGACCGCACCATCGACTACGTGATCACCCAGGGCTTCACCGTGGAGTCACTGCGCACGCAGATCCTGCCGGTCGGTGATCACCGGGCGCTGGTGGCGACCGTGACTCCGAGCGGCGCCGCGCCGGAGTGAGCACGGCGGGGGAAGCAGGTTCGCCGCGGCGGTAGGCGCAGCGCGGACTGGACCTCCGCGAGCGTCGGGCGGTCGGCCGGGTGCCGCGCCATCATCCGCAGCAGGATCGTCCCCAGCGAGCCGGCCTTCCGCGGCCGGCGGGGCGACTCGAACTGCGGGGCCATCAGCGTGGCCCACGCGTCGTCGCCGCTGAACGCGTGCTCACCCTCCACCGCGTAGTACAGCGTCGCGCCGAGCCCGAAGACGTCGACGCCCGGCTCGGGCGGATCGCCGCGCACCTGCTCGGGAGCGGCGTAACCGGCACTGCCCTTGGCCGCGCGGGAGACGATCGCGAGGTCGTCCGCGACGGTGCCGGGCGCCTCGTCGGCCGGCACGCAGCTGCGTGGCTGGGCGATGCCGAAGTCGACGAGCCAGGGGTGGTCGTCGCGGGCGAGCATCACGTTTGACGGTTTCACGTCGCGGTGGACGATCCCCTGCTCGTGCGCGGCATCGAGCGCCGACGCGAGGCTCACCCCGATCCGGGCCACGGCGTCGGGGCCGAGCGGTCCGTCGCTCTGCACCCGCTGCTGGAGCGTCGGGCCCTCGATGGCCAGCATCACGATCCACGGCCGGCTGCGGTACTCGACCACGTCGTACACCGGCACGATGTGGGTGTGGTTGAGCGCGGCCGCGGCCCGCGCTTCCTGGAAGGCCGCCGCGGTCAGCTTCGTCGCGCCGGTCGCGGCCAGGCGGATCTCCTTGATCGCCACCGACCGGCCCAGCACCTGGTCCCGGCCGAGCCAGACGGCCCCCATACCGCCGGCGCCCAGCTCTTTCTGCAATTCGTACCGTCCTGCGATGAGCCGCATCGGCTTCCCCCACCGGATACCAGGGCCCGCTCCTGTCGCTAATCAACGGTAAACGGCGTCGCCCAATGCACCAGGACCCGAATGTGGAGTTCAACCTGCTACTAGATTGTTTTAAAGAACGGCATTTCGGCAGTTGATTCGTGCCACTCGAGTCACGGAGGCCCCATGGCGCTACCGGAGCCGTTCGGACCCGACTCGCTGATCTGGCAGCACTTCGGCTCGCGGCTCGGGTATCTGCACGGCGCCGCCTACGGCATCCTGCAGAACATGTACCCGGCCCTCGGTGCCGGTGTCACGCAGCACTCCGACGTCTACGACGACCCCTGGGACCGGCTGATCCGTTCGCTGCCGCAGATCCTGGGCGTCGTGTACGACGGTCCGGAGGCGCACGCCACCGCGGAGCGGATCCGCCGCTACCACGAACCGATCGGCGGAATCGACGACCAGGGCCGGCGCTATCACGCGCTCGACCCCGACACGTTTTTCTGGGCCCACGCCACGTTCGTGCGCGCGATCTTCTTCGGCATCAAGATCGGCGGCACGACCCTGACTCCGGATCAGAAAGAACAGCTCTATCGCGAATGCGTCGACTGGTACGCGATGTACGGACTCACGATGCGCCCGGTGCCCGCCGATTACGCAGCGTTCTGCGAATACTGGGACCGGACGTGCGCGTCGGTGTTGGAGCCGACGCCGGCCGCGCTCCGCCTGCTCGCGCTGTTCGACCACTTCGGGGACGTGACCTACCCCGGGGTGCCGCGGTGGATCTGGCGCCTGGGCGGGCCGCTGATCGCGCCGCCGCTGCGGTGGCTCAACTACGGTGTGTTCCCGCCGGTCGTCCGGGAGAAGCTCGGCATCACCTGGACGGCGCGCGACCAGCGTCGGTTCGAACGCGTCATGCGGACGTTGAGCGCGGTGTGGTCGCGGATGCCACCGCGGATCCGGTGGATCTCCCGTGCGTACGCGGCGATGTCACGCGAGCGGGAGGCGGTGCCGAAGTAGGCCGTCACCGTCGGCGCGGCCGGAGAGCGTGCGGACGAACTCGACCGCGTCGATCTCCAGCACCGGTCCGTCGTCCCGCGTGAACTTCCCACCGGCCGGGCCGGTCAGCACCAGCGTGAACGGCTCGGAGTGCGTCGTCGCCCACTCGGCGACCAGGTCGGCCACGATCCGCCCGTCGTGCTCCGGGGACAGGTGCGGCTCCTGCTCCACGGCCCTGGCGATGTCGATCCGGTGCATCCAGACGCTGCGCGTGAAGCCGATGCCGTACAGGTAGCCGACCGGCTTCCACCCGAGCTCACCCAGCGGCAACAGCGGCAGCCGCAGCACGAGCCCCGGGATCCGCTGACGGGCGTGCAGCGCCCGGTAGGACTCCGTCGCCCACGCGTCCGGTAACTCGGCCGGCGTGAGCGCGGCGCCCTCGGCCAGCTGGGCCGCGTTCGCCCGGTCCCGCCAGCGCTTCGCACCGCTTTGGCGTCCGGCCCGTACCTGACGCAGCATCTCCTGGGGCGACGCTTGAGCGCGCGCCGAACCGAGCACGTGCACCGCCACCGCACGGACGTCCCAACCGGCGCAGTCCGTCGCCCGGTGCCAGTCGTCCGGCTCCAGTGCGTCGAGCTGAGCGTGGAAGCGGTCGTGTTCGACGATGGTCAGGTCCATCGCTTCGACGTGGTCGATCCGCGCCAGTGCGCTGATCGGCGTCTCGATGTCCGGCGCGCTCATCACCGACATATATCGCGTGCGGGTGAGACTGTCGATTCGTCGCGGGCTCGTTCGTATAGCGGGCATCTACTCGGAATCGGAGGCCACCATGCCGCAGTACTTGCTCAGCGTCTACCAGCCCCAGGGCACCCCGCCCGAGCCGGACGCCCTCGCGGCGATCATGGAGCGCGTCGCGAAGAACGAACAGGAAATGAAGGACGCCGGCGTCTGGCTGTTCTCCGGGGGCCTGGAGGCCCAGGAGACCGCGACCGTGGTGCGCGCCACCGGCGGACTGCGGTCGGACGGAACGCTCGCCAACGACGACGTGCTGGTCACCGACGGCCCGTTCGTCGAAGCCAAGGAGTACCTCGGCGGTCTCACGATCATCGAGTGCGACGACCTGGACGAGGCGCTGCGCTGGGGACGTCGCACCACGCTGGCGATCGGGCTCCCGATCGAAGTCCGCCCGTTCTACTGGGCGAAATCCTGAACGACGACGACCTCTCGGCGATTTTCCGCGCCGAGTACGGGCGCGCGGTGTCGGTGTTGGTCCGCGTCTGCGGCGACATCGACACCGCCGAGGAGTGCGTCCAGGACGCGTTCGCGGCCGCGGTGCAGCGGTGGCCGGTCGACGGGGTGCCGCCGAGCCCGGCCGGCTGGCTCATCACGACCGCGCGCAACCGGGCCATCGACCGTGCCCGCCGGGAGCAGTCCCGGGACGCACGTCAGGCCGCCGCGCTCGCGTTGTCGGACACCGATCCGCCGGAGGAGGTGGGCCCCGTGCAGGACGACCGGCTGCGGCTCGTCTTCACCTGCTGTCACCCGGCGCTCGCCCCCGCCGCGCGGGTCGCGCTCACCCTGCGGCTGCTCGGTGGCCTCACCACCGCCGAGATCGCGCGGGCGTTCCTGGTGCCGGAAGCGACGATGGCCGCACGCATCACCCGGGCGAAGAAGAAGATCGCGGCGGCCCGGATCCCGTACCGCGTCCCGCGCGACGCCGACCTCCCCGACCGGCTCCGCGACGTGCTCGCCGTCGTCTACCTGGTCTTCAACGAGGGACAGTTGACGCGGGCCGACCTGGCCGCGGAAGCGATCCGGCTCGGTCGGCTGCTGGTCGAGCTGATGCCCGACGAACCCGAGGCGCGCGGTCTGCTGGCGCTGATGCTGCTGGCCGAGTCACGACGCGAAGCGCGCGTCGCCCCCGACGGGTCGCTGCTGCCGTTGACCGAACAGGACCGTTCGCGGTGGGACCGGCCGCTCGTCGACGAGGGGCGCGCGCTCGTGCGTCAGTGCCTGCGTCGCGGGCAGCCCGGGCCGTACCAGGTGCAGGCCGCGATCAGCGCCGCCCACACCGACGGACCGCCACCCGACTGGACCCAGCTCAGGCAGCTCTACGACCTGCTGCTGACGATGACGCCGACGCCTGTGGTCGCGCTCAACCGGGCGGTGGTGATCGCCGAACTGGACGGGCCGGCGGCCGCGCTCCCGCTGGTCGAGGAGCTGCCGCTGGAGCACTACTACCTGTTCCACGCGGTACGCGCCGACCTGCTCCGTCGGCTCGGCCGGCACCCGGAGGCGGTCGCCGCCTACGAATCGGCTCTGGGTTCGGCCCCCAACGACGCCGAAATCGCGTTCCTGCGGCGGCGCCTGGCCGACTACCAGCGGGCGCGGGACGCCAGGCCGAGCGCGTAGGACTGCCACCACACGCCTGCCTTGGGGGCGCCGGTGCGGCAGGCGCCGTCGGACAGCCCGATCGTCTTGATCCAGAGCGTCGCGTCGAGCAGCGGATCGCGGGTCGACGTGGTCGGGCGCGCGCCCAGCGCCCGGCCCGGCGGGTTGCACCAGCTCTGCGTACCGGTCCACGGCCCGTTGCCGTTACGGCTGACGTCGACGACGAAGTGCGCGTCGTCCGCGAGCGCCGAGACCTGCCGTCCGTACGCGATCTCGTCGGCCGTGGCGCGGAAGTTCGCGACGTTGAGCGCGAACCCGGCCGCGCGATCGATCCCGGCCTGTTCCAGCCGGGCGGCCATGGTCTCGGCCGGTTTGAACGCGCTGTGCCCCGCATCCAGGTAGACCGCGACACCGGACGTGTTCGTCAGCCGCGTCACCGCGTACCGCAGCAACGCCAGCCGCGCCGCTTGCCTGGTGGTCGTGAGGCAGTCGAGGTGCGGCAACGCGTCGGGTTCGAGCACCGCGACGACTCTGCCGCCGGCCAGCCCCGCCGCGACCTGGTCGATCCAGGCCCGGTACGCGGTGTCGCTCTTCGCGCCGCCGGCCGAGTAGCCGTGGCAGTCGCGGAACGGGATGTTGTAGAGCACCACCGGCAACAGCTTGTTGGCCTTCTTGGCCGCCTTGACCAGGGTCGTCGCCTGGGAACGGGCCTTGGCCGGGGTGAGCCAGTCGCCGAGCCAGACCGCCTGCGGCTGCCCGGCGATCTTGGTGAGCAGAGCGCGGGTGGAGGTCTGCGAGCGCGGGGTCTTGGCGAGCGCGACGGCGGCGGCGCTGCCCGGCGCAGTGTAGAGGGGACGGGTGCGGACGAGCGTCTGCTGGGTCTGCGGGCTGGCGCCGGCCGCGGCCACGGTGAGCGGGCTGCCGGGGGCGTAGAGGGACTCCTCCAACCTCGCCGTGGTTCGTTCGCCGGCGGTGAGCGTGGCGAGGCCGAGCGCGGTGGCGGCGAGGACCGCCACGCCGCGGTGCTGTCCGCCGACCGTCCGCATGAGGAAAGGATCGGTTCGGTGGGCTCGGTTCTGACGGTTTTCGAGCCGGGTGCCGGGCGGCTGGGGTTTTCGGTGCGGGACGGGAGTGGTCGGCGGGAACCGGTGGCGCCGGGGTGGCCGGGGCCGACTCGACGAGTGCACCGCCACCGTCCGTCCCAGGAGAGCCGAGCCGATGACCACACCCGGTACCGAGCCGACGCCCGCCGTCGACTCCGGGCTGTCCCCCGACGCCCCGTCCACGCCCCCGCCGTTCCACGTGGAACCGGGATCGGAGATCCCGGTGTCCCCGGCGATCACCCTTCCGCCCGCGGTCTCCCCGGCCGGCGTACCCGCGATGGCGGGCGCGGAGGCGTGGAGCCGGGGCTCGGCGTCGATCCCCACCGGCTACTCCGCGCCCCCGAGCTTCGACTCCCCGGGGTACGGCTACGGCTACGCCGCCGCTCCCGCCTGGGGCCCAGCCATCACCGGCCCCAAAGCCTGGCCGGTAGCGGCGTTCACCCTGCTGTTCGGCATCTTCGGCGCCATCTCCGCCGCCCGCCGCTCCAGCGACGCCCGCGCACTGGGCCTACCGGGCGGCCGCTACTGGGGCGTGTTCGCCGGCGCGCTGGTCGCGAGCTTCGCGGTCTGGACCCTCGTGCTCGGCATCGTCATCGCGATCACCGTTCCGCTCTACTTGAACTACAAGTCCACGGTCATGACCACCACCGAACTCGAGCAGGCACTCGTGTCTAGCCCCTCGGCCGACGGATCGGTCGTCGACGCGACCTGCATCGAGAGCGCGGTGAACCCGGTCGGCGTCGGCACCTACGAGTGCCTGGTGCACTTCGACAACGGCACTGACCTGCCCTATCGGATCACCGTGGCCAGCGACGGGAGTTGGGCGGCATCCGTTACCGACTGACTTTCTGCTAGGCCTTGTCCGGTGGGTCTCGCTCGCAGCGAGGCACCGCTCAGGCGTCGTCAGGCAAGGCGGAGGGCCTCCTGGATACCGTTGTTGTATCCAGGAGGCCCGACAACGCGGCCTGGCGGCGGCTGAGCGGAGCCGCAGCCGAGCATGGACCCACCGGACAAGGCCGGGAACGAGGTTCCACGAACAGCGAGGTGGAGACAGCTTGGGCGGGATTCTGTTCGTCTGCACTGCGAACCAGATCCGGTCCCCGTTCGCCGAACGCCTGATGCGCGAGGGCCTGCTCGCCCGGTTCGGCCCGGTGGCCGACGCGGTCGCGGTGACCAGCGCCGGCACGCACGCCTCGCCCGGCCGGCCGATCTGGCCGGAGGCCGCCGCCGAACTCGCCCGCCGGGGCGTCTCGGCGGCGGGCCACACGTCCCGCCAACTGGCACCGACGATGATCCGCCGCGTGAACGTGGTTCTCGCCGCCGAGCGAACACATCGTGACCAGGTCACCGCCCTCTGGCCCGAGGCCCTGAACCGCGTCTACACGTTGCGTGAGTTCGCGTGGCTACTCGACTCGTGCACGGCGGCCGACCTTCCCGGCCGCCGACTCACCGAGCGACTGGAGCTGCTCCCCGTCCTGGCCCGCAGTCGCCGGGGATCGCTCGCCCCGCTCCCACCCGACGCGATGGACATCGCGGACCCCGTAGGCGGCAGCGAGGCCGACTTCGCCCGAGCCGCCGCCGAAATAGAACAGGCGCTAGCCACCCCGTTGAGGGTGCTGGGCCCCTAGGGCGCCGCCACACGGGAGCCGAACGGACCAGCCGTCCTCGCTCGCTCGCTACCAGCGCCGCGACCGCCTTGACGAGCGCCGCAGGCGGGCGTCACCACGCACGGGCATCACCGCAGACGGGCGTCGTTGTGCACGCGGGTGTGCCGGCCCGCCAGGCTCAGCGCGCCAGACCTCGCCGCAGAACTCCACTCCACGCCGCGGGACTTCACGCCGCAGAACTCCACGCCGCAGAACTCCACGCCGCAGAACTCCACGCCGGGCGACCCACGCCCGCAGCGACCCACGCCCGCAACGACCCACGCCCGCAACGACCCACGCCCGCAACGAGAACCCTGGACGTGTGACCTGGGCAGCGGGGTCAGACCTTGATCTCCTGGGCCTCGGCCTTGGCCGCGATATCGGTACGGAACTGGGCGCCGTCGAAGCGGATCCCCTCCAGCTTCGAGTACGCCGCCCCCCGGGCCTCCCCCAGATCAGCACCCACCGCGGTCACCGACAAGACGCGCCCGCCGCTGGTGACCAGCTCACCCGCATCGTTCCTGGCAGTGGCCGCGTGCAGCACCCCGGCCTGATCGGCACCGGTGATGACATCCCCGGTGCGAGGGGTGCCCGGATAGCCCGCGGACGCCATGACGACAGTGATCGCGGCACCCTCCCGCCACTGCAGCGGGGCGTGGGCGGCGAGCGCACCGGTGGCGGCGGCGTACAGCAGACCGGCCAGCGGCGTCTCCAGCATCGCCAGCACGACCTGCGTCTCCGGATCGCCGAAGCGCGCGTTGAACTCGATCACCCGCGGACCGCGGGAGGTGATGGCCAACCCGACGTACAGCACGCCGACGAACGGCGTGCCGCGGCTCGCGAGGTCCTTGAGCGTGGGGTGCACGACCGAGCGCATGACCTCGTCGACGCAGCCGCTCGGCAGCCAGCTCAGCGGCGTGTACGCCCCCATGCCACCGGTGTTGGGGCCGGCGTCGCCGTCGCCGAGGCGCTTGAAGTCCTGCGCCGGCAAGAGGGGCACCGCGGTGCTGCCGTCGGTGACGACGAACAGCGACACCTCGGGGCCGTCGAGGTATTCCTCGATCACGACGCGACCGCACTCGGCCGCGTGGGCCAGCGCGACCGCGCGATCGTCGGTGACGACGACACCCTTGCCTGCGGCCAACCCGTCGGCCTTGACGACGTACGGCGCGCCGAATAGGTCGAGCGCGGCCTCCACCTGCGGCCCGTCGTCGCAGGTGCGTGATTCGGCGGTGGGCACGCGGGCGGCGCTCATCACGGCCTTGGCGAACGACTTCGAGCCCTCGATGCGGGCGGCGGCGGCGTCGGGGCCGAACACCGGGATGCCTTCTTCGCGCACCATGTCGGCGACGCCGGCCATCAGCGGCGCCTCCGGCCCGACGATGACGAGCTCCGCGTCGACCTGCCGGGCCAGCGCCGCGACCGCGTAGGGGTCGGTGGGCTTGACCGGCTCGATCTGGGCGACCGCCGCGATCCCGGCGTTGCCCGGGGCGCAGACGAGACGCTCGACGGACGGATCTGCGGCCAGTGCCGTACACAAGGCGTGTTCGCGGGCACCGGATCCGATTACGAGGACGCGCACGGCGACGAGCCTAGTGGCGCGCTCAGTCGCCCGATGCCCCGCCCGGCCCTCCTGTGGACAACCGGACGATCGAGGCCGCTGAACGACGGCGGGTGACCCCCCGTGCGGTGGTCATCCGACGGACGGGCGGCGCGGCGGTCAGGCGCGCCAGCGAGCGCGGTCCGCGCGAGCGACCGCGGACCCCGGCGTGCGTCAGCGAGTTCTGGCCACGCCCGGCCAGCCAGCACTGCACCTCGGCACTGCGCCACAGCCGCCAGCCGGCGAGCGTGAACATCGGGATCGTGATCAGGTCCGCGCTGGTCAGGCCGTGTTCGCTGTCGAGCGTCCAGAGCACGTGGCCCTCCATCGGGCCGTTCGCCAGTATCCAGACGACGCCGAGGACGGCGAGCGCCGACGCGCAGCGGCAGCTACCCCGTGCCGCGCCGATCGCCGTTCCGATGGTCAGCGTAAGCACGCACAGCGGTAGAGACACCCTTTGAGTAGATCATGCCGATTGCAGATGAGTTGTACCGTTTTATTAACTCGCCGTTACCGAATCGCTACTCATTGGTAGGAAAGCGAAGGGCCGGCCGCGGACGCGACCGGCCCTGCTCACCAGCGTCGAACTACTTTTTGTCGTAGTGGCGGTCTAGAAGTGTGAACACCTCATCGAGGATCGCGAGGCCCTCCTTGGCCTCACCTTCGCTGACCGTGCAGGGGGGCACGACGTGCATGCGGTTCATGTTCACGAACGGGATCAGTCCGCGGAGCTTGGCCTCGGCGAGCAGCTCAGCCATCGGCGCGTTGTCCGGGCCGGCGGCGTTGTAGGGCACCAGCGGCTCGCGCGTGTCACGGTCGCGCACCAGGTCCAGCGCCCAGAACACGCCCAGGCCGCGCACCTCGCCGATGACCGGGTGCCGGTCGGCGAGCTCGCGCAGGCCGGGCCCGAGCACCTCCTCGCCGATCCGGGCCGCGTTGGCGACGATGCCCTCGTCCTCCATCGCGTTGATCGTCGCCACCGCGGCCGCCGCCGCCAGCGGGTGCCCGGAGTAGGTCAGCCCGCCCGGGAACGGGCGTTCGGCGAACGTCGCCGCGATCTCGTCGGAGATGATCACGCCGCCCATCGGCACGTACCCGGAGTTCACACCCTTGGCGAACGTGATCAGGTCGGGCGTGACGCCCCAGCGGTCGACCGCGAACCACTCCCCGGCCCGGCCGAATCCCGCCATCACCTCGTCGGCGACGAACACGATGCCGTACCGGTCGCAGAGCTCACGCACCCCGGCCAGGTACGCCCCCGGCGGCACCAGGATGCCTGCCGTGCCGGGAATCGTCTCCAGCACGATCGCGGCGATCGTCGAGGGTCCCTCGAGCTGGATCGTGGCTTCGAGGTGCGCGAGCGCGCGTGCGCCCTCCTCTTCCTCGGTGGCCGCCCAGAACGGCGACCGGTAGAGGTACGGCCCGAAGAAGTGGTGCACGTCGGTGGCCACACCGTCGTTCGGCCAGCGCCGCGGGTCGCCGGTCATCTGGATCGCCGCACCGGTGTTGCCGTGGTAGCTGCGGTAGGTCGTCAGCACCTTCCGGCGCCCGGTGTGGAGCCGCGCCATCCGCACGGCGTTTTCGTTCGCGTCCGCACCGCCGTTGGTGAAGAAGACTTTGTTCAAGCCTTCCGGAGCACGCTCGACGATCAGCCGCGCCGCTTCGCTCCGCACGTCGTTGGCGAACGCCGGCGCCACCGTGCAGAGGCGCGCGGCCTGTTCCTGGATCGCGGCGACGACCTTCGGGTGCTGGTGCCCGATGTTGGTGAACACCAGCTGCGAGGTGAAGTCCAGGTACCGGGTGCCCTCCTCGTCCCACACGTAGGACCCCAGGGCGCCGTCGATCACCATCGGCTTGATCAGCGACTGAGCCGACCACGAATGGAAAACGTGGGCACGATCGAGCTCGTAAGTACGAGACACCGTGGTTGCTCCTTACTTGTTCTGCGGGAAGCCGAGATCCACACCCCGGTGCGAAGGGTCCGGCCAGCGCGTGGTCACGACCTTGCCCCGCGTCCAGAACCGCACGCCCTCCGCGCCGTACATGTGCACGTCACCGAAGAGCGAGTTCCGCCAGCCACCGAAAGAGTAGGTGGCCACCGGCACCGGGATCGGCACGTTGATGCCCACCATGCCCACCTCGACGTCGAGGCCGAACTGCCGGGCGACGCCGCCGTCGCAGGTGAACAGCGCGACGCCGTTGGCGTAGGGGTTCGAGTTCACCAGCTCGAGCGCCTCGTCGTAGGTCTCCGCCCGCACGACCGACAGCACCGGGCCGAAGATCTCGTCGGTGTAGATGGTCTGGTCGCGTCGCACGTGGTCGAAGAGCGTCGGGCCCACCCAGTAGCCGTCGCCCTCGACGTCCACGGTCCGGCCGTCGGTCACCAGCGTGGCCCCGGCCGCCTCACCGGCGTCGATGTAACCGCGCACCTTGTCGCGGTGCTGCGCGGTCACCAGCGGGCCCATCTCGGCGCCTTCCGAGTCGCCGGGGCCCACTTTCACCGCGGGGATCCGCGCCGCGATCTTCTCCACCAGCTCGTCGCCGACCGCGCCCACCGCGACCACCACCGAGATCGCCATGCAGCGCTCGCCGGCCGCGCCGTACCCCGCGCTCACCGCGGCGTCGGCGGCCAGGTCGAGGTCGGCGTCGGGCAGCACCACCATGTGGTTCTTCGCCCCGCCGAGCGCCTGCACCCGCTTGCCGTGCGCGGTGGCGGTCTCATGGATGTACTTCGCGATCGGCGTCGAGCCGACGAAGCTCACCGCGGCGACGTCCGGGTGGGTGAGCAGGCCGTCGACGGCCACCTTGTCCCCGTGCAGCACGTTGAACACGCCGTCGGGCAGGCCCGCCTCGGCCCACAGCTCGGCCAGCCGCACGCCCGCCGACGGGTCCTTCTCGCTGGGCTTGAGCACGAACGTGTTGCCGCAGGCGATCGCGATCGGCGACATCCACAGCGGCACCATCACCGGAAAGTTGAACGGCGTGATGCCGGCGACCACACCCAGCGGCTGGCGCACCGAGAACGAATCCACCCCGGTCGAGACGTTCGGCGATTGGTCACCCTTGATGTGCTCGCCGATGCCGCACGCGAACTCGACGATCTCCAGGCCCCGGGCCACCTCACCCTTGGCGTCCGGCACGGTCTTGCCGTGTTCGCGGCTGATGATGCGGGCCAGCTCGTCGGTGTTGCGGTCGAGCAGCTCGCGGAACGCGAACAGGATGCGGGTGCGCTGCGCGAGGCTGGACTTCTTCCAGGTCCCGAACGCCTCCTTCGCGGCGCTGACCGCCTGGTCGACGTCGCTCGGCGCGGCGAAGGCCACGGTCGCGATCTGCGAACCGGTACTCGGGTCGAACACCGGCCCGCCGTCGGTCGTGCCTTCGACGGGCTTGCCGCCGATCCAGTGCGGGACGGTGCGCATGAGGGGCTCCTCCGGGTTGGGGTCTCCGGCTACCGTGACCCGGATCTGGACCACTCACAAGATCCAGTTCATGCTGACGTAATGAGTCCAGTTTCGTTGCGGCGGACCAGCGGCGTACCGCTGTACCGGCAGCTCCGAGCCGCTCTGGAGGCCGAGATCCTGGCCGGTCGGCTCGGCGCCGAGGGCCGGTTGCCGTCGTCGCGTGAGCTGGCCCAGACGCTCGGGGTGTCACGCAACACGGTGGTCACCGCGTACCAGGAACTGATCGCCGAGGGCTACGTCACGTCGCTGCCCCGGTCAGGGCTGGCCGTCAACGCGGAGGTGCGTCCGTCGGCGGCGGCGGTGGCGCCCGCCGTCCCCCGTTTCGACTGGGACGCTCGGCTGGCCCCGGTCCTCGACGGTGACCTGCCGATCTCGCACCGCCCTCGGGACTGGCAGCGTTACCGCTACCCGTTCCTCTCCGGGCAGCCCTCGGCCGACCTGTTCCCCCACCGGGCCTGGCAGCGGTGCCTGCGGGCCGCGCTGGAGGGGCCGTCGTTCTGGCCGAGCCTCTCCGACCTCGGCGACGCCGACGATCCCCTGCTGGTCGAGGCGCTGTGCCGGCACATCCTGCCCGCTCGGGGCATCGACGCCGACCCGTCGCAGGTGCTGGTCACGCTCGGGTCCCAGCAGGGGCACGCACTGGTGGCCGGTGAACTGCTCGGGCCGGGGCGCCGGCTGGCCGTGGAGGATCCCGGCTACCCCGACCTGTGGCACATCGCGGTGCGCACCGGGGCGTCGCTGGTGCCGTTCTCCGTCGACGGCGGGGGCTTGGTGCCGGTCAGCGCGCTGGCCTCGTGCGACGCGGTCGCCGTCACCCCGTCGCACCAGTACCCCACGAACGTGACGTTGACGGTGGGGCGTCGGCGCCAACTGCTCGACGCCTCCCCCGATCTCGTGATCATCGAGGACGACTACGACGCGGAGTTCCGCTACGCCGGCAGCCCGACGCCGGCCCTGAAAGCCCTGGACCGGCGCGGTCAGGTCGTCTACCTGGGCAGCTTCTCGAAGTTCCTGGCCCCGGGCCTGCGGCTCGGGTTCCTGGTGGCCGACGCCCGCCTGGTCGCCGCACTACGCGAGCGACGCCGGTTCCAGGTCCGGCACGCCCCCGGCCAGCAGCAACGCGCGCTGGCGCTCCTGATCACCTCGGGTGACTACGCCCGCGCGCTGCGCCGGGCCCGCACGATCCTGCGCGACCGCTGGCGCCGCACCGTGGCCGCAGTGGAGACGCACCTGGGCTGGGGTCCGGCGTTCGGCGACACGTTCCCGGCCGGCGGCACCGCCCTGTGGGTGGTGGGGCCGCCGGAGCTGAACAGCCGGGCGCTGGCGGCCGCGGCGAGGGGCCGCGGTGTGCTCGTCGAGCCGAGCGACACCTACCACCTCCGCGAACCCCGCCGGGCGAACGCCGTCCGGCTGGGCTTCGCCAGCATCCCCACCGACCTGATCGAGGAGGGCATCACCGAACTGCGCAACGCCACGGTCAGGGGGTGACCGGACGGCCCAGGCAACGCGGATCGGTCGGTTCACGCACCGAGCGGCTCGGCGCCAGCCAGCTCAGCATCGCCCGCTCCACCTGCCACCCGTGCACGGCCACCGCGCTGTACGGCGGATCCAGCGGATCGGGGCACAGCACCTGGCTGATCACCGCCGTGTTGGGCACGAACGCGACCTTCCCGCCCGTCTCCAGCAGCGTGGTGGAGCGGTCGTCCACGGTGATCACCTGCCCACGCACCACGGTGACGTCGGTCTCGCCGACCACCACGTCGTCCGAGGCCGACGGCAGCCCGGCCGCGTCCCGTTTCAGCTCCACGGCCACCTCGGGCAGCACCGGCGCCTGGACGAAGATCGCGGCCACCAGGATCGGGCCGATCACCAGCCCGGCCATCGCCACCCAGTGCGTGACGAGCATCGCGGTCGGCGCCGGCACCGGCCCGGTGAGGAACGGCAACGCCAGCACCGGTGCGAGCAGCAGGAACGCGGTCTCCGGCTCCGCCACGCGCAGGGCGTCGAACGCGGCCGGCCCGACGAGCAGCAGGCCGAGCAGCGAGAGCGTCACCGGCACCGCGATGCAGGCGATCATCACCAGCTGCGGATAGTCCTCGTAGCGCAGCCGCACGTCGAGCGCGAAGATGACGACGAGCAGCAGGACGAGCGTCGGCAGGAAGCGCAGTTGCCAGGTGACCGCGGCCACCGCGAACGCCGACAGCACCACCCAGCCGGGTGTGCGGCCGGCGGTTCTGGCCAGCCACGAGCGGCCGGCGTCGATGGAGCTGACCAGCAACAACCCACCCAGCGCCCGGCCGACCAGGATGAACACCGGCGGCGCCCACACCAGCGTGATCAGCAGCGAGCCGATCAGCCCCAGCGGGCTGACGTTCTGCACCAGCAGCAGCATCGTCTGCAGGTCCTGACGGCTCAGATACCAGAGCCGCAGCACCAGCAGGAGCAGCGGGAACGCCGGGAGCGCGGTCAGCACCCACTGCTGGTCACGACCGCGGCGGCGGCGTCCGAGCAGAATCGGCTGCGGGCGATCGGTCACGGCTCCGTCTCCCACGGCCAGATGCGCACCCGGGGCCGATCCACCTCGGGCTGCTGGGCGACCGCCACCTGCTGCGGCATCGCGGCGGGCTGCTCGACGCGCAGGCAGTCGTCGTACGCGGTCTCCCAGCGACGGTCGGTGGGCTCGGTGTACGAGCGGTAGAGCGCCAGATTGACCAGCGTCTGCAACGCCTTGTTGCGGCCCACGTTGATGCCGTAGAGCTCGCTACCCTCGGCGCCGATGTCGTGGATCGTGAACTTGCCGGGGTTCCGGTACACGAAGCCGGCCAGGATCGCCGCGTCCGTGGACACCGCCGCGTACGCGCCGGACTCCAGGCCACGCACGCACTCGCTGATCTTGTTCTTGCCGACGGGCTCCACCCCGGCCGTCCGCAGGTTCTGCGCGGACGTCGTCGTGTTGAGCGTGCAGACCTTCTCGCCGGCCAGGTCGGAGAGCGCCTCGTACTTGTTCGTGGTCTTGCGCGTCAGCACCGACTGCTCGGTGCGCAGGTACGGCGCGGAGAACATGACGTCCGGGTCGTCGACGCGTGCCTTCGTGATGCTGAACGTGGCGACGACGAGGTCCACCGTGACGATCTTGTTCGTCTTGACGTCCAGCGCCTGGCGCCGGGCGCGGTCCTCGCTCTCGATCGTGAGGAACCGTACGTCGGCCGGGGCGAACCCGAGGTCGGCCGCGACCAGGTACGCGATCTCCACGTCGAAACCGCGGTAGACGCCGTTCTCACGCAGGGCCATGCCCGGCTGGTCGTCCTTGACGCCGATCAGCAACTGGCGCTTGTCGAGCAGGCCGGCTTCCCGGCGCAGATCCTCCTCGGACGGCGGCCCGAGACCGGCGACCGCGACCGTGGCGACCACCACCGCACCGACCAGCAGAACGATGACGACGCAGAGCCGCACGACGCGCGCGGCCAGGCTCATGCTGTCGAACTTGGAGAACGTCCGGCCGCCGGAGGCCCACCGCGGTGGGAGACGGGGCGGTAACTCGGTGATGGGTGGAGGAGGCGTCGCCTCGTCAGCCCCGGGAGGGGGACCCTCGTCCGCCATCGTCACCGCCCTTCGTCAGTACCGCCGTTATAGCTGCACCACGCAGAGTACGCAGACCCGGTACTAGTCCTCGGGCACGAGAAAAGCATCCGACACCAGCGTCGCGACCAGCACCGCCAACACCACCGCCAGCTCCGCGGCACCGGCGATCTCGTGCCCCACGGGGATCGCCGCGAGCACGACCACGGCGCCGGCGAACCGGTTCCAGGCGCCCGGCAGGCCGAGCGAGAGCCGGAACAGACCGTGCCCGAGCAGGTACAACGCCACGCCGCCGGCCAGCACGACGGCCGCGAACCAGTGCAGGTGCTCGGTGGGGTGGCCGATCGTCTTCTTCACGCCGGCGGCCAGCAGCACGACACCGAGGAGCATCGGCGCGAGCGCGTAGAAGTACGAGTTGAGCGCCGGGCGGGCGCGCCGGTTCTCCGGGAGCGACTCCAGCCGGTGCTCGGCCCGCTCGTCGTCGCCGGTGTAGTACGCCCACCACAACGCGGCCGTGACGCCGAGCGCCATGACCGCGGTGAGCAGCAACGGGAAGTCCAGGTGCAGCCCGCTGGCCCCGACGCCGATCGCCAGGATCGACTCGCCCAGCACGATGATCAGCAACAGCCCGTAACGCTCGACGAAGTGCGTCGCCTGCACGCGGAACATCGCGATCGGCGCCAGGAACGGCGTGAACACCAGCAGGATCAGCGAAATCGTCCAGAGCGTGTACGCGACGCCCCCACCGACGAACCCCGCCACCAGCAGCAGCACCGCCGACAGCAGGTTGAACGGCGCGACCCGGAAGATGCCGGCCACCGAACTGGTGTTGGCGCTCTGGAGGAACATCACCGTGTGGACGACGACCACCAGCAGATAGCCGAGCGCGAATGTCACGCCGCCGTCGTCGAAAGCGGTGGGGATGGCCAACCCGATCAACAGGAAGCCGACCATCCCGAGCAGTAAGAGCAGCCGCCGGACGGCCCGGTCGGGGGCCACCGCGTTGGCCAGCCAGACGTACCCGCCGTAGATCCACTGGATCACGCCGAACATCAGCACGACCTGCGCCACTCCGCGCCAACTCGGCTCGTCGACGAGCACGGTCGTCAGCTGGATGATCGCGAACACGAAGATCAGGTCGAAAAAGACCTCGAGGGTGGCGACCCGGGTGATCGGCTCGTACTTCTCGGCTGTGGACGTCACGCGCTCATTCTGGGGCCCCGCCCCGACAGTTCGGGGCGGGGCCGTCCACAAGGCTCAGTACTGGCCGGCTCCGGGGCGGCGCACGATCGCCGCCAGCCCGTCGGTGAACTCGACCGGCGGCTTCTCGGCCGACTCGTTCAGGTCCTCGTCGGGCGACCGGTCGTACGTGATCACCTCGAGCCGCCCACCGGACGCCGCCAGCGCACGGACGATCGCGGCGTCCGCGCGATCACGCCGGGCCTCGACGCCGTACCCGGCCAGCACGTCCTCGCGGAGGGCCAGCTGCAGCGGGTCCGGCCCGACGGCCAGCGTCAGATCCGAGCTCGGGTCGTCGACGACGACGAGCGTGTCGACCATGCCTTCGCGGAGCGCGCCGACCACCGCCTCCAGCCCCTGGACCGCGGTGTCCCTGGCGTAACCGGCGCCCAGCCGCTCGAGCAGCTCCGAGCGCTCGGAGCTGATGCGTGCCGAGACCAGCGAATCGACGTCGAGCCCGGACGGGTCCGCCCGCGAACCGGACTCCGTGGACACGGCCACCTCGGCCACCCGCGGCGGCAACGAGTCCATCAGGAGCGACCGTGCCCGCACGTCACCGGCGACCACGACCAGCCGGGCCCGGACGGCGTCCGCCACCCGCGTCACCTCCTGGGCCACCGCGACCGCGTTGTGCTCCCACGCCACCTCGACCGCGTGCTGGTAACGCAGTGCGGACCAGCCACCGCCCGGCACCTTGTGCAGCGGGTACTGATCGGGGCCCACGACCGAGTCGGCGAACAGCTGCTCCCCCGGTCCGGCCCAGGCCGAGACGTCGGCCCCCGACCGG
This sequence comes from Cryptosporangium japonicum, assembly GCF_039524755.1. Taxonomy (NCBI): domain Bacteria; kingdom Bacillati; phylum Actinomycetota; class Actinomycetes; order Cryptosporangiales; family Cryptosporangiaceae; genus Cryptosporangium; species Cryptosporangium japonicum. The sequence goes on from NZ_BAAAGX010000009.1 coordinate 305,887, forward strand.
TCGGCGACGACCACGAGGTACGGCAGCGGATCCGGGTACTGGGCCAGCAGCGGCATCACGTGCGGCAGCGGCGACCAGCGCGCCTCGATACGCAGCGGAGGACCGGGGAGTGACCGGTCGAGCAGCGTCTCGCCGTGCGCGGCGACGAGCACCCGCCCGGCCGGCCCGACCGCCGGTTCCGCGGTCTCGACCGCCTTGTCCAGCGCGGTCAGCGTCGCCTCGTCCGCGCCCTGGGACGCCAGGTCACGCCGCGCATCGCGCCAGGAGAGATCCACCCGGCGCTCGGCGTCGGGCGTGTTGTGGCTGGCGTCCAGATAGACGGTGGCGAACGGACCGCGTCGGACCGCCAGTTCGGACAGGAACTCCAGCTCCACGCTGATCTCCTCCTCGCAGCAGGCGTCGGGTCACCCCGAGTGCCCGAGGAGGAGATCAGCAAACGGTCAGATCAGATCGCGGACGACCACGTTCTGCTCCCGGCCGGGACCGACGCCGATCACGCTGATCTGCGTGCCCGACAGCTCCTCCAGCCGCGACACGTAGGCCTGCGCGTTCTTCGGCAGGTCGGCGAAGGTGCGGATGTCCGACAGGTCCTCCGACCAGCCGTCCATGTACTCGTAGATCGGCGTCGCGTGGTGCAGGTCGGTCTGCGTCATCGGCATGTCGTCCATGCGCTCGCCGTCCACGTCGTACGCGACGCAGATCGGCACCCGGTCGAGCCCGGACAGCACGTCGAGCTTCGTCAGGAAGATGTCGGTGAGGCCGTTGACGCGGGTGGCGTACCGGGAGATCACCGCGTCGAACCAGCCGGTGCGACGGTTGCGCCCGGTGGTGACACCGATCTCGCCGCCGACCTTGCGCAGCCGCTCGCCGTACTCGTCGAGCAGCTCGGTCGGGAACGGGCCCGAACCCACCCGGGTGGTGTAGGCCTTGAGGATGCCGATCACCTTCGTGATCCGCGTCGGGCCGATGCCACTGCCGGCGCAGGCCCCGCCCGCGGTCGGGTTGGACGACGTCACGAACGGATAAGTGCCGTGGTCGACGTCGAGCAGCGTGCCCTGCGAGCCCTCGAGCAGGATGGTCTCGCCGCGTTCGAGCGCCTGGTTGAGCAGCAGGCGCGTGTCGGCGATGTGGTCCTTCAGCCGCTCGGCGTAGCCCAGGTACTCCTCGGCCACGGCTTCGGCGTCCAACGCCTTGCGGTTGTAGATCTTGGTCAGGATCTGGTTCTTCTCGGCGAGCACGGTGTCGAGCTTGCGGCGCAGGATGCCCGGGTCGAGCAGGTCCGCGACGCGGATGCCGATGCGGGCGAGTTTGTCGCCGTAGGCCGGGCCGATGCCCCGGCCGGTGGTGCCGATCCGCGCCTTGCCGAGGTAACGCTCGGTGACCTTATCGAGCGCACGGTGGTGCGGCATGATCAGGTGCGCGTCGGCCGAGATCCGAAGGCTCTCGACGCTGACCCCGCGCTCGATCAGACCGTCCATCTCGCCGATGAGCACGGCCGGGTCGACAACGACACCGTTGCCGATCACCGACGTCGTGTTCGGCGTCAGGATGCCCGACGGGATCAGGTGCAGCGCGTACTTCTCGCCGTCCGGAGTGATCACGGTGTGACCGGCGTTGTTGCCGCCCTGGTACCGGACTACCCACTGGACCGAACCGCCGAGAAGGTCGGTGGCTTTACCCTTACCCTCGTCGCCCCATTGGGCACCGACGAGCACGATCGCGGGCATACGGTCCTCCATCAACCCAGGAATGGATTACATGTAAGGCTAACCAACGTGGACGTGCTGCTTCTCGCCCCGGGTCCTGGTGTCGCTACCCGGGTACCCGTGTTGTCCTGTCGTGATGCGCTGCGCAAGGGCGCGAACGTCGAAGTCCTGGAACTCGATTCGGACACGGACGTCGACGCCGCGGTGAAGCGCGCCGCCGTCGACGGCGCGCGTCTGGTCGTCGCCGGTGGAGACGGTCAACTGCGTGCGGTGCTGCGCCGGATGGTGCGTCGGTCCCTGCCGCGCGGCGGCGAACGGCCCGCCGATCTGCCCAGCGACCGCACGGTGCCCGACCTTCCCGCCATCGGGGTGCTGCCTCTCGATGCCGGTGCCGACGCCGACCTGGCCGCGAAGCTGGGTCTGCCGCGCTCCCCCGGGGACGTGGCCGCCGCGGTGCTCGGCGGGAAGTCACGGCGGGTCGACCTGCTGCGCCACGACGGCGGCTCGGTCACCCTGCACGGCGCGGTCGTCGGCGGTGGCGACGACAGCGGCCGCCCGCTGCCGTGGTTCGCCCGGATCGACGTCGACGACACGCTGCTCAGCGACGGCAGCGAGCCGCTCCTGGCCTGCGCGGTCGCCAACGCCGACGGGTACGGCACGCTGGCGGGCCTGCCGCTGATCGTGAGCGCCGACCCGGCGGACGGCGTGCTCGAAGTAGGGCTGGCGTTGCCGGCCGCCCGGCCACGGGGCTTGTTCGGCCGCAAGCGTGCGCACGGCGAGGTCGAGGTGCGACGGGCGCGTGGGCGCGCGGCCCAGTTCACGATCGTCGACTCCGAGGACGGCGTGCCGGTGGCCGACGACGGCGTGGCGGGCACCGTGAACAAAAAGCGGACGTGGTGGATGGAGCGCGACGCCTGGGGTGTGTACATCCACTAACCGGCGTTATAGACCGTCGGTGGGTACCGGCAGGATGGATACTGGGCAAAGGTCCAGATCGAGTAGTGCTCCGGCCAGAAACGTTGGGGGTTCGAACCGTGCAAGGCACCGGCCAGAGCAACGGTGAGGCCAACGGACGTCCCGAACTTGAGGTGGCGGGAGAACCGTCCGCGATCGGGTGGCCGTCTTCCGAGTCCTCGACGTCGGAAGGCTCGGCCTCTGACTCGCCGGGCGCGGCGCACCTGCAGTCCGGGTCCGGGTGGGTGGAGTCGAACACCGGCACGAACGGGGTCGTGCGGCTCAACGAGGCGCCGGAGGTGCCGGCGCAGCCCGGTCCGGACGCGTCGACGTCCGCGCCGCCGGTGACGCCGCTGTGGCCCTCGGCGGACAGCCCGGTCTCGGGGCCGGCGCCGGTGATCGATCCCAGCACGCCCACCGTGCCCGGAGTGCCGTCGGGTGAGCAGTGGCAGCCGCCGTCGGCGCAGGGTTGGCCGGGTGCCGATCCGAACCAGGCCGATCAGCCGTGGCCGCCGGGCTCGTCCGAGCCGCAGGTGCCGTGGTCTCCGCCGGGTGAGTGGTCCGGCCAAGGTGAGAACTGGCTGCGGCAGGGTGAGCAGTGGCCCGCGCAGCAGGTTCCCGGGGCGCAGCAGTGGCCGGCGCAGGAGTCGGGCTGGCCCGCGCAAGGTGCGGGGTGGCCGGCGCAGGATGCGGGCTGGCCGGCGCAGGGTTCGGGATGGCCGGCACAGAGTTCGGAGTGGCCCGTGCAGGGTTCGGGGTGGCCCGTGCAGGAGGGTCAGGGTCAGCCCGGGTCCGGGCCGGGGCAGTTCGGGGCCGCGCAGGCCGGGGCGGGCGAATCCGGGGTGGGCGAATCCGGGGCGGGCGAATCCGGGGCGGGCGAATCCGGGGCGGGCGAATCCGGGCCGGGGCAGCCTGGGCCGGGATTCGCCGGGCCGGGGCAGCCCGGGCCGGGATTCGCCGGGCCGGGGCAGCCCGGGCCGGGATTCGCCGGGCCGGGGCAGCCCGGGCCGGGGTTCGCCGGGCCGGGGCAGTGGCAGAACGGGGCCGGGCAGCCGGTAGAGGGGCAGACGGACTGGCTCGGGCAGGGCGAGACCGGGTCGGCTCAGCCGGGGCAGCCGCTGGAAGGACAGCCGGTCTGGCCCGCGCAGGGGCAGCCGGGGTGGCCGCCCGCGGAGCAGCAGTGGCCGGCGCAACAGTCCTGGAACGGGCCGGATCAGCAGCAGTGGCCGTCGAACGGAGGGTGGCCCGCGCAGCCGCAGTGGCCTGCTCCGGAGCAGCAGTGGCCCGGTCAGGAAGGTCAGTGGCAGCAGCCGTGGCCCGGGAGCGAGCCGCAGTCGCAGTGGCCGGCGCAGGAGCAACCCCAATGGCCCGCTCAGCAGCCGGCCGCTCAGCCGTGGCCACCGCAGCCCGAACACCAGTGGACCCCCCAGCCTCCGATTCCCGGCCAACCAGCCTCCGACCAGCCGGTCTCCGGCCAGCCGATTCCGGGCCAGCCGATTTCGGGCCAACCAGTGTCCGGGCAGCCGCTGTCGGGGCCGCCCGCATCGGAGCAGCCGATTTCAGGTCAGCCACTCGCTGGATCCTCCGCGCCGGAGCAGCCCGTATCCGGCCAGCCGCTCTCCGGCCAGCCGGTGTCTGGGCAGCCGCTCTCGGGCCAGCCGGTGTCTGGGCAGCCGCTCTCGGGCCAGCCCGTGTCTGGGCAGCCGCTCTCGGGCCAGCCCGTGTCTGGGCAGCCGTTCTCGGGGATGCCTGTGTCCGGGCAGCCGCATCTCGACCAGCCGGTGTCGGGCCAGCCCATGTCCGGGCAGCCGAGTGGCGGCGAGCCTGATCCGTTGACCGCGCCGCACTGGCCGATGACATCCGGTGAGCAGGCCCCGGGCGCCCACGCTGCGAGCGGATACCCCGCTGACCCGCAGGCGGCAGGCCCGAACGCCTCCCCCACGCAGATCCCTGGCCCGAATGGGACCGATCCGAACGCCCCCAACCCCTACGGCCCCGGCCCTCAAACCGCCGGGCCGCACGGCCCCACCCCGCACGGCCCCACCCCACACGGAGCCGGCCCACACGGAGCGGACCCGCTCGGAACGGACCCGCACGGAGCCGGGCCGGGCCAGCACACCGCCGCGCCATACGGAACCGGCCCGCAAGTACCTGGCCCGTACGGAGCAGACCCGCAGGCTCCCGGGCCCTACGGGACAGACCCGCAGGCCCCCGGGCCCTACGGGGCAGACCCGCACGCCCCCGGCCCCTACGGCCCCGGCCAGCAGCACGGATCAAACCCGCAAGCCCCGGGCCCCTACACCCCCGGCCAGCACAGTCACGGCCAGCAAGGAACCGGGCCGCAGATCTCAGGGCCGCACAGCTCGGGGCCGCACAGCTCGGGGCCGCACAGCTCCGGGCCGGAGGGAAACGGGCCGCACGGACCCGGGCCACACGGAACCGGGCCGCACAACCCTGGGCAACACGGACCCGGCCCCCACGGACCCGGCCCTCACGGACCCGGCCCCCACGGACCCGGCCCCCACGGAGAGCAGGGCCTACCTGCCCCGGCCCCGCACGATCTGCAACGGCCGCCGGACCACTACTCCTACCGCCCGGCCCCCGACGCCGCCCAACCCACCCCGGACCAGCGTCCCAACCCCGATTGGCACGGAGCCACCAACCAGCGGTTCGACCAGCCCACCGCACCCCCCACCGCCGAGGAGTTCGCCGCTCGGCGGGCCCACCGCCCGCGTCCGCCGGAGCCCACCATGGGCATGCCGGCCCTCATCCGGCGAGTCACCTTCGGCACCGTCTCTCCCGCGCTGTCCAAGCGCGAGATCGACTACCGGGACGCGGTCGCGAAGGTCCGCCGGAACTTCGGTGGCCTACGCCAGGTGACGGTCGTCAACCCGAAGGGCGGCGCCGGCAAGACCGTCGCGGTGCTGATGACCGCGATGACCTTCGGTCAGAACCGCGGCGGCTACGTCCTGGCCTGGGACAACAACGAAACCCAGGGCACGCTGGGCATGCGCTCCCAGCAGGACTACCACGTGCACACCGTGCGTGACGTCCTGCGCGCACTGCCGGGCTTCCAGCACAGCGGCAAGGTCGGCGACCTGACGCCGTTCGTCCGCTCACAGGGCGAGGCGATGTTCGACGTCCTCGCGTCCGACGAGTCCGCGACCGCGGGTGAGATGCTCACCGCGAAGGCGTTCGTCGACATCCGTGAGGTCGTCAGCCGCTTCTACAAGTTGATCGTGGTGGACACCGGCAACAACGTCCGGGCCGAGAACTGGCAGGCGGCGATCGACGCCACCGATCAGCTCGTCATCACGATGTCGGCGCGTGGTGACTCGGCCGAGACCGCGGCCCGGATGCTCGACCACCTGGATCAGACGGGTCGGCACGAGCTGGTCCGGCGGGCGGTGAGCGTGGTCGCGATGCCGGCGAACCGCAAGGACGTCGACCTCGAGGCGATTCAGCGGCATTTCGCGGCCCGCACCCGCTCGGTGTTGCTGGCACCGTACGAGCGCCTGCTCGACTCGGGCGAGCCGATCCGCTACGGCGAGTTGTCCTCACGCACCCGCAACGCCTGGCTACGCATCGCGGCCGCGATCGCCGAGGGCCTCTGACCCCACCGAGGCCCCGGCGGAGCCCGTGTCGAAGGCCCGCGCCTTCGCCTCCAACCCGGTCAGGAGCACGTCGAGACCGAATTCGAAGCGCTCGTCACCCCCGCCGGTGGTGAGCGTCTTCGCCATTACGACGATGTTGGGGAACCGCTCGGGCGGCAGCGACGCGAAGTACGTACCGAGGGCCTCGAAGTACTTCGCGCTCCCCTTCTCGTCGCCGAACGTCGACGCGTAGAGGCTGCCGTCGTACGCGTCCGCGGTGATGTAGTCGAACACCAGCGGTCCGGCCCACCCGACGAGCTGGTCGGGTAGGCCCATCTTCCGGAACACGCCGTAGACGTGGTCGGCCAGGCGGAGGGCGTTGGCGCCGGTCGGCACTTTGCCCCAGAGCACTTTGGCGATGTCGCGGTGGGCTTGCAGTGCACTCCGGGTGGCGTAGGCGAGCTGGATGAAGTCGTGACGCCAGTCGCCGGTCGGTTCGGGGATGACCACCTCGGCGAAGACCCGGTCGAGGACGGCGTCGACGAGATCGTCCTTGTTCTGGACGTGTGCGTAGAGCGAGGCCGCACCGGTGCCGAGTTCCTGGGCGACCCGCCGCATGCTCATGCCGTCGACGCCTTCGGCATCCAGGACGACGATCGCCGCGTCGACGATCTGGTCGTAGCTGAGCGGACGCCGCGCGGCCCAGGTGGACATTTTGCGCTCGCGCCAGGGCGGAACCGGCATGTCGTCCAAAGATGCCTCCTCGGTGCAGCTTCGAACACTGTACTTGACACGAACGGTGTTCGACCGTAGAACACTGTTCGTCAACGAACAGCGTTCGACCATGGAACGCCGTTCGGGAGAACCCCAGAAGGAGAGGAAGGAAGGGTGACCACTACTTATCGCGCCGGCGGCCGACGGGCCTGGGCGGTGCTGGCCATCGTCCTGGTCGCCGAGGTGATGGACCTGCTCGACACCACGATCGTGGGGGTCGCGTCGCCGGCGATCCGGGCGGACCTGGGCGGCACCTACTCGACGATCCAGTGGATCGCGGCCGGTTACACGCTGGCGTTCGCGGTCGGGCTGATCACCGCCGCACGGCTCGGCGATCTCTACGGTCGTAAGCGGCTGTTCGTCATCGGCGTCGCCGGGTTCACGCTCAGCTCCGCCGCGTGCGCGCTCGCGATCTCGCCCGGAATGCTCATCGGCTTCCGGATCGTCCAGGGCGTGTTCGCCGCGCTCCTGATCCCGCAGGGTTTCGGGCTGGTCCGGGCCGCGTTCCCGCCCGAGCAGCTCGGCACGGCGTTCGCCCTGTTCGGCCCGGTGATGGGGCTCTCCGCGGTGGCCGGGCCGGTGCTCGGCGGCGCGCTCGTCGACGGCGACCTGTTCGACACCGGCTGGCGGATGATCTTCCTGATCAACCTGCCGCTCGGCCTGATCGCCCTGGTCGGGGCGGTCGTGCTGCTGCGTGAGGACCGCTCACCGGACGCGGGCGGCCTCGACCCGATCGGCACCGGGTTGGCCACCGCTGGCGCGTTCCTACTCGTCTACCCGTTGGTGCAGGGCAACGAGCTGGACTGGCCGGCTTGGATCTTCGGCTGCCTGACGCTCGGCGCGGCGCTGTTCGTGGCCCTGGGGTGGCACCTGGTGCGGCGATCCCGGTCCGGGCGTGCGCCGCTGGTAATGCCGAGCCTGTTCGGCAAGCGCAGTTTCAGCAGCGCGCTCGTCGTCGGCGTGCTGTTCTTCGCCGGGATGAGCGGCCTGATGCTGGCGTTGACCCTCTACCTGCAGATCGGGCTGGGTTTCAGCGCGCTGCGCGCCGGGCTGACGTTCGGGCCGTGGCCGCTCGGTATCGCGGTCGGCGCCGGGATCGCGATGGGGGCGTTGGTGCCGCGGTTCGGCCGATCCGTGATCGTCGGGTCCGCGCTTCTCACGGCCGGTGGGATCGCCGGGGTGTGGTTCACGCTGCAGCTGACCGGTCCGTCGGTGAGCAGCCTCGACTTCGCGCCCGCGCTGTTCGTGTCGGGCCTCGGCATGGGCGGGGTCGTCGCACCGTTCTTCGACATCGCGCTGGGGGATGTCGGCGACGACGAGGTCGGCTCGGCCAGCGGGTTGCTCAACGCCGTCCAGCAGCTGGGCGGTGCGCTCGGGGTGGCGGTGCTGACCAGCGTGTTCGTCTCGCTGCTCGGCGACCTGCCTCCGACTCCGGAGATCTACACGGAGGCGGCGCAGAAACTGCTGCTGCTCGATGCAGGGCTGCTGGTCCTGCTCGCCGGGTTGTCGTTCCTGTTGCCGCCGAGGGCTCGACCTGAGTCCGCGGTGCCCGACACCGCACCGGATCTCGAGAGTGCCGTCGCCCCGGCGTCGGCAAAAGCGTGAAAGGCGGGCGCCGACGACGGCGCCCGCCTTTTCTCACATGCGGTCCGCAGCGGACGGGTCCGAGTCGCGGAGGAACTGGGCGCAGCGGGCCGACTCGTCGGACTCGCCGATCTCCAGCGCGGCGCGGGCCAGCGCGTTCAGCGCGCGGAGGAAGCCCTGGTTGCCCTCGTGCGAGAACGGCACCGGGCCGTGGCCCTTCCAGCCGTTACGGCGGAGCGCGTCCAGGCCGCGGTGGTAACCGGTGCGGGCATAGGCGTACGAGGCGATCGCGTCGCCCTTCGCGAACGCCTGGTCGGCGAGCACCGCCCACGCGCCACTGCTGGTGGGGTACCGCGCGGCGACGGCCGCCGGGTCCTGCTCGCCGGTGGCGGCGTCGCGTACGGCCGCCAGTTCCTCCGGGTCCTCGGGCAGGAGCGTGGCGGGCGGCTGCGGGAGGAGGTCTCGAGGAAGGCTCATGGGGTTCATCCTGACGGGGTCTGGCACGCGGCGGACCGGCGCACCTTGCAGGTGTGGGCAGTATTACGCGGCGGAACGGCGCCGCTAGCGGGGACTAACAAATCCCGGGCCGAAACCATGCCCGGGGAGCGCAAGAAACCATAGGGCACCATGTCGGCGTGGACGCGACACCGGACGAAATCGAATCGCTGGCCGAACTACGCACGTGGCTGGACAAACGGACCCTGGCCGGGCTGGCCGTCCAGGGGCTCGATCTGACCGGAGTTCCGCTCGTCGACGTGGCGGTCGACGACACCCTGTTCATCGGGTGCCGGCTCTCGTCGGTCGCGGCGGCGGACCTGGTGGCGCGGGGCGCGTCGGTCGTGCCGGAACTGACGCACGCGCCCTACCCGACGCATCCGTCGGCGCTCTACACACCGGCCGCGCTGTCGGCGGGGTTCGAGACCGGCGCCATGTACGACACGGTCGTGTACGAGCACTTCGTCGCGCACGGCGGGCCGTTGCCGCCGATCCGGGAGGCGCTCTCGCAGCGTCTGCACGACCACGGCATCGACAACGCGCTGGGGGACGCGCTGGCGTCGTGGGCCGACGGTCCGGTGATCGGGGTGATGGGTGGGCACGCCGAGCCGCGGGGCTCGTCGGCGTACCGCGCGGCCGCTGAACTCGGGTTCTCGCTGCGGCGGGCCGGTGCTCTGGTGCTCACCGGAGGCGGGCCGGGCGTGATGGAGGCGGCGAACCTCGGCGCCTATATCGGCGCGGTGGGCTCGGTCGCTCCGGTCGACGCCGTCGACGCGGCCATCGACGAGCTGGCCGCGGCGCCGTACTTCACCGATCAGCGCCCGTACACGGCGGTGGCGCTGGCGGTGCGGGCCCGGTTCGCCACGGACGACCCGTGGGCCGGTGGGCTCTCGATCCCGACCTGGCTCTACGGCCACGAACCGGCGAACTTGTTCGCGGGCCAGATCGCGAAGTACTTCTCGAACGCGATCCGCGAGGACACGATCCTGCGTGCCGCGCGCGGGGGCATCGTGTTCGCGCCGGGCAAGGCCGGCACCGTGCAGGAGGTGTTCCAGGCCGCGACGAAGGCGTTCTACGGCAGCGACGGGGCGTCGGGGCCGATGGTGTTCCTCGGAAAGCGCTACTGGACCGAGGAACTGCCGGTGGAGGCACTGCTGCGGCCGCTGTTCGCGATGGCGTCGGAGACGCCGCCAGTCGTGCTGACCGACGACGTCGCCGAGGCGGTGGCGCTCCTGGTTCCGTGACCGGTTCGGCGGGCCGCGGCCCGCCGAACCGTTCCCGGACTACTTCTTGGCCGTGCCCGCCGAGCGGAGCGACTGGCAGGCCTCGACCACGCGGGCGGACATGCCGGCCTCGGCCAACTTGCCCCACGCGCGCGGGTCGTACGTCTTCTTGTTGCCGACCTCGCCGTCCACCTTGAGGACGCCGTCGTAGTTCTTGAACGCGTGGTCGACGATCGGGCGGGTGAACGCGTACTGGGTGTCGGTGTCGACGTTCATCTTCACGACGCCGTAGTCGAGCGACTCGTGGATCTCCTCCAGCAGCGAGCCCGACCCGCCGTGGAACACCAGGTCGAACGGCTTCGCGTCGGCGGCGAGGCCCAGCTTCTCGGCCGCCACTTCCTGGCCGCGCTTGAGCACGTCGGGGCGCAGCTTCACGTTGCCCGGCTTGTAGACGCCGTGCACGTTGCCGAACGTCGCGGCGAGCAGGTAGCGGCCCTTCTCGCCGGCACCGAGCGCGTCGATCGTGTGCAGGAAGTCGCCCTCGGCGGTGTAGAGCTTCTCGTTGATCTCGTGCGCGACGCCGTCTTCCTCGCCGCCGACCACGCCGATCTCGATTTCCAGGATGATCTTCGCCGCGGCGGCCTGGGCCAGCAGCTCCTGCGCCACCGAGAGGTTCTCGTCCAGGTCGATCGCCGAGCCGTCCCACATGTGCGACTGGAACAGCGGGTTCTCGCCGTTCGCCACCCGGTCCTGGCTGATCTTCAGCAGCGGACGGACGAAGCCGTCGAGCTTGTTCTTCGGGCAGTGGTCGGTGTGCAGCGCGATGTTGACGCCGTACTTCTTGGCCACCTCGTGCGCGAACGCGGCCAGCGCGACCGAACCGGTGACCATGTCCTTCACGGTGGGGCCGGAGAGGTACTCCGCGCCACCGGTCGACACCTGGACGATGCCGTCGCTCTCCGCCTCCGCGAAGCCGCGGATGGCCGCGTTCAGGGTCTGCGAGGAGGACACGTTGATGGCCGGGTAGGCGAAGGCTCCGGCCTTCGCCTTGTCCAGCATCTCGGCGTACACCTCGGGGGTGGCGATAGGCATTAGTGCGCTCCTCCGGCTCGCTGTCGTCAACCTGCAGTATCCCTTGCCGCCCGGGGGCGGTGCAGGTCGCTACCGGGGGACGGCCGGAACCGGCTCCTCGTCGGGCACGACCTCGGCCGCCGGGCGCGGCACCCGCACCAGGAGCACCGCGGCGACCCCCACGACCGCCGCCGCTATCGCGCCCAGCAGCATCAGCCGGTCGATGCCCGCGGCCCCGGCCTCGCGCACCGCGGCCTCGACGAGCGCGCGAGCCTGCGCCGGCACCGCGTCCAGCACCTGCAGCCCCGCTCCCGCCCCGACCGCGTCGGCGAGTTCGGGCGACCCGTCCACCCGGGACGTCATCTCGTCGGTGACCCGGGCCTGGAAGACCACACCCCACACCGCCACGCCGACCGCGACACCCAACTGCCGAAGCGTGTTGACGACGCCGGTCGCCATCCCCGCCCGCGCGGGCTCCACCGCGCTCAGCGACGCTTGCGTCACGACCGCACCTTGCGCCCCCATGCCGAGGCCCGCCACGACGAAGCCGGGGATCAGCGCGGTCCACGCCGAGTCGCCGTCCAGCCCGGTCATCAGCGCCATGCCGACGGCCGCCACCAGCACCGTTCCGCCGATCGCTATCCGCGGTGACACCCGGTGCGACAGCTGCGCGGCCAGCGGCGCCGCCACGAACGACGCGACGGTCAGCGGCAGGAACCGCAGGCCGGCCTCGAACGGCGTGTAGCCGAGCGTGTTGAGGAAGTACAGCGACAGGTAGGTGGTGGCGCCGACCAGCACGGCCGAGATCGTGAACACCGAGAGCGCGGCGCCGGTGAACATCGACGACCGGAACAGGCTCAGGTCCATCATCGGCTGCTCCGCCGTGGCCTGCCGCACGACAAAAGCAACGAGCAGAACCCCGGCGACGACGAAGAGCGAGACGATCAGCGTCGACGACCAGCCGTCCGCGTGGCCCCGGATCAGGCCCAGCAGCAGCGCGAACAGTCCTCCGGTGAGCAGCGCGGTACCCGGCCAGTCGGCCCGGCGCGGGTTCTCCGGGCGCGACTCGGTCAGCCGCAGCCAGGTCACCACCAGCGCCGCGACGCCGATCGGCACGTTGATCAGGAAGATCCAGCGCCAGCCGGGACCGTCGACGAGCGCTCCGCCCACCAGCGGGCCGACGGCGGTGGCGCCGGTCAGCGTCGCGCCGAACACCCCGATGGCTCCGGCCCGTTTGCGCGGCTCCGGGAAGGCCGCGCCGATCAGCGGGACCGCGGTGGCGAACAACAGCGCCGCTCCGATGCCCTGGAACGCCCGGAACGCGTCGAGCGAGAGCGCGGACCAGGCCAGCGCGCACAGCAGCGAGCCGACGGTGAAGAGCGCCAGACCGGCGGCGAAGATCCGCTTCCGGCCGATCCGGTCGCCGAGCGTGGCCGCGGTGAGCAGGAGCGCCGCCAGCGGCAGCGTGTACGCGTCGACCACCCACTGCAGGTCGGCGAGGTCGGCGTCGAAGTCGCGCTGGAGGTCACCCAGCGCGACCGCGACCACGGTCAGGTCCAGCAACAGCATGAACACGGCGGCGCAGACCACGGCCAGCGTCCAGCCGGGGTGCTGCTTCGTCTTCTCCATCGGGCTCTCCTTCGGTGTACGCCCGTAGCCCTACGGCTGTAGGTGTACGCCCGTAGTGCTACGACTGTCAACCGGGTAGGATTTGCCGTCATGGCGACTGATGTGGCTCCGCGCCGACGGCCTTCGCGACGCGGCGAAGGAGAGCGGCTGAAGGACGAGATCGTCGCCGCGGCCGCGGCGCTGCTGCGCGAAACCGGCGACCCGAGCGCGTTGTCGCTGCGCGCGGTGGCCCGGAAGGTCGGCATCGCGACCACGTCGATCTATCTGCACTTCGAAGACCTGCACGCCTTGGTCCGTGCGGTGAAGACCCACTGGCTCGACGTGCTCAGCGAGGAGGTCGAGGCCGCGGCGGCCACCGCCGGCGAAGACCCCTGGGCGCGCGTACGGGCGATCGCGCACGCGTACGTCGATGCGGGCATGAACGACCCGGCGCGCTACCAGGTGCTCTTCCAGTCCGAGCTGGTCCGGATGCCTCCGGGGAGCACCTACCTGGGCTCCCGGGCCTACGACGCGGTGTTGGGACGAGTACGCCAGGCCGTGTCACCGGACGTCGACGCGAACATGCTCACCATGCAGTTCTGGTGCGCACTGCACGGCATCGTCATGCTGCGTCAGGCCCGGCCGAACTTCCCCTGGCCCGACCTGAACGCCCAGGTCGACGACCTGATCGACCGCCTACTTCCGCACGGCGTCTGACGCGGCCCGTGCGGCGACCAGCACCGGATCCCACACCGGGGAGAACGGCGGCGCGTACCCCAGGTCGAGACCGGTCATCTCGTCCACCGTCATCTCGTTCCAGAGCGCGACCGCGAGCACGTCGATCCGTTTCGCCGCTCCGCTGCCGCCGACGATCTGCGCGCCGAGCAACCGCCCGGTGCCCTTCTCCGCGAGGATCTTGATCGTCATGGTCTCGGCGCCGGGGTAGTAGCCGGCGATGTTGTGCGACTCGATCTTCGCCGTGACGTACGCGAAGCCGGCCTTCTCGGCCTCTTTCTCCTGCAGCCCGGTCCGGGCGATCTCCAGGTCACAGGCCTTCGTCACGGCCGTACCGACGACGCCGGGGAACGTCGCGTAGCCGCCGCCGATGTTGATGCCCGCGACCCGGCCCTGCTTGTTGGCGTGCGTGCCCAGCGGAATCGCCGTGGGCTGATCGGTGACGCGGTGACGCACCTCGACGCAGTCACCGGCGGCCCAGATGCCCTCGTGGCCGGGCACCCGCATCCGCCGGTCGGTGACGATGCCGCCGCTGGGGCCGATCGGCAGCCCGGCGGCGCGCGCGAGCTCCACCCGGGGCCGGGTGCCCACCCCGAGCACGACGATGTCGGCTGCGAACTCCCCCGCGTCGGTGCGGACGGTGCGGGCCCAGCCCTCGTCGTCCAGCTCCAGACCCTGGACCGTGACGCCGGTGCGGACGTCGATGTCGAACTTCTCCAGCATCGCGGCGACCAGCTCCCCCATGTCGGGGTCGAGCGTCGTCATCGGCTGCGGGGACCGCTCGAGCAGCGTGACCTGCAAACCTTTGCGGATCAGGGCCTCGGCCATCTCGACCCCGATGTAACCGCCGCCGATCACCACCGCGCGCCGGGCGTCGCGCTCGGCGAGCGTCGCGCTGACCGCGTCACCGTCGTCGAGCGTCTGGACGCCGTGCACGCCCTTGCCGTTGATGCCGGGCCAGTCGGGCAGCACGGGCTCCCCACCGGTGGCGATCACGAGCTGGTCGAAGTGGTGCGACTCGCCGTTCGCGGTGACCGAGCGTCGCTCGAGGTCGATGGCGGTGACGGTGTGGCCGGTACGCACGTCGATGTCCCGCTCGCGGTGCTGCTGCGGGGTGCGCGCGACCAGGTCGTCCTGATCCTCGACCAGCCCACCGATCCAGTAGGGGATGCCGCACGCCGAGTAGGACGTGTGCACCCCCCGCTCGAACGCGAGGATCTGCAGGTCCCGATGGTCACGCCGACGCCGCGCCTGACTGGCGGCGCTCATACCCGCCGCGTCGGCCCCCACCACGATCAGCCGCTCTGCCACTCGCACACGCTAACGCGGTTGAACAGCAAGTAACGCACAGCACTCACTCAGTCGGGTCCTAGGAAGGTCACGGTAGCCTCGGGCCGTGCTATCTCAGACCGTCCACGCCGTCAACCAGCTGCTCGCCGATGGCCCGTTGGATTTCATCGACCCGGCGTCGCTGATCACCAAGTTCGGCGTAATCGGCATCTGGGTGATCCTGTTCGCCGAAACAGGCCTGCTGGTGGGCTTCTTCCTTCCCGGCGATTCACTCCTGTTCCTGGCCGGCATCGCCGCGTCCGCGACCGGCGCGTCGATCGTCGGCGCCTCGCTCAGCCTGCCCGGGCTGCTGATCGGCGGCCCGCTCTTCGCGATCGCCGGCGCCCAGTTCGGCCACTTCCTCGGTAGGAAGTACGGCCGGAAATTGTTCGACCGGCCGAACTCGCGTCTGTTCAAGGGCATCTACGTCCAGAAAGCCGAGCAGGCGTTCGAGAAATTCGGCCCCGCGAAGGCCGTGGTGTTCGCGCGCTTCATTCCGATCGTGCGGACGTTCCTCAACCCGGTCGCCGGAATGCTCGGCATGCCCACCCGGCAGTTCTTCATCTGGAACGTGGTCGGCGCGATCCTGTGGACCGACGGAATCGTGCTCCTCGGTTACTTCCTCGGTGGCGTGGTCGACGCGACGTTCCCGATCGACAAATACCTGGTGCCCGGCATCGCGATCATCATCCTGCTGTCGATCCTGCCGGTGCTGATCGAGTTCGTGCGCGAGCGCCGCCGGAAGAAGAACGAACCGGTGACGACGCCGCCGGCGCACTGAGCGTTGTCGGATACTCGACCGGGCACACCCGGACACCGGACCCGGCTGGCTTCGCGCTGCTAATCTCCAGCCAGCTCAGCCGTGGCATCGGCCTCGGAACAGGACCAGGCGGAGAACGAAAATGACGACGTCGGCGAGCGATCTCGGACCGTTCACCGGTCTGCGCTTGGTCCACGCCACGCCGACGGTCGAACTCTTCACCGGTCTCGAACGCAACGGACGCCGTCCGGTGGTGCTGATCGCGCTCACCGAACAGGCCGGCCGCGACCCGAACTGGTCCGCCGAGTTCACCGACGCGGTGGCGAAAGACGCGACCACGCTCGGCCCGCTCGACGTTCCGGTGCACGTCAGCGACTTATACGGACGACGCCCCTGGGCGGCGTCGCGCATCGTGCCCGGAAGGCGCGGTGCGGAACGGATCTTGTCCGCTCTGCCGGGAGCGGTGCCGGAGGGTACGGATCCGAGCCAGCTGCTGCACCGCCCCGCCGGACAACGCCCTTCCGCGCCGCAGGGGCCTGGCGGGCCGCAGGGGCCTGGCGGGGCACAAGGGCTTTCCGGGCCACAGGTGCCGGGGGTAGGCGGGCCGCACGGGCCTTCCGGGCCGCACGGATCAGGCGGGCCGCATGGGTCGGGCGGGGCGCAGGGGTCGGGGCCGGGCTCGTATGCGCCGCCTGCGGGGAATGTTGCCGGGGGGCAGTGGCCGGCTGCGCCGCAGTTCGCATCGGGCCCGCCGGCTCAGGTGAGCGTGCCGGGGTATCACCCCGCGCCCGGGCCCGCTGATGGTGCGCCGGTACCGGTTTCCGGCCCGATTGCCCCGGCGCCGACGAGCGGATCGTCAGCGGTGGAGCCGACAACCGCACCCGCAGCCGGCGTGAGCGACACGAAGCCCACCGAGCCGATAAGGGTGACCGGCTCCCCCGCCTCGATGCCCCCAGGCTCTCCCGCAACCAGCGGCCCCCACCCCGGCGCCTCTCAGCCCGGCACCTCTCAGCCCGGCGCACCCCAGCCCGGCGCATCCCAGCCCGGCGCACCCCAGCCCGGCGCCTCTCGACCTGGTGGGCCTCACGGCGAGGGACTCCAAGCTGGCGGGCAGCCCAGCGGTTTTCAGGCAGGCGGCTCGCAGGTTGGGTTCGCGCAGGGTGGCACCTCGCAGACGGGTGCTTCCCAGGGCGGCGCTGACCAGGGGAGTGCAGCTCAGCCAGGAGCGGGTGCAGCCAAAACCGGGGCGGGCCAAACCGGGGCGGCGCAGGCGGGTGGTGCGCAGGTTTCAGGGGCGGCTGCTGGGGTTGGATCGCCGATCGTTCCATCGGTGACCAGTGGTTCGCCGCAGGGTCCGAACGGATCACCGGTGCAGGGACCGGGATCGCCCCTGGCAGCCGGATCACCAGCCCCCGAATCGCTGGGAACGCCGGGATCACCTGGCACTCCAGGATCACCAGGCGCGGTGGGATCGACTGGTATCCCCAGCACACTTGGTACCACTGGCACCTCAAGCACTCCAGGCACCTCAAGCACTCCAGGCACCTCGAGCACTCCAGGCACCTCGAGCACTCCAGGCACCTCGAGCACGCCTGGCACCTCCAGCGGCCCGAGCACGCCTGGCACCTCCAGCGGGCCGGGTACGCCTGGTAGCTCGGGTCAGCCTGGTACTCCGGGGCGGTCTTCGGCGGAGGCTCGCGCGGAGGGAGCACCGAAGCTCGGGCCTCTTCCCCCGGGTGCTCACAACCCGACCGTGCCGATCCCGCATCAACCTCCACCCGTATCCGGTCCCGCCGGCCCGATCCCCCAGCGCCCACTCGGCTCACGCGGCCCAGGCCCCAACGGTCCCGGTGGCCCCACCGGTCCTGGTGGCCCCGGTGGACACGCTGGTCCCGGCGGCCCCGGAGGACCTATCGGGGGGAACACCGGGTCGTTCCCCCGGCCGCAAATACCCCAGCAACCTCGGCGCAACGGTGCGCGTGCGGTGATCCTGTCGCTCGTCGCGTTCTTGGCGGTCGTCGTCATCGTGCTCTGTGGCGTAGCCGCGATCTTCCTGGCCACCGGCGACGATCAGAGCGACAGCGCCGCCACCTCCAACGCGCCGGTCCCGGGTTCGAGCGTCTCCCCACCGGCCAGCCGCAACGGCGAGCAGCCGAACGGCGACGCCGACCTCCCGGCGTTCCGGAAAGCGCTCCCGGTCATCGTCACCGGCTCGATCTTCGACTCCGGCGAACAGACCGACCTGATCCAGCGCGAAGGCTGGCCGTTCGCCTTCCGGGTGCCGGTCGGCTGGTTCTGCGACGAGGCCATGGTCGTGGACGGCGCGAACAACGACGGTGTCGAGTGCCGCCCGCCGGGTCGCACGAACGGCTCCTCGGTCGCGGTGGGCATCCGCGACTGCGAGAGTCCGTGCGACCCCGAGATCCAGGAAAGCATGAACCAGGACATCGCCTCCGGAACCCTCATCGAGGGCGACGCCACCACCTCGTACACCGAGGTCGCGAACCCGAAGGACAACGTCTACAGCCTGTTCGTGAGTCACTTCTTCGGCTCCGACGCGGGTCAGCCGTTGCGCTGGCAGGTCGTGGTGCGGGGGTCGGGTCCGCACACCGATCGGGCGGCGATTCAAAAGGTGGCGAACGACATCCGGACCCAAACGCCCTAGGTGTGCTGTCCAGGGAGGTTGGTCAACCTGGTGATGGGCGGTCGGCCT
>NZ_BAAAGX010000010.1:0-30967 GCF_039524755.1 Cryptosporangium japonicum
CGGCCACTCTTCACCGGTCAACACCTGAAAGAGCTTCGCGATCTCGGGAGAGACCTGCATTCCCACGGCACACACCTCCTCTCGGTCGGCGTGTGCTACGCCGGACGGCGACTCCAGTTACTGCTTCCTCGGGCGCCCGGCGCTGGACACTCCCGCCCACACGGACGGGAGTCCAAAAAGGTTCACGGGTTCGCTCATGTTTCTCCACGACCCGTACACCGGGGGTTCACCCTCCGGACACGACAGTGGGGCCACCGAAGTGGCCCCACCGGGAACCGACGATCCGCTAGTCGCGCCAGTCGTCGAAGTCCATGTTGCCCAGCCCCAGGTTGACCGCCATCGGGCCGGCCCGGTCGGGCTCGATCCGGAACCGCGGGATCTCCTCGTCCGGGTCTTCCTCGTCGTCCGGGTCCGTGGCCGCGCCCAGGTCCACCGCCAGCAGGGTCTTCCGGTTCGCCACCGACTCCTCGTCGTAGAGGAACACGACGTCGGGCAGGTCGCCTCCGTGGTCCAGCAGGGCGGAGACGACCTCGTTCGGCCCGGCGCCGGCCCAGACCGGCGCGTCGATCACGAACAGCGTGTTCTCGTCGTCGAACTCGGACCGGCGTACCTGGTCGGCCAGGCGGTTCCAGTCGTCCTCGGAGCCGAACGCGGTCTTGACCACCAGCACGTCGAAGTCCTGGATGCCGGTCAGGTCGATCGACGCCCGTGGCCGCGGCAGGCTCGGGTAGGGGCCGAGCTCCTCGGGTCGGGCGCTGGCCCAGACGACGGTCCCGGACTCGTCGGTGAGGCGGATCCGCCCGTCGTCGGCCACGGACAGTTCGGCGGCGCGCAGGTCCTCGGGGACACCGAGGAACCGCACGGGCCGGCACTCGTCCTCCACGTTCCGGTCCCGGAGGAGGCCGTCAGTGGTCAGCTGCAGGCCGCGCAGCTGACCCAGGTAGTGGATCCAGAGCACCGGGCCGCCGACCTGCCTCAGGTACACGAAGCCCTCCCGGGTGGAGACCAGGGTGTACCGCCCGTTGTCCGAGGTGAGGGTCTGCCAGCGCAGCACCTGGCCGCGTCGCAGCCGCCGTCCGTCCGGCACCGCCGACCACGGCCCGAGACCGGGCTCCCGGTCCTCGTCGTCGTCCTCCTCGTCGTCGGAGTCCTCGTCGTAGGAGTCCTCGTCGTAGGAGTCCTCGTCGTAGGAGTCCTCGTCGTCGTAGGAGTCCGGCTCCGGCGTCTCCCAGGCCCGCTCCCCCTCGTCGGTGAGCAGCACGGCCTGGCCGCTGTTCTCCAGCACCAGGCGGCGGCCGCGCGCGTCCGCGCTCCACTCCTGCTCGCCGTCGGCGTCGATCACCTCGAGCTCGCCGTCGTTCCGCAGCCGCAGGACACCGGGCCGGGCCTCGGTGTCGGTCACGAGGTCCAGGTCGGGCGAGTCCTGGAACATCGTGCCGGAGGCCCACACCGCCTCGTCGTCGACGGTCCGGTAGATCACCAGGTTGCCGTCGTGCTGCTGGACGAGGACGTAGACGCCGTCGGGTGAACAGACGGCCCGTTCGGCCATCTGTTCGCCGGCGCGGAGGACCAGGGCGTGGTCGGTGCTGGACACGGAGACACTTCTCTCGTCGGCGGGAGAACCAGGGGAAAGCTAGGCGCCGACCGGGTCGGCGAACGCCGCGCGGAGTGCGCGCTGGCCGTAGTGCAACCGCGACTTCACGGTGCCGAGCGGAACGCCGAGCATCTCGGCGGTCTGCTTCAGCGTCGCCCCGTTGATGTATACGTTGACGAGCACGTCGCGGTGTTCGCGGGCGAGCCGCTCGAGCGCGTCCGCCACGACGACCGAGTCGACGATGACGTCGGCGTGGTCCCTGGCCACCGGTGGGCGGTGCGCGACGTCGGCGGCCTCGACGGGCCGGGCCGCTTTCGCCCGCGCCTGGTCGATGATGACGTTGCGCGCGACCGTGAGCAGCCAGCCGCGCACCGACCCCTTGCCGTTGACCACGATCTCGGGGTTGCGCCACGCCTGCACGAGCGTCTCCTGGACGACGTCCTCGGCCAGGGCGCGGTCGCCGAGCAGCAGCGTCGCGTAGCCCATGAGCGCTCTCCCGTGCTCGGCGCAGAGGAACCGGATGAGTTCCTCGTCGCCGTCCGGATCACGACGCGGAGATGCGCTTTCCCTCATGGACCGCTCCCTCTGAACGAACGGCGAAGAGGCAGAGTTCGGCACAACTCGCCCGCCGATCGGTAAATCAGGACAGTGTCCAGACTGGAGTCATACCAAAACATCTGTCAACACAAGTCACAAGAGTGACGGGAGGGCCTCAGGATGATCATTACGAGGCGCAACGACACTTTCCGGTAACAACCCGAAGATTAATCGCGATTCACGCGATCGTTACTGTTCGCGCCGCTACGGACGGAACAGCCCGGCAACGCCGTCATCCTCGCGTACGCACAATCGGTCACCGCGAATCGACGCGTTCGATTCGTCTCAACTTGATCACGACGACGCGGCCGGCTGCGGTCCGATGAGGACGGCCATCACGCGGAGCCTGCTCAGCCGGCTCAGCGGGGCCGGCGGGCCGTCCGCCGACCGGATGTGCGCGGCCAGGTCCGGCTCCGGCGCGAGCCCGTGCTCGCGCACGTAGTAGGCGACGGCGTCGGGCCAGATCCAGACGCCGTCGGAGCGGAACGTCAGCGGCACGACCGCGCCGCGGCCGGCGTCCACGACGTCGTCCATCGTGCCCGGCGTGGCCAGCACCGCGTCCGCCGCGGTGAGGTACGCCAGCAGGCGCTCGCGGTCGGCGTCGTCGGTGCGCGGGTGATCGGGGTGGAAGTACGGCCCGGTCCCCGGGTCGGCCCCGTCGAACACCCGGGCCAGCCGCGGGTCGGCGACCGGCTCGGCCGACCAGAGCAGCGCCCCGCCGGAGAGCGCTGCCTCGTGGTACGCCGACAGCTCGGTGCCGGGGCCGAACACCTCCACCCGGGGCGGCTCCTCGCCGATCTCGGCCAGCCACTGCTGGATCTCCGCGGTGAGCTCCACCAGGTCGGCGTCACCATCGGCCTCGAACAGGAACACCCGCGCCGGACGACGCGGATCGGCCACCGAGACCTCACCGCTGAACGGGTTCGGCGTCCCGGTGGGAGCGTCCGGCGCCGGTTCCGTGGACTGCGCCGCGGGGAGCGTGCGCCAGGCGCGCCAGGCCGAGCGCAGCCCCACGAGCCGGTCGCCGACCTCCTGGGCGACGCGCTCGGGCAGGCCCTCGTCGATCAGATCGTCGTCGCCCCGAGCGGCGGACGGGGCGAACCGCACCCCCGGCGGCGGGAGCAGCGCGTGCGTCTCCCGGGGGCTCATGCCGAAGCCGTGGTAGGTCAGGAACTCGCGGATCGTCCGTTCCTCGCCGGCGAGCAGCGGGAGCGCGCCGGACTCGACCGCGCCGCTCAGCAGCACCGCGAGCTCGGCTTCGTCGTCGTCGGCCAGGAACGTACGCATCAGCGCCAGCCCGTCGTCGGGCACCCGCCCGGCCAGACCGAGCAGCAGCGTGTGCAGCCGGTCCCGGTCGGAGAGGGCTCCCGCCGGGTCGACCGGCCCGGCGTCCGGACCGTCCGTCCGGACCGCCGGGGGGTTCGTCATCGGTTCACTCCGCGGAGCTCGGGTGCGGCACGGTGGGTCAGGCTAACGCTTGCCGACGTGCGACGTCGTGGTCGCGTCGTCGTCCGCGCCGCCGGTCACGTTGCCCACGTCGCCGGTGAGCAGGCCGTGCGACTCGAGCAGCGTCGCGACCTGGCCGAGGAACTGCACCCCGGCCTTCGCGCCCGGCACGTAGTTGGCCATCAGCGACTCGGTGATCTCGCCGCCCGTGCCGAGGGCGCGCGCCTGGTAGGTGTTCAACGTCGTGACGAGGTCGTGCTGGATCCGCTCGTTGATGCCGGCCAGCTTCGTGATGTCGACGCCGGCTTTCCGCAACTCCTCCGGGTCGGCCCCGAAGCTCCCTGAGTCAGCCACGCTTCTCTCCGTTCTCCTGGCCGGGGACGAGTCCGTCGTCACCGGGGAACATGGGCTGCTTCGCCTTCTCGACCGCGTCGTCGAACATCGCGTCGAAGTCGAAGCCACCGTCGGCGCTCAGGTCGGGCATGATGCCGGGCAGCAGACCGGCGAAGGCCGCGGTGGCGGCTTTGGACGCGTCGGTCTGCGCCTGGCCGACGACCTCGACGATCTTGTTCGCCAGCTCACCCGGCGCCAGGTCGCGGTAGCGGTCGCCGCGGAACTTGAGCCCGATTAGCCGGCCCTGCGCGTTGACCGTCGCCTCGATCATCTTGTCCTTCGAGGACGCGCTGGTCTCCGCGGTGGCCAGCGCGTGGCCGGCCGCCTTGATCTTGGCCTGCTGCGCGCGCAGCTCCGCGAGCGCGTTCTCGGCGTCGTACCGGAGTGGGTTGGTCATTCGCGTTCCTCCGTCGGTCGATGTTCGCCACCCGGTGCGACCGGTCGCACCGGGTGGGCCTCAGTTGCCGCCCGCGTTCCCGCCCACCGTGCGGGTGTCCCGGCGCCGGACCGGGCCGACCAGCGGCGTGTCCGCGTCACCGGAGGTGCCGGCGCCGCCGAAGTCGGCGAAGTCGTCCTCGTCGTCCACCCGGCCGATGACCGACGGGCCGACCTTGGGGTCGGTCCCCCACACCTTCTCGTCCTCCGACAGCCACGTCTGGCGCTCCCGCTCCCGGCCGCTGTTGCCGTTCAGGCCGCCGCCCATACCGCCCATTCCGCCCATCATCGGGGGGAAGAACGGCGCGCCACCGGCGCTGGCCGGGGTCGCGCTCAGCGGGGTACCGGCGCCGGCCGCACCGGCGCCGGCGGGCATGCCGACGGAGACCGGCGCACCGGTTCCGGAGCCGGACACGCCGGGCCCACCCCCGCCGACGCTGCCCGCGCCGGGCCCACCGGCGCCCGCGGGACCGCCGCCGCCGGACGCGTTCCCGCCGCCGAGCGGGATCTCGGTGCCGTCGGGCAGGGTCACCGTGCCGTCGCCGTCCACGGTCGTCCCGTCCGGGAGCGTCGCGCCCCCGTCGCCGTCGACCACCGTGCCGTCCGGGAGCGTCGTCGTGCCGTCCGGGGCCACCACGCTGCCGTCCGGGAGCGTGACCGAGCCGTCGCCGCCGACCACGGTGCCGTCGGGAAGCGTGACGCCGTCCGGGCCGACCTCGCCGACCGACCCGTCGGGGTAGGTGATCGTCCCGTCGTCGATCCTCGTGCCGTCGGAGAGGGTCACCTCGCCGTCGCCGCTGACCTCGGTGCCGTCCGGGAAGCGCGTCGTGCCGTCGTCCTCGATCCGGGTCCCGTCGGCGAGCGTCGTGCCGTCGTCGTCGACGGTGGCGCCGTCACCGAAGGTCGTGGTGTCCGGCCCGGCGAACGCCTCGCCGTCGCCGGGACCGACCGTCCCGTCGCCCGGGATCGGCCCGGCGTCCGCGGCCGCGAACGTCGTGTCGTCGGCGGCCCCGAACGTGCCGTCGTCGGCCGCGCCGAACGTCGACAGCGTCTGGTCCTGGCCGGCCGCGCCGTCGTCGGTGGTGCCGTCGGGGTAGGTGATGTTGCCGTCGGCGTCGATCGTCGTGCCGTCCGGCAGCGTCGTGGTGCCGTCCGGGTCGATCGTCGTACCGTCCGGCAGCGTCGTCGTGCTCTCGGTGGGCACCAGCGAGCCGTCCGGGAGCGTGACCGTGCCGTCGTCGATCGTCGTACCGTCCGGCCGGTGGATCTCGCCGTCGCCGTCGATGACGGTGCCGTCGGAGAGCGTCGTGCTGCCGTCCGGGTTCTTCGTGCTGGTCGTCGCGGAGTTGCCGATGCCGACCCCGCTGGTGACCGGCGGGATGAAGGCGGGCCCGGTCCCGTTGCCGGTTCCCGCGTTGCCGTCGCCCGGGTTCGGGGTCTCAAACAGGTTCTCCGGACCGTTGCCGTTGCCGCCGCCGGTCCCGTCGCCCGGACCACCGGTGGCGAACAGGTTCTCCGGGCCGTTGCCGTTGCCGCCGCCGGTCCCGTCGTTCGGGCCACCGGTGGCGAACACGGTCTCCGGCCCGCCGTTGCCGCCGCCGATGCTCCCGTTCCCCGGGCCGCCGGTGCCGTTGCCGTTCCCGGAACCGTTGCCGTTGCCGTTGCCGTCACCGAAGAGGTTCTTCAGCCAGTCCGGGGTGTTGGGACCGTTTCCGCCGGCGTTGCCGTCGCCCGGGTTCGGGCCGCCACCCGGAGGCGGGCCGCCCGGCGGGTTCTTCTCCAGGTACTTCTTCCACCAGTCGTCGTTGCCGGTGTTGCCGCCCTCGGGGCCCTTGGGCGTCGGCGCGGTGTAGGGCACCGGCGCCGGCTTCGTCGGCTCGAGCAGGGTCATGACCTGCCCGTTGAAGTTCGTGAACGCGGTGTTGAGGTTGGTGATCGAGGTGCGGACGGCCTCGGAGTCGAAGTACTTCTCCCAGACCTTGGTCCACTCGTCGCTGACCCACTGGTTCATCTGCTGCCACGGCCCGGGGGTCATCAGGTTCCCGGTGAACGTCCGGGTGCCGGTGAGTCCCCCGCTCATCGTGGCGGTGAACGCGGCGAGCTTCTGCTCGACCTCCTCGTCCGACCAGTTCTTGTCCCCGCTCGGCGACGTGCCCATCGGGGCGATCAGGCCGTTCTTCTGCAGGTAGTCGTAGGCCGTGTTGCGCGCGCTCGTCGCCAGCACCATCGGGTCGTGGTTCGCGTCGGCGTAGAACCCGGTCAGCGCCGCGGCCATCGCGTTCTGGTAGCCGATGATCGCGTTGCGCAGGTTGAACAGCAGCGTCGACGGGGTCGGGGCGGTGGTCAGCTGGTCGTACAGGTCCTTGAGGTACGCGGCGTCCTGCCCGACCAGGCCGCCGATGACGTACGCCGCCTTGCCTTTGAAGTCCTTGTTCGTCGACGTCAGCGTCTTGTGCTTGGCCTGGAAAACCAGGTGCTCCCACCCCATCCAGACCGTGAGGTAGTCGAAGGCCGCTTTGGCCCTGCTCAGCGACTTGGTGTCGACGCTTCCGCTGATCCAGTCTCCGCCGGAGATCGCGTTGACCGAGTCGAACATCTTCGTGACTTCGGTGCCGAGCTGGTCGCGCACCCCCTTGGGGTCCGGTTTGAGCACGTAGAACCAGGTGCCGGCGAACTTGTAGTAGCCGAAAGTCTCACCGGGGTCGGTGTCGGTCTTGCCGCCGGCGAAGCTGATCCACTCCGCGCCCTTCACCATGGTGCGCGCGTTGTTCTCGGCCCCACCGGTCAACGCCGCGAAGACCTGCTCGGCTTTCGCGGTCGACAAATCTCCGTAGCTGCCGCCCGACTCGGGCATTGTCACTCCTCGACGCTCGTCCTCGCGCCCCGGACCCGGATCGGGCGGCGGCTACGGTCCCGCACGGACCGTCCTACTTCTTCTTCTCCGGGCGACCGATCACGTTGGCCTCGCCCAGGTAGTTCGTGACGAAGTCCTGAGCCGAGTAGTTCGCGAGGTTGTCGGTGTCGTCGAAGACGTCACGGGCACCGGTCAACTGCACCGCGAAGTCGCCGTAGCGCGACTCCAGCGTCTTGTACTGCGCGTTGAACCCGGTGGCCAGCGCCTTCAGCTTGGTGGTCGCCGACTGCGCCAGGTCCCAGCTCGACGAGCCGGGCTTGAAGACGATCGAGTCGTCGAGCCGCGGCGAGTTCGTCTGGTCGTGCATCAGGTCCTTGACGACGGCGTCGGACGTGTTGTCGTAGAACTTGATCAACGCGTCGTAGTCGGCGGCCTTGAACGCGACCTGTGGTTCAGCCACGTCGTTGCTCCTCTCGGACGCGCCGGTGACCGGGCCGCGGCCCGGTCACCGGCGGATCGGACGGATCAGTTGAAGATGCGCGCGGCCGTGAGGTCGCCGTCGTCGTAGATGTCGGTGACCTGGTTGACGGTGGCCGCACCGACGTTCAGGTCGGTCGCCATCTCGACGTACTGGCCGTTCCACGTCGCCTGCTGGTCCTGCCAGAGCGGCTTCGCCTTACCTTCGACCTCGGCGTCGACGGTGGCCAGGACCGCGTTGAGGTCGTCCAGCGCGTTCGACAGGGTCGTGAACCGCGACTTCAGCGACTCGTACGCCTCACGCGCCGGGCCGTAGAGAACGTTGAACTCTGCCATGGTGTGTGGTCCTGTTCCTCAGATGCTGTAGCCGCTGACCGGCACCCGCGCGGTGCTGGTGGCGTCGGTGTCGGTGCTCTCACCGGTCGTGCGCACGCCGGTCACCTTCTCCTTCAGCTCCTCGAGGGCCCGGATGATGTTCTGGAAGTTGCTGGTCCAGTCCAGGAAGCCGGTCTGGAGGTTCTGACCGGAGGTCGACTGGAGGCCCTGGCGGACGATGTCCGCGTCGGCCTGGACGCCGGTGCTGGCCGCGGTGATCTTGCTGTACGCCGTCTGCTGGGCGTCGATGACCTTGGCCAGGTGGGCCGGGTCGAGCTTGAAACTCGGCTGCGTCATCGTTCACTCCTCGGATCCGTGGGGAAATGCCGAACACTGCGGACCGGCGGGCGCCGGTCGTCATCCACCCCCGTTCGTCAGCGGACGCAGAACCGGTCCCGTCGGCAGCAGTGCCAGCAGGGCCGGTTGCACACCGGTCGCCGCGGCCGGGTCGTAACCCAGTGCGGAGACGGTGTCGGCATCGGCCACCGGGTACTTCACGCCGGCTTCGGTGACCAGGAAGAACGAGACGCCGAGCGCGGCGCCGCCGGGGCTGGGGCGGACCAGCGCGCCGCTGCCGGGCATCGCCCCGATCCGGTCGGCCACCCGCCCGTCCCGGGTGACGCCGGGCGCCTCGGGGATGATCCGCCCGTCCAGCTGCGACGTCGCGACCAGCACGGCGGCGGCCTCGGTGGAGCCGGAGCCCAGCGCGACCCCGACGCAGGGCATCGACTCGTTCGTCACGGTCGGCGGCTTCGGCGGGTACATCGACGACTCGGCCGACACCTTCGCCTTCTTCGCGTCGGCGAGCGCGGCCGCGGTCAGCACCACGGCCGTCGGCGGACCGTCCGGATAGGCGCCGCGGGTGGCCGGGTCACCGAGCACCAGCGCGGCCTCGGTCTCGGTGACGGCACGCAGGCCGTCGCGGCGCACCTGGTAGAAGCGGTCGGCGCCACCCGGGGTGTGCACGACGAACAGCTGCCCGATGACGGTCGCGCGCCCGTCGAGCTCGGGGCCGGCCGAGCCCCGGCCGGGTACCGGTGCGCTGGTCAGCGCGGGGCCGGCACGCAGCGTGTTCAGCAGCGAGGAGCTGACCGGCACCGCGGCGTCGCGGTCGAACCCGAGCGCGCCGGCCACCCAGGGGGCGCCCAGCACGTAGTGGCGGTCCCGCCAGAGGAGGTGGTCCTCGTCGCCGACGCGCACCAGCACGCCGCGGTCGGCGGCCACCGGGGTCACGTCGGACCCCAGGTCGGCGCCGGCGCCCAGGCGCAGCGTCACCATGTCGCCGGCGCCGCACACCATCCACACGTTCGCGTCCAGCGACGACGCGGACGGCAGCGCGTCCGGTGCGCCGACGATGCCGACCGGCAGCCCGTGCAGGTAGTCCGCGAGCGTCTTCTTGCGCACCGACTCGACCTGGTAGTCCGCGCCGAGCAGGAGCCGCGCCGACGCCTCGTTGAGCACCGGGCGCAGCTCGCCGTCGGCCAGCAGGTACCGGGTCCCGGTCTCCTTCTCCAGCACGAGCGCGCCACCGGAGCGCCACTTCTGCGCCTTGCCGGAGTTCGCGACGAACCCGAACGCGGCGAACCCGAGCGCGAGCAGGACCGCGAGGGCGATGCCGATCGAGAGCCCGACGGAGGTGCGGCGCAGCGGCGGTTCGGCGGCGTCCGGCTCGGCCATCACCAGCGCGGACACCAGCCGGTTCGACATGAACCGGTGCGCCTGGACCTGGTCGCTGCGGGAGTGCATGGTCACGGTCAGCCGCCGAGACCGCGGAGGTAGGTGTAGACGCCGAGCAGGCCGAACGCCAGCGGGACCACGGACACGGCCAAGAGCGTGTGAAGGATCTCGCCCGCGCGGCCCCACTGCGGGGCGAACCGTCGGCCCGGCACCGTGATCGCCGCGACCACGACGAGCGTTCCCAGCACCGCGGCCACCCCCGGAGCGACGAGCCGGCCCAGCTCGCCGCTGCCGGCCACGACGGCCACCGCGAGCGCGAGCAGGCCGGACGACCCGGCGAGCGCGCCGGCCAGGCGCTGCCGCGCCGAGCGCAGCACCCGCGTGTGCAGCAGCAACAGCACCGCGGCCACCGGGACGAGCGCCCACGGGTACCAGCCGACGCCGTCGAGCAGCAGCGTGACCAGCGCGGCGGCGCAGACCGCCCCGATCGCCGAGTAGAGCGCGGTCATGATGCGGTCGGCCCGGATCGTCTTCTCGATCACCTCGCGGGCCGGCTCCGGGTCCAGGCCCTCCTGGAACTCCTCGGTGGTGCGGGGCAGCTCGGGCATCTTCATCCCCGAGCCGCGGAACGCGATCCGCGGCACGAACGCTCCGAGCAGCAGCGCGAGCACCAGGGTGACCGCGGCGCCACCCGCTCCGCCGGACGGGAGCAGGAGCGCCGCACCGGCACCGAGCCCGACCAGGCCGCCGGCGACCGCGGTCGCGACGAACGCCGGCCGGGAGACCCCGCCGGCCACCGCGGTGAGCAGCGCGACCAGCACGACGGTCGTCGCCGCGGCGAGCGTCTGGGCCGGGCCGACGAGGGACCCGTCGGCGATCGCGGGCAGCAGCAGGCCGCCCAGCCCGCCGTACGCGACGGCGCCGATCCCGAGCAGGCGCGCGACCTGGGCGTCACCGGCCGCCCGCGCCGCCGCCGCGACACCACCGATGAGGACCAGCGCGGTGGCGCCGGCGACGATCGCGCGGATCAGCTCCGGACCGGGGAGGACCAGCGCGAACAGTCCGGCGGCCAGGGTCGGGAGGATCAGCGCGAGCAGCATGCGCCGGGTGTGTTCCGGGCGCCAGCGTTCGGTGCGGTCCCGGATGCCGACGGCGACGCCGTCCACCAGGTCGTCGAAGTCGACCGGGGCCAGTGCGTCGTCGCGGGGGCGCAGGCAGAGGATGTCGCCGTCGCGCAGGCCGAGCGCGGCGGTGCCGAGGTCCTCGTCGAGCGGCTCTTCGCCGAGGCGCTGCAGCACCCACCCGCCGTGGGCGAGGCCGGAGACGGCCAGGTTCGCGTCCAGGTGCCCGAGGACCGTCGGCAACAGGTCGACGAGTGCGATGTGGACGGGTACCGCCAGCTCGATCTGGGTGTCCGGACCGACGACGGTCAGCCTGCACATTTCACCGGTGAGCGCACCGGCAGAGCCTGACATGGGTTCCACACGGACGAGTCGCCGAAAAGGTTCACAAGAATTCGTACGAGTTGCTGTGATCCTTTTGGGCCCGGAATCCGTGTGGGTGCGTCCGGTCGTTACGACCCCGGAGGGGACCGCACGTGAGCACGACGCTCTACCGCCGGCAGCCGCGCCAGCAGCCGCCCGAGATGCCCGGCGGGGAACTGACCCTGCAGGAGCCGCCGGTCCTCCCGGAGAAGCAGCCCCGCAGCATGGGCCGGATGGTCATGTACCTGCCGATGACGCTCGGCTCGGTCATGCTGATGCTGGCCTACAGCGGGCGCGGCGGCAGCCCGATCATGTACGGCGCGATGGGGCTGATGGGCGTCGGCATGGTCGCGATGATGTTCATGCAGGGGCAGAACGGCAACGGCGACCAGAAGGCCAAGCTGCGCGGCGACCGGCGCGACTACCTGCGTTACCTCGGCCAGACCCGGGTCAAGGTGCGTGAGTTCGCGCTGGCCCAGCGGGCCGCGCTGGCGTGGAACCACCCCGACCCGGCGTCGCTGTGGTCGGTGACGATGAGCGGACGGCTCTGGGAGCGCCGCCCGGCCCACCAGGACTTCGCCGAGGTGCGGTTCGGGGTGGGGCCGCAGAAGCTCGCGGTCACGATCACTCCACTGCAGACCAAGCCGGTGGAGGACCTCGAGCCGCTCTCGGCGCGGGCGCTGCGCCGGTTCATCAAGGCCTACACGACGATCAACGACCAGCCGGTCGCGTTGTCGCTGCGCGGTTTCGCCCAGGTGCTGCTGCGCGGCGACGAGAAGGTCACCCGCGACCTCGCCCGGGCCCTGCTGGCCCAGATGGCCACGTTCCACTCCCCCGAGGAGCTGCGCATCGCCGTCTGCGCGTCCTCGCTGGACGACTGGGACTGGGTGAAGTGGCTGCCGCACTCCCAGGACCCGACCGTCCAGGACGCCGCCGGTTCGGCCCGGCTGGTCGCCGACGACCCGGACCTGCTGCTGTCGCGGCTCGGGGAGGAGCTCAGCGCCCGCCCGCGGTACGAGGCCGGCGCGGCGCCCACCCGCGACGAGCCGTACGTCGTGATCGTCGTCGACGGTGTCCCGGTGCCGCGCGAGTCCCGGCTGGCCGGGGCCGGTTTCCAGAACGCGGTCGTGGTCGACCTGTCCGGGGCGCTGCCGATCGGGCCGAGCCGGACCGCGCTGCGGCTGGACGTGACGCCGGGCGAGGTGCAGGCGGTGCGCTTCGACCGGGTCGGCACCGAGATCCGCCAGTCGCTGGGCAAGCCCGACGCGCTGAGCGTCCCGAAGGCGTCCGCGCTGGCCCGGCTGATGGCCCCGTACCGCCTCGGCGTCACCACCGAGATCGTCGAGCCGATGGTCAGCAACTTCGACCTCGGCACGCTGCTCAACGTCGCCGACGTCGGGACGTTCCAGCCCCGGCGCACCTGGCTGAGCGGCCTGGGCCCGGACCGGCTGCGGGTGCCGATCGGCATCGCCGAGGACGGCCGCCGCATCGAGCTGGACATCAAGGAGTCCGCGCAGGGCGGCATGGGCCCGCACGGCCTGCTGATCGGCGCCACCGGGTCGGGCAAGTCCGAGCTGCTGCGCACGCTGGTGCTCGCGCTGGCGATGACGCACTCGTCGGAGATCCTCAACCTGGTGCTCGTCGACTTCAAGGGCGGCGCGACGTTCCTCGGCCTCGACCGGTTGCCGCACACGTCCGCGGTGATCACGAACCTGGCCGACGAGGCGTCGCTGGTCACGCGCATGCAGGACGCGCTGCAGGGCGAGATGACCCGCCGTCAGGAGCTGCTGCGCCGCGCGGGCAACTACAGCTCGCTGCTGGACTACGAGAAGGCGCGCCTGTCCGGCGTCCCGCTGGATCCGCTGCCGTCGCTGTTCGTC
This sequence comes from Cryptosporangium japonicum, assembly GCF_039524755.1. NCBI lineage: Bacteria > Bacillati > Actinomycetota > Actinomycetes > Cryptosporangiales > Cryptosporangiaceae > Cryptosporangium > Cryptosporangium japonicum. Next base: position 13,213 of record NZ_BAAAGX010000010.1, read on the forward strand.
GTCGTCGACGAGTTCAGCGAGCTGCTGGCCACCCACCCGGACTTCGCCGAGCTGTTCATCATGATCGGCCGGCTCGGCCGCTCGCTCGGCGTCCACCTGCTGCTGGCCTCGCAGCGCCTGGACGAGGGCCGGATGCACCGCCTGGAGAGCCACCTGTCGTACCGGATCGGTCTGCGGACGTTCTCGGCGATGGAGTCGCGCTCGGTGATCGGGGTGCCGGACGCGTACGAGCTGCCGACCGCGCCCGGCAACGGGTACCTGCGTGCCGACGTCACCTCGCTGATCCGGTTCAAGGCCGCGTACGTCTCCGGCGTCTACCGGCCGCGCACCGTCGAGCAGCAGCAGGAGGAGATCAGCCGGCAGGTCGTCGCGTACAGCGCGGCGCCGATCCCGACCGCCGAGGTGCCCCAGGTGGCGGCGCCCGAGGCGGTGGCGCCGGCCGACGAGCACGCCGACAGCATCCTCGCGGTCGCGGTCTCCCGCCTGATCGGCCAGGGCCCGCCGGCGCACCGGGTGTGGCTGCCGCCGCTGGAGGCGCCGGCCACCCTGGACCAGATCCTGCCGGCGCTGATGCCCGACGACCGGTTCGGGCTCAGCCCCGCCGACTGGCCGGCCCGCGGTCGCCTGATCGTGCCCGTCGGCGTCGTCGACAAGCCGTTCGACCAGCTCCGTGACCTGATGATGGTGGACCTGTCCGGACCCGGTGGGCACGTCGGCATCGGCGGTGGCACCCAGTCGGGCAAGAGCACGCTGCTGCGGACGCTGATCTGCGCGCTCGCGCTCACCCACACCCCGCGCGAGGTGCAGTTCTACTGCCTGGACTTCGGCGGCGGCTCGCTCTCGACGCTCACCGAGCTCCCGCACGTCGGCGGGGTGTCCGGGCGGATGGACCCGGAGCGGGTCAGCCGGACGATCGCCGAGGTGAAGTCGATCCTGCAGGAGCGCGAGGAGCGGTTCGCCCAGCACGCGATCGAGGGCATGCCCGACTACCGCAGGCGCCGGGCCCGCGGCGAGTTCGCCGACGACCCGTTCGGCGACGTGTTCCTGGTGGTGGACGGCTGGGGGATGCTCCGGCAGGACTTCGAGGAGATCGATCCGCAGATCCGGCAGATCGCGGCCCGGGGCCTCGCCTACGGCGTGCACGTGGTCATCGCGGCCAACCGCTGGTCGGAGATCTACTCCGGCCTGCGTGACCAGCTCGGCACCAAGCTCGAGCTCAAACTCGGCGACGCGATCGACTCGATGATCGACATGCGTGCGGCCAAGACCGTCCCGCAGATCCCCGGGCGCGGTCTGAACAAGGAGAAGCTGCACTACCTGGCCGCGGTGCCGCGCATCGACGGCGAGAGCACGGTGGAGGAGCTGGCCGACGCCACCCGGGCGCTCGCGTTCGACATCGCCGACAGCTGGGACGGCCCGAAGGCCCCGCCGGTGCGCATGCTCCCGGCCGTCGTCGACGTGCGGGCGATGCCCCGGGCGACGCCGGGCCGCAACGGGTCGCTGCGGATCCCGCTGGGCCTGGGCGAGACCGACCTCCAGCCGGTCTGGCACGACTTCGGCGAGCTGCCCCACCTGACGATCCTGGGTGACACCGAGTCCGGGAAGACCAACGCGCTGCGGCTGATCGCCCGTGCGCTGATCGACCGGTACACCCCGGCCGAGGCCCGGGTGCTGGTGCTCGACTCCCGCCGCGGGTTGTTCGACAGCATCCCGGCCGAGTACCGCGTCGGGTACGCGGTGTCGGCGGCCGCCGCGGCCGAGGAGGGCACCCGCGCCGCCGCCACCGTCCGTCCCCGGGTCCCCGGCTCGGACATCTCGCCGGAGCGGCTGCGGCGGCGCGACTGGTGGTCCGGTGCGGACCTGTGGATCCTGGCCGACGACTACGACCTGCTCTCCAGCGGGTCGAACGGGCCGTTGCAGTCGCTGGTGGACCTGCTGCCGCAGGCGTCCGACATCGGTCTGCACGTGGTGCTGGCCCGCGCCGCGGCGGGTTCGTCGCGGCTCTCGATCGACCCGGTCGTGCGTCGTCTGCAGGAGGCCAACACCCCGGACCTGGCGCTGTCCTGCCCGCCGACCGAGCTGCCGCTGCTCAACGGCGCCCGGCCGCGCCAGTTGCCGCCCGGGCGCGCGCTGCTGGTCAACCGGCGCGGTGGCGTGCTGCTGCAGACGGCGATGGTGCCGGTGCACGAGCCGATGGTGGCGGTGTGAGGCGGTCCGTGGCCGTCGCCGCCGCGGTGCTCGTGCTCCTCGGCGCGACCCCGGCGGCGGCGTCGGCGGCCGAGGAGCTCCCGTCGGTCACCGGGAACGACTGCGTGCCCGGTTCCCCGGACACCGTGACCGACGTGCCGTGGGCGCAGACGTGGCTGCAGCCGGAGCGGGCCTGGGAGCTGACCGACGGGCGGGGGGTCACGGTGGCCGTGGTGGACGGTGGCGTCGGCACGCCGTCGTCGTTGTCCGGCGGTGCGGTGAAGCAGAGCGCGACCGACTGCTCCGGCCACGGGACGTTCCTCGCCAGCCTGGTGGCCGGTCGCCCGGTCGGCGAGGCCGCGTTCAGCGGCGTCGCCCCCGCCGCCACCATCCTCAACGTGGAGGTCGCGACCGGCGCGTACGCGTCCGGGCCGCCGGTGGCGCCCCCGGACGAGCTGGCCGACGGGATCCGCGCGGCGGTCTCCGGCGGCGCCGGCGTGGTGCTGCTGGGAGCCGTCTCCACCGGCCCGAGCGCGGACCTGGCCGACGCCGTGCGGGCCGCCGTGCGGGCGAACGTCGTCGTGGTCAGCGGCGTGGGGACGGTGCGGGGCAGCGACTCCCGGCTCGCCGAGTCCTACCCGTCGGCCTACGACGGGGTGATCGGCGTCGCGGCGATGCAGCTGACCGGTGAGGTCGCCACGTTCTCGGCGTTCAGCGACGACGTGGACCTGGCCGCGCCCGGCGTCGGCGTGCTCGGCGCGGCCCCGAAGGGCCCCGGTCACTACGTCACCGACGGCACCGCGGTCGCGGCCGCGTTCGTGGCCGGCACCGTGGCGCTGGTGCGCTCGTACCGGCCCGACCTCACCGTGGCCGACGTGACCGAGCGGCTGCGGCTGACCGCCGCCCCGACCGCGCAGCGTGCCGCGCTGGGCTACGGGGTGGTGAACCCGGCGGCCGCGGTCGGGGACGAGCTACCGGCCTCGGCCGGCCGGACGAGCGACGCGGTGACGACGGTCGCGGTGGCACCCGACCGGCCGCCGGTGACCGACCACACGGCGGGCCTGATCGCGGTGGCGGTGGCCGGGACCGGTCTCGCGGCGGCGGCGCTGGCGGCCTTCGCCGGTGTCGTCGTCCGCCGGGGCCGCGCCCGCCGGTGGCGCGCCCCGAGCTGAGCCGGGCGCGTACCGGCGCGTCACCGCCAGGCGGCGGCGTAGCGCTCGCGCAGGTCGTCCCAGTCGTAGTCGCGGGCCTGGCGGCCGGTGGCCCGCTCGCGGCCGGTGCCGTCCCCGGCCGCGAGCACGCCCAGGCACACCTGCCAGCCCGCCGCGGTCATCGGCGCGCTCGAGCGGTCGTCGAAGGTCTGCCGCAGCTCGAGGACCGCCCCGTCGTCGGCGGGCGTGACCGTCCACCGCAGCAGGTCGGTGCCCCAGCGGTGCACGAGCAGGTGCGGCGGGTCGACGAGCAGCACCTCGGCGTCGTTCGGCTCGTCGCCGGGGTTCTCCCGGCAGGTCGCCGGGCCCACCGACGTCAGCGGCCGGTCGGGCACGATCGGCGACCACGTCGCCAGGCGCGCCGGGTCCACGAGCATCTCCCAGAGCCGCTTCGCGTCGTGCCGGAACTGCCGTCGCAGCACCAGCGTCCAGCGCTCGCCGTCGCGTTCCAGCGCCGCGTCGATCGGGGCGTGCACGGCGGCGGCGACGTCCTCGTCACGGGGCATCTTCGTCCTCCAGGGCTCGGTCCAGGCGATCAAAGCTCGAGGTCCACGTCCGCAGGTACGGCCGCACCCACGCGACCACGTCGGGCAGCGGGTCCGCCGCGAGGCGGTACACCCGGCGCCGGCCGACGATCTGGGCCTCGACGACGCCGGCGTCACGCAGCACCCGCAGGTGCTTGGAGACCAGCGACTGGGACAGCTCCAGCGCGCCGACCAGCGCCCCGACGTCGCTCTCGGCGATCCGGAGACGATCGACGATGGCGCGCCGCGTCGGCTCGGCGATGACCGTGAACCCGTCCACGCCCCAAGTATTACCATCGCTTCATATGAATGACAAGGCATGCATGTAGGGTGACCTCATGGAACCGGGAGACGTCGTCGCCAGATCGACGACGATCCTGCCCCCGGCGAACCCGCGGCCGCGCCCGGGCACGCTGCGCGAGCTCCTCGGCGCGCTCGGCCCGCACGCGCTGCGCCTGGTGGCCGGGAACCGCCTCGACGAACCGATCGGCGAGCCGCTGATCTACGGCCCCGGCGAGCCGCTGGCCGACGTCGGCGACAGCATCGTGTTCGTCACCGGGGCCCGCGCCGGGCAGGCCGAGGCGCTGCGCCGGATCGCCGCCGCCGGCGGTCACACGGTCGTGCTCAAAGCCTGGAAGCAGGAGGTTCCCGACGAGTCCGGCCTGACCCTGCTGTGCACGCCCGACGAGATGGCCTGGCGCCACCTCGACGCGCTGATCACCGCGGCGAGCCTCCCCGGCTCGACCGTGAACGAGCCCAGCGGCGACCTGTTCAGCCTGGCCAACGCCATCGCGGCGTCGCTCGGCGGGCCGGTGACGATCGAGGAGACCTCGGGCCGCATCATGGCCTACTCCAACCTGCCCGGGCAGGACATCGACCCGATCCGGCGGCTGGCCATCCTCGGCCGCCAGACCCCCGACCGGCCCACCAACGCCGTGGAGTACCAGGCCGTGCTCACCGCGCCCGGCCCGGTGTTCTTCGAGAGCTCGCACCCCGACTACGCCGACCGGCTCGCGGTCGCCGTCCGCGCCGGTCACCAGGTGCTCGGCGTCATCTGGGTGCTGTGCGACCGTCCGCAGCTCGTCGAGGACGCCGACCGGGTGCTGATCGACGCGGCCCGCACGACGGCGATGCACCTGCTGCGCCGTCGCGGCTCGCACGACCCCGACCGCACCCGGCGCGGAGAGGCACTGCGCGGCCTGCTCGCCGACACCCTGGACGCCCCGGCCGCGGCGGCCGCGCTGGCCCTCCCGGTGGCCGCGAGCGTGGTGGTCGGCGTCGTCCGGCCGGTCACCCAGCCGGGCCTGCACGCCGCGCGCGTCGCCGACCTGGTCGCGCTGCACGGCGAGTACTGGCACTCCGGGGCCGCCTCCGTGCTCGACGGCGGCGACCTCGTGCTGCTGCTGCCCGGCCCGGCGTCCGCGGCCCGGCTGCGCAAACTCGGCGCGGACCTGGCGACCGCGGCCCGCCGCTCGGCCGGGATCGAGCTGCGTGTCGGCTTCGGCCCGGAGGTGTCCGGATTGGACCAGGCCCGCCGGTCCCGGCAGCTCGCGGAGCGGGTCCTGCGGGCCGGGCGTCCGGTGGCGGTCCTCGACGACGTGCGCAGCGAGCTCGTGCTCACCGCGCTGCCCGACGACGACGAGGCCCTGCGGCTCGCGCCGGTCCGCCGCGTGCTCGAGCACGACGCCACCCAGGGCACCGACTACGCGGCGACGCTGCTCACCTACCTGGGTACGTTCGGCAACGTCACCGCCACCGCGCAGGCGCTCAACGTCCACGAGAACACCGCCCGCTACCGGGTGCGCCGCCTCACCGAGCGGTTCGGCGTCGAGCTCGGTGGCGGCGACGAGACGCTGGTGACCTGGCTGCAGCTACGCACCGCCTGTCGACGGCGACAAGACGGGCCGGGGTGATCGGTGCCTGACGACAGTGGGCCCGCGGACCCCGGCGCCTAACGTCGTCGGCATGCACACGCGCGCCGACTACGCGTGGCCCGCGGACGACGCCGAGCTGGCGCGTCTCGTCGAGGCCCACCCGTGGGTCACGATGATCAGCGACGGCCTCGTCGTCTCGCACCTGCCGGTCGTCGTCGACCACACCGCCGACCGGCTGACCCTGCTGGGCCACCTCTCCGCCTCCGACGCCGAGCAGCACCGGCTGGGCCTGGTCGACACCGTGCTGGTGGTGGCCGGGCCGCACGGGTACGTGAGCGCGGGCTGGTACGTCCACGGGCCCAGCGTGTCCACCTGGAACTACGTCGTCGCCCACCTGCACGGCCGCCCCTCGGCGCTGGACCCCGAGCGGACGCTCGACGTGCTGACCCGCACCCAGGACCACTTCGAGTCCGGCCGCCCCGACCCGCACCTGACCGCGCGGGTCGCCGGGTACGCCGCGCGACTCACGCCGTACGTGACCGGGTTCCGGCTGGTGCCGAGCCGGGTCGAGGCCAAGCGGAAATTGAGCCAGGACAAACCGGCCGAGGACGTCGCCGGTGTGCTCCACGGTCTGGAGGACCCCATGGATGTGCACGCCAACCCCGAGCTGGCCGCCGCGATGCGGGGCACCCGATGAGCGTCGTGCTGCGCGGAGGTCGCCTCGGCCTCGGCGGTCGCGCGTCCGACGTCCGCATCGAGAACGGAACCGTGACCGCGGTGGGGCCGTCCGGCAGCCTGGACGCGGCCGAGGTCGTGTCGCTCGGCGACGCGACGGTGCTGCCCGGGCTGGTCGACGGGCACGTCCACGTCGAGCAGTGGGTGCGTCACCGGCGCAGCGTCGACCTCTCGGCGGTGGCCGGCCCGGCCGAGGCCGCCCGGGTGCTGCGCGCCCAGGCGCCCCCGGCCGGTCAGTGGCTGAGCGGCCGGGACATCGTGCCCGCGCTCTGGTCCGACCCACCGCACAAGCGTTTCCTGGACGACGCCCTGCGCGACGTCCCGGTCGTCGTCCGCAGCATCGACCTGCACACGACGTGGTTCAACAGTGCGGGGCTGTCGCTCGTCGGCCTCGCCGGGCACCCGACCGGCGTCCTGCGCGAGACGGAGTCGATCGAGGCCAACCACCGGCTGAGCGAACTGACACCGGCCGCCGAGGTCGACGGGTGGATCGCCGAGGCCCTCGCCGAACTGCCGTCGCTGGGACTCACCGGGCTGATCGACCTGGAGTTCAGCGACAACCTGGCCGCGTGGCGACGCCGGGCGACCCCGCCGGTGCGGGTGCACGCCGGCATCTGGACGCCCTGGCTCGACGCCGCGATCGCCGAGGGGCGGCGCACCGGTGACGTCGTCGCGGACCGGGTGCGGGTGGGCCCGTACAAGATCGTCAGCGACGGCTCGCTGAACACCCGCACGGCCTGGTGCGCCGACCCGTATCCGGACGAGTCGTTCGGGCTGTGCCTGGTGCCCGCCGACCAGCTGGAAACGTTGATGCGCAAGGCGTGGGCGGCGGGGCTGGTGCCGGCGATCCACGCGATCGGCGACCGGGCCAACACGTCGGTGCTCGACGTGTTCGAACGGATCGGCTGTACCGGGCGGATCGAACACGCCCAGCTGGTCTCGCTCTCCGACGTGCCGCGCTTCGCGTCGCTCGGCGTCGTCGCGTCGGTGCAGCCGCAGCACGCGGTCACCGACCGGGACGTCGCGGACCGGCTCTGGGCCGGCCGCACCGACCGCGCCTTCGCCTACCGGACGCTGCACGACGCCGGGGCGCGGCTCGAACTGGGCTCCGACGCGCCGGTGAGCCCGCTCGACCCGTGGCAGGCCGTCGCCGACGCGGTCCACCGCAGCGACGACGGCCGGCCCGCCTGGCACCCGGAGCAGGCCCTGCCGCTGGACGTGGCGATCACCGCGGCCTGCGCGGGGCGCGCGTCGGTGGAGGTCGGCGCGGTGGCCGACCTGACCGTCGTCGCCGGGGACCTCCGCTCCGCGTCCGAGGAGGCGCTGCGGTCGACCACCGTGCTGGCCACGCTGGTCGGCGGCGACGTCACCTACCAGCGGTGAAGATCCTCGGGTTCTGCGCCGGCGCGGTCCGCACGCAGCGGATCGACGGCGAGGACGTCCGCACCGCGTACGTGAAGTCGCCGGTGCCGCCGCCGTGGGTCGTCACCGCCACCGGGGCCCAGGGGGACCAGGTCGCGGTGCACACCAACCACCTGTACGCGATCGACCGGCTCAGCTACGACCACTGGGGCTACCCCGACGCCGAGGACGGCCTGTTCGCCGAGAACCTCACGCTCGACGAGCTCGACCAGTCGGCGCTGCGGGTCGGCGACCGGTTCCGGCTCGGCACCGCGGTCGTCGTGGTCACCGGGCCGCGCATCCCCTGCTGGAAGCTGACCTGGCGGCTCGGCCGGCCGAAGACGTTCCAACGCGAGTTCCGGCTCTCCGGGCGGTCGGGCGTCTACCTCGACGTGGTCACGCCCGGTGTCGTGGAGCCCGGCGACCCGCTCGTGCCGGTGTCCGGGGACCCCGGCGCCCCGACCGTCGCCGAGCTGGCCCGGCTCTGCGACTCCGGCCCGTCGATCACCCCGGCCGACCGGGACGTGATCGACCGGGCGCTGGCCCGCCCCGACCTCAGCGACGGCGTCCGGGGCACGTTGACGCTCAAGCTGGCCAACCACGAGCGCGACTCGGCCACCGACGGGTGGCGGGGGTGGCGGCGCTTCTCGGTCGACGAGGTCGTGCCGGAGTCCCCGGACGTGAACTCGTACGTGCTGCGTCCGGTCGACGCCGGGCCGCTCGCCGGGTTCCGGGCCGGCCAGCACGTCGTGGTCCGGATCGGCGACGTGGTCCGCACCTGGAGCCTGTCCCGGTACGGCACCGACCACTACCGGATCACCGTGAAACACCGGGGCGCCGGCAGCGCCGCGCTGGCGTCCGCGTCCACCGTGGAGCTGCGCTCCCCCGCCGGGCGTTTCCACCTCGACCGCGGCAGCTTCCGGCCGGTCGTACTGGTCGCGTCAGGCATCGGCATCACGCCGATGATCGCGATGATCCAGGCGCACCTCGACCGCAACGGGTTCGTCCCGCCGCTCTGGCTGCTCTACCGCACCCGCGCGGAACGGACCGCGTTCGGCGCGTACCTCGACGCGCTGTTCGCGCGCCACGAACACCTGCACCTGCGCTACTTCTCCGCGCCGCTGACCGCCGAGCGGGTCGTCGACGTGATGCGCGACAACTACCTGCCCGGCGCCGGAGACGTGCCCTGGTTCGAGAGCGACGTCTACGTCTGCGGGTCGCTCGCGTTCACGACCGAGGTCCGGGCCGGGCTGATCGCGCTCGGCGCCAACCCGGACCTGGTCTTCGCCGAGGACTTCGTCGCGGCCGCCGCGGCCCCGGCCGGCCCGAGCCGGCGCACCGACGCGGTCGTGCGCTTCGGCGACCGCGAGACGGTCTGGTCCGCCTCGGCGGAGCAGACGCTGCTCGAGCTGGCCGAGGCCGCCGGGCTCGACCGGCCGTACGACTGCCGGGCCGGCACCTGCCGCACCTGCGAGGCGCGTGTGCTCGACGGCGCGGTCGAGGGCCCGGTCGTCGGGGACCGCGCCCTGCTCTGCACCAGCTATCCGCTCACCGACCGGGTCGTCGTCGAGTGACCGGCGCCCCGGTCACTCGAAGATGTCCGGGTGGTCGGCGCTGATCCGCTCCCAGATCGGCTGGAACTGGAACCAGCCGGCGAACTCGCCGCCCACCTGCCCGCGGGTGGTCGTGGCCTCCTCCGGGCCGATCTGCCGCGGCTTCGCGCCGAGCCCGGCCGCGGCCGCGTAGGCCTGCAGCTGGCACTGGGCGGTGCGCTCCAGGGTGAGGAACCACCAGGCCGCGCTCTCGACGCTGGCGCCCACCGTGAGCATGCCGTGGTTGCGCAGGATCACGGCCTTGTGCGCTCCGAGCGCTTCGCCGATCCGCTTGCCCTCGGCCGGGTCGAGCACCACCCCGGTGTAGTCGTCGAAGAGGCCGATGTCCTGGTAGAACGCGCAGGCGTCCTGGGTGAGCGGCTCGATCGTCATGTCCAGGGCCGAGAGCGTCTTGCCCGCCGGGCCGTGGGCGTGCGCCGCAGCCAGCACGTCCGGGCGGGCGGCGTGCACCGCGGTGTGGATCGCGACCGCCGCCCCGTTGACCGCCCGGTCCCCTTCGACGACCTGCGCGTCGTGCCCCACCCGCACCAGGTCGCTGCTCCTGATCATGCTGAAGTGCATGCCGAACGGGTTGACCCAGTAGGTGTCCGGTTCACCGGGGTCGCGCACCGTGATGTGCCCGGCGACGCCCTCGTCGAGACCGGCCTTGCTGAACATCCGGAACGCCGCCGCCAGCACGGCCTTGCGGTGGGCGCGTTCGGCGTCGACGGAGTCGAACGTGGGCGGTGCCGCCATGGTCAGGTGCGTACCGACGGCCATTCCGCGCTGATCGGCCATTGTTACCTCCCGGATCGGGGTCCCCGTCGAGGGTCGCGGCCGCGGGGGGTCGCGCGCAACCGTTCCGCTTGTCCGCCGGCACAAGATGCCCACCGGTGATCGGGAGATGACGACAGTGGCCGCGCCCGGTCCGGCCTCTAGCGTCACCGCCATGACTCAGAGCTTCGACGTCGCCGTCGTCGGCCTCGGCGCGCTCGGCAGCGCCGCCGCCTACCAGCTCGCGCGACGGGGCGTGACCGTGGTCGCGTTCGAGCAGTTCGAGCTGGGGCACGTGCGCGGTGCGTCGCACGACACGTCGCGGATCCTGCGGACCTCGTACGGGGAGACCCGGTACGTGCGGCTCGCCCAGTCGGCGTACCGGGACTGGGCCGACCTCGAGAGGGTGTCCGGCGAACGGCTGGTGACCACCACCGGCGGCCTGATCTTCGCCCCGACCGGCGGCCCGTACTCAGCCGGGGCGTTCGCGTCGTCGCTGACCGAGACCGGCCTCCCGTACGACGAGCTGACGCCGGCCGACGTGCACTCCCGCTGGCCGCAGTTCCGCGTCCCGGATGGCGTCGAGACCATCTGGACGTCGGACACCGCGATCGTCCACGCCGCACGCACCGTCGCCGTGCTCCAGCTGCGGGCCCGCGTGGCCGGCGCCGAGCTGCGGCCGGACACGCCGGTGACCGCGGTGCGGCCGGGCGCCGGTGGTGTCCTCGTCGAGACCGCCGCCGGCGCCGTCCGCGCGCGGAAGGTGATCCTCGCGACCGACGCCTGGACCAACGAGCTCCTCGCCCCGCTCGGCGCCGAGATCCCGCTCGTCACCATGCAGGAGCAGGTCACGTACTTCAAGCCGGCCGACCCCGCGGCCTACGACCCCGCGCGTTTCCCGGTCTGGGTCTGGCTCGACACGAACTGCTACTACGGCTTCCCGACGTACGGCGAGCCGACGATCAAGGCCGCGCGTGACGTCTCGAACAACTACATGGCCCCGGCCGAGCGCACGTTCGAGCCGTCGGCGGAGCTACTCGGAGAGCTCACCGGGTTCATGCACGCGACGATCCCCGGCAGCGGCCCCGCGCTGCGCACCGTGACCTGCCAGTACGCGCTCACCGCCGACCGCGAGTTCGTGCTCGGCCCGCTCGCCGGGTACCCGGACCTGATCGTGGCCCTGGGCGCCGGCCACGCGTTCAAGTTCACGCCGGCGATCGGCCGGATCCTCGCCGACCTGGCCCTGGACGGCGCCACGAGCGACGACATCTCCGCGTTCAGCGCCGAGCCGAAGACTCCCGCGTGATCTCGTAGCGGACGCCGCCGTATTCGGCGCCGTCGATCGTCCGCATGTCGGGCGGGGTGTCCAGGGTGCCGGTCACCGTCATCCCGATCTTCTCCAGCACCCGGCGGGAGCTCTGGTTGACCGTCATCGTCTCGGCCCAGACCGTGCGGACGCCGAGCTCGGTGAACGCCTTCTCGAGCAACGTTCTCGCGCCTTCGGTGGCGTAGCCCCGGCCCCACTCCGCGCGGCGTAGCCGGTAGCCGAGCTCGGCCTCGTCCCGCGGGCCGCCCGGCTCGGGACGGAGGAAGAACCAGCCGACGAACGCCCGGCGGTCGGTGTCCTCCGCGGCGAACACCCCGAAGTCGCCGCCCCACCGCTCGTAGCCGGCGAGGATGCCCGGCAGGTCACGCCCGCGGACGTCGTCCGGTGCGGTCGGGGCGCCGCCGGTCAGGTAACGCATGACCTCCGGGTCACTGTCCAGTTCGATCAGGAGGTCCGCGTCGGCGGCGGTGAACCGACGCAGGGTCAGACGTTCGGTGTGCAGGTAGGCGCTCATCGGGACACAGTCTGGCGGACGCCGGTCTTGGCGGTCGGCCGTACCCTCGCGCGGAGTCCGAGTGAGCGGGGGGCCACGGGTGAGAAGTGTTCTGGCGGCGGGGTTCGTGGCGTTCGTCGTCTCGATCTTCAGCACGCCGGTCGCGATCGGGCATCTGCGCCGGTTGAAGTTCGGGCAGGAGATCCGCGACGAGGGCCCGAAGCACCACCGGTCCAAGCGCGGTACACCGACGATGGGCGGGATCGTCTTCATCGCGGCGACCGTCATCGCGTACCTGGTCACCGACGTCGTGGTCCGTGACCATACGGTGAGCCCGACCGCGGTGACGCTGCTCGGCCTGTTCGTCGGCATGGGCGCGGTCGGGTTCGTCGACGACTACATCAAGATCCGCAAGAAGCGCAGCCTCGGCCTCACCAAGCGGGGCAAGCTGATCGGCCAGGCCGTCGTCGCGGCCGGCTTCGCGGTGCTGGCGCTCAACCTGCCCGACGGGAACGGCTACCCGATCGCGTCGGAGCGGCTCTCGTTCACCCGGGACATCTCCTGGGTTCACCTGACCCAGGTCGGCGCGGCGCTGTTCTTCGTCGTCGTGGTGATCGCCGCGGCCAACGGCGTCAACCTCACCGATGGGCTGGACGGGCTGGCCACCGGCCCGTCGATCATGGTGCTGCTCAGTTACGTCCTGATCGGGCTGTGGCAGTACCGGCACCTCTGCGTCGAGGTCGGTGGCCCGGCCTGCTACACGGTGCGCGACCCGCTCGACACCGCGCTGATCGCCGCCGCCGCGGCCGGCGCGCTGGCCGGGTTCCTCTGGTGGAACGCGCCCCCGGCCCGCCTGTTCATGGGCGACACCGGCGCGCTCGGCATCGGCGGCCTGATCGCCGGCCTGGCCCTCACCACCCGCACCACGCTGCTGCTGCTGATCCTCGGCGGGCTGTTCGTCATCGTGACGATGTCGGTCGTCATCCAGATCATCTCGTTCCGCAGCACCGGCAAGCGGGTGTTCCGGATGGCGCCCCTGCAGCACCACTTCGAACTGGCCGGCTGGCCCGAGACCACGATCGTCGCGAGGTTCTGGATCGTGGCCGGCTTCTGCGTCGCCGCGGGCCTGAGCCTCTTCATCGCCGACTACCTCGAACTGTTCCCGCTGTGAGTCCGCGGGTCGGCGGCTACTTGCGGCGGATCGTGTAGTGCAGGACCAGGAACGGCAGGCCGAACAGGGAGAAGGCGTGTTCGGCGCGGAGCTCGCCGTCCTTCGTGTACACGTCCAGGCGTTCGGCGAAGCCGGCGACGCTCAGGGTGGTGAGGTCGCGGGTGCCGGGGTCGATGTAGGTGAGGTAGTGGCCGGGGTGGGGCAGCTCGCTGTGGCTGGTGAGCACCAGGCCGTGGTCGGGGCGGGAGCGGGGCAGCAGGGTGGCGGTGAAGCTGCCCTGCGGCACCGGGAAGCCGACGCTGACGTAGCCGCGTCCCTCGTGCCGGTACGTGGTGTAGATGCCCACGTAGATGGGTTCGTCGGTGTCGGCGAACGAGCGGATCCAGCCGCGGACGCCGATCACGTCGGTGCCGTCGGGAGTGATCGTGTCGATGTGGCTGCGGACGCCGCGCACGGTCTCGCGCTGGTTCATCGGCACGTTGGCCTGGCCCACCGGGCGCGCCACGAGCGTGCGGTAGAGCAGGTATCCGGGGCGCACCCAGAGCCGCCACTCGGGCACGATGTCGAGCCGGAACCGGGTCGTGTGCTCGTAGAACTCGCGTACCAGCGGCTCGACGTCCGCGGGGTCGAAGCCGGGGCCGGCCAGGTCGTCGAGCGAGGCCACGATGCCCACGTCGGGGGCGTCGGGCCGGTAGTCGCCGCCGATCACCTCGGCGAGTTCACGCACGTAGCCGGTGCCGACGTAGCGCGACCGGGCCTCGAGCGGCACCACGAACGGCAGTTGTCCGGCCGGTACGCCCGCGGCCAGCAGGCCCACCTGGGCGTCGCGGAAGAGCAGCGCGGACACCACCCGGAACGCGACCACCGCACCGGCCGCCACCGCACCGGCCTGCCCGCCGCCGCCGGCCGACCGCCAGGCCGCTCCGACGGCGGCACCCACCACCGGGCCGAGCGCCACCTTCTGCGGACGCAACCCGAACGCGCCCGCGACCGCACCGGCCACGGTGCCGACCGCCACCGGACCGGCGTCGGTGACCCGCCCGCCGAGCCAGCCCACCGGCGCCGCCACCGCACCGCTCATCACGACCCGCGACCACCACGGCGGAACCTCACCGGGCCGCTGCCGGGTACGCGCCACGGCCTCGGTGGCCGCGAGCGCCACCGCACCGGCCACCGCCGCGCGCCCCCGCCGCCGCCGCACCACCGACGCGCCGGCCAGCGCCCCCACCGCGGCGGCGAAGACCAGCCCGGCGACACGATCACGACCACCCGGACGCCGCACGGGCTCACTCGCGATCATCCCCGCACGCTAGCGCACCCCCCACCCCGCCCCACCGCTCGCGCCCCCATCCCGGCCGGCCCCACACACCCGGCCGCTCGTCCCCGCCCCGCGCGACCGGCTCAGCGCGCGGACGGCTAGCGCGCTGACCACGCAGGGTCGCCGGCGAACGTCTTCTCTCGTGCGGGTTCGATCCTGCGGCGGTGCCCGGGATGGACGCCGGGCCCCGACCTCGCCGAGCAGTCCGCTGACACGCGGAGAGTCCGTGGACGACCGGAGGTGGGGTGCGGGAGGCTGGGCGGTATGGGTGCTCTCCGGCGGCTGGACAACGTCGCGATCGTCGTCGACGACCTCGAGGCCGCGACAGCGTTCTTCGGCGCGCTCGGGCTCGAGCCGGAGGGTGAGGCGACCGTCGAGGGCCGCGACGTCGACCGGCTCGTCGGGCTGGCCGGGGTGCGGTCGGACATCGTGATGATGCGCACGCCCGACGGTCACGGGCGGGTGGAGCTCACCCGGTACCACTCGCCGGAGACCCGTCCGGGCGAGGGACACGCTCCGGCGAACACCCTGGGCGCCCACCGCCTCATGTTCGCCGTCGACGACCTCGACGCCGTCCTGGAGCGCCTCCGTCCGCACGGCGCCGAGCTGCTCGGCGAGGTGGTCCGGTACGCGGACAGCTACCGGCTCTGCTACCTCCGCGGCCCCGCCGGAATCCTCCTCGCCCTGGCCGAGCGACTCGGCTGACCGAGGGGCCGCACCCCACCGGCTAACCGTCCAGGCACGTCGGCCAGTGGTCCGCGGCCCACTCGCGCCAACCCGCCCACCCCACCGGCGGCCCGGGAAGCGCCCGACCCGCCAACTCCGCCTCGTCCGGCACCTCGAACCGCGGACGCCACCCGTCGAGATCCGCCTCGGTCATCGCGAACGTCTCGTGCGCCGCCGTCCGCCCCCGCTCGGCGATGCGCGCGAGCTGCACGTCCTTCTCCACCGGCAGGTACACCACCTCGCACGCGGCTCCGGCCCACCCGGCCAGCCACCGCAGCGCCGACCGTTCGTCCCGGCCCCACAGCCCGTAGTCGAGCACCACACTCGTGCCCAACCGCAGCGCCTGCACCGCGACCGAGACGAGCCGCCCCTCGAGCACCCAGCGTTTGCCGTCGGCCATCGAGTCGCCGAACAGCGGGATCATCCAGTGGTCGGGGGTCAGCCGCAGCGCCCGGTGGGTCGCGGCGAGTTCACGGGCGCGGGTGGTCTTGCCGGCGGCGGGGAGCCCGACCATCAGGAACAGCGTGGCGTGCGACATACCTCATTGAAGGCGCGCGAGGGCCAGCTCGGCGAGCAGCGCGGCGTGCGCGTCGAGGTGGGAGTCGTCGAACGTGGCCCGGTCGGAGTGCATTCCGCCGGTCGGGCCGTCGGGCGGCTGGACGCCGAGGAACAGCAGGCTGCCCGGTACCTCGTCGAGGACGTAGGCGAAGTCCTCGGACGCCATGCCGGGGAACGGCAGGTGCACCACGCGGTCGGAGAGCAACGACATCACCCGGGACGTCTCCACCGGGTCGTTGACCGTGACCGGGTAGGAGTCGACGAACTCGGTGGAGACCGTGCAGCCGTGGGCCGCGCCGATGCCCTCGAGGAGCGTCGGCAGGCCGGAGCGGACGAGCGCCAGCGTCCCGCGGGAGAGCGTGCGGATGTTCACCTCGAGGTCGACGGCGCCGGCCAGCACGTTGCTCGCGGCCGAGTCCGACGTCAGGCGGGTCACCGACAGCACCGCCGGGTCGGAGACCGGCACGCGGCGGGCGGCGAACGACTGCACGGCGAGGATGATCTCGGCGGCCACCGGGACCGGGTCGACCGCGTGGTGCGGGTAGGCGGCGTGGCCTCCGGTGCCGGCCACCCGCACCCGCAGCGCGCTGGCGCTCGACATGATCGGGCCGGGCCGGGTGACGAGCTGCCCGCCCGGGGTCACGCAGTCCACGTGCACGGCGTAGGCCGCCACCGGGCGCTCACCGGCGGCGGACAGCACTCCCTCGTCGATCATCAGCCGGCCGCCCCCGTGGCCCTCCTCGCCGGGCTGGAACATGAACACGACCGTGCCCGGTAACGAGTCGCGGCGTCCGGCCAGCAGCCGGGCCGCCCCGACCAGGCCGGCCATGTGCAGGTCGTGGCCGCAGGCGTGCATCGCCCCGTTCTCCGACGCGTACGGCAACCCGGTCGTCTCGACGATCGGCAGCGCGTCCATGTCGGAGCGCAGCAGCACCACCGGGCCCGGTCCGCCGCGCAGCACCGCGGTCACCGAGCTCAGGCCGCGGCCGCGGGCGATCTCCAGCCCGAGGCCGTCCAGCGCGTCGAGGATCGTCGCCTGCGTGCGGGGCAGGTCGAGCCCCACCTCGGGCGAGGCGTGCAGCGCCCGGCGCAGCGCGACCAGGTCGCCGCTCACGCCGACCGCGCCCCGGCCCGCTCCCCCAGCCGCGCCAGCGGCCCGGCGGCCTTCACCGAGACCTTCACGGTCGGGCGGTCGGTGTAGGTGACCGGCACCTCCAGGACGTCGACGACGGCCACTTCGAGCGGGTCGGCGCCGGCCTGGATGGCTTTCGCGATCGCGGCCTCGGACGCCTGGGCGATCGTCGCCTCGCGGTCGTCGAGCACGCCGATGCGGTCCGCGCGGCCACCGGCCAGCGAGATCGCCGCCCCGACCGCGTTGGCGACGTCGCCGTGTTCGGTGCGCACGATCGGGCCGGCGCCGGGCAGGTCGTCGGGCACCAGGAACCCGCCGCCGCCCACCACCACGAGCGGCAGGTCGGCCCGCCCGAGCGAGAGGCGCTCGACCGCGTCGGCCAGGCGGGTCCGTGCGGTCTCGAGCGCGTCGCGCAGCGCCGAGCGGACCGCGGACGGCTGCGCGGGCAGGGAACGCCCGGCGATCGACGCGCCCGCGAGCGCGGCCGCGTCGGTGAGCGTCGGGGTGGCGCCACCGAAGAGCAACGCTTCGGACGCGATGCGGTAGCCGACCGAGCCCGGCCCGACCGCGCCGGTCGCCACGTCCACCGTGGTGCCGCCGCCGACGCCGAGGCTCACCACGTCGGGCATCCGGAAGTTCGTGCGGACGCCGCCGATCTCGCGCGGGAGCGTCGACTCGCGCGGGAAGCCGTTGACGACGACCCCCAGGTCGGACGTGGTGCCGCCGACGTCG
>NZ_BAAAGX010000010.1:30998-61659 GCF_039524755.1 Cryptosporangium japonicum
CCGGACAGGTACGCGGCGCCGCGGATCGAGTTCGCCGGCCCCGACCCGATCGTCAGCACGGGGTACTGGGCGGCGTAGTCGAGCGACATGAGCGTGCCGTCGTTCTGCGCGAAGAACGTGACGGCGTCCAGGCCCTCTTCCGCGACGACGGTCAGCAGCGCCTCGGTCACCGCGCGGGCGACGCTGTAGAGCGCCGCGTTCAGCACCGTGGCGTTCTCGCGTTCGAGCAGCCCGGTGGGGCCGATGTCGTGGCTCAGGAAGATCCGGGCGTCCGGCCCGAGGTGGGCCCGGACGAGGTCGGCGACCTCGAGTTCCTGGTCGGGCGTCGACGGGCTGAAGATGCCGGTGACGGCGACCGCGTCGAACCGGTTGCGGTCCAGGAACCGCCGGATCGCGTCCCGGTCCAGCGGGGCGATCGGCGTCCCGTCGACCATGTGGCCGCCGCCGACCATCGCGGAGTCGGCGAGGACCAGCCCGGCCAGGTCCGCCGGCCAGCCGAGCAGCGGCGGGTACTCGGTGGCCGCGGGGGCGCCGAGGCGGATCGCCGCGACCCGGTCGAGGTGGCGCCGGGCGACGATCGCGTTGGTCGCGTGGGTGGTGCCGAGCATCACCCGGGAGACCCGCGAGCGTTCCTCGCCGAGCGCCGCCAGCACCGCGGCGATCGCGGCGCGGATACCGCCGGTGACGTCGTCGGTGGTGGCTTGTTTGGTGTGGGCCAGCACCGCGCCGGCGCCGTCGATCACGACCGCGTCGGTGTTCGTGCCGCCGACGTCGACGCCGAGAGCGAGATCGCGGGTCACCGGGAGCCTCCGAACGGGGTGTAGGTCAGGTCGTAGCCGAACGCCTGCGGCCCGGCGAGCTCCAGGCCGCGCGCGCTGCGCCAGATCGGGTCGCACGCCCAGGCCAGCACCGAGACGCGCTGGCCGTAGCGGAGCATCTCGGTGGTGATCGCGTGGCCGGTCTCGGCGTCGATGATCGTCACGTTGTCCGGCACGCTGACCAGGACCTCGCCGTCCTCGAGCACGATCAGGTTCTCGTTCTGCAGCTCGATGCGCTGGAGCCGGTCGCGGTCGGCGCCGGTGCCGGCGATCGTCACCGAACCGCGGGCGAAGCCGCCCTCGGTGCGCCGGTCGAGGTCGGCGATCTTGCCGGTGAGCAGGATCGTCCCGCCGAGCGCCGCGGCGACCGCGGCCACCGGCTCCGGCGACGAGAGCAGCGCGTGCCCGACCCGGATCGCCGCGCTGACCGTGCCCTCGATGACCGCGCCGCGTGCCGTCTCGTGCGTCAGCGGGTAGTGCACGCCGAGGCAGATCGAGCCGCTGGCGACGGTAAGTGCACGCGCGTGGCGCTCGAGCCAGTGCAGGTCGACGGTCTTGAGCACCGACACGTTGCCGACGACGTCGCTGAGCACGGAGAAGTCGCACGGCACCCCGGCGACGTTCATCGCGACCATCGCGGCGTCGGGGAAGGCTCTGCCCATGCCGTCGGCGTCGAGCAGTTTGAGCCCGAGGCGCGAGGCCCAGCCGACCGGCCCGACGCCGTTGCTGCCGCCGATCTCGGCGGCCATCAGCGTCGTGATCGGACGACCGGCCGCCGCCTCCGCCTCGCGCACCAGCAGCTCGATCTGGCCCGCCGAGGAGAGCATCTCGATGCCGACGGTCGGCGCGCCGATGCCCGACATCGAGATGACGAGGTCGTCGGGGCCGAGGTCGTCGACGGTCACGAGCTCGACCGGCCCGTTGTCGGCCAGCGCGGCTTCGGCGACGATCTGGGTGGTGTAGACGGCTCCGCCGCCCCCGGTGCCGAAGATCGCCGCACCGGCCGCGAGCGCGGCCACGTCGGAGACCGCGACGGCCGGAACCCGGTCAGTGATGAGCATGCGCTCACGATATGGCCGGCCGGGAATCGCAGAAATGGTCCGCTGACCCAGAGAATCTGGTGACACTGTGCCAATGGCACAACTGACGGTCCTCGACCTCCTGGGACACGGTGAGCGGCTCGGCCTGAGCCACAGCGCCGGCCCGGCCGACGAGCGTGCGGTCGCGCGCGTCGACGTGACGCCGCTGGACCTGCTGAGCACGATGCCGGCCGACACCCTGGTCATCGTGCCGGGCGAGGCGCACCCGGCGCCGTACCGCCTCGACGTCGCGTTGCGCCAGGCGAGCGCCCGCCGGCTGGCCGGCCTGGTGTTCACCACCACGCTGGCGCTGCCGGAGACGGCGGTGGCGCTGGCGAAGCGGGGTGGCGTCCCGGTGTTCGCGGCGCCGGGCACCAAGCCCGCGGATCTCGCGCTCGCCGTCGACCGGCTCCTGTCCGGTGGCGCGTCGGAAGCCATCATGCGGGCCACGCACGGCATCGAGAAGGCCACCGAGGCGGCCGCGCGCCACGACTGCACCCCGGAGAGCATCCTCGCCGCCGCGAACCGGGCGCTCGGCGCGGAGCTGACGCTGAGCGAGGCCGCGAACGTGCCGTGGTCGGCCGCCGACGCGGTGTGCGTGGGCGAGGTGCCGATCGGGCGGCTGGTCGGGGCGTCCGACCCGGCCGCGGCGCTCGCGCTCCCGGTCATCGCGTCGCTGCTGTCGCGGGTCGCGCAGCGCCGCATCACCGACCGGTTCGCGCCCACCCAGTCGCGCGCCGACCTCATCGTCGAGCTGGTGCTGGCCGAGTCCTCCCGGGTGGAGGGGTTCGTCGGGCAGGCGGCCCGGCTCGGGCTCCCGCTGCAGCTCTCGCACGTCGCCGGGTGGCTGATCCCGGTGGGGCTGGCCAACCCGGAGGCGCGGGCGCCGCGCAGCCTGCAGCCCGCGCTGGAACTGTTCGCGCTGCAGCTCGTCGACGGGCGGGACGAGCTGTGGCACGTCGCGTTCGTGCAGGACGACCTGATCCTGGTCAGCACCGAGGAGCACGGCGCGGGCGACCACCAGCGGCGGCTGCGCGGGGTGGCCGAGCGGATCCAGGAGTACGCGCGCACCCTGGCCGGGGACGGCTGGGAGTACACGCTCGGCCTCGGCACCCCGCAGAGCGGCGCGACCGGGCTGCGCTCCTCGGCCGCCGAGGCGCGGATCGCGGCCGAGACGGCGATCGCCGCCGGGCGGTTCGGCGGCGTCGAGCTGACCGACGTCACCGGGCTGCGCCGGGTGCTGCTCGACGTCTACGCCTCCCCCACCAGCCGCAGCCTGCTGACCGACATCCTGCACCCGCTGGACGCGCTCGGGCCCGAGCGGGCGCACACGGCGGTGCAGACGCTGCTGGCCTACCTCGCGCACCGCAACTCGCTCGCCCACGCCGGCCGTGAGCTCAACCTGCACCCGAACGCCGTCGGGTACCGGCTCAAGCGGGTGCGTGAGGTGCTGCACCTGGACCTCGACGACCCCGACACGCGCTTCGCGGTGGAGCTGGCGTGCCGGGTGCGCTTACTGAGCGCGTGACGCCGCCCGCGCGATCCCGCGCACGAAGTCCGGCCACAGCTCCCGGGGCACGTCGTGGCCCATGCCCTCGAAGAGGAGGATCTCGGCCTGGGGCAGGAGCTCGGCGAACGCGGTCGCGGCCCGCCAGTGCAGCGTCCCGTCGCCCCGGCCGTGGATGACCACCGCGGGCACGTCGACCTTCCGCAGGGCCTCGCGGCGCTCCAGCGGGCCGTTGAGCATCGCGTTCCACTGCCGGACCAGCCCGTCGGGGCGGTAGACCCGGTCGTAGTAGCGGGCGGCGAGCGCCCTCGACTCGTCCTCGTCGAACGGGAAGCCGGGCGAGTGCCAGCCCCGCTGCCCGTTCACGAACATCGTGACGTACGCGTCCCGGTCGAGCAGCTCCGGCGGTGTGGTGACCGGCTGCCCGTCGCCGTGGGCGCCGACCAGGAACTCCGGTTCGCTCGACGGTGACGTCGACATCAACCCGAGGCTGGCGACGCGCTCCGGGTGCTCGATCGCGACCAGCTGCACGATGTAGCCGCCGAGCGACATGCCGGTGAGGTGCGCGCGTTCGATCCCGAGGTGGTCGAGGAGCGCGACCACGTCCGCGGCCATGTCCGAGATGTCATAGGTCGCGGTCAGGTCGTCGGGTCCGCCGGTCTGCTGGGACAGGCCCACGTCGCGGTTGTCGGGCCGGATCACGTGGAACCCGGCTCCGACCAGCATCGCGACGAACTCGTCGGCCCAGCCGATGAGCTGCGCGCCGCCGCCGTGCACGAGCACGAGCGGCTTCCCGGCCGGGTCACCGTCGGTCTCGTAGTGGATCGTGACGCCCGGCGCGGTGGTGACGGTCGGCATCAGGCCTCCAGGTCCAGCGGCCGGCCCAGCACCGGGATCGACCGCAGCAGCTCACGGGTGTACGGGTCGGCGGGGTCGGCGAGCACGGCGTCGGTGGCGCCCTGCTCGACCACGCGCCCGCCGCGCAGCACGGTCACGTCGTCGCTCACGTAACGCACGACCGCGAGGTTGTGGGAGATGAACAGCATCGTCAGGTCGAGCTCCGCCTGCAGCTCGCGGAGCAGGTTCAGCACGACGCCCTGCACGCTGACGTCGAGCGCGGACGTGATCTCGTCGGCGACCAGCACCGCGGGCTCGGCGGCCAGCGCACGCGCGATCGTGAGGCGTTGCCGCTGCCCCCCGGAGAAGCGGGCCGGCCGTTCGGAGGCCCGTGCCGGGTCGATGTGCACGAGGTCGAGCAGTTCGCGGACGCGTGTCGCGCGGTCGGCGCGGCTCCACTTCCGGTCGGTGGCGAGCAGGCCCTCGGCCACCGACGCGCCCACCGGCATGCGCGGATCGAGCGCCGCGAACGGGTCCTGGAAGATCATCTGGACCTTGCGCCGGGCCCGCGCCGCCCGGCCGAGGTCGACACCGTCCAGCCGGACCGTGCCGAGGTCGGCCCGTTCGAGGCCGACGGCGACGCGCGCCAACGTCGACTTCCCGGAGCCGGACTCGCCCACCAGCCCGTGCGTGGTGCCCGAACGCACGACCAGCGACACGTCGTCGACCGCGGTGTGGTGGCGGAACCGCACCGTGACGTGGTCGAACACCAGCTCGCTCACACCGGCACCTCTTCCGCGGCGGCGACCCCGATCACCGGCAGGGGCCGGTCCCGGTCGGTCGTCATGTCGGGGACGCAGTCGATCAGGCCCCGGGTGTAGGGATGCTCGGCCTTGTCCAGGTCGCCGACCGCCAGCTGCTCGACGATCGCGCCGTCGCGCATCACGACGACCCGGTCGCAGAAGCCGCTGACCAGCGCGATGTCGTGCGAGATGAGCAGGATCGCGGCCCCGGTGCGCTCCCGGGCGTCGGCCAGCGCACGCAGCACCTGGCGCTGCACGGTGACGTCGAGCGCGGTCGTCGGCTCGTCGGCGATGATCAGCCGGGGCGAGCCCATCAGCCCCATCGCGATCATCGCGCGCTGACGCATGCCGCCGGAAAACTCGTGCGGCAGCTGCCTGATCCGCTGGAGCGGTTCCGGAATGCGCACCAGCGCCATCGCCTCGAGCGCCCGTTTCGTCGCCGCGCCCCGCTTCTGGCCGGCGTGGACCTCGCTGGCCTCGGTGAGCTGCCGCCCGACGGTCAGCGCCGGGTTCAGCGACGACAGCGGGTCCTGGAAGATCATCGCCTGCTCCAGGCCGAGCGTGCGCCGCTCGGCCGCCGACGGGCGGGTCCGCATGTCGATGCCCCGGAACCGGAGCCGCTCGCTCTCGACCAGCGCCTCCGGGCCGAGCAGCCCGGCCACCGCCATCGCGGTCACCGACTTGCCCGAACCGGACTCGCCGACGATGCCGACGACCTCGCCGGGCGCGATCCGGAGATCCACGCCGTGCACCCGCTCGGTCAGCGACCCGTCGTCGCTCCGGAACGAGATGCGCAACCGCTCGACGTCGACGACCGCGTTCTCGTCGTTCGTGGTGGCCTCCGCCACCTCGGCCGGGCGGGCCGCCCGGACCCGGCGCGGGCCCGACTCGCTCAGCAGCTCACCGAGCAGCGAGAACAGCACCCCGGTGAGCACGATCGCGATGCCCGGCCCGATCGCCGCCATCGGCTCCACGTAGATCTGCTTCGAGCCCTCGTTGAGCAGGCGGCCCCAGTCGTACTCGGGGGCCTGCACGCCGAGCCCGAGGAACGACAGCGCCGCGAACGAGAGCAGCGTGACCGACGCGTGCGCGGCGGTGTTGACGATCATCGGCGGCAGGATGTTCGGCAGCACGTGCCGGGTGGCGGTGCGCAGCGGCGAACTGCCCAGCAGGCGGGCGGCGTGCACGTAGTCGGTGTTCGCGACCGACGACGCCAGCGTCGACACCAGCCGCGCGAACACCGGGATGCCGGCGAACCCGATCGCCAGCATGGCGCCGGTCGACGTCGCGCCCCAGATCACCGAGAAGAACAGCGCCAGCAGCAGCCAGGGGAACGACAGCAGGATGTCGATGAACGCGGTGACGATCCGGCGCAGGAACCGCGGCAGCACGGCCGCGATCACGCCCAGCACCACCCCGCCGCCGACCGAGATGCCCACCGCGCCCAGCGTGAGCAGCACCGAGAGGCGGGTGGCGACGACCGTGCGCGCGAGGAGGTCGCGGCCGAGCGGGTCGGTGCCGAACAGGTGCCCGAGGCTCGCCGGCGCCTGCCGGTTCGCGATGTCGCGGGTGGTGGCGGCGTCACCGAAGAACGTCGGCCCGAGCGCCGTCGCGAGCACGACGACGAGCAGGCCGACGAGCACCGCGACGCCCTGCGGGCTCCGGAACGTACGCAGCATGCTCACGCCTCCGCGATCGTCGAACGGGGATCGAGCACCACGAGGGCCAGGTCGATCAGCAGGTTCACCCCGAGCACCAGCAGCGCGTACACCAGCACCAGGCCCTGGATGAGCGGGTAGTCCTTCGCGGTGATCGACGAGACGATCGTCGACCCGATCCCGGGCACCGTGAACACGGTCTCGACCAGCACCGTGCCCGCGACCAGCCCCACCAGCACGACGCCGCCCGCGGTGAGCGTCGCCGCGACGATGTTCGGCAACGCGTGACGCAGGTACAGCAGCCGGCCGGGCAGCCGTTTGCTCCGCGCGGTGGTCAGGTAGGGCGCGTCGAGCACCCGCAGCATCTCGACGTGCACGATCCGGGCCAGGTACGCGAGCGGCCCGACCGCGAGCGCGAGCACCGGCAGCACGGCCTGGCTCGGCTCGCCCCACCCGGCCGGCGGGAACGCGCGCAGACCGATGCTGAACACCGCGACGAGCAGCACCGCGAGCAGGAAGTTCGGGATCGCGATCAGCACGCCGAGCAGCCCGGACACACCGAGGTCGACGGCGCGGCGACGCCCGGCGCGCGCGGACACGGCCGTCGCGACGCCGATCGGGAACGCGCCGACCGCGGCGACGACGAACGCGAGGAACGCGAGTGTCAGCGTGGTCGGGAGCCGCTCGCCGAGGGTCTCGGCGACCGACCGTTCGGACGTGATCGACGTGCCGAGGTCGCCGTGCAGCAACCCGCTGACGTAGTGGGTGAACTGCGACCACAGCGGCTGGTCGAGCCCGAGCTGGTCGCGCAGCGCGTCGACGGTCGCGACCGGCGCGGTGGGCCCGAGGGCCGCGCGCACCGGGTCGCCCGGCACGAACTGCACCATGAAGAACGACGCGACCAGCACGATGAGCAACGAGATCACGGCCCGGCCCAGCCGTCGCAGCACGAACGCGAGCCGGGGCGAGGAGACGAACGAGCGCAGCACCTCCCCCCGAACGTCCTTCGGGTCGACCGTCGTCACGCTCGGGGGAAGGGTCATCGGCTCAGCCCAGCATCCGGATCGACGTCGGCCGGATGCCCCAGAGCACCTCGGCCGTCGCGCCGCTGAAGAAGATCGGCGAGTCCGTCTGCGCCAGCGGGTAGACGTCGACCCGGTCGATGAGCTCCTTCTCGGCGCTCTGCCACAGGTCGCAGGCGGCCTCCGGGTCGGCCGCGGTCATCGCCTGGCGCGCGATGCCGTTGTACTTCTCGTTCTGCACGTCCATGAAGTTGTAGCCGCCCTTCTCGCTGGTGGCGCCGAGGAAGAACAGGCTCAGCACGACGGGCGTGCCGGGGGCCAGCTGGATGAAGCCGGTGTCCCAGTCGTAGGTCTGGTAGAGGTCGGTCGACCAGCCGTTGGGATCCTCGGCGACGAGCTTCGTGTCGACGCCGATCTTCTTCCACTGGGCCTGGACCTCTTCCGCCGCGGCCGCGTGGCTCGGTGTGCCCGCATCGTAGAGGAACCGGATGACCAGCGGTTTCCCGTCCTTGGCCCGCATACCGCCGGTGCCCTTCGGGTAGCCGGCCTGATCGAGCAGCTGACCGGCCTTCGCCGCGTCCGCGGGCGGCAGGGTCCATTTCGGGCCACCGGCGACGCACAGCTGCGGCGACTGCACGACGAGCGACGTCATCTCGTCGTAGTGGCCGTTGGTGACCAGTTCGCCGACCGTCTTGCGGTCGAGGCCGAGCGTGAGGGCCTGGCGCACGCGCACGTCGGCCGTCGGTCGGTTCTTCCGCTCGTTGAACAGCATCTCGCCGAGCGGGTTCGGCACGCCCTGCGACTTCTTGCCCGCCGCCTCGACGCGGTCGCGGTCGGGCCCGGCGATCGTCACCGCGTTGAGGCCGCCGGAGAGCAGCAGGTTCGCCGACGTCGACTCGCTGGTGACGACCTTGCCGACGACCTTGTCGGGCAGGCCCTTGGTGTCGCTGGTGACGTCGTCCGGGCCCCACTTGTAGTCGGTGCGCTTGGTGTAGGTGTACTCGCTGCCGCCGGTGGCCGAGGAGAGCGTGAACAGCCCGGTGCCGTTGGTGGCGTTCTTCAGCGAGTCGGGCTTGTCCAGGCCCGCCTGGCAGACCATCTCGATCGTGCCGGTCGACGTCAGCAGGAACGGATTGTTCGTCTTGCTGGTGATCGTCAGCGTGTTACCGCTCGATGTCGCGGTCATGTCGGCGGTGATCGTCGAGCCGTGCCAGAACGTGCCGTTCTTGGCGTCGGCCTGGTACTTGATGTTGTTCGCCGCGGTCGCGGCGCTGAACGGGGTGCCGTCCGCGCAGGTCACGCCGTCTTTGAGGGTGTAGGTGATCGAGGTGGGCGTCGCCTTCCAGCTCTCCGCGAGCCAGGGCTTGGCCTCACCCTCCTTGCTGAGGGCCACCAGGGAGTCGTAGGCGTACGGAACGAGCGCGCGCTGGACGAGGGAAACCCCCGTGAGCGGCGACAAGCTGCCCGGATCCTCGTTGAGCGCGATGGTGAACGTGCCGCCCGAGACGAAGTTGGCCGGATCGTCGTTCGTCGCCGTGTTGCCACCGCACGCCGCGAGCGTCACCGCGGTGACCGCAGACATGGCGACCACCGCGGACGCCCGGAAATGTTTCCTGGTCATGTGTCGTCCTTCGGGTCGACTGGCCCCGTGGGGGTCGAGGCCATGGACTGAGGCTAGGAAGGAGCGACCCACCGGACAATGTGCTGAGAATTCAGAGAATCGCGGCTGGCTGTGTTGTTAACACAATGCGACGTCGGGGCGGTGGGTTCAAGGACGTGGGGGTGGGTGCGGTGTCTCGCGGTCGGTTCGCGGGGGTGGGCCGGTGGCGGGGGCCGGGTTGGTGAGGGTTGGTCCGGGTCGAAGGGGGTGTATTGGGCGTGCGGGGATCGTCGCCGAGAGGCTGGTGGTGCAGCCGGGACCGCGCGCACCCCCGGTCCGTGAGGGTGTATCGGCGCTGGGGGCGGCCGAGCGCGTGGACGACGAACGGGAGGGCCTCGAGCCGCGATTCCTCGGCGCGGGCGTGCTCGCTGGCGTCCCGGCGGACCCTATCCGCGCGGCTCGGAAGCGGTCCCGTTCCGGCCTGCCCGCGGCACCTCGAAGGGGACCACTTCCCGGAGAACCGAAGCGGACCCGCTCCGGCGCACCGGGGCACGCCGGAAAGGGACCGCTGAGGATCGTCGAGCGACAACCGAACAAACCCGCCGATTTTCCCTTGTGGATAGTGTGCGTTCGGGTCGCTCCGCGACCCGTGGACACACGGGGAGAAGTTAGTGTCACGAAACACGCCTGACTTCGGGGTGGCGGCGGTCGCCACGCCCGAGCAGCTCTGGGACCGGTTGGGTGAGAGCGTCAAGGCTCGGATCAACGTCCGGGCGGGCACGATCCTGGAATGGTGGGCGTCGCCGGGTTCCGATCGGCGGCCGGCGGTGACGGTGCTCGGCACCCACGCGCTGATCGTCGCGGAACCCACGATGGGCGCGGACGGGCGGCTCGCGAACCGTCTGACGACCGTGCCGCTGGATCCGGCGTCGATCCAGCGGGCGCGGGTGGTGGAGAGCCCGGAGCCGGCGCCGCCGCACAACCGGCGCCGGTCGGAGGTTCTCGACCTGCGCGAATACCTTCCGCCGCAGGCGCGGGAGCTGATCGAGGATCCGTTCACCGCGAGTCCGCCGGAGACGCTGCGCCGGGTGCAGTACTACGTCCCGGTGCCGGAGCGGGCGATCCTGCGGATCTGGTACTACGTCACCGACCAGCGGTCGCTGACGTTCGCCACCGGCCTCGGGCACGGCTTCCGCGACTCGACCGGCGCCGACTCCTGGGACATCACCTGCTGGCGGGCCACCGTGCGCCCCACCGCGAGGTGACGCTCACCGTGCCCACGGCGAGGTGACGCTCACCAGGCGACGGAGAAGTACTGGGTCTCGCGGAACTCCTCGATGCCCGCGCGGGCGCCCTCGCGACCCAGGCCGGACTGCTTGGTGCCGCCGAACGGGGCCGCCGGGTCGGACACCAGGCCACGGTTGACGCCGACCATGCCGGCGTCGATCCGCTCGGCCAGGCGCAGGGCGTGGCCGAGGTCGCCGGCGTAGACGTAGGCGGCCAGGCCGGCCTCGGTGGCGTTGACCCGGCGGAGCAGGTCGTCCTCGTCGGTCCAGGTGACGATCGGCGCGACCGGGCCGAAGATCTCCTCTCCGAGGATCGCCGCGTCGGCGGGCACGTCGGTCAGCACCGTGGGCGCGTAGAACCACCCGGTCGACGGCGCCGGAGCCGACGCGGCCACCCGGGCACCGGCGCCGATCGCGTCGTCGACGAGCGTGGTGATCTTCGTGACCGCCGCCGCGGAGATCAGCGGGCCGATCTCCGCGCCGGTGTCCGACGGTCCGACGGTCAGCGCCGAGACCCGCGCGGCGAACCGGGCGACGAACTCGTCGGCGACGGACGCGTGGACGAAGAACCGGTTCGCGGCCGTGCAGGCCTGCCCGCCGCCCCGGAACTTCGCGATCATCGCGCCGTCGACCGCCGCGTCCAGGTCCGCGCCGGCGGTGACGACGAACGGGGCGTTGCCGCCGAGCTCCATCGACGCGTTCACGACCCGGTCCGCGGCCTGCTTGAGCAGCAGCTGCCCGACCCGGGTGGAGCCGGTGAACGAGATCTTGCGGACCCGCGGATCGGCCAGCCAGGTGCCGACGACACCCCCGGCGTCGGTCGTCGGCACCAGGTTCACGACGCCGTCGGGCACCCCGGCCTCGGCGAGCAGCCGCACGACGGCGATCGCGGTCAGCGGGGTCTCCGCGGCGGGCTTGAGCACCACCGTGCACCCGGCGGCCAGCGCGGGCGCGATCTTGCGCGTGGCCATCGCGGCCGGGAAGTTCCACGGCGTCACCAGCGCCGCCACGCCCACCGGGCGGTGCGTGACGATCGTGCGGGTGCCACCGGCGGGCGAGGACCCGAAGTCGCCGCCGGTGCGGACGGCCTCCTCGGCGAACCAGCGGAAGAACTCCGCGGCGTAGACGACCTCGCCGCGGGCGTCGCTGAGCGACTTCCCGTTCTCCAGCGCGATGAGCGTCGCCAGGTCGTCGGCGTCGCGCAGCATCAGCGCGTGGGTGCGGGCCAGGATCTCCGAGCGGGCGCGGGGCGCGAGCGCGGCCCAGCCGTCGAACGCGGCCGCGGCGGCGTCCACCGCGGCGGTCGCGTCGGCGACGTCCGCGTCGGCGACCGAGGCCACGACCCGGCCGGACGCGGGGTCCTGCACGTCGAACCGGCCGGAGCCGCCGCGACGGCGTTCACCACCGATCAGCAGTCCACGGGAGGGGTCCAGGACGTCGATCAGATCAGACATCCTTCCATGCTCGGCAGCGCCACCTATGTTGTCCAATACTTGCTTCTCATAGTGTTGATGCCTATGAGGCCTAGCCTGGACCTGCGGTGGGTGGCGTACTTCGTCGCGGTCGCCGAGGCCGGGACCGTCAGCGCCGCCGCCGACGCCGTGCGGGTGGCGCAACCCTCCCTCTCCCGCCAGCTCCGCGCGCTCGAGCAGGACCTCGGCGTGGACCTGTTCGAACGGGCCCACGGCCGGCTGCGCCTCTCCCCCGCCGGGCACGCGCTCCTGCCGCACGCACGCCGCCTGCTGGCCCGCGCCGAAGATCTGCGCGTCGCGGCCGAACTGCAGGCACGCGGGCGGCTGACGCACGTCACGATCGCCGCGCCGACGACCACGCTCACCGACGTGGTCTCGCCGTTCCTGGTGACGCTCACCCCCGACGACCCGGTGCCCGCCGTGTTCGTGTCCGACGGCGACACCCTCGACGACGCCCTGCGCCGCGGCGCCGACCTGGTGATCACCGCCGAGCCCCCGGACCGGCGACGGAGCTTCCACCCGCTGCCACCGCTGCCGGTCTGGGCCTACGTGCCGCCCGGGCACGCCCTGGCACCGGCGGTGTCCCGCGACGCGACCGACCCGCCGGTCCCCCGCGACGCGACCGACCCGCCGGTCCCCCGCGACGCAGCCGGCCCGCCGGTCCCCCGCGACGCAGCCGGCCCGCCGGTCCCCCACGACGCAGCCGGGGCGAGCGGGGCTCCGGCCGGGACGGT
The DNA here is from genome assembly GCF_039524755.1 of Cryptosporangium japonicum. Taxonomy (NCBI): domain Bacteria; kingdom Bacillati; phylum Actinomycetota; class Actinomycetes; order Cryptosporangiales; family Cryptosporangiaceae; genus Cryptosporangium; species Cryptosporangium japonicum. Next base: position 43,815 of record NZ_BAAAGX010000010.1, read on the forward strand.
CGAGGCCGCCGCGCTCGCCGGGGAGCCGCTGATCCTGCTCCCGGCCGGGCACCCGGCCCGGGACGCCTTCGACCGGGCGATCGGGGTGCCGGCCACGATCGAGGCGAGCAACGGCACGGTCGCGCAGGCCCTCGCGGCGGCCGGGCGGGGCGTCGCGGTGGTCTCCGACGACGCGCGGTACGGCCTGGTGCCGCTCGCCGTCGTCGCGGCGGACGGCGCGCCGGTCAGCGTCCGGCTGGCGTGTGCGTGGAACCCGGGCCACCCCGCCGCGTCGACGCTGGCCGACCTGGCGGCCCGGATCGAGCGGTACGTGGTGCGCTTCTATTCGGCGCGGCTCTGAGTGTTCGGCCCTTCCCCGCACACAGGGCCACCATCTGGGCTTGTTATGTCAACCGTTAGTCAGCGAACGACACCCCGCGGGCCCTACGAGCGCGCCGCGCCCAGTACCCGCACCTGCACCATCAACCCGAAGCGCTGGTCGGGGTCGGTCAGGTCGCACTGGCCGACCTCGGCCACCCGGCGCAGCCGGTAGCGGAACGTGTTCTGGTGCACGCCGACCGACTCGGCGGCGAGCACCGAGTCGCCGAACGCGTCGAGCCACGCGCGCAGCGTCTCGACCAGGTTGCCGCGGTGCTCGCGGTCGTAGTCGGCCAGGCGGGCCAGCGCACCGGCCGGCTTCTCGTCCCGGGCGGCGGCCAGCTCACGCAGCTCGGAGACCAGCGCCTCGCCCTGGAGCTCGTCGAACCGGCCGATCCGCCGGTCCGGCCGGCCGTCGCGCAGCACCCGCAGCACCCGGTCGACGCTCGACCGGCTGCGGGCCACGTCGGACAGGCCACGGGCCACCGGCCCCACCGCGGTGATCGACGGCAGCCGGCCACCCACCCGGTCGAGGAAGCCCTGCAGGATGCGCACCGCCCGGGTCTCGGCCTTCTCCGGTACCCCGGTCATCGGCAGCAGCCCGTAGGTCACCGCGCCGATCGCGGCCGCGACCGCCCGCGGGTGCACCGCGTTCAGGTGCAGCGCGAACGCGTCGCTGAGGCCCTGCCGGTCCTGGATGACGCCGGCGCTGTCGGCGTCGTCGCGTTCGTCGAGCGCCACCCCGAGCACGAGCAGCGGCTGGCTGGACAGGCCGAGCCGCTCCAGCGCCTCGCGGGCACCGTGCCCGCCCTCGAGCGCGGTGTTGAGCAGGTCGGCGCGCATGCGGCGCTGCACGTCGGCGCCGGCGCGGATGCGCAGCAGGTGCAGCGCGACCAGGTTGGCCGCCTCGCGCAGCGCCGCGCTGCGCTCCTCGGTGAGCGGCCCGGGCACCGCGGCCCAGATCGAGCCGAGCACCTCGTCGCCGGCGCGCACCGAGATCGCGACCCGGGGCATGCTGAACCCGTTGATCCGGTCCGGGATCGGCTCGACGTAGACCGGCTGGTCGCCCCGGAGCAGCTCCCGGAAGACACCGCGCTCGTGCAGCACCCGGGCGTAGCGCTCGGGCACCTGCCGCCCGAGGATCGTGTCGACCCGGGACGAGTCGGCCTCGTCCTGCCGGCCGGAGAACGCCAGCACCCGGGACGAGCGGTCCTCGATCGTCACCGGCGCGTCCAGCAGCGCCCCGATCGCGTTGGCGACCGCGAAGAGGTCACCGGCCGGCAGGCCGCCGAGCAGGGCCTCGTCCGCGGGGCCGTCGTCGGCGCCGGGCGCGAGCAGGGAACGCAGCAGGTCGCTCAGGTGCCCCCAGGACGCGCCGCGACGCAGGCCCAGCACGGTGACCCCGGTGTCGTCGACCGCGGCACGCAGCTCGTCGGTGACCTCGACCGGCGCGCGGACGACGAGCGCGGCGGCGTTCTGCGTCCCGAGCGCGCGCAGCAGCGCGGGCGAGGCGTCGACGCCGATGCCCAGCACCAGCGCGTCGGCCGGCAGGACCGGCTGGTCCAGCACGTCGTAGAAGACCACGGCGCGGATCTCTTCCGGTCGATCGACCTCGCCGTACGCGTGTTCCAGCAGCGTGGCACCGAGGTCGTCGACGACCCGTCCGAGGTTCACGCGTGGCCGCACCTGCTCACGTTAACCCGGGAGCCACTCGATCGAGGTCGTCACCTCGTCCAGCCGGTCGGGTACCGGTACGACGCCGAGCCCGGGGCCGGTCGGCACGTCGAGGTGACCGTCGCGCAGGACGAACGGTTCGGTGATGTCGGCGGCGTAGTAGCGCCCGGAGCCGGACGTGTCGCCGGGCAGCGTGAAACCGGGCAGCGCGGCGAGCGCGACGTTCGCCGCCCGCCCGAGGCCGGTCTCGAGCATGCCCCCGCACCAGACCGGGACGCCGTGCGCGACGCACACGTCGTGGATCCGGCGGGCCTCGAGGTACCCGCCGACCCGCCCCGGTTTGATGTTGACGATCCGGCAGGCGTCCAGCCGGATCGCCGCCGCCGCGGCCCGGGCCGAGGTGATCGACTCGTCCAGGCACACCGGCGTGGTGATCTGGCGGGCCAGCTCGGCGTGCCCGAGGATGTCGTCCTCGTCCAGGGGCTGCTCGATCAGCAGCAGGTCGAACGGGTCGAGCCGGGCCAGGTGGCGCGCGTCGCCCACCGAGTACGCGGTGTTGGCGTCGACCTGGAGCAGCACGTCGTCGCCGAAGCGCTCGCGGACCGCGCGGACCGGCTCGACGTCCCAGCCGGGCTCGATCTTGAGCTTGATCCGGACGTAGCCCTCGTCGAGGTAGCCACCGACCGCGTCGAGCAGCTGCGGGATGCTGTCCATGATCCCGACCGACACCCCGCACGGGACCCGGTCGTGCACCGCGCCGAGCTCACGCGCGAACGACCGGCCGCCGGTCCGCAGTTCGGCGTCGAGGACGGCCATCTCGAGCGCCGCCTTGGCCATCTGGTGGCCCTTGAACGGCGACAGCACCCGGGCGACGTCCGGCGCGGTGACCGAACCGGCGGCGCGCACGGCCGGCACCAGGAAGCGGCGCAGCACGTCGGCGGCCGCGTCGAGGTACTCCGGGGAGTAGAGCGGGTCGGCCATCGCCACGCACTCGCCCCAGCCCTCGACGTCGTCGCCGACCACGCCGACGAGCAGGAGCTCGCGGGTGGTCTGGGTGCCGAACGACGTCCGGAACGGGGACACCAAGGGCATGGAGATGCGCCGCAACTGGACGCCGGTCAGCTTCACGATTCCCTCCGCACCACGTAGAAACCGGCCGGGTCGAAACCCTCGATCCGGCCGACCAGGGCCTCGCGCACGGCGAGCCGCCAGCGCCCCGCCAGCGCCGGGTCGGCGGCCCGGATCGCCTCGATGTCCCGGGGCACCGCGACCAGGTGCACCGGGCCGTCGGCCGGGGACGGCAGCGGGCCGCCGTCCTCGCCGATGCCCAGCGACACCACCGCGTCGGGCGGCGTGACCGGCCGCTCGTCGTCGTACTCACGCAGCCGCCAGTGCACCAGCAGCCGGTCGGAGTCCTCGCCGTTGTTTATCGCGTCGGTCATCGCGCCGTAGAAGTTCGGCAGGTACTCGGCCGGACGGGCCCCGAGTTTGCCCAGGTTGAAGTAGGCGTTGCGCGCCACCAGCGGGTCGAACGTCCAGACGATGTCGGCGACCCCGCGCTGCAGTGCCCACGCGCGCTGGTGCAGCTTGAGCGCGAAGCCGACGCCCCGGCCGGCGGCGCCCCGCGACACCCCGGCGATGTGGCTGTGCAGTGCGCTGCCGGCCGGCTCGTGGAAGAACGCGACGCACGCGCCGACCAGCGTGTCGTCGTCGAACGCGCCGGTGACGTAGTTGCCGGCCTTGCTGAAGGCACGCATCAGCTCGGCGGTCACCGGCGGGCTCGCGGCGCGGCCCCAGATGGACGCGAGCAGGTCGACCGCCTCGGTGATGCGGACCATGTCGGTGAGCTCACGCACCACGACGCCGGCCTTGTGCGCGGCGGCCTCCGCCGTCTGCGTCGGGTGATCGGTCACGACGTTCTCGCTCCTCATCGTTCGGCCACCAGCAGGTGCTCGACCAGTGCGCGCAGCAGCGCGGTCCGCGGGGAGATCTCACCGATCAGGACGTGCTCGTCGTCGGCGTGCGCGCCGCCGCCGACCGCGCCGAGCCCGTCCAGGGTGGGGGTGCCGACACCGGCGGTGTAGTTCCCGTCGGACGCGCCGCCGACCGCGGCCCGCCCGGGCACCGGCAGGCCGCGGGCCACCGCGATCCGGCACAGCGTCTCGTAGAGCCGGTCGGAGGCCGACGCTTCGAGCGGCGGCCGGTTGACCCCACCCGCGGTCTCGATCCGCGCGTCCTCGTCGACCGTCCACAGCGACCGCATCGCCCGGTCGACCCGTTCCTGTTCGGTCACGCTCGACGCCCGGACGTCGACGGCGAACGTACCGGCCGCCGGGACGGTGTTGGTGGTGACGCCGGCCTGCGCGACCGTGGGCGTGACCGTCGTCCCGGCCGCCGGATCGGCGAGCGCGGAGACCGCGAGCACCTGGTGGGCCAGCTCGACGGTGGCGTTGACGCCGCGTTCCGGTTCGAGGCCGGCGTGCGCGGCGTGTCCGGCCACCCGCACCTCGTAGAGCGAGACGCCCTTGCGCTCGGTCTTGAGGTGTCCCTCCACGGACGCCTCCAGCACCAGCGCGGCGACCGCCGCCTTGGCCTCCTCCTCGATCAGCGTGCGTGAGCTCGGCGAGCCGATCTCCTCGTCGCCGGTCACCAGGAGCGTGACGCCGTCCAGGCCCGCGGCGGCGTGCAACGCCATGACCAGCCCGATCTTCATGTCGAAGCAGCCGGGTCCGCGCAGGATGCCGCTCTCCACCGCGAACGGGCGGGCGGCGAGCGTCCCGACCGGCCACACCGTGTCGTGGTGGCCGAGCAGCAGCACGCGCGGTTCGGACGAGCCGAGCCGCCAGCGCAGGTGGGTGCGGCCGTCGATCACGATCCGCTCCGGCGCGGCACCGAGGATGCCGGCGCCGACCTCGGCGACGACCTCGGCCGACCGCGCGACCGCGGCCAGGTCGGCGGAGGGCGACTCGCACTCGATGAGCGCACGCGCGTCGGCGAGCATGTCCCGGAGGTCGGCCATCAGCCGACCTTCGGGGTCGCCCGCACGCCGAAGTGCAGGTACGGCTCGCCGGTGGGCAGGGTGTAGAAGGTGACCGGCATCCAGTTCTCCGCCTCCGGTGGTTTCACCGCGAACACGGCCGGGCCCGCGGGCACCAGCGTGTACTCGTCGACGGTGTCGGGCTCCAGCTCGGCGAGCGGCCCGATGATCGTCGTGCGCAGCCGCGGCGGGTCGGCCTCGACCTCCATGCGCACCCCGGCCCGCTCGTAGGTGCCCACGTAGGGCGTCACGTCGCCGTCGTAGGTCCCGGGCGCGAACGGCCGCGGCACGCGGACGCCGGCGAGCTCGCCGAAGATCTCCCGGAACAGCTCCTCGTACAGGTCGCGGCCGTGGCCACCGTTGGTGAGCAGCACGACGGCCAGCCCCGCCGAGGGCAGGATCCGCAGGAACGCGGCCTGGCCCAGCGTCGTGCCGTCGTGGCCGATCAGCCGGTGGCCGTCCCAGTCGAACCGGATCCAGCCGAGGCCCCACGAGTCGCCGAGGATCTGCTTGTCCGGCAGGTCGGCCTGGAACGCGGCCATCTCGGCCGCGCTCCCGGCGCTGATCAGCCCGCCGGTCAGGTGCGCGCGGGCGAACGCCAGCACGTCGGCCGCGGTGGAGTTGATCAGCCCGGCCGGCCCGATCGCGCGGGGCAGCATCCAGGTACGCACCGGCGTGCCGTCGTGGTGACCGACCGCCGCCGAGGAGAGCAGCGCCTCCTCGGGCAGCGTGCTGGTGCCGGTCAGCCCGAGCGGCGTGAACAGCCGCTCGCGCAGCGCCTGGTCCCAGGTCAGACCGGTGACCTTCTCGATGACCCGGCCGAGCAGCGAGTACCCGGAGTTGCAGTAGGAGAACGTGACGCCGAGCGGATGGTTCTGCCCGACCTCCTCGAGCAGCTCGACGTACTTCTCGATGCAGTCGTCGCCGCGCCCGGTGTCGGTGAACACGTCGCCGTCGATGCCGCTGGTGTGGGTGAGCAGGTGCCGCACGGTGACCGCCTTGGTCACCTCGGGGTCGGCCAGGCGCAGCTCGGGCACGATCTCGGCGACCGGCGTGTCGAGCGTCAGCGCGCCCTCGTCGATCAGTCCCATCACGACGGTGGCGGTCCAGACCTTGGTGATCGAACCGATCTGGAACACCGAGTCGGTGCGCACGGGCGCGCCGGTGCCGGTGTGCAGGACACCGTGGGCGAGCTCGACCAGCTGGTCGCCGGAGAGGATGCCGAGCTGCGCGCCCGGCACCCGGTGCCGGTCGGCGAGCCGGGCGAGCCGCTGCTGCCAGTGGGCGGCGTCGACGCGGGCCCGGCCGGTGGTGTGCTCGGTGATCCAGTCGACGAGCCGGCGGCCGTAGTCGACCCGCTGCGACGGTGGGCCGAGCAGGACGAACGCGTGCGACGCCCCCGGGTAGACGACCAGCCGGGTCGGGACGCCCAGCTGGCGCAGCGCGGTGTGCCACTGCTGGGCCTGGCCGACCGGGCAGGTCAGGTCGTCGGCGCCGTGGAGCAGCAGCGTCGGCGTGCGGACGTCGGCGACGTGGGTGAGCGGCGACATCGCGGCGTACTCGGCCGGCTTCTGCCAGGGCGCGCCGCCGAGCTCGTAGACGCTGAGGAAGTGCGCGTCGTCGCTGGAGCCGCTGATGCTCACCAGGTCGCTGACCGTGCCGCCGGCCACCGCGACCGCGAACCGGTAGTCGTGCGCGGTCAGCCAGCAGGTCATGAACCCGCCGTAGCTGTAGCCGGTGACCGCGAGCCGGTCGGCGTCGGCGAAGCCCTCGGCGACGAGCTGGTCGATCGGCTCCAGGAAGTCGGCCCCGTCGGCCAGGCCCCAGCCACCGTTGATGCTGTCGTAGAACGCCTCGCCGTAGCCGTCGCTGCCGCGCGGATTGATCAGCAGCACGGCCCAGCCCTGGTCGACCAGGTCCTGGTGGTAGAGGTGCATCTCGTCGGCGGCGGCGTTCCACGCGTTGTGCGGGCCGCCGTGGATGTCGAGCACCAGCGGCTGCGGGCCGGTCGCGGCCGGATCGCGCAGGAGCCAGGCCTGCACCCGGGTGCCGTCGGAGATCGAGAACCACCGCTCCTCGCGACGGTGCAGCTCCACCTGGTTGGCGGTGAGCGCGGTCTCGGCGCCGGTGGCCAGGTCGACGACCACGATCTCGCCGTACGACGTCGGCGTCGCCAGCGTGATCGCGGCGCGGCCGGCGGCGATCGAGAGGCCGGAGACGACCCGGCCGGCCCCGTCGACGACCGGGCGGGCGTCGCCGCCGTCGAGCGCGACCGACCAGAGGTGGGTGCAGCCGTGGTCGCGCAGGCAGAAGTAGACCCGGCCGTCGGCGGCGTGCGGCAACCCGCCGGGGTAGGCCGGCGCGCCGGGCATGACGTTGCGGTCCACGTCGGCGGCGAGCTCGGTCACCTCGTCGTCGACCCGGTAGAGGCGGGCGTGCCCGCGCGGGTCGCCGGTCCAGCCGGTCACCAGCAGCGCGGAGCCGGCCCAGCCCACGGTGGCGGCCACGCCGTCGGCGAACGCACGCAGGCGGGGCCGGGCGTGGGCGGCGTCGACGTCGAGCAGGAACACCGGCGTGCGGTGACGCAGGTCGCTGTCGGCCCCGTGCCGCTGCGTGAACGCGAGCGTCGCGGAGTCCGGCGACCAGGCCACCGCGCCGACGTCCTGGGCACCGTCGGTGAGCCGGCGCACGTCCCCGCTCGCGACGTCGACGACGTGCAGGTGACGCCGCACCGCGCCGTAGAGGCCGGCCCCGTCGGCCTGGTAGTCGAGGCCGTCGCTGACCATCGGTCCGCCGGTGTCGCCGACCGGCGCGACGAACGCCAGGCGGGTGCCGTCCGGGCTCCAGCGCGGCGCACCGGCGCCCCGCGGCAGGTCGGTCAGCCGCTCGGGCTCTCCCCCGTCGAGGTCGAGCACGGCGAGCTGCCCGTCGCGGAGGAACGCGAGGCGGCGGCCGTCGGGTGCCCAGCTCGGCGCGGTGTCGGCCGGGCCGTTGGTGAGCCGGCGCGGGGTGCCGCCGTCGGTGCCGACCAGCCAGAGCTGGTCGACGTTGCGGTCGTGTTCGGTGTCGATCGTGCGCAGCACGTAGGCGACCAGGGTGCCGTCCGCCGACAGCGCCGGCTGGGACGGAACCACCACATCGGCGATGTTCACGGTTTGCTCCTTCGGCCGGGTACGGCGGCGAGAAGTTCGCGGGTGTAGTCGTGCCCGGGCGCGGCCAGCACCTGGGCGGTGGGGCCGTGCTCGACGAGCCGGCCGTGGCGCATCACCGCGACGTGCGAGGCGACGTACCGGACGACCGCGAGGTTGTGGGAGATGAACAGCATCGACAGACCGGCCAGCTCCCGGACGAGGTTGAGCACCGCGCCCTGGACGGAGACGTCGAGCGCGGAGGTGATCTCGTCGGCGATGATCACCCGCGGGTCGGCCGCGAGGGCGCGGGCCAGTGCGACGCGCTGACGCTGGCCGCCGGAGAGCCGCGACGGGAGCGATCTGGCGGTCGAGGGATCCAGGTGCACCTGTTCGAGCAGGTGCGCGACGCCGGCCCGCCGGTCGACGCCCCGGGGCATCGCCTCGGCGATCGTCGCGCCGATCGTCATCCGCGGGTCCAGCGACGAGTAGGGGTCCTGGAAGACCATCTGCAGTGGACGCCGGCCCCGGGTCGGGATCGGGGCCCCGTCCAGCGTGATCCGGCCACCGGCCAGCGGCGCCAGGCCGACCGCCGCGCGGGCCAGCGTGGACTTGCCCGACCCGGACTCCCCGACCAGCCCGATCACCGCGCCGTCGGGCACGGTCAGGCTGACGCCGTCGACGGCGGTGTGCTTGCCGTACCGGACCGTGACGTCCTCGAACCGCAGTTCACTCATGGCAGTTCCTCCCCGGCGTGCCAGCAGGCCACCCGGTGCCCGGTCCCGTGCTCGGCCAGCGGTGGGTCCACGGTCCGGCAGTGGTCGTCGGCGAGCGGGCACCGGGCCGCGTACGCGCAGCCGGGCGGCACGTCGGCGGGGTCGATCGGCCGGCCCGGGATCGTCGCGAGCGGCAACGACAGGTCGGTGGCCATGTCGGGCACCGCGTCCATCAACGCCCGGGTGTAGGGGTGCAGCGGTTTGACGCCGGTCGGCAGCTCCTCGACGATCCGGCCGGCGTACATCACCAGCACCCGGTCGCAGACGTCCCCGATCACCGCGACGTCGTGGCTGATCAGCATCAGCGCCGCGCCGTCCTGTTCGCGGATCGTCGCGAGCAGGTCGAGCACCTGCTGCTGCACGGTGACGTCGAGCGCGGTGGTGGGCTCGTCGGCCACGATCAGCGCCGGGGCGTTCATCAGCCCCATGCCGATCATCGCCCGCTGGCGCATCCCGCCGGAGAACTCGTGCGGGTAGAGGCGCGCGCGGCTCGTCGGGTCGGGGATCTGCACCGCGCCCAGCCGGTCCACCGCGCGGGTCATCGCGTCCCGGCGCGTCAGTCTCTGGTGGTGGGTCGCCACCTCGGCGAGCTGGGCGCCGATCCGCCTGGTCGGGTTGAACGCGGTCATCGGGTCCTGGAAGACCATGGCCAGCTTGGTGCCGAGCGTGCGCCGCTGCTGCGCGGTGCGCGGGCCGAGCAGGTCGTCGCCGAGGAACTCCAGCCGGGCCGCGTCGACCTGGCCGTGGTCGGCGATCAGCTTGGTGACGGCGAGCGCGGTCATCGACTTGCCGGACCCGGACTCGCCGACGATGCCGACGGCCTCACCGCGGCGGACCTGGAACGTGACGCCGCGGACCGGCCGGACCGGACCGGCCGGCCCGGCCAGCGTCACCTCGAGGTCACGCACGTCGAGCACCACGTCCGGGTCGCTCCCGGGCGTGCTCACCCGCTTCTTCCGCACGAGCGGGCGCAGCCGGGCGTCGGCCGGGACCCCCAGCCCCTTGGCGACGGACTCGCCGAAGAAGTTGAACGCCAGGCCGGCCAGCACCACCGCCGCACCGGGCGCCAGCGCCGCCGCGGCGTTGACGTAGAGCGTGCCGATCCCGTCGAAGAGCAGGCGACCCCAGTCGTAGGCGGGCGGCTGCACGCCGAGGCCGAGGAACGAGAGCCCGGCGAACGACAGCAGCGCGCCGCCCGCGCCGATCGTGGCGTTGACGACCAGCGGCTCGGCGATGTTCGGCAGGACGTGGCGGAGCAGGATCCGGAACCGGCCGACCCCCACCGTGCGCGCGGCCGCGACGTAGTCACGGGCCTCGACCTCGGCGACGAGCGTCTGGGTGAGGCGCGCGAACGACGGCGCGCCGGCGAGCCCGATCGCCAGCACCGCGCCGGTGGCGCCGACGCCGAACACGACCGCGAAGAACAGGGCCAGCAGGATGCCGGGGAACGCGACCGCGATGTTGACGCCCGCGGTCACGATCCGGCCGGAGCGCTTGCCGAGCAGGAACGGCGCGGCGCCGAGCAGCGCACCGGTGACGACCGCGAGCACGGTGGCCAGCAGCGCGAGCACGATCGACAGGCGCGCGGCGACCAGCACCCGCAGCAGGATGTCCCGGCCGAGGTTGTCCGTCCCGGCCCAGTGCTCGGCCGAGGGCGGCGCGAGGATCTGATCGGTGTCGACGACGTCCGCGTCCGAGCCCCACACCAGCGGGCCGATCGCGGCCAGCGCGAGCAGCGTCACCATCAGGACCGTCGCGGTCAGGCCGAGCGGGCTGCGCGCCACTCGTAGCCAGCGCATCGCTCAGCCCTCCCGGATCGTCGAGCGTGGGTCGAGCACGGCGAGGATGACGTCGACGACGAGGTTCGTGACGAGCACCCCGACGCCGTACACGAGGACGATCGCCTGCACCACCGGGTAGTCCTTGGCCAGGATCGACTGGACGATCGTGCTGCCCAGCCCCGGCCACGCGAACACGTTCTCGACCAGCACCGTGCCTGCGACCATCGCGCTGAGCAGCAGGCCGCCGAGCGTCAGCGCGCCGGTGACCGCGTTGGGCAGCGCGTGGCCCAGGTAGACCGTGCGGGCCGGGAGCCGTTTGGCCCTGGCCGTGCGCACGAAGTCGGCCTCCAGCACCGCGGCCATCTCGACCCGCACGATCCGGGAGAGGATCGCCGCCGGTCCGATCGCGAGCGAGAACACCGGGAGCACGTACGACGCCGGGGTGTCGTTCCCGGCGATCGGGAAGAGCGCGAACCGGATGCCGAACAGGTACACCAGCGCGACGCCGATCAGGAAGTCGGGGACCGTCGCGACGATCGTGCTCGTCGTGGTGAACGCCACCTCGGTGCGCCGGCCGTGCCCCCGCCGGGTCAGCACGCCCATCGCGACGCCCAGCGGGACCGCGATGAGCACGGCCAGCACGAACGCCAGCACGGCGAGCATCAGCGTGGCGGGCAGGCGCTGGGCGACGACGTCGGACACCGGCAGCCGGGACGTCAGCGACGTGCCCAGGTCACCGGTGAACAGTCCCTTGAGGTAGTTCAGGTACTGCTGCACCAGCGGGTCGTTGAGCCCCAGCGCCTCGCGGCGCGCCTCGACCAGTTCGGCCGGTGCGGTGGGGCCGAGCGCGCCGCGCACCGGGTCGCCGGGGATCAGGTGGATCATCGCGAACGACGCGGTCACCAGCACCCAGAGCGAGACGATCAGCCGCCCCACGCGCCGCACGCCGAACCCCACCCACGGGCTCGCCGTGGGCAGGGGTCGGAGGGTCAGTGTGGCCGACATGCTATTTCGCCAGCATCCGGATGCTGGTCGGGACGAGCTGGCCGGGTGTCTCGAACTTCGCCGCCTTGCCGAACGTCCGGACGGTCGTGTTGGCGAACGGCACGATCGAGGCCTTGGCGATCAGGCCCGACTCGGCCGCGAGCCACTTGTCGCAGCCCTCGGTGCCCGGGAGCGCGGCGGCCGCGGTGACGGCCTTGGTGTAGTCCGCGTCGGCGATCGCGGCGAAGTTCGTGCCCTTCGGCGCGGCCGGGCCGGAGAGGAACGGCACCAGCTGGTCCGGGCTGTTGACGTTGAGCGACACCCAGGCCACGTCCCAGTCGCCGGCGCCGAAGATCGTGCCGGTCAGCGTCGTCTCGTTCTGGCTCTTCGCGGTGGCGTCGACGCCGACGGCCTTCCACTGCTTCACCGCGAGCTCGGCGGCCGCGTTACCACCGCTGCCGCTGGTGTTCTGGTACAGGAACGTGAGCGCGAGCGGCTTGCCGGCCTTGGCGCGCATCCCGTCGGCGCCCTTCGTCCAGCCGGCCTGGTCGAGCAGCGTGGCGGCCGCGGCCGGGTCGTGCGACGGCAGCGACTGGGAGACCGAGTCCCCGGGGCAGGCGATCGGGGCGTTCGTCGCCAGGACGGTGGGGGCGCTGCCCTTGCCCGACGTCAGCACCTTCTGCAGCTGGGCCAGGTCGAGCGCCCTGGTGAGCGCGAGGCGCACGGTCGGGTCGTCGGTGACGCGCCCCTTGGCGTGGTTGTACCACTGCTCCCCGCTCAGCGCGGGCGACTCGGCGGTGAACAGGCCCGCCTTCTCCAGCCGCGCCGAGTCCGGCCCCGCCACCTGCGCGGCGCTCAGGCCGCCGGAGACCAGCAGGTTCGCCGCGGTCGACTCGTTCTCCACGATCTTCACCACGACGGTCTCGGGCATGCCCTTGGTCGCGGTCGTCGCGCCGTCCGGGCCCCAGGTGTACCCGTCGCGGACCTGGTAGGTGTAGTGGTCGCCGGGGGCGGCCTCGACGAGCTTGTAGGGGCCGGTGCCGGACGTCGTCTTGGTCAGCGCGGCCCGGTTCTTCAGCCCGCTCGGGCACACGATCGGCAGGCTCGCCAGCCCGTTGAGCACGAACGGCGCCGGTTGCGCCAGCGTGAGCGTCACGACCCGGCTCGCGTCGTCGCCGGCGGCCTTGACCCCGGCCGGCAGGAAGACGCCGAGGAACGGGCTGCTGTTCTTCGGGTCGGCCACGAAGTTGAGGTTGTCGGCCACCGCGGTCGCGGTGAGCGCGCTGCCGTCGTCGCAGGTGATGCCCTCGTTGAGGGTCAGCTCGACCGTCGTGCCCTCGGCCTTCCACGACTTCGCCAGCGCCGAGCGGATCTCGCCGCTCTCGCCGTCGACGCTGACCAGCGGGTCGTAGGCGAACTGGGTCACGGTGAAGAGCGAGGTGCCCGCGCCCATCTGCGGGTCCAGGGCGCCCGGGTCGGAGGAGAGACCCAGCGTGAACGTGCCGCCCTCGACGACCGGGGCGCCGTCGCCGGGGCCGTTGTTCGCCGCGCCCGAGCAGCCGGCGAGGGCCAGCGTCAGACACAGGCCGTAGGAGACCATCCTGGTGCGCTTCATTGGTCAGTCCGTTCCCGCGCGGCGGATGGCGCGTCCGAGATGGAGGTAGAGCGCGTGACCCGTGCCGTCGTCGCCCAGGAACGCGTGGGGCATGAACATGCCGCGGTCGGCCTCGACCGGGATCAGCATGTCGTCGCGGTAGGGCACGAGCTGGGTGCGCTCGGCCCGCCCGCCGATCTCCGCGAGGAAACCCTTGGGGGTCTGCTCGATCCAGATCCGCCGGTCGTCGTCCTGGCTGACCGTGAGGTCGAAGACGGACGCGGAGTAGGTGCCGAGGAACCGCTCGGCGTCGATCGTCGGTGGGTCGGCCGGTGGCACCGGTGAGCCCGGCAGCTCCACCCCGGTCAACCGGTTCAGCGCGCCCCCGACGACGTCCTTGTACAGCGACATCGCGTCGCCGCCGTTGGTCAGCAGGGCGACCGCCACCCCGGTACCGGGGACCATCCGCAGGAACGCGGCCTGCCCGATCGTGTTGCCGTCGTGGCCGACGACAGTGGTGCCCGGTAAGTCGAACCGCTCGAAGCCGAGCCCCCAGGACGTGCCCATCAGGCCGAGCTCGGGCAGGTCGACCTGCCGCTCACGCATGAGCGCCGCGGTACCGGGGGCCAGCACCTGCCGCTCGCCGACGCGGCCGTCGTCCAGGTGCATCCGGGCGAACGTGACCAGGTCCCGGGCACGCATCGAGAGCATCGCGCCGGCCGGGGCGTTCGACCGGTACATCGCCCAGACCGGAGCGGGTTCGTAGCCCGCGCCGCGCTCGGCCTCGACGTGCCCCATCGCGGCGCGGAACCTGATCGCCTCGTAGGCGTCGGTGGCGGCGTGGGTGAGCCCGAGCGGCGTGATCAGGTACTCGCGCAGGCAGGCGTCGAACGACTTGCCCCGGACGACCTCGATCAGGCGTCCGAGCACGCAGTAGCCGGCGTTGTTGTAGGAGAACTGTTCGCCCGGGGGGAACAGCTGCGGCACGTCGTGCAGACCGGCGACGTACTTCTCCACGCAGTCGTCCCCGAACCCGGTGTCGAGGAAGATGTCGCCCTCGAACCCGGCGGTGTGGTCGAGCAGGTGGCGGACCGTGATCCGCTGCGCGGCCTGCTCGTCGGCGATCCGGAAGTCCGGCAGGTACTCGCGGATCGGCCGGTCGAGGCCGACCGTCCCCTCGTCGACCAGCTGCAGCACCAGCGTGCTGGTCCACAGCTTGGTGATCGACCCGATCTGGAAGACCGAGTCCGCGGTGGCGTCCACGCCGGTGGCCGTGTTGAGCACACCGGCGGCGCCGTCCACGACCTCACCGTCGCGTACGACGGCCCAGCCCGCGGCCGGTACGTCGTACTTCGCGAGCATCGCCGGAAGCTCGTCGTCGAGCCAGCTTCGGATGTCGTCTAGATCGCCCATGCGCGGTGATGGTAGGCAGGTCCGCCGGTCAGCTGTTCGTCGTGGACGACGAGTTCGCGGGGGTGGCTGGTCGGCTCCGACGAACGGACCGGCGTACCGTAGTCTGCACGGGTGGCCGGATCATCCCTTCGTATCCGGATCTTGGTGGCCGTCGCGCTCCTCGTGACGGTCGGCGCCTGCTCCTCCGACGAACCGGAGCTGTCGTTCTCCGGGACACCGGCCGCGCCGCCGCACGCGGCGATCCGGCCGTCGGCCCCGCAGGACGACCGGGACCGTGCCCTGATCGACTTCTACCGGGCCTGGAAGGACGAGTACGTCCACGAGGACTGCGGCGACGGCGCCTACCAGATCTACTCCCCCGACGCGGCGTACCCGTTCGTCTCCGAGGCCCAGGGCTACGGGCTGACGATCGCCGCGATGATGTCGCGGGCCGACCCGGACGCGCGGGACCTCTTCGACGGGCTGCTCACCTACGTCCTGGACCACCCGTCGACGCGGACACCCGACCTGATGGCCGCCGAGCAGGACGGCGACTGCGTCGACAAGGCCGGCGGCGACTCGGCCACCGACGGCGACATGGACATCGCCTACGGCCTGCTCCTCGCCGACCGGCTCTGGGGCAGCGACGGCGACGTCGACTACCGCGACCTGGCCGTCAAACGGATCCGGGCGGTGAAGGCCAGGACCGTCAACCCCTCGACGGACCTGATGCTGCTGGGCGACTGGGACACGACCGTCGACGCGCAGCTGTACGCGACGACCAGGACGTCGGACTGGATGCCGTACTACTTCCGGGTCTTCCGGGACGCGACCGGCGACGACGCCTGGTCGACGGTCGCCGACGCCCACCAGCGCGCGGTCGCCGACCTGCGCGACCCCGGCACCGGCCTGCTGCCCGACTTCGCCCGCACCACCGGCGACGGGATCGAACCGGTCCGCGGCAAGGTGCTGGAGACCGCGAACGACGGCGACTACTCGTTCAACGCCTGCCGGGTGCCGTGGCGCCTCGGCACCGACGCCGTGCTGACCGGTGACCCGTCGTCCACGTCCGCGGCACGCACGATCGACGCGTGGTTCCGGTCCACCACCGGGGGCGACCCGGGCCGGGTCGGGTCGGGATACCGCCTCGACGGCACCCGCGAGGACGCCGACGCGTCGAACGCGTTCTGGGCGCCGCTGGCGGTCAGCGCGATGACCGACCCGGACGGCCAGCGGTGGCTCGACGCGCTCTGGACGAAACTGGCCGCCAACGACGTCGAACGCGGCAACTACTACGGCGACACCATCCAGCTCCAGGTGATGCTGCTCCTCGCCGGTCGCTATCTCACGGTTTGAGCGACGGTCCGCACGCGGAGCTGGCATGCTGCCGTGCGTGCGCCGTTGGCATCCCGAGTCCGCACGCCACGTCGTCGAACGGCTGGCCACCGGTCGTTCGCTCGACGACCTGGGGCTGGCGACCGTCGACGGCCTGCTGGACCTGCGAGGGCTTCCCGCGGCCGGGCTGGTCGCGACCGGGGCGCAGCTCACCGGCCTCGACCTGAGCTACGCGTCGCTCCCGGAGGCGCGCCTGACCGACGTCCGGTGGACGCAGTGCCGTCTCGACGGCGCCGACCTGTCGGCCGCGGTGATCGTGGGCGGGTCGCTGGCCGGGTCGACAGTGCGCCGCGCCGACCTGCGTGACGTGGTCGTGGCCGGCTCCGCGTGGGAGTCGGTCGACCTGGTCGGGAGCAAGTTCGCGCACCTCGCCGCCGAGCGCGCGACGTTCACCCACACCACGTTCCCGGCGCTGTCGAGCGTCGCCTTCACCCGCTGTTCGTTCGACCGGTGCCGGTTCCTCGGCGGGCTGTCCGGCGTACGTTTCCTGGGCCGCCGGACCCGCGACGACCGCGCGCCCGCCGTGCTGCGCGGGGTGTCGTTCTTCTCCGACAACCTGCGTCACGCCGAGTTCGACGGGATGGAGTTCGACGGCGTGAGCTTCCCCGCCGGCGACGCGATCATCGTCGTCGAGCACGGCTTCCGCGCGGTCGCCGAACGCGCGGGCGAGGTGTCGATGATCCGGCGCGACGACGTCGGCGAGGCGTTCCGCAAGCTGCTGTCCCGGGAGTCGTTACGCCCCGGGCTGAGCGAGACGGCCGGCTGGGCCATGGGCCGGCGCGACTTCACCGACGATCACCCGAACGGTCCGGAGCTGGCCGAGTTCGCGATCCGCACGCTCCGGAAGGCCCAGAAGCAGCTGCGCTCCGAAGGCGTGATCGCCTAGGAGGGGTAGACGCTGACCCGGTAGCCCTCGGGCACGCGAACCTCCGGTGTGGGCCCTTCGGCCGGCCGCGGGCGCCGGGGTCAGGAACCTCGCAGCCGGAACTCGTTGCCGTCGGGATCGGCCAGCCGGACGATGTGGTGCTCACCGGACGGCATCCGGGTGGCTCCCAGTGCGAGCAGACGGTCGGCTTCGACCTCCGGGTCGGTGCCGACCGCGGTGAGGTCCAGCCGCTGGCGGCCCGGCCGGTCGATCGGGGCCACCGGCGGCCCTCCCCACGCCACTTTCGTGCCGCCGTGGGGCGACTGGATCGCGGTCTCCTCGTTCTCGTCCCACACCAGCGGCCAGCCCAGGGCCGCGCTCCAGAACACGCCGACGTCCCGGGTGCCGTCGCAGGCCAGCTCACCGAGAACGCCGCAGCCGGCGAGGAAGGCGTTCCCCGGTTCGATCACGCAGAACTCGTAGCCGGCCGGGTCGGCCAGGACGACGTGGCCCTCCTCGGGACGCTGCCCGACGTCGAGGTGGTGGCCGCCGAGTTCCAGCGCGGTCGCCACCGTGCGCTGCTGGTCGTCGAGGTCGACGCTGGTCAGGTGCGTGTGCACGCGGTTCGCGCCGAGCGCGCCCGGCCGGCCCGGTACGAACCTCAGGTCGAGCTGACCCGGGCCACCCGGCAGGGACACTCCGCCGGGATCGTCGACGGCCTCCCGGTTCAGGAGCGCGGCCCAGAACCGCGCCGCCCGAACGGGGTCGGGAGCTTCGAACGTCGCCACCGGCGTGAGAGAGGGCACCCGCCCCACCCTAGAAAGCACTCGGCCGCCGCACAGCGGATCCGGTGGACGCGGCC
>NZ_BAAAGX010000010.1:61670-66264 GCF_039524755.1 Cryptosporangium japonicum
CGCCCGCCGGTCACGTCCGGCGGGCGAACTCGAACGGCGGAGGCGGGCCGAGCAACGCCGCCACGGCGTACCGGTAGGTCAGCGAGTCCGCGCCGGCGGCGGAGCGGATGTCGGAGACGTCCTCGGCCGACAACGCACCGTCGGTCCGGGGGAGGGAGTCGACGACGTCCGCCTGCCCGCGCGCCTCGTGCGCGGCCCACGAGTCGCCCCCGGCCGGCGGGGCCGCCCCGGTACGGTCCATCTCCCCGGCGACGGCCAGCGCGAGCCCCGCGGCCTCCGCGGAGCTCACCGTGTCGCCCAGGAAGTAGAGGCAGACGTCGAGCGAGGCGGACGCCACCGCGGCGCCGGGTAGCGCCGATCGCTTCACGCTTTCCTGGATCGGGGGTATCTCCACGCGGAGGGCCGCCGCCAGTTCGGGCGAGTCCAGGCCCGACAGCTGACGCCAGCGCAGCTCCACGGCCTGTCCGGGATCGACGGTGTCGGTGGCGTGCGGGTGCCACATCCGCTCGAGGAAGATCGGAAGTCCGCCCAGGGTCCGCGCGCCGAAGGCCGTCGCGAGTACGAGATCGTGCGTCGGTTTCACCCCGCGAAGGGTAAATCCCGAGCGCGAGGGGCGCCGGCGGACCCGTCGACCGTGTCCTACCGGGCGCGTTCGGCGGTGTACAGGATCAGGCCGCCGTGACGCTGGTGGACGATCTGGACGACGAGCGTCGTGCCGTCCCAGGCCACCGGCACCGTGAACGCGTCGCTCCGGTAGCTCCAGGTGGCGCTGAAGTCCGCGCGGTCGGACACCTCGGTGGGCAGCGCGATCGCGGTGCCGCGATGCCGGGCGCCGTCGCCGTCCACCTCGACGGTCAGCACGCCGGCGTCGATGCGGTAGGTGCCGGTCATCGCGTCGGTGAGCAGGCCGTGGTCGCGGCCGGGCGGCGGGGTGCCCGCGGCCAGGTCCCAGGTGCCGTCGCCGATCGTGAGGACACCGGTTCCGCCCTCGGCGCTGACCTTCCAGGTGCCCTTCACGAACGCGCCGATCATCGTCGCCCGGGGACTGCTCCCCGGCAGTTCGACGCCGCACGCGCCGAGCGCCGCGGCGGCGAGCCCCAGCCCGGCGTACCGGAGTGCCGCCCGCCGCCCGACGACCCCCGACAGCTGACCGAATTCCCGAATCATTCGCACGGACGCACCCTGTCGTCGGGCCCTGAAGGCTTCCTGAAGGCTTCGAGGTGTTCCCCCGGGCCCGGGCCGTGCGTAGCGTGGCTCCGCGTCGGCCGGCCGTCGGTGGAAACCGGCCGGCGCGTTCCGCACATCAGGACGGGGGCGCCACTGATGCCTCTATCGGACGGGAGAGCAGATGGTTCGCAGTGGACGGCAGCGGTGGTCGCGGGTGGCGCTGGCCGCCGCGCTGGGAGCGTTTCTCGGTCTCGGCGTCGGCGCCGCGGGGGTCGCCGCTGTGCCCCCACCACCGCCGGACTGCGGGTATCCCGTGCCGCCCGGGGTCGATCCGACGAGGTGGTGCGACGACGACAACCACGGCAACCCGAACAAGTGGCCCTAGTAGAGGCGGACCGGTTTGGTGATCGTGGCCTCGTCGGCGGCCGCCGGGGACGCCGCGGCCGCCACCGCGGCGGCGATCGCCAGCGCCAGGCGTCAGGGTGCCCGGTCGCGCTGAAAATTTCCTGAAGGCGGCGAGGTGTTCCCGCCGGGGCCCGGCGTGCGTAGCGTTGCCCTCGCGTCGGCCGACCTGCGGGGGCCGTCGGCCGACGCCACACCACGCCGATCGACCCATGGCGCCCGAGCCCACCCGGGCCGGCGTGATCCTCAGTCGACGGCGCGGGCCAGGTTGACCGCGGCCGGGAGATCGAGGGCGGCGCCGGCCAGCGCGGCGGCGCGGTACGCCCGGTCGCCGAGCGTGGCCCGGCAGCGGGCCTCCACCTCGGCACGCACCCGCCGGTCCCGCGGCAGCGGCACCAGCCCCGCGTCGGCGCGCACGGTGCCGGCCGCCCCGAGCAGCGTCGCCGCCCGCCGTGCCCCGGCCACGCCCCCGCCGGCGGAGACCGCGGCCACGACCTCCAGGTCGTGGGCCACCGCCCACGGGTGGGCGATCGCGCCGTGCCCGTCGAACGCCTCACGCACCAGGTCGGCGGCGTCCGACTGCCGCCCGTCGCGGCCGACGACCGCGGCGAGCAGCACCGCGGCCCGCGCGACCTGCTCGAGGCTCTCGTGCCGCCGGAACGTCCCGAGTACCCGGGCCAGCACCGGCTCGGCCCGGTCCAGGTCACCGCGCTCGAGCAGGATCTCCCCCACCAGCAGGCGCGCGTCGGCCTGACCGGCCTCGTCGTCGTCGCGCGCGAACACGGCCGCGGCCTCGTCGGCCCAGCGCTCGGCGTCGTCCAGTGCGTCGTCGGCGAAGTGGTTGTAGGCGACGGACAGCCCGCACCGGCCGATCGCCGACGAGTCGCCGCCGCGTTCGGCGAGCCGCCAGGCCAGATCGCCGGAGCGGCGCGCGGTCTCCAGGTCACCGAGCTCCAGCGCGATGTCGGAGACGTGCTGCGCGGCACGCACCATGCCGGGCCGGTCGTCGAGCCGGGTGGCGGTGGCGCTCGCCGCGGCCGCGTACTCCATCGCCTCCGGCAGCGTCACGTACGACGCGACGACCGCCGCGGTCAGCTGCACCCGTAACAGCAGCTCCGGGGCCACGTCCCGGGACGCCGCGCTGCGCAGCGCCAGCCGGTACCAGCCGAGCCCGGCGCGCGGGGAGTTGCTCCACCACCAGCGCAGGTCGGCGATCATCGGCAGCCCGACCTCGAGCCGCCCGCCGCGCAACGTCCGGTCGAGCGCGCTCAGCAGGTCGGGGCGGGCCGCGTCGAGGCGGCGCTGCCAGCGCGGACGGTCGGGCCCGAACTGTTCGGCGACCGCGTCGGCGGCCAGCCGCGCCAGGTACTCGTCGCGGCGGTCGAGCGCGTCGGCCGGGTCGAGCAGCGACCGGCCGTACTGGCGCACCGACTCCAGCATCCGGAACCGGGTCTCCGGGCCGGTGACGTCGGCGACCACGAGCGACGCGTCGACCAGCCGGTGCAGCGGGTCGAGCGCGTCCGGGCCGCCGACCGCCTCCGCGGCCGCGAGCGGGAACGTGTCGGCGAACACCGCCAGCCGGGCGAACAGCGTCCGCTCGGCCGGGGTCAGCCGGTCGACGGCGGCCGCCAGCGCGGCGGCCAGCGAGCCGTGCCGCCCGCCGGTCGCGCCCCCGACGGGACGCAGCACCCGCAGCTGGTCGGCGAGGCGGGTGGCGAGGTCGGCCGGGCTGAGCACCGCGGTGCGCGCGCTGGCCAGTTCGAGCGCCAGCGGCAGGCCGTCGACGGCGCGGCAGATTTCGGCGACCGCCGGGGCGATCCCGTCGGAGAGCTCGAACGTCGGGCGGACCGCGCGGGCGCGGGCGCAGAACAGCGCGACCGCGTCGTTGGCCAGCGCGTCGGCGGCGCTCCCGACCTCGCCCGGGAGCGCCAGCGGGGCCAGCCGGTGCACCGACTCGCCGCCGACCCGCAGCGGCACCGTCGAGGTGGCGAGCACGCGCAGGTCGTCGGTGCCGGCGAGCAGCTGCGCGACGAGCCGCGCGCACGCGTCGGTCAGGTGCTCGCAGTTGTCCAGCACCAGGAGCACCGACTGGCCCAGCAGCCGGTCGACGATCGGCGTGTCGGTGGCGCGGACCGCGTCGGCGACCTTCGCCACCAGCTCGCCGCCGGTGGCGGTGCCCTCGAGCCGCACCAGCACCACCCGCACCCCGCGTACCCGGGTGACGACCTCGGCGGCCAGTCGTGACTTGCCGACGCCGGGCGGCCCGGTCAGCGTGACGAGCCCGGGCCGGGCCAGCGCCGCGACCAGTTCGGTCAGCTCGGCGTGGCGTCCGACGAACTCGCCGGACCAGGTCGCGCCGGCGACGTCCGGCCGGTCCCGGCGTTCGGGGCGCAGCCGGCGGTCGTCGGCGAGCACCGCCGCGTGCATGCGACGCAGCCGTTCGCCGGGTTCCACCCCGAGTTCCTCGATCAGCCGGTCGCGGGTCTCGCGGTACACCGCGAGCGCCTGCGCCCGCCGGCCGTCCTGGTGCAGTGCGTGCATGAGCTGGCTGGCGAAGCGCTCGTCGAGGGGGTGGGCGCGGACCAGCCCGGTCAGCTCACCGACCAGCCCGCCGCGGCCCAGCGCGAGGTCGGCCGCGATCCGGTCGCTCAGCGCCGAGACGCGGACCGACTCCATCCGCGGCACGAACGCCTCGTGGAGCGGGCTCGCGGCGACGTCGGCCAGCGGGGCGCCGTCCCAGAGCGCGAGGGCCCGGCGGAGCAGCTCGGCGGCGGTCGGCTGGTCCCCGTCGCGGGTCCAGCGGCGCGCCTGGACGCTGAGCGTCTCGAACAGGTGCCAGTCGATCTGCTCGCGCCGCCCGGCCAGCCGGTACCCGGCCGGGAGACGGTCGAGGCGCAGCGCGGAGCCGGCCGCCTCCAGGCCGCGGCGCACGGCGGACACGTACACCTGCACGGTGTTGCGCGCGGTGGCCGGCGGCGAGTCGGCCCAGAGGTCGTCGATCAGCTGGTCGACCGGGACGACCTGG
>NZ_BAAAGX010000010.1:66299-95781 GCF_039524755.1 Cryptosporangium japonicum
CCTTGGCCCCGCTGACGGCGTGCTCACCCGCGGCCCCCACCAGCCTCACCGGCCCGAGCAGACGAAGATCCAGCCGAGTGGTCACGCCCCGAGCTTGCCCACCCGTCGCAAGCTAAATCTCCACCGCGGTCGGCGCCGGCTGGGCGGAGCGTGCCTGTTCGGTGAGCGCTTCGCTGATGCGTTCCGGTGCGCCGGGGCGTCCGTGCAGCCAGCCCTGCACCTCGTCGACGCCGTGGTGGGCCAGCAGCACGGTCTGGTAGTGCTCCTCGACGCCCTCGGCGACGGTACGCAGCCCCAGCGCGTGCGCGAGTGCGGTGACCGCGGCGACCAGCGGCGCCGCGTGGTCCTCCGGTCTGAGCGCGGCGACGAACGACTGGTCGATCTTCAGGATGTCGGCCGGGAGGTGCTGCAGCCGGCTCAGCGACGAGTAGCCGGTGCCGAAGTCGTCGATCGCGATCCGGACACCCGCCGCGCGCAGCGCGCGCAGCGCGTCGATCGCGGTGGGGGAGTCGGCCTGCAGCGTGCTCTCGGTGACCTCGAGGACGAGCCGGTCGGCGGGCAGCCCGGTCTCGGCCAGCACGGCCAGGACGTGCTCGGCGTAGTCCGGCCGGTGCATCTGCTGGCCGGAGACGTTCACCGTGACCTTGGCCGGCACGGCGCGGGGCCAGGCGGCGGCGTCCCGGCACGCGGTCCGCAGCACCCACTCCCCCAGCGTCGTGATGAAACCGCAGCGCTCGGCCAGCGGGATGAACTCGTCCGGCGGCACCGGCCCGTGCCCGGCACGCACCCAGCGGACCAGCGCCTCGGCGCCGGTCACCCGGCCGGTGCCGGTGTCGGCGATCGGCTGGTACACGACCCGGAACTCGCCCGAGTCCAGGCCCGCGACCAGCGCCTGCGCGTTGGCGGAGTCGTCCCGGGCGTAGACCGTGCGATTGCCGCCCTCGGCCTTGGCGAGCTTCAACGCGCCGTCCGCCCGGTCCAGCAGCGTGCGGACCGCGTCGCCGGGTGAGTAGCCGGCCACGCCGACCGAGAAGCGCACGAACGGCGGCGCGGCCGCGCGCAGCGCGTCCAGCACCGGCGCGACCGACCCGAGGCCCGCACCCGGCGCGACCAGCACGAAGTCGTCCCCGGACGTGCGCCCGAGCACCACCGGAGGCGTGATCGCGCCCGCCCAGGCCTGCCCGCACGCCCGCAGGATGCGCACACCCTCGGCGGTTCCGCTGACGGCGTTGGTCCGGGCGAAACCGTCGATGTTGAGCAGCGCGACGGTGAACGGCTGCCCGCGCAGCCGGGCCCGCTGCAGCGCGGCGTGCCCGGCCCGTTCGAGCCCGCGCCAGTTCGGCAGGCCGGTGACGACGTCCAGGCCGGAGTCGGCGGCCGCACGGACGAGCCAGCCCACCACGGCCGCGATCAGCAGGTTGAGCCCGGCCAGCACCAGCACCGTGCTCCACGGCAGCGCGCCCCACCCGACCTGGATGACCGCCAGCCCACCCAGCACCGTGACCAGGCCCGGCAGCGACGCGAGCGGGTCGAAGAACGCGAAGAAGAACACCGTGACGATCAGCAGGAGCGCGGCGACCGCGGCGGCGTCCGGCTTGTCGCGCTGCAGCCACACGCTCACCGAGATCAGCAGCGCGGCGCTCTCGGCCAGCAGGTAGAACGCGAGCGGTGGCAGCCGCTGCCCCCACCGGGCCAGCGCCGCGCCGACCGCCATCGAGGCCACCGAGGCCAGCCGGATCGCGTCGTCGGTGTCGCTCTCCGGCGGCACCAGCGTCCCGAGCAGGCCGATGACACCGCCGACCGCGCACGCGACCGCGGCGGTCACCGCCATCGCGCGTCGCGTCGCCACCACGGACGGGCGCAGCGAGCGCCGGGTCACCAGGCCGCCGAGACTTCTCACCGGGGACCTGATCGGCTCCCGGCGCGCCGATCTGAGCGGTCAGGTGATCTTCGGCAGGATTTCCTGCGTCAGGCGCTTGAGGTCGTCGAGCGTCTTGGCCGTGGGGACGTCCCGGAACGGCGGCCACAGCAACGGCATCGTGAGCCCGGCGTCGCGGTAGCGCTTGAGCATGTCCTCGATCTGCAGGGCGGTGCCGGCCAGCAGGTTCGTGCCCTTGCCGGCCGGGCTCTGGTCCATCGGCTCGTCGGTGATGACGAACCAGATCATGCTGCAGACGTCGAACCCGTCGGGGAAGCCCCGGCCGAGTTCGCCGAGCTCACGCTCGATCTCCCCGCGCCAGCGCGCGATCTCCTCGGGGGTGTCCTGGATGCCGATCCAGCCCTGGAGCCCGTACTTGGCGATGCGCCGGGCGGACCGGCGGGCGTCCTTGAGGCCGGAGAAGTAGATCGGCGGGCCGGGCTGCTGGATCGGCTTGTGGCCGAAGCCGGAGAGCGGGAAGTCGGCGAACTCGCCGTGGTACTCGAACAGCTCGTTGGACCAGATGCCCTGCATGATCTCGATCGTCTCGCGCACGTGGCCGTGACGGCGGGCGAAGAGGTGCGGCACGCTCGCGGCGGCGAACTCCTCGGGCATCCAGCCGGAGCCGACACCGACGTTGAGCCGCCCGCCGGCCAGGTGGTCCTGGGTGGCGAGCTCGGCGGCCAGCACGGCCGGGGCGCGGTACGGGGTGTCGATGATGCTCATGCCGATCCGGAGCTTCGTGGTCTTCGCGGCCAGCCACGGGATCAGCGTCATGCCCTGGAACCACTTGCCCCGGGACACGACGGGCATGCCCCGCGGGAACTCGGTCATCATGCCGAACGGGTACTGCAGCTCCGCACGGTCCGAGGCCTCCGGGACGACGATCCGGTCGAGCGTCCAGACGGAGTCGAAGTCGAGGTCCTCGGCGAGGGCGGTGAGGTCCTCGAGTTCCTCGAGCGTCACGTGGTCGCGGAAGTTCGGGAGGTACAGAGCGAGCTTCATAGGCTCACGGTGGTGGTCGTTCCTCAACCGGTTCACACCTGAACATCAACGCTTGCTCAACCGTGGGGTTCGGTCGGTGCCCGCCGCTAAGTTCTCCGGACATGACCGCCCTCCGCGCCTACCTCGACTGGCTGGAGAAACGGGAAGGCCGCCGGTTCGCCGACCACGACGCGCTGTGGAGCTGGTCGGTCGAGGACATCGACCGCTTCTGGCTCTCGATCGTCGAGTACTACGACGTCACGTTCTCGGCACCCTGGGCCGCGGTCCGGTCGGCCGAGCCGATGCCGCGCACCCGCTGGTTCACCGGGGCGCGGCTCAACTGGGCCGAGCACGCGCTGCGCCGGGGCGCCGGCGCGGATCCCGCGCTGCTGTGTCTCCGCGAGGGCACCGGTGCGGAGGTGCGTACGGTCACCTACGCGCAGCTGCGGCGGTCGGTGGCGGCGGCCGCGGCCTGGCTGCGCCGGGAGGGCGTGCGGCCGGGTGACCGGGTCGGCGCGTACCTGCCGAACACCGAGCACGCGGTCATCGCCTGCCTGGCCGCCGCCGCGGTCGGCGCGACCTGGTCCTGCTGCACCCCGGATTTCGGGGCCGAGGGCACGATCGGGCGGCTCGCGCAGCTCGAGCCGACCGTGCTCGTCGCCACCGACGGATACCACTGGAACGGAACGGAGATCGACCGGCGCGACGTCGTCGAACGGCTGCGGAGCGCGCTGCCGGCGCTGCGCCGGTTCGTGGCCGTGCCCTACCTGGGCCACCCGGTCCCCGCCGGCGCCACCCCGTGGGACGACGTGCTCGCCGAGGACGCACCACTCGAGTTCGAGCCGGTCGAGTTCTCCCACCCGCTCTGGGTGCTGTTCACCTCCGGCACCACCGGGCTGCCCAAGGGTCTGGTGCACGGCCACGGCGGCATCACGCTCGAGGGCTTGAAGTGGGCCGGGCTGTACTGCGGCCTGCGCCCCGGCGAGCGGATGTTCACCTACACCTCCACCGGCTGGGCGCTGTGGAACATGCAGCTGGGCGCGCTGGCCCACGGCGCGACGATCGTGCTCTACGAGGGCAGCCCGGCCGGGGCGGTCTGGGGCGTCGCCGAGCGCACCGGGGCCGACGTGATGATGCTGGGCGCGGCCGTGGTCACCGCGTCCGAGCCGCCGCCGCGGCCGCTGCGCCGGCTCCGCCACCTGCTGGTCAGCGGCTCGGCGCTGCCCCGGGACGGGTACCGGTGGGTGTCCGAGCACGTCGGCCCGCACGTGCGGATCGACTCGACCAGCGGCGGCACCGACGTCTCCGGCGCGTTCGTCGGCGGACAGGACGGCGCCCCGGTGCGACCGGGACGGATCGGGGGGCGCCTCGCCGGGGTCGACTGCGCGGCCTGGGACGACGACGGCGTGCCGGTCGTCGACGACGTGGGTGACCTGGTGGTGCTGCAGCCGATGCCCTCGATGCCGGTGCACCTGTGGAACGACCCCGACTACGCGCGCTACACCGAGTCGTACTTCGGGACGTGGCCCGGGGTGTGGCGCCACGGGGACTGGGTGACGTTCCACTCCGACGGCGGCATCACGATCCACGGCCGGTCGGACGCCACGCTCAACCGGCAGGGCGTCCGGCTGGGCACGAGCGACTTCTACGACGTCCTGGAGACGCTGCCGCAGATCGCCGAGACGCTCGTGGTCGGCGTCGAACAGCCCGACGACGGCTACTGGCTGGGGCTGTTCGTGGTCCCGGCGCCCGGCCACACGCTGGACGAGGAGCTGAAGCGGACGATCGTGACCACGCTGCGCACCCGGCTGACCGCGCGGCACGTACCCGACGACATCGTCGAGGCACCGGCGGTGCCCCACACGCTCACCGGGAAGCGTCTCGAGGTGCCGGTCAAGAAACTGCTGCGGGGCGCGCCGCTGGAGCGCGCGGCCAACCCGGCGTCGGTCGACGATCCGGCGGTGCTGCGCTGGTACGCGCGTTTCGCGGCCGAGCGGCAGGGCTGAGGCGTGCGTCTCGGGGCCACGCTGGCGCACTGGTCCGACGCTCCCCCGCGTGCCGTCGCCGGCTGGGCCGAGCGCCTGGTGTCCGCCGGGTTCGAGAGCCTGTGGACTCCCGAGATCATCGGGCGCGGGTCGTTCGTGCCCGATCCGTTCGTCACGCTGGCGGTGGCGGCCGCCGTCACCGAGGGCGTCGAGCTGGGCACGGCCACCGTGCAGGTGCCGCTGCACCACCCGGCCGAGCTGGCCCACCGGGTCGCGTCGCTGCGTGCGGTCTGCGGTGACCGGTTGTCGCTCGGGGTGAGCCCCGGGTCGACGGCCACCGACTTCGCCCGGCTGGACCGGGATTTCGGGACCCGGTTCACGACCCTGCACCGCAACGTCGCCCGGCTCCGCGAGCTGCTCGCCGACCGGCCGCCGATCCTGCTCGGGTCGTGGGGCGCGAACGTCGAACGGGCCGCCCGGGACTACGACGGGTGGCTGGCGTCGGGCTACCGGCGCACGACCGATCAGATCCTCGCCGCGCACGAGCGGTACCGGGCCGCCGGGGGCGGGCGCGCGATCGTCTGCGCGGTGCCGACCACCGACCTGGCGGCCACCGCCGCCGCGCTGCGGCGCTACGCCGAGGCCGGTTTCGACGACGCGGTCGTGCTGATCGAACCCGGTGGGCCGGAACCCGGCGAGGTCAGAGGCCTGTTCCCGGCCGGGCCGCCGGGTTAGGTTCGCCTCGACGCGGCAACGAGGCCGCCCCGGCGCTGGGAGCCGACATGTTGCTCGTGGTCGACGACGACAGCCGGGTGCGCACTGTCGTCTCCTGGCAGCTGGAGTCCGAGGGGTACGCGGTCCAGGTGGCCGCGGACGGCAACACGGCCTGGCGGCGCATCGTCGACGACCGCCCCGACCTGGTCGTCCTCGACCTGTCGCTGCCCGGCCTTTCGGGTGTCGACCTGCTCCGGCGGCTGCGTGAGAACGGCGACCGGACGCCGGTCGTGGTGCTCTCCGGGCGCAGCGGCGAGGGCGACCGCATCCTGGGCCTCGACCTCGGTGCCGACGACTACCTGGTGAAGCCGTTCTCCCCCGGTGAACTCGCCGCGCGGGTGCGGTCGGTGTTACGTCGCACCGGTCCGGTTCCGGTCGAGCCGGCGCGCCGCACCGGTCTGCGCATCGATCCGGGCCGCCGGGAGGTGGAGCTGGACGGCGAGCCGGTGCCGCTCACCGCCCGCGAGTTCGACCTGCTGGCGTTCCTGGCCGGCCATCCCCGGCACGTGTTCACCCGGGCCCAGCTGCTCGAACAGGTCTGGTCGAGCTCCCAGGCCTGGCAGAGCGAGGCCACGGTCACCGAGCACGTGCACCGGTTACGCCACAAGCTCGGCCATCGTTTCCTCGTCACCGTGCGGGGCGTCGGTTACCGGCTGGAACCGTGAGCCTCGGCCACGCCGACGTCGTCGCGCTGCTCGACCGGCAGACCGAGATCCTCGAGCAGATCACCGCCGGAGTCGCGCTGCCCGGTGTGCTCACCGGCATCGCGACCACGTTCGAGGAGCTGGTGCCGGGCAGCTGCTGCTCGGTGCTGCTGGTGGACCCGGACGCGGCGACGTTGCGTCACGGCGCGGCCCCGTCGCTGCCGGCCGAGTACCTGCGCGCGATCGACGGGCTGACGATCGACGCCAGCGCCGGGTCGTGCGGCACCGCGGCCTACACCGGCCGGCCCGTCGTCGCCGTCGACGTCCGGGTGGACACCCGCTGGGAGCGCTACCGCTCGCTCGCCGACCGGTTCGGCCTGCGCGCCTGCTGGTCGACACCGATCCGCGGACGCGACCAGGTCACCGGCACGTTCGCCGTCTACCACCCCGTCCCGCACCGCCCGACGCCGCGCGAGCGCGATCTGGTCGAGCGGCTGACCCACCTCGCGGCGGTGGCGATCGACCACGACGGGGCGGAACGGGAACGCCGCCGCCGGGTCGACGCCGAGCTCGCGCAGCACGCCGCCGAGGCCGCCAACAAAGCCAAGACCGACTTCGTCGCCGCGCTCGGGCACGAGTTGCGCACGCCGCTGCAGGCGATCACCGGGTTCACCGAGCTGCTCGGCACGCTGGAGCTGGACCACGACCGCCGGTCGGCGGCGCTGGAGCACATCGACGCCGCCGCCGACCACATCCTGGCGATCGTCGACGACGTGCTCGACGTCGCCCGGATCGAGGCGAACGCGCTGCCGCTCACCGTGACCGCGGTGCCGCTCGCGCCGGTGGTCGACGACGTGCTGGCGATGCTCGATCCGCTCGCCACCGCCGAGCGGGTCCACCTGCGGGTGCTCGCCGGCCGCCCGGCCGCACTCCTCGCCGACCAGCGGCGTCTCCGGCAGGTGCTGCTGAACCTGGTGGGCAACGCGGTGCGCTACAACCGGGCCGACGGCACGGTCGAGATCGGCTGGCGGCTCTCCGGCGGGCGGGCCGAGATCACCGTGGACGACACCGGGCCGGGCCTGGCGCCGGGGTTCCTCGACCGGTTGTTCGTCCCGTTCGACCGGCTCGGCGCGGACTCCGAGGAGGGCGTCGGCCTCGGCCTCCCGCTGGCCCGCGGGCTCACCGAGGCGATGGGCGGAACGCTCCAGGTTTGCAGCGAGATCGGCGAGGGCACGAAGGTGACCGTCGTGCTGCCGCTGGCGTAGATGTCGCCTCGTCCACAAGGGAGTTTCGTTGCTTCGCAGCTACGCCGCCATCGGAGCGGTCTCCCTACTGGTGCTCGCCGGGTGCAGCAACGACAAGGACGCCGAGCCGGAGAAGTCGCCGTCGCCGTCCGCACCGAAGTCGGCCGCGCCCAGCCCCACCCAGCGGCCGGCGTTCGACCCGCCGACGCGGTTCGGCACGCAGGGCGCGGCGCTCCCGCCGGAGGCAAGCGAGAACAAGATCAGCGTGGGCGGCACGAACGTCGAGCCGCTCCCGGTGACGCTGCACAAGACCACGGCCTACATCGCGTCGACCGCGTCGCTGCTGGCGGTGGACACCGCGACCGGCCGCACGCTGGCGACGATCACGCCGTCGGCCGGGTCGCCCGGGGCCACGCCGGCCAGCCCGTGGGTCGGCACCAACCCGGCCGAGGCGCCGGTGCTCTGGTCGGACAACGGGCGGGCCACGATCCTGTCGACGTTCGTGGTCGACAAGCCGGCCACCGGGACGCAGAAGGCCGGGCGGGCCGTCGAGGTCGTGGCCGTCGACGCCGAGACCACCAAGTCACTGTGGACCGCCCAGGTCGACGTACCGGCCGGGCTCGACCAGGGTGTCGCCGGGCTGGCCGCCAACCCGGTCGGCGTGGACGGCACCACCCTCGCCGTCGCCGTCAGCTACCAGAGCGACGAGGGGGTCGTCGCCGTCGACCTGGCCGCGAAGAAGGCGCTGTGGTCACGCACCGGCTTCCGCCCCGACGTGGTGGGCACCGGCGTGGTCGCCGGCTCCGACGCGTCCTCGGTGTCGGCGCTGAACCTCGCCGACGGCAAGCAGAAGTGGACGGTGCCGCAGCTGACCGCGGTCTCCCCGCTGGGCCCCGGTCTGCTGATCGCGTCCGGCACCGGCCAGGTCGCGTTCCTCGACGCCGCCACCGGCAAGGCCCGCGACCGGTCCACTGCCGACTACACCGGCGTGCGCTGCCGGTTCGACGGCAAGGACGTCACCGTCTGCGCCCGGACCGGGTGGGCGGCCGGTCTCGACGCGACCAGCGGAAAGACGCTGTGGGAGCTGCCGGACCAGGCGAACACCCGGGTGGCTCCGCTGGTCACCGCCGTCTGGCACGGCGCGGTCTACGGCAGCACCGACAACGGCCCGGTGGTGCTCGACGCGCGGTCCGGGCAGGACCGCGAGGTGTCGCCCGGACTCGCGCCGATGGTCGTCAACGAGTACGTCGGGATCGGGCAGCCGCCGACCGGTGGCTCCGGCGTCCGCTCCTACCCCGCCGCGAAGTAGCGCGTCAGATCGTGACCGGGACCGGCTCGACCGGCACCAGCGTCGCCACCGAGACGTGCGGCCAGCTCAACCCGTTGAAGTTCAGCAGGACGGTCTGGGTGTACTGGATCTGCGGATAGCTGACCTCCACCGTCGTCTCCCGGGTGACCGGCGTCGCCGAGTTCACCCGGAACGACGGTGCCGGCGCCGGTCCGCTGCCCTTCACGATCACCGGGAACCCGGCGCCGGGCGGCCGGACCGTGATCGTCTCGGTGACGGTCTCCACCCAGAAGATCGCGGACATCGTCACCGCGTCGGCGTTGGGGTTCCGGCCGTCCTTGTCGCCCTTCAGGAACGCGATGTTGTCGGCACCGCCGCCGAAGACCGGGCTGGCCGGGTCGGTGCTGACCACGATCACCGTGGTCGAGGTGATCGTCTGCGCGTCGGCCCGCTTCTTCAGCACGACGTTGGGGTTGTCGAGGATCTCCTGCGTGATCGTGCCGGCCGCGATGAACGCGCCGAGGTCCTGCGGGATCCGGAACGTGTCGGTGGCCGCCGCGGTCTGGCTGGGGAACTTGATCGGCGTCCCCGGGGAGCCGACCGGGAACGGCGTGATGTCGACCGGGTCGATCCTCGGGCCACCGGCGACCGTGAACGCGGTGCCCTGCGCCTCGATCGTCGTGCCGTGCGGGATCGACGCCATCCGGGCGACGGTGGCCGGTAACTCCGGCGTCGTCGTGGCCGGGACGCTCAGCCAGATGCCCGGTTCGAAGTGGATGCCGACGGCCTGGTCCGGGTCGGTGACGTCGTTGATCGACTGCAGGTACGGAATACCGTTGAGGAAGACGTCGCCCTGCACCATGCCGCGGTTCGGGATCGACCCGAGCGGCTGGGAGAACGACAGCGTCTCCTCGGTCAGGTTGATCTCCAGGACGTTGTCGTCGGGGCCGCTGGCCGGATTCGGCAGCGGGGTCGGCGTCGCCCCGAAGTTCTGCGGCCGGAAGATCGTGTTGAGGCCGGTGCCGCGGAACGTGCCGCGGAAGCCGGCGATGCCGCCGAGGTCCGGGTCGGCGACCTCGACGGCGGCCCGCCGCCGGCGACGGTCGGCGGGCACCTCGCCCCAGCGGAAGCCGCGGGTCTGCTCCAGAGCCGGTTCTATGTCAGTCATCTCTCCCCCAGATGGATGGTCTCTTTGGCGCATTCGGGAGTAGATCACTCGACTATGGACGGGCTCGTCAGGATGACGACAGAATGTCGGAAAATCGGATTACGGACAGTGAGTATCACACTGCGTAGCTACGCTCCTACCGTCGGGGGACAAACGCTGGCACGGGGGACTCGAATCCGATGGACTTACTCACGCCCGATCCGCTCGCGGGTGGACAGACGCGAGGGCTCACGCTGGTCGGCGTCGGCGCGATGTTCGCGCTGGCCGCGCTCGATCTCGCCGCCGCCTACTGCGCGGTGCGCTACCTGCGCACCGGCCACTGGGGATGGTGGTCGGCCGGCGCGGCCGGCATGGTGGCGTTGTTCGCGGTGTACGCGGCCAGCCTCGAGTATGCCGAGCTCGCCACCGTGACCCTCGGCTGGATCGTGATCCTGCAGGTGGGCGTGGTGGTGATGGACCGGGTGGCGAACGGGATCGTGCTCCCGCCGTCGAAGTGGCTGGCGATCGCCGGAATCCTGCTGCTGATGTCCTACCTGGTGCTGGCGCCCAACCGCGAACCCTGACGGAGCTCAGGTCAGTGCCATACCGGGAACGCGCCGGCGGATCGTGTCCAGCTCCGCCTCGTCGGAGATTCCCTGCCAGTCGTAGCGCGGGGTGTACGGGGCTTCGAGCGCGCGGACCTCGTCGTCGGTGAGCTCGACGTCGAGCGAGGCGATGGCGTCGTCGAGCTGGGCGATCGAGCCGGCCCCGACCAGCGGCGCCGTCACGACCGGCTGGCGACGCAGCCAGGCCAGCGCGATCCGGGCCCGGCTGACCCCGCGGTCGTCGGCCACCCGGCCCACCGCGTCGAC
This sequence comes from Cryptosporangium japonicum, assembly GCF_039524755.1. Taxonomy (NCBI): domain Bacteria; kingdom Bacillati; phylum Actinomycetota; class Actinomycetes; order Cryptosporangiales; family Cryptosporangiaceae; genus Cryptosporangium; species Cryptosporangium japonicum. Next base: position 77,156 of record NZ_BAAAGX010000010.1, read on the forward strand.
GATCGCCCGGTTGGACGCCTCCTCGCGCGGCGTGTACAGCAGGTCGGCGTAGGAGCCGTCGGTCTGCGACCGGGCCGTCGAGCGGGCGTCGTCCCAGGCGCGGGCGAGCCGGCCGCGGGCGAGCGGCGACCAGACGATCGTGCCGACGCCCCGGTCGAGGCAGAGCGGGATCATCTCGCGTTCCTCCTCACGGGCGAGCAGGTTGTAGTGGTCCTGCATCGACACGAACCGGGCCCAGCCGTGCCGCTCCTGCAGGTGCAGCGCCTTCGCGAACTCCCACGCGTGCATCGACGACGCACCCAGGTAACGCACCTTGCCCACCGTCACCAGGTCGCTGAGCGCTTCGAGCGTCTCCTCCCACGGGGTGGAGCGGTCGTTGCGGTGGATCTGGTACAGGTCGATGTAGTCGGTGCCGAGCCGGCGCAGCGAGTGGTCGACCTCGGTGAACACGGCCTTGCGGGACAGGCCCCGGCCGTTGGGGCCGAGGCGCATCGGGTGGCGCAGCTTCGTGGCGATCACGACCTCGTCGCGGTCGGTGTAGTCCCGTAGGGCCCGGCCGAGGATCTCCTCGCTGGACCCGTTCGAGTACATGTTCGCGGTGTCGAAGAAGTTGATCCCGGCGTCGAGCGCGCGCTTGATCAGCGGCCGGGCGTCCGGTTCGCTCTTCGACCACACCGGGTGCCCCCGATCGGGCTCGCCGTAGGTCATCGCGCCGATCGCGATCGGGGACACGTCTGGTCCGTTCCGACGCCCGGGAGAACCGGGAGCGCATCCTCGTCGCCGCGCGCGAGGCGTTCGCCGGCGACGGCGAGGTGTCGATGAACCAGATCGCGCAGCGGGCCGGGGTCGGCGCGGGCACCCTCTACCGCAACTTCCCCACCCGCGAGGCGCTGGTGCTCGCCGTCTACCGGCACGAGCTCGACCGCATCCTCGACTCCGTGCCGGTGCTGCTCGCGCAGCAGCCACCGATCGACGCGCTGCGGCTCTGGACCCTGGACCTCGTCGCGGCGATGCGTCAGAAACACGGCCTCGGCGACGCGCTCGGCCCCGGTGCGCACCAGGCGATCGCCGAGCGGTCCGCCGAGCCGGTGATCGCCGCGATCACCCGGCTCCTCGACGCCGGCAAGCGGGCCGGCGCCGTCCGGGCGGACGCCGACCCGGGCGACTACCTCCAGTTCACCGCGGCGCTCTGGCGCGCCGCCACCGAGCCCGAGGACCGGGCACCGCGCATGCTCGCGCTCCTGCTCGACGGCCTGCGCCCCCACTGACCCCGGCGCGGCACCAGCGCCGCCAGCACCCCGACGACGAACCCTTCGGCGCTCACCAGCCCGTGCCCGTTGGCCTGGGCGAACCAGAGCGCCAGGCCGGCCACCGGCACCGCCGGCGCGAGGACGCGCGGCCGCACGCCGGGCCCGGCGAGCAGCAGTGCGCCGGCCAGCGTCGCGGCCAGGAAGAACACCACCCCGGAGCTGCCGACGTAGTTGCGCGACTGGCCGCCCAGCTCGCCGTCGCCGAGCAGCGCGTCGAGCCCGCTCGGCACCAGCACGGCGCCGAGCAGCAGCACCAGGGCCCGCCCGACGCCCCAGTGCCACTGCGCCAGCGCGAGCACGATCGCGGCGGTGACCACGTTGAACACGTCGCCGAGCAGGCCGCCGTTCTGCAGGAGGACGCTGGTGAACGGGCGCCACCACCCGGACCGCGCTGGGTCGTGGGCCAGCGCGGCCTCGGCTCCGCCCCAGGCGGCCTGCAGCACCAGGCCACCGAGCAGGGCCACGACCCCGGCGACGGCCAGCCACGGCAGCGGCCGGCGCCGGTTCCCGGTCACCAGCAGACTCCCGGCCTTGCCCATCAGCACGAACAGCACCGCAGTCGACACACCGCCGGACGACCTGGCGGCGCGCTACCCGATGACGGTCGCCGGCGCGAGCACCGACCCGGACACCATGTTCCGCACCAGCATCCAGCTGCTCTGCGCCGGTATCGCGGCGCAACTGGTCCCGGTCAGCTGAAGTTCGGCGGGCGTTTCGCCAGGCCCGCGGCGACCGCCTCGGCCTGGTTCGGGGTGCCGATCAACGCGGCGATCTCGGTCTGCTCGGCCGCGAAACCCGTCCGGAGGTCGACGCGGTCGGCGAGGTCGAGCAGCCGCTTGGCCGCCCGGACGGCGTCGGGGCTGCGTTCGGCGATCTCGCGGGCCAGCGCGAACGCCGCCGCGAGCGGATCGTCGGCGGTGCGGGTGGCCAGCCCGATCGCCGCCGCCTCGGTGCCGAGCACCCGGCGGCCGGTGAACACCAGCTCGCGCGCGGTGTCCGGGCCCACCAGCCGGGGCAGCAGCTGGGTGCCGGTCATGTCGGGCACCAGCCCCCAGCGCACCTCCATCACCGAGAGCACGGCGTCCGGCGCGACGATCCGGATGTCGGCCCCCAGCGCGATCTGCAGCCCACCGCCGAGCGCGTTCCCGTGCACCGCGGCGACGACCGGCACCTGCGCCCAGACGTACGCGGCCCGCTGCCCGAGCGCCTTCGCCGGCCCGTCGCCGGGCGGGACGTCCACCGCCGCGGTGAGCCGGTCGCCGCTTCCGAGCGCTCTCATCGCGCCCAGGTCGAGCCCGGCGCAGAAGTCCCGGCCGGCGCCGGAGAGCACCACCGCACGCAACCCGGGCTCGGTACGCAGCCGCTCGCCGGTGCGCACCAGGGCCTCGAACATGGCCGGGTCGAGCGCGTTGCGCTTCTCCGGCCGCGCCAGCCGGACGTCGGCGACCCCGCCGTCCACCTCGACCGTGACCCGGGCAGCGTCCGTCATTGGACGAATGATGCCACGTCAGACCAGGCTCAACTCGGCTTCCGCCGCAGTCACCGTGATGGCTTTCGAGGTCGCGACCTGGTCGCGCCCGGTCTCCTTGGCGAGGTAGAGCAACCGGTCGGCGAGCTGCACCAGCTCGTCCGGGGTGTGGGCGTCGCCGGGCATGGTGGCGACGCCGAGCGAGACGGTGACCGGGACCGCGGTCGTCGGGTTCACCACCATCGGGGCGCCGCGGACGGCCCGGTGCACCCGCTGGGCGACCCGGTGGGCCTCCGCCGGCGTGGTGTTCGGCAGGATCACCGCGAACTCCTCGCCGCCGTACCGGGCGACCAGGTCACCGGGGCGCACCGCCCGGCGCAGGCGGTCGGACACCTCGCAGAGCACCCGGTCGCCGCCGTGGTGACCGTAGGTGTCGTTGACCTTCTTGAAGTGGTCGACGTCGAGCAGCAGCACGGCCGGCCCGGTGCCCCGGGAGATCCGGTCGCTCTCGGTCGCGAGCACCTGGGAGAAGTACCGCCGGGTCCGCAGCCCGGTCAGGCCGTCGGTGATCGCCACGTTGCGCTGGACGGCCACCAGCGCCGCCAGCCGGGCCATCACCAGCAGGAACAGCAGCGCGCAGACCGCGCAGGCCAGCGGGAGGTGCAGCGCGCTGCCGGTCAGGTACTGCACCATCAGCGTCGCGGGGGCCAGCAGCGAGGCCACGGCCAGGATCGTGAGCCGCACCGCGGTGGCGTCGGGGGCCGCCACCGGTGAACGCCCGTCGGCCGCCCGCATCGACGGGTGCAGGCCGCTCAGGCCGAGCAGCACCGCCGCGCCCATCCACAGTGTCTCCAGCCAGCCGCCCTCCCGGTAGCTGCCGTCCAGGGTCTGCAGGCAGTACAGCGTGTCGGGGACGACGATCAGCACCAGGTAGCCGGTGAGCAGGTGCAGCGCGAACGGGCGCTTGCCCGCGCCGAGCAGGAGGCGGGCCGCCACCACCAGCAGCATCAGGTCACCGATCGGGTAGGCCCCGGAGACGATCCGGGCCGGCAGGCCCAGGCCGCTGCCGGACGCCGACGGGCTGATCAGGTAGATCCAGGCCAGCAGCGACGCGGAGGCCACGACGATCGCCGCGTCGATCACGCTCGGCAGGTCCCAGCCGGGCGTGCGCCGGCGGATGATCATCAGCATCCCCGCCGCGCAGAGCGGATAGGACAGCAGGTAGAGCGCGTCCGCCACGCTCGGGTACGGCAGCGGCTCACCGATCGCGTCGGCGCCGTAGAACACGATGTCGGCGATGACCCCGCTGGCCTGGCTCAGCGCCGCCAGCACCCAGGGCGCCCGCGACGCCGGCCGGTACCGCCGGATCCCCACCAGGATGGCGACCACGGCGGCGGAGTTCAGCAGCCAGTACACGCCGGTGCGCACCAGGTCGGGGACGCCCAGCGCGGGCGCGACCCGGTACGCGACCACCAGCACCAGCCCACCGACCAGGAAACCGATCCACGGCTCCCGCACGTTCCTCATCACGTCGTCCCCACTCCCCCGCCCGTCCGGCCCCGCCCACGATGACGTCCGCGCGGCGCACCGCCGGGTGCACGACAGGTGCCACCGGGGAGCGGAGTCCCCGCCGGCTAACCCGCGAACACGACGCGCACGAGGTCGTACGCCACGAACCCGAAGCACAGCCCCACGACGACGCAGAACGTCACGAAGCCCGCCAGCAGGAGCCACGGGCCGGGGCCGTCGGTGCGGGAACTCATGGGGCCAGTACAGAGACGCCGGGGTTGTCACGACGTCTGCGCTTCCCCATACACGGACGACAGGTCCTGCCTACTCTCCGCTTCGACACCCGCCGCGCAGATGGGAGCACCGTGAGCTCTTCCCCGTACGCCTTCACCGGTCCCGAGCAGGAACTCCTCGACCGGGTCCGGGCGCTCGCCCCGCGCTTCGCCGCCGACGCCCCGGGCTACGACGAGCGCGCGGAGATCCCCGCCGCGAACCTGACCGCGCTGCACGAGGCCGGTTTCGAGGCGGCGGTGCTGCCGGTCGACGTCGGCGGCGACGGCTTGAGCCACCAGGCGTTCGGCGAGCTGATCCGGATCCTCGCCGAGGCCGACCCGTCGACCGCGACGCTCGCGCTCATGCACGCCGGGGCCGGGGTGGGCCTCGCCCAGCTGACCGCGGACACGGTCGGCTCGTTCTACGCCGACGAGTTCCGCCGCGGCGCCCGGTTCGCCGTCGCGCTGTCCGAGCCGGCCAGCGGCAACAAGTTCCTCCAGCCCCAGCAGCCGGCGCGCCCGGTCGAGGGCGGCTTCGTGCTCGACGGGGCGAAGCGGTTCGTGTCCGGCAGCGAGATCGCCGACCACCTGCTGGTCAACGCGCTCGTCGACGGCGAGCCGGCGTTCTTCGGCGTCGAGCCGGACCACACCGTGGAGGTGGTGCCGATCTGGGACACGCTCGGCCTGCGCGCCACCCGCAGCCAGCTGCTGACGTTCTCCGACACGGTGCTGCGCGCCGACCGGCGTGGCCGCGGGCCGGGCCCCACCGACTTCGCCGCGATCCCGGCCGGGCTGCCGGCGATCTCGCTCGGTGTCGCCGACGCGGCGCTGGCCGCCCTGATCGAGCACGCCCGGACCCGGACCATCGACGGCGCACCGCTCACCCACCAGCAGTGGGTGCAGTACGAGGTGGCCGACGTCGAGAGCCGGCTGGAGGCGGCCAGGGCGTACACCCGGCTCGCGCTGTGGCACGCCGACCAGGGCCGCCCGGAGACGCTGGGCAGCCTGTCGCGCGCGAAGCTGCTGGCCAACCGCATCGCGGTGGACGTGGCCCAGCTCGGCGTCCGGATCGGTGGCGCCTCCGGGTACCTGCGGACCTCGCCGATCCAGCGTCACCTGCGTGACGCGCAGGCCGGGCAGTTGATGGCGTACTCCACCGAGGTGCTCTCGGGCCAGCTCGGGCAGCAGATTCTCGGAGTGCGGCCCGGTAGCTGAGAGCACGCTGAGGGCCAGGATTGGGGTTCGCGCGGCGGGACATCTCTGGAGCGACGACGACGTTCGCTCGGGAGGGCACATGGCCAGGCCACGCACGCTGCTTCTCGTTCTCGCCGGAGGGGCCGGTGGGCGGCTCGAGCTGCTGACCGACCACCGGGCCAAGCCCGCCGTGCCGTACGGCGGGTCCTACCGGCTGATCGACGTGTCGCTCTCCAACGCCCACCACTCCGGCGTCGACGACGTCTGGGTGATCGAGCAGTTCCACCCGGTCTCGCTCACCGACCACCTCGCCAACGGACGCCCCTGGGACCTCGACCGCACCCACGGCGGCCTGCTCACCCTGCACCCGCATCGGGGCACCGACCGGGAGGGCTGGCACCAGGGCACCGCCGACGCGCTCTGGCGGCAGGCTCCGCTGATCCGCGAGTTCGACCCCGACCACCTGGTCGTGGTGAGCGCGGACGCCGTCTACGCGCTGGACTACGACACCGTGGTCGCCGCCCACGCCGAGGGCGGCGGCGACGTCACGATGGTCACCACCCGGCGGCCGATCGAGGAGGCCGGCCGGTACGGCGTCGTCGAGACCGGAGACGGGAACCGGATCACGAACTACGTCTACAAGCCGGACGAGCCCGCCACCGACGTGATCGCCAACGAGGTGTTCGTCTTCGACCCCGCCGTGCTGCTGGACGCACTGGGGAACTGGGAGGAGGACGGCGGCGACCTCGGCGACCACGTCCTGCCGGAGCTGGTCGACGCGGGCGCGGCCCGGGAGTACCGGTTCGACGCGTACTGGCGTGACGTCGGCACCGTGCCCGCGTACCTGGAGTCGCACCTGGAGCTGGTCGGCGACGAGCCGGCGATCCGGCTGGACGACCCGGCCTGGCCGATCCTGACCCGCGGTGGCCATCACGGCCCGGCGCGGCTCGCCCGCGGCGCGGAGGTCGCCGACTCGCTGCTCTCGGCCGGGTGCGAGGTCGCCGGCCGGGTCGAGCGGTCGGTGCTCTCCCCCGGCGTGATCGTCGAGCCGGGGGCGTCGGTGACCGGCTCGGTCCTGCTGCACGGCGCGGTCGTCCGCCGCGGCGCGCAGGTCCGCGGCTCGATCGTCGACGCCGGCGCCGAGATCGGCGCGGGCGCCACCCTCGACGGCACCGACGACGTCATCCTCGTCGGCGCCGGCGCCCGGGTACCGAAGGACGAGGCGGTGTCCCCGGGCGCCCGGGTGAAGCCCTAGGCTCGGTCCGTGAGCGTCTGTCCGTGTGGGTCCCGGCTGGAGTACGTGGGGTGCTGCGGGCCGCTGCACGACGGTGCCGCGGCGCCCACCGCGGAAGCGCTGATGCGCTCGCGGTACAGCGCGTTCGCCCGGGGGCTGGTGCCGTACCTGCTGCGCACCTGGCACCCGGGCACCCGCCCCGGCGAGCTGGAGCTCGATCCGGGGATCACCTGGCGGGCGCTGCAGATCGTCGACACCGTCGACGGCGGGCCGGCCGACGACACCGGCGTCGTCGAGTTCCGGGCGGTGGCCCGCACGGCCGGCGGGGAGCGCCACGTCCAGCACGAGCGCAGCACGTTCCGCCGCGTCGACGGCCGCTGGGTCTACCTGGACGGTGGCACCGGGCCGCTGGTGCGGTAGTCAGTCGCCGAGCAGGTAGCGGGTGACCATGCCGACCAGCTCCCGCTCGAGCGCCTCGACCCCGATGTGCCGCGGGTCGGCCATCACCTTGTGCGTGTTGAGCTCCACGGTGTTCAGGATCAGCTCGGCCGCGGTGTCGAGGTCACGCACGCGGACGTCGGGGTGCCCGGCGAGCACCTCGCGCACCTGCGCGACACGCTGCGTGCCGTGCCGGGCGATCGTGTCGAGCAGCTCCTGGGAGAGCGGCGCCTCCTCGATCATGATCCGGAGCAGCTGCGGGTCGTCCTGGTGGTTGTCGATCGCGTCGCGGACCAGCGCGCGCACGGTCTGCTCCAGGGTGCCCGGCGACAGGTCGAGCTGATCGGCGCCCCGCCACACCCCGCGGTCGACGTGCCGGATCAGCAGCTCGGCCAGGACGGCGTCCTTGTTGGGGAAGTACTGGTACAGCGAGCCGATCGAGATCCGGGCCCGTTCGGCGATGCGGTTCGTGGTGCCGGCGGCGTACCCGAACTCGACGAAAACGTGAGCAGCCGCGGCGAGGATGCGTTCGCGGGTGAGCTCCGCACGCACCTGTCGGGGCGTGCGACGTGGCTGAAGACGACGGTCGGCCGACGGCATCGGTGCGCTCCGGGAAGCGAGTAGTCAAAGAACTGAGCTATCCCTCACAATAGCACCGTGAGCAGCAAAAACAATGTTCTGACGACGGTCGGCGAGGTCGAGGGGATCGTCGGGACACCGCCCGCGGTGATCCTCCTCAAACAACTCGCCTCCCTCGACGAGGGTTGCCGGACCATCCTCGCCGCGAGCCCGGTCGCCGCGTTCGGCTACCGGGGCGGCGGCGGTACGAGCCGCACCACGTTCGTCGGCGGACGGCCGGGGTTCGCCCGGGTGCACTCGCCGACCCGCCTCTCGTTCGCGCTGACCGAGCCCGGTGAACCGCACGGCCCGGCCTCGCTGTTCTTCCTGCTGCCCGGCGTCGGCGAGCTGTTACGCGTCAACGGCTCGGTCGTCGCCCGCAGAGGCGGACGGGTCGTGGTCGACGTCGCCGAGGCGTACGTGCACTGCGCGCAGGCCGTGCTCCGGTCGCGGCTGTGGCAGCCGCCGGCCCCGCCGGCCCCGGCCGCGGATGCGCCGGTGGACGGGCCGCTGTCCCGGCCCGGCGTCGCCGGGTTCCTGGCCGCCGCGCCGTTCCTGGCGCTGTCCACCTGGGACACCGAGGGCGGGAGCGACACCAGCCCGCGCGGAGACCGGGGCGCGGTGGCCCGGATCCGGGACGGCCGCACGCTCGTCCTCCCGGACCGGAGGGGCAACAAGCGCGCGGACACCCTGCACAACCTGCTGCGCGACGACCGGCTGTCGCTGGCCGCGCTCGTCCCGGGCCGCGACGCGGTGCTGCACGTACGGGGGCGCGGCGCGATCACCGACGACCCCGCGCTGCTGGCCACGATGGCGCTGCGCGGGACGCCGCCGCACCTGGCGCTGATCGTCGACGTCGAGGACGCGGAGCTGGTCGGCGGCGGCGCGGTCGGCCGGGCCCGGCTCTGGTCGCCCGGCACGCACCTCGACCGCCGGAGCGCGCCGGACCTGATGGCGATCGGGGGCCGCCACCTGGCCGCCGGCACCAGCGGCGCGTCGTCGGTGCTGCTGCGTGGCGTCGCGTCGATCCCGGGGATCGGTCGGATGCTGCGCGGGGTGATGAACCGCGCCTACCGGTCCGGCCTGCGCAAAGAGGGGTACGACGACGTCTCGTTCGAGGCCGGGGGCGGGGCCGCGAACCCGCAGCGGAGCGTCCGGGTCACCGCGCTGCGCCGGGAGACGCCGAGCGCGGTCACGCTCGTGCTGGAGGACGGGGCGCCGTTCGACTTCCGGCCGGGCCAGTTCTTCACGCTCGTCGCCGACGTCGGCGGGCGCCCGCTGCGGCGCGCCTACTCGGCCTCGTCGGCGCCGGGGTCGTCCCGGCTCGAGGTCACGGTCAAGCGCGTCGAGGGCGGCCGGTTCTCCGCGTTCGTGCACCGCGACCTGCGGGTCGGTGACCACCTCGCGCTGCGCGGCCCGTCCGGGTCGTTCTCGGCCGAGCCGGGCGAGCTGGTGTTCGTCGCCGCGGGCAGTGGCGTCACGCCGATCATGAGCATGATCCGCGCGATGCTCGAGCGCAGCCGGATCGCGCTGCTCTACAGCAGCCGCACCGCCGAGGAGGTGATCTTCGGCGCCGAGCTGGCGCGCCTGGCCCGGGAACACCCGGACCGCTTGTCGGTCACGCACGTGCTGACCAGCCGCGACGGCCGGCTCGACGCGGACGGCGTGCGCCGCTGGATCGCCGGTGTCGCGCCCACCGACGACGCCAGGTACTACGTCTGCGGCCCCGAGCCGCTGATGGACGAGGTGGTGACCGGGCTCGGCGTGCCGCCGGACCGGGTCCACCGGGAGCGCTACCGCAGCGGGACGGAGGTGCCGGTCACCGCGGCGCGGCGGCTGACGGTCGAGAACGGCGGGCGGCCGGTGGGCACGGTGGTGGTCGCGCCCGGGCAGACGCTGCTCGACGCGGGCCTCGGCGCCGGGTTCGCGATGCCGTACTCGTGCACGGTGGGTAACTGCGGCGACTGCCTGGTGCGACTCGTCGACGGCGAGGTGGCGCAGAGCGAGCCGAACTGCCTCACGCCGCGGCAGCGGGCCGACGGGTACGTGCTGGCCTGCGTGAGCTGCCCACTCTCCGAGGTCAGGGTCGACATCGCGGAGCCCTGAGGCCGGAGTGGTTTATGGACGCTAATGTTTGCGTCGTGGTGACGCCCCTCCTGCCCAGTGACCCTCAGCTGATCGGCCGATACAGCATTCAGGGCAGATTGGGCTCCGGCGGCATGGGCATCGTCTACCTCGGCCAGTCGCCGGGCGGGCGGCCCGCGGCGATCAAGGTCATCAACGAGCGGTTCGGCATCAACTCCGATTCGCTGGCGCGGTTCCGGCGCGAGGTCGAGGTGCTGCGCACGGTCCGCAGCGCGTACACCGCGGCGCTGATCGACTGCCAGCTCGAACAGCCGCCGTACTGGTTCGCCACCGAGTACGTGCCCGGGCCGACGCTCGCCGACGCGATCGCCCAGCGGGGCCCGCTGCCGCCGGACGGCGGGTACCGGCTGCTCGCGGCGCTCGCCGAGGGCCTGACCGACATCCACCAGCACGGCATCTGCCACCGCGACATCAAGCCGCAGAACGTCATCCTGGCCTCGACCGGGCCGCAGCTGATCGACTTCGGGATCGCCCGCGGCACCGAGCACGTCGCGCTGACGCAGGTCGGGGCGGCGATCGGGTCGCCGGGGTACGCGGCCCCGGAGGTGCTCTCGCGCAACGAGGTCGCGCCGCCGGCGGATGTGTTCGCGCTCGGCGCGACCACCACGTACGCGGTGACCGGGCGCAAGCCGTTCGGCGACGGCACCGGCGCGGTGATCATGATGCGCTCGATGAGCGGGGAGATCGACCTGTCCGGAGTGGAGCCGCGGCTCGCCGAGCTGCTCCGGGCGTGCGTCGCGGTGGAGCCCGGCTACCGGCCCACCCCGGAGCAGATCATCGAGGTCTGCCGGGCGCAGATCCCCGCGTTCCAGCCCGTCGACGCCGGTGCGGTCACCGCGGTCACCAGCGCTCCCCCGGCGTCGAGCGCCCCGCCCGCCCCGACCACGGCGCCGACGTACCCGACGCCGTTCTCCAGCACGGCGACGGCGCCCACGGCGCCGGGGTCCACCGCGCCGGGGAGCACGGCGCCGGGGTCGACCGCGCCGGGGTCCGCGGCGAGCGGCGACCAGGCCGCGCCGACCGAGGTCGTCGGCGCGGTCCCGGGCCCGCCGCGCCCACCGGTGTCCGGCGCCCCCTACCCCGGCCCCACCCCACCGTCCTTCGGCCCACCCACCCAGCCGGCGCCGCCGCCCGCGTTCGGCGCCCCGCCCGCGTTCGGTCCTCCACCCGCCTTCGGTGGCCCGAACGGCGCCGGGACGCCACCCGGGTCCGCTCCGCGTCGGGGCCGGGCGGCGCTCGTCGCCGGCGTGGCCGTTCTCGTGCTCGTCCTCCTGCTCGGCGGCGGCGCGTTGGCGTTCTCCGTCCTCGGCTCCGACGAGGGCGAGCCGACGAACGCCGCCGTCCCGGGCCCGAGCGCGGCCGTTCCCACCCCGTCGGCGCCCTCCGCGCCGGCGACCGGGGCCGCGTCCCCGAGCGCGACGGTCCCCGCCGACCCGACGACCCCGGCCGCCTCGGCCTCGCCGAGCACGGCCGGTGCGGCGACCGTGACCTGGATCGACAAGGCCACGTCACGCTGCCTCGACGGCAACGCCGCCGGAAACGTCTACACGTTCCCGTGCAACGACGGTGACTACCAGAAGTGGATCCCCGAGGAGGTCGAGGGCGGCTTCACGTTCACCAGCAAGGCCACCGGCCTCTGCCTCGACAGCAACCCGTCACGCAACGTCTACGCGATGCCCTGCAACGGGGGCGACTACCAGGTCTGGGCGGTCGCCGAGAACGGCGACTCGTTCTTCAACCTCACCGACAAGGCCACCGGCTTCCTCCTCGACAGCAACGAGAAGGGCGAGGTCTACGCGTTCGACGCCAACGACGGCGACTACCAGCGGTGGAGCCGCCAGTGAGCCGGGCGGTCACCGCTCGTCGCTGACGGCGTCCGGCGCCGGGTCGTCCCGGTTCCAGGACCCGAGCACCATCAGCGTCTTGGTGCCGACCACCGGCCCGGTGCGGCGCATCCGGTCGATCGCCTGCTGCAGGTGCTGGATGTCGCGCACCCGCAGGTGCACCAGCGCGTCGGGGTCCCCGGCGATCGCGTACACGGCCTGGACCTCGGGCACGGCGAACGCGGACGTGATGATCGCGCTCACCGGGGTGGCACCGGCGTAGCGCAGCTCGGTGAACGCCTCGATGCCCCAGCCGAGCTTGGTGTGGTCGACCTTGACCGTGAAGCCGGTGATCACCCCGATCTCACGCAGCCGGTCGACGCGCCGCTTGACCGCCGCGACCGAGAGGCCCACCTCGCCGGCCATCTCCGAGAACGTGCGCCGCCCGTCGGCCGACAGCAGCCGGAGCAGCTCCTGGTCGATGTCGTCGACCGTCATCCGGCCTCACTCCCCCACGCAAACGAACACAGCTCGACGCCGATGTTGCCGCAAGATTTTGCGTTCGATGGCGTCTTTCCCGCAACGTGCTTGCTTCGGATCAGTGACGCAGGTCTCCTGGGAACTACCCGGCCCAGCGCGGTGAGGAGAGTTCCGTGACGGTGACCCTGGACGACAAGTACACCGCCGACGACGGCCGGGTGCTGATCTCCGGTGTGCAGGCGCTGGTCCGCCTGATGCTCGAGCAGCGCCGTCTCGACGACGTCCGCGGCCTCGACACGCGGGTCTTCGTCAGCGGCTACCAGGGCTCCCCGCTCGGCACCCTGGACCTGGAGATGGGGCGCGCGCACCGCTTCCTCGACCCGGCCGGCGTGGTGTTCCGGCCCGGCCTCAACGAGGAGCTCGCCGCCACCGCGGTCGCCGGCACCCAGATGCTCGGCCGGGTGCCCGGCGCGCGCCACGACGGGGTCGTCGGCTTCTGGTACGGCAAGAACCCCGGCCTGGACCGGGCCGCCGACGCGATCCGGCACAGCAACGTCGCCGGGACGACGTCGCTGGGCGGGGTCGTCGCGCTGATCGGCGACGACCCGGGCAGCAAGTCCTCCACCGTGCCGAGCTCGTGCGAGCCGATGTGCGAGAACCTGTCGATGCCGCTGCTGGCGCCGGGCACCGTCGCCGAGATCGTCGAGTACGGGCTGCACGCGGTGGCGCTCAGCCGCGCGTCGGGACTGTGGGTCGGCCTGAAGGTCGTCGCGGACGTGGCCGACGCGTCGGCGACCGTCGACATCACCGGCCTGACCACGGGCGTGCCGGTGCCGTCGGGTCCGCACCGCGCGGCCTCACCGGCGCTGGTCGGCCCGGCGTCGCTCGACGCCGAGCACGACATGCTGACCCGCCGGCTCAACCAGGCCCGCGAGTACGCCCGCGCGGCCGGGCTCAACCGCGTCGTGTTCAGCGCCCGGGACGCGAAGCTGGGCGTCCTGGCCTCGGGCACGAGCTTCGCCACCGTGCAGCGTGCCCTCGACGACCTGGGGCTCGACGAGGCCGCGCAGGAAGCACTCGGGCTGCGGCTGATCAAGCTCGCGATGCCGTTCCCGGTCGACCACGACGCGCTCGCCGAGCTGACCGCCGGGCTGGACGAGGTGCTGGTCGTCGAGGACAAGTACCCGTTCCTCGAGGGTCACCTCAAGCAGGCGCTGTACCGGCGCCCGGACGCGCCCGTCGTCGTCGGCCGCTTCGACGAGGCCGGCCGCCCGCTTCTCACCGCGCGGGGCACGCTCGGCGCCGACGACGTGGCCCGCGCGCTCGGCCGGCGGGCGGGGCTGCCCCCGCGCGAGACGGCCACGCCCGGCCGCCCCCGCCTCGCGCTGCCGACGATCTCGGCGCGCACGCCGTTCTTCTGCTCCGGCTGCCCGCACAACACCTCGACGCGCACCGGCGACGACACGCTCGTCGGCGTCGGCATCGGCTGTCACGCGATGGTCGCGCTCGCCCCGGAGGGCCGCGGCAACCAGGTCGGGCTCACCCAGATGGGCGGCGAGGGCGCCCAGTGGATCGGGCTGGCCCCGTTCACCGACGACCGGCACTTCGTCCAGAACCTCGGGGACGGCACGTTCCACCACTCCGGGTCGCTCGCGATCCGCGCCGCGGTGGCCGCCGGCGTCACGATGACCTACAAACTGCTCTACAACGACGCCGTGGCGATGACCGGCGGGCAGCGCGCCGAGGGCCGGCTCGACATCCCGACGCTGACGCGCTGGCTGGCCACCGAGGGCGTGCGCGGCGTCGTCGTCACCACCGACGACCCGGGCGCCTATCGGACCGTCCGGCTCGACCCGATCGCCTCGGTACGCCACCGCGACGACTTCGCCGACGTCGAGCGCGAGCTGTCCGCCCTCGACGGGGTCACCGTCCTCATCCACGACGACCGGTGCGCGGCCGAGGAACGCCGGCTGCGCAAGCGCGGGCAGCTGCCCACCCCGGCCGAGCGCGTCGTGATCAACGAGCGGGTCTGCGAGGGGTGCGGCGACTGCGGGGAGGCGTCCACCTGTCTGTCGGTGCAGCCGGTCGACACCGAGTTCGGCCGCAAGACCCACATCCACCAGGCGTCCTGCAACTCCGACTTCAGCTGCCTGAAGGGCGACTGCCCGTCGTTCCTGCTGGTCGAGCCGGGCACCGTGAAGCCCCGCGCGGTGCCCGACCTCCCGGTCGCGCTGCCCGAACCCGAGCGTCGCTTCGGCGGCGACGACGTCCTGCTGCGCATGCCGGGCATCGGGGGCACCGGCGTGGTCACCGCGTCGCAGATCCTCCAGATGGCCGCGCACCTCGACGGCGCGCACGCGGCCGGGCTCGAGCAGACCGGGCTCGCGCAGAAGGGCGGGCCGGTCGTCAGCGACGTGCGGCTGTCCAAGACGCCGCTCACCGGGGCGCTGCGGGCCTCACGCGGCACCGTCGACGTGCTGGTCGGGTTCGACCTGCTCGGCGCGGCCGCGCAGTCGAACCTCGACACCGCGCGGGCCGGGCACACGATCGCGGTGCTCAACACCGCGATCGTCCCGACCGCGGACATGGTGACCGGCCGGGTGGTGCTGCCCGACAGCCCCGCCGACGCGCTGGAGCGCATCGCGTCGGTGACCCGCTCCGAGGCCAACCTGCACGTGGACGCGCTGGGCCTGGCCGAGGCGCTGTTCGCCGACCACATGCCGGCCAACATGCTGCTGCTCGGAGCCGCCTACCAGCACGGCTGCCTCCCGGTCTCGGCCGAGGCGATCGAGGCCGCGATCCGGCTCAACGGCTCCGCGGTCGAGAAGACGCTGGCCGCGTTCCGGTGGGGACGCGCGAGCGTCGTGGACCGCGACGCCGTGCTGGCCGCGCTCACCACCACCCGGCCGGCCGCCGCCCCCAAGGCCACCTCGCTCGACGACGTGCTCACGATCCGGGTCGCCGACCTCACCCGATACCAGGACGCCGGCTACGCCCGGCGCTACGCCGACGACGTCCGGCGGATCACCGCCGCCGCCGTCGCCCGCGCCGGCGCCGAGGCCGGTGAGCGCGTCGGCCTCGCCTACGCCCGCGGCCTGCACCGGTTCATGGCGTACAAGGACGAGTACGAGGTGGCCCGGCTGCACCTCGACACCGTCGAGCAGGCCCGCCGCGACGCCGAGTTCGGCGCCGACGCCGACGTGTCGGTGCTGCTGCACCCGCCGGTGCTGCGCGCGCTGGGGATGAACCGCAAGATCCGCCTGCGCCGCACCGCCCGGCCCGCGTTCCGCGCACTGCGCGCCGCCCGCCGGCTCCGCGGCACGTCGCTGGACGTCTTCGGGTACGCCCACGTGCGCCGGGTGGAACGCGAACTCGTCGGCGAGTACCGGTCGGCCGTGCACGAGGCCGTCCGGCACCTGGACGCCGGCAACGCCGACCAGGTCGTCGGTCTCGCCGACCTGGCCGACGTCGTGCGCGGCTACGAGGACATCAAGCTCGCCCGCGTCGCCGAGTTCCGGGCGGAGCTGCGCACCGCGCTGGCGGCGCTCAGCTGATGTGGTGCACCTCCTGGAGGGCGTAGACCGGCGTGGGGATGCCCTCCAGGCGGGCCTTGAGCTGCAGCGCGAGGTAGAGCGAGTAGTACCGCGACTGGTGCAGGTTCCCGCCGTGGAACCAGAGGCCCTCCTGCTGGGTGGGCTTCCACATGTTGCGTTCCTCGCCCTCCCACGGGCCCGGGTCCTTGGTGGTGTCGGAGCCGAGCCCCCACACCTTGCCGACCCGGTCGGCCATCGGCGCCCCGACGATGTCGGCGGCCAGCCCGTTCATCGAGCCGTAGCCGGTGGCGTAGACGACCAGGTCGGCCGGTAGCTCCTGACCGGTGTCGAGGCGGACCGAGCGCTCGGTCAGCTCGACGACCTGGCCCTGCGCGAGCGTGATCTCGCCGTCGGCCACCAGGTCCGCCGCGCCGACGTCGATGTAGTAGCCCGAGCCGCGGCGCAGGTACTTGAGGAACAGGCCGGACCCGTCGTCGCCCCAGTCGTGCCGGAAACCGGCCTTCTCCAGGCGGGCGTAGAAGTCCTTGTCGTGCTCGGCGATCGCCTGGTACGCCGGGATCTGGAACGTAGGCAGGATCCGGTACGGCAGCGAGGCGAAGATCGTGTCGGCCTTGTGCGTGGTGACGCCCGCCGCCACCGCCCGCTCGGAGTAGAGGTCACCGAGCGCGAACTCCATCAGCGAGTCCGACCGGACGATGTGCGTCGAGCTGCGCTGCACCATCGTGACGTCGGCGCCGACCTCCCAGAGCGCACCGCAGATGTCGAACGCCGAGTTGTTCGACCCGATGACGACGACCCGCGAGTCCCGGTAGTCGTCCGGGCCGGGATGCTGCGAGCTGTGGTGCTGCTCGCCGGTGAACACGTCCTGGCCGGGGATGACCGGCACGTTGGGCTTGCCGGACACGCCGAGCGCGAAGACGAGCTGCGTCGGCCGCAGGACCACCTCCTCGCCGGCGCGGTCCACCGTGACCGTCCACTGTTTCGTGTCGTCGTCCCAGGTGGCGGTGCGTGCCGTGGTCGAGCCCCAGTAGTTCACCTCCATGACCCGGGTGTACATCTCCAGCCAGTCGCCGATCTTGTCCTTCGGCGCGAACACCGGCCAGTTCTCCGGGAACGGCAGGTAGGGCAGGTGGTCGTACCAGATCGGGTCGTGCAGGCAGAGCGACTTGTAGCGGCTGCGCCACTGGTCACCCGGGCGTTCGTGCTTGTCCAGCACCACGTGGTTGACGCCGAGCTGACGCAGCCGCGCCCCCAGCGCGATCCCGCCCTGACCGCCGCCGATGACCACGACGTCCGGGTCGGGGTCCGCGAGCTCCGCGGCCCGCCGCTCCGCCCAGGTGACGCGGTCCCGGCGGGCGCCGTGCTCCACGCCCTTGGGGCGCGTCTCCTCGTGTCCTTTGAGCTCGTCGAGCGTGGTGAGCAGCGTGAACGCGCCCTCCCCGGTGAGCCGTAACAGACCGGAGCCCCGCCCCACCCCGGTCTCGAACGTGAAGTACGCGGTGACGACCCCGTCGGCTTCCTCGGGTTCCTCGCTGACCCGGAAGTTCGACGCGTCGGTGGTGGCGGCGGTGGCGGCCACCAGCGCGCGCACCCCGTCCGGGTTCTCGACGGTGGTGATGTTCCAGCTGAACGCGACGATGTCCCGCCAGAAGCTGGTCGGCGCGAAGAGCCGGGCCGCGCGGTCCGCGTCCCGGGCGGCGAGCGCGCCCTCGAAGTCGGTGAGCCAGTCGGTGATCGTGTCGGACGCCGTTCGAGACATGAGACTCCCTTGTTTCATGTACTCAGCTGCGCCTCCACGTTCGTCGCTCGACGCGAATAGGTCAATGACGGCGAGGTAGCGTCATCCGGTGGTCCGGGTGCTGCGGGACTGGTGGGCGGAGGCGGCGCTGCTCACCGGCTTCGTCGTGCTCACCGCGGCGCTCGTCTGGTGGGCGCCGCTGCTCGCGGTCGACCGCGCCGTCCGGGACTGGTGCGACGCGCACCGGCCGCCGTGGCTGCACCCCGTCCTCGTCGGGTTCGACCTGCTCGGGCAGCGCGCGCTCGTGCTGCCGCTGGTGCTGGTCGTGGCGGGCGTGCTGGCGGTACGGCGGCGGACCGTCGGCCCCCTCGCGCTGGCCGTCGTGGCCGCGGCGGTGAACAGCGTCCTCGTCGAGGTGCTCAAGCGGTGGACGTCGCGGGGCGCGCCGCACCACGGGTCGATCGAGATGTTCAGCGGCGATCCCGCGGTGGAGTACCCGTCCGGGCACGTCAGCAACGGGCTCGTCTACTACGCGGTGCTGGCCGTGCTGCTCTCCGGCGTGCTGCCGCCGCTCGCCCGGCAGCTCCTGCGCTGGGCGCCGGGCGTGCTCGTGTTCGTCGGCACGACCGGTCTGGCCTGGCACTGGCTCACCGACAGCGTCGGCGGCTACCTGCTGGGCCTGCTCCAGGTCCTCCTGCTGCGGCGGCTGGGTAAGTTCTCCTCCCGTGGACCTTGAACTGCACGGGCGGGTCGCGCTGGTGGTCGGCGGCACCGGTCTGATCGGCGCGGCGGTCGTCGAACGGCTCCGGGCCGAGGGCGCGACCGCGATCGCCGCCGCACGCA
>NZ_BAAAGX010000010.1:95808-113714 GCF_039524755.1 Cryptosporangium japonicum
CGGGCGGCGGCGTCCGGATCGACGCGAGGGACCCCGCCTCGGTGGCGGCGGGGCTGGCGACGGTGCTCGACCGGCACGGCCGGCTCGACGCCCTGGTCGTCGCGGCCGCGCCGAGCGCACGCACGCTCGACGCGTCCCGGCACGCCGATCCCGAGCAGGTGCTCGACGCGATCGACGCGAAGGCCCTGTCGTTCCTCCGTCTGGCCAACGCGGTGCTGCCGGTTCTGACCGCGGCCGGTTTCGGCCGCATCGTCGGGGTGAGCGGCCAGAACGCGTTCCTCACCGGGTCGGTCACCGGTTCGGTGCGCAACGCGGCGCTGATCGTCGCGGCCAAGAACCTCGCCGACGGCGTCGCCGGGTCGGGCGTCACGATCAACACGGTCAGCCCGGGGATCGTCGCCGCGTCCCCGGCCACCGCGGTCGAGGCGGGCCGGCCGGGCGAGTCGAGCCCCGCGCAGATCGCGGACCTCGTCGCGTTCCTCGTGTCGCCGCGCGCGGGCGCGATCTCCGGTGAGTCGATCGCGGTCGGTCACCGCGTGCGCGGCGTCACCTCGATGTGACCGGGCCCGAACCGGTCGCCCCGTCCCTGGCCGGGCGGCGGCGTGAGCTCGGCGCGGTCTCCCGGCTGCTCGACCGGGCCGCGGCCGGCGTCGGCGGGCATCTCGTCGTCACCGGGCCGTCCGGCGCGGGGAAGACCGCGCTGGCCGGCGCCGCCGCGGCGCTGGCCGCCGCCCGCGGCCTCCCGGTCACCACCGCACCGGCCGCGCTGGCCGGCACCCGACGCCTGGTCGTCCTCGACGACGCCGACCGGGCCGACCGGGCCGACCGGGCCGAGCTGGTCGCGCGGCTCACCGCGGACGGCGCGGCCGTGCTGATCACCGCGGTCGCGCCGCTCGGCCTCCCGCCCGAGGTGCACCTGGGCGGCGTGCCCGAACCCGACCTGGCCCCGCTCCTGCCCGGCCTCTCCCCCGGCGCCGCGCACGCCGTCTGGCTGCTGTCCGGCGGCCTGCCCGGCCCCGCGCTGGACTTCGCGGCCGGCCTCGGCGGCACCGACTTGGACGCGGTGGTCGTGGCCGCGCTCGCCGGCCGGTCGCGGGCCGGGTTCCTGGAACTCGACGCCGGCCTGGTGCGGCTGCTGCGTTACGCCGCCGAGCAGCACCTGCCCGGCCCGCTGCGTGCCCGGGTGCTGGGCCGCCTCGCGCGCGAGCTGCTCGGCGACGCCTCGGCCGCCGCGCACCGACGCGACCTGGCCGATCAGGCGCTGACGCTGGCCCGCGCGAGCGGCGATCCGGGCACGGTCGCCGCGGTGCTCGACGACCGGCTGCACGCGCTCTGGGAGCCGGCCGGCGCCGCGGAGCGCCTGGAGGTCGCCGGGCAGATCGTCGAGCAGGCCGGCCGGGCCGGTGACCTGCCCACCGAGCTGCGCGGGCTGTTCTGGCGTTTCACCGCACTGGTCGAGCTGGCCGACCTGGGCGCGGCCGAGGCGACGCTGGTGGCCTACGGCCGGGCCGCGGAACTGTCCGGCGACGCCGAGGCGGCGGTCGTGGTGCTCTCCCGGCAGGCCGTGCTCGCCCTCGTCCGGGGCCGGTTCGACCTGGTCGAGGAGCTCGTCGCGCAGGTCGCGCAGCGCGGCCGGGCGGCGGGCCTGCCCGACACCGACCGGCTGGTGGCCACGCTGGCCGGCAACCTCGCGCTGGTACGCGGCACCGCGGGCACGGACGTCACGCGGCTGCGCGCGCTGGCCCGGCGGATCCCCGGCCAGTACTTCGAGGCGACCGCCGCCCGGGTGCTGGTGGAGGGCGGCGCCGAGGCGGAGGCGGCGCTGGAGCTGACCCGCCTGCTCCCAGCGGTGCTGGCCGGCGGCGGGCCGCGCTGGGTGGGCGCGGTGGCCGACCTGGGTGTCGTCGCCGCGCGCGTGGGTGAGCCGCCCGCGGTCGAGGCGCTGTACGCCGCGCTGGGTCCGTTCGAAGGGCGGCTGGTCGTCTGGGGCGGCGCCAACACGGTCACCGGCCCGGTGGACGACGTCCTCGGGCGCCTGGCCGCCCGGCTCGGCCGCACCGGCGAGGCCGGCCGGCACTTCGACCGCGCGGTCGCGCTGGAGGAACGGCTCGGTGCGCTGCCCTGGCTCGCCGCCACGCTGGCCGAGCGCAACGGCCCCGGCGACGCCGGGCGCGCCGCCTCGATCGCCGCCCGGCTGGGGCTGGTCCGGCCGGATGCCGGGTGGGCGCTGGCCCGCGACGGCGAGGACTGGGTGCTGCGTGCCGGCACCGAGACCGCGCGGCTGCGGGCCGGGCGGGGCGTGGACTTCCTCCGGGCCCTGCTGGCCGCACCCGGGCAGGAGATCGCCGCGCTGGACCTGGCGGCCGGCGGCGCGGGGCTGCGTCCCGGCGCGGCCGAGCCGGTGCTCGACGGCGACGCGCGCCGCGCCTACCGGAGACGGCTGGCCGCGCTGGAGGCCGAGCTGGCCGCCGCCGACCGCAGCGGCGACCGCGACGCGGCGGCCAGGGCCGACGCCGAGCGGAGCGCGCTCGTCGCCGAACTGCGCGCCGCCACCGGGCTCGGTGGGCGTCCGCGCACGTCGGCGGCGGAGGAAGAGCGTGCCCGGGTCAACACCACCAGGGCGATCCGCTCCACGGTGGAGCGGATCGCCGCCCAGGCCCCGCTGGCCGGTGCGCACCTGAGCACGTCGCTGCGCACCGGCCGGTACCTGCGTTACCAGCCGGCCCCCGGTGGCCCGACCCGCTGGAGGCTCTGAGCCAGCAGCTCGGCGACGGCGCGGGGGTGCGCGAGGTGCGGGAAGTGGCCGCCGCCGGGCAGCACCACCGGCTCGACGTCGGGGAGGCGCACCGCGGGCTCGGTCGACGTGACCAGCACGTACCGCAGGCCGCGGGCGGCGATCGCGGCCAGTTCCCGCTCGCGCTGCTCGTCGACGAGCGCGTCCGGCGACCGCAGGATCTCGTCCCAGTAGCCGAGGAGCAGCTCGGGCCGGGGTGAGCTGCCGTCGCGGGCCAGCACCCGGGCGTCGGCGGCGAGGCCGTCGATGCCCATGCCGGCGACGAACCGGTCCCACACGGCCCGCCACCCCGGCCCGCGCAGCGCCGGCTCGGCGTCGCGCACGATCGCGCCGAACCGGCCGAGGCGCAGCGGCTGGTCGAGGTTGAGCACCCCGCGGGTCGGGTAGCGCGCGGCGTAGACGGTCGCGAGGATGCCGCCGAGCGAGTGCCCGGCCACCACCGGGGCGTCCAGCCCGGCCGCGGTGACCGCGCGGTGCAGCGCGTCGACGACCTCGTCGCTGCGGTAGGACCCGCGCGGCGGCGACTGGCCGTGGCCGGGCAGGTCGAGGGCGAACGTGCGCCGGCCCGGGTCGAGCGTGTCGAGCTCGCGGGTGAGCGGCCCCCACTGCCGCCGGTCGTAGGTGAGCCCGTGCAGGAGCACGACGGGTGGCCGGTCGTCGGCGACGCCGGTGAGCGTCGCGCTGATCTGGTCGAACAGAGGCATACCCGGGCGGCGTAACTCCGGGGTGTACGGATTGTTCAGTGTTCCGCCCGGCCGCTCTGCGAGGATCGCGTCATGACGGTTCTGGACACGTTCGCGTTGCCGGGGAAGGTCGCCGTGGTCACCGGCGGCAACCGTGGGCTGGGCCGGGCGTTCGCGCACGCGCTCGGCGAGGCCGGTGCCTCGGTCGCGATCCTGGCCCGGGACGCGGACGCCAGCGCCCGCGTGGTGGCCGAACTGGACGCGAAGGGCGTCCGCGCGGCCGCGTTCACCGCCGACATGGCCGACCGGGCGGCGGTGTTCGCCGCGGCCGAGGAGATCACCGGGGCGTTCGGCGCCGTCGACGTGCTGGTCAACAACGCCGGCACCTGCATACACCGGCCCGCGCTGGAGGTCACCGAGGAGGACTGGCACGAGGTGATCTCGGTGAACCTGACCGGGGTCTGGTACGGCTGTCAGGCGTTCGGCGCGGGCATGGTGCGTGCCGGTGGCGGCGTGATCGTCAACGTCGGTTCGATGTCGGGTGAGATCGTCAACCGGCCCCAGTGGCAGCCGGCCTACAACGCGTCCAAGGCCGGCGTGCACCACCTCACGAAGTCGCTGGCCGCCGAGTGGGCCCCGCACGGGGTCCGGGTCAACGCGGTCGCGCCCGGTTACGTCCGCACCGACATGACCCCGATCGACCGGCCCGAGTTCGCCGCCCACTGGATCGGGGACGCCCCGATGCGGCGGGCCGCGGAGCCGCCCGAGATCGCGCCGGCCGTGGTGTTCCTGGCCAGCCCGGCGTCGTCGTTCATGACCGGTTCGGTGCTCGTCGTCGACGGGGGTTACACGGCGTTCTGAATCTCGCCCGAACCCCGGGTGATCAGGCGGGTGGGGATCACGTGCACCGCGGGCTCCCACTGCTCGCCGGCCAGCCGCCGGAACACCAGCGACGCGGCGAGCCGCCCCATCGCGGTCGGGTCCTGCGCGACGACGGTCACCCCGGGTTCGAGGAGGTCAGCGAGCGGGAAGTCGTCGAAGCCGACCAGCGCCACCGTGTGCTGGCGACCCAGTGACCGCAGCGCGCGGATGGCGCCGATCGTCACCAGGTTCTGGGCGGTGAACAGCGCGGTCGGCGGCCGGTCGGCGGCGAACAGCCGGTGGACGGCCCGCTCGGCCTCGCTCTCGGTGTGGACGTCCTCGACCACGGGCCCGGGCCGGATGCCCTCGTCGGCCAGCGCGTCCCGGTAGCCCTGCAGGCGATCGCGGGCGGTGGCGATCGAGCGCAGGTCACCGAGGTAGCCGATGGTGCGGTGGCCGTGCGTGATCAGGTGGTCGACGGCCCGGCGGGCGCCCGCCCGGTTGTCGATCACCACGGTGTCGGCCGAGATGCCCACCGGCGGCCGGTCGACGAACACCAGCGGGGTGCCGCCGAGGATCTCGGCCGTCAGGTAGCCCTGGTTGCCGCTCGCCGGCGCGACCACCAGGCCGTCCACCTGCCGGCCGGCGAACGTGCTGATCAGCGCACGCTCGCGGGCCGGGTCCTCGTCGACGCTGCCGGCCAGGATCGCGACGCCGTGCTCGCGCGCGACGTCCTCCATGGCCCGGTGCAGGGTGGAGGAGAACGGGTTGGCCACGTTCTCCAGCACGACGCCGATCGTCGCGGTGCGGCCGTTGGCCCGCCGGAGGCTGCTCGCGGTGAAGTTCGGGCGGTAGCCCAGTTTCTCGATGGCCGCGGTGACCGCGGCGACCTTCGCCGGGGTGACCCCGGCTTCGCGGTTGACCACCCGGGAGACGGTCTTCGGGCTGACCTCGGCCAGGCGGGCCACGTCGCGCAGCGTCGCCCGGGCCATGGCCGGATCTTGTCCAACCCCGACAACGTTGTCAACCAGCGCTCCAAAGAAGACCGTCCACTATTGACTCGCTCGATTCAGAGGGTCAACACTCCCTGACAACGTTGTCAGCAGAGGAGCAGGCAATGAAACAGCGCAGGGTTCTGAGCGTTCTCACCGCGGTCGCGCTGACGCTGGCCGCCGCCGGGTGCGGCGACAGCGGCGACTCCGATTCGGTTTCGGTCTCACTGATCACGAAAAACTCCACCAACCCCTTCTTCGTGACGATGCAGGACGGCGCGAAGAAGGCGGCGGCGGCCAACGACGTGGAACTCACCCTGGCCGCCGGCAAGGAGGACGGCGACGAGCAGACCCAGGTGCAGGCCATCGAGGACGCGATCGCCCGCGGCGACAAGGGCATCCTGATCACCCCGAACGGCCCCGGCGTCAACTCCGCGATCAAGAAGGCACGCGACGCCGGCCTCTACGTCATCGCGCTGGACACTCCCCCGGACCCGGCCGACACGGTCGACATCACGTTCGCCACCGACAACTTCCGCGCCGGTGAGCTGATCGGGAAGTGGACCGCGGTGCAGCTCGCCGGGAAACCGGCCACGATCGCGCTGCTCGACCTGTTCAACGACAAGATCGTCTCGGTCGACTACAACCGCGACCAGGGCTTCCTCACCGGCATGGGCATCCCCACCAACGACACGAAGAAGAACGGCGACGAGGCGAAGACCGGCCGGTACTCCGGCGGCACCTACCAGATCGTGTGCAACGAGCCCACGCAGGGCGCCGAGGACGGCGGCCGCACCGCGATGGAGCGCTGCCTGACCAAGAACCCGGGCATCAACGTCGTCTACACGCTCAACGAACCGGCCGCCGTCGGCGCGCAGAAGGCCCTGAAGGCCGCGGGCATCACGAACGTGCTCGTCGTCTCGGTCGACGGCGGGTGCGACGGGGTGAAGCAGGTCAAGGACGGCATCATCAACGCGACCTCCCAGCAGTACCCGGTCAAGATGGCCGAGCTCGGCGTGAAGGCGATCAAGGACATCGCGACCGACGGGAAGAAGCCGTCGGTCACCGGCGGCAAGGACTTCTTCGACACCGGCGTCGCGCTGGTCACCGACGAGCCGGCCGACGGCGTCGAGAGCATCGACACCACCAAGGGCGCCGAGCTGTGCTGGGGATAGCCACCACGACGGCCGCCGAGGAGTTCGCGCGACGCCGCCAGTCCCCGCTCCAGCGGGTGCAGCACGTGCTGCACGCCCACCCCTCGATCAGCCCGCTGATCGTGCTGGTCATCGCATTCGCGGTGTTCTCGGCGCTCAACCCCCGGTTCGCCCAGCCCGCGTCGCTCTCGCTGCTGCTGCAGCAGGTCGCGGTCATCGGCGCGCTGGCGGTGGGCCAGACGCTGATCATCCTCACCGCGGGCATCGACCTGTCGGTCGGCGCGGTCACGATCCTGGCGATGATGGTCGCCGCCAAGCTCGCCGAGGACGGTGGCATCCCCGGTGTCCTCGCGGTGCTCGTCGCGCTCGCGCTCGGCGTCGTCGCCGGGCTGCTCAACGGGGCGCTGGTCACCCGCATCGCGCTGCCGCCGTTCATCGTCACGCTGGGGACCCTGAGCGTCTTCACCGCGATCGGCCTGCTCTACACCAGCGGGCAGAGCGTCCAGGCCGACGACCTGCCCGCGCTGCTGAACTGGACCGGCGAGTCGTTCGGGGCCGGCCGGTGGCGCATCACCTGGGGCGTGGTGATCGTCGTCCTGCTCTACCTGGGGGTCGGGTTCGCGCTGGCCAACACCGCGTGGGGCCGGCACGTCTACGCGGTCGGCGACGACAAGGAGGCCGCGCGGCTGGCCGGCATCCGCGTCGACCGCGTACTGCTCAGCGTCTACGCCGTCGCCGGTGCGATCTACGGCCTCACCGCCTGGATCCTGATCGGCCGGGCCGGTGCGGCCAGCCCCAACGCCATCACCGACGCCAACCTGGAGAGCATCACGGCCGTGGTGATCGGCGGCACCAGCCTCTTCGGCGGCCGGGGCGCGCTGCTGGGCACGCTGCTCGGCGCGCTGATCGTCGGCGCGTTCCGCAGCGGGCTGTCGCTGGCCGGCGTCGACGACCAGTACCGCGTCCTGGCCGTCGGCCTCCTGGTGATCGTCGCGGTCGGCGTCGACCAGTGGATCCGGAGGGTCAAGGCATGAGCGAGCCGGTGCTCTCCGCGCGAGGGCTGGTGAAGACGTTCGGGCGGGTGGTCGGCCTGGACGGCGTCGATCTGGATCTGTACCCCGGTGAGGTGCTGGCGATCATCGGCGACAACGGCGCCGGCAAGTCGACGCTGATCAAGTGCCTGACCGGCGCGCTCGTGCCGGACGCGGGCGAGATCCGCGTCGACGGGCAGCCGGTGCAGTTCCGCCGCCCGCAGGACGCCCGCGACGCCGGCATCGAGACCGTGTACCAGACGCTCGCGGTCGCGCCGGCCCTCGACATCGCGAGCAACCTGTTCCTGGGGCGCGAACGCCGCCGGCCCGGGTTCCTCGGGAGCGTGCTGCGCATGGTCGACAAGTCGGGCATGCGCGACGACGCCGCCAAGGCCCTCACCGACCTCGGCATCGGCACGCTGCAGAACATGGCGCAGCCGGTCGAGACGCTCTCCGGCGGCCAGCGCCAGGCCGTCTCGGTGGCGCGCGCGGCCGCGTTCGGCAGCAAGGTCATCGTGCTCGACGAGCCGACGGCCGCCCTCGGCGTCAAGGAGTCCAACCAGGTGCTGCGGATGATCCGCGAGGTCCGCTCGCGCGGGTTGCCGACGATCCTGATCAGCCACAACATGCCGCACGTGTTCGAGGTGGCCGACCGCATCCACATCCAGCGGCTGGGCCGGTGCGCGGGGGTGATCACGCCGGACTCGCACTCGATGTCCGAGGCGGTGGCGATCATGACCGGCGCGACCACCCTGGTTGAATCAGCGGAATGACGACACCTGTGCGGTTCGGCCTGGTCGGGTACGGGTTCGGAGGGCGGTACTTCCACGCGCCGCTCCTCCGGGCCGCGCCGGAGTGCGACCTGGTCGCGGTCGTGACGTCGGCACCGGAGCGCCGTGCGCTGGTCGAGCGGGAGGTGCCCGGCGCGGCGACGGTGTCGAGCCTGGGCGAGCTGGCCGGCCTGGGCGTCGAGGCGGTCGCGATCTCCACTCCGGCCGACACCCACAGCGCGCTCACCGAGGAGGCGCTCGGCCTGGGGATGGCGGTCGTCTGCGACAAGCCGTTCGCGCTCGACGCGGCGGCCGCGCGCGCCTCGGTGGAGCTCGCCGCCCGGCTCGGGCTGGTGCTCAGCCCGTACCAGAACCGCCGGGAGGACTCGGACTTCCGCACGGTACGGGCGCTGGTGGACGACGGCGTGCTCGGCACCGTCACCCGGCTGGAGTCCCGGTTCGAGCGTTACGCCCCGCAGGACGGGCCGGGGCGCTCGGGCGGCGGGACGCTGCTGGACTTCGGCAGCCACCTCGTCGACCAGGCGTTGTTCCTGCTCGGGCCGGTCCGCGCGGTCTACGCCGAGTGGCGCGAGCGCGGTTCGGGGCTGGACGACGACGTGTTCCTCGCGCTCACCCACGAGTCCGGGGCCCGCTCGCACCTGTGGGGCAGCTGGAGCCAGTCGGCGCCCGGTCCCCGGTGGCGGGTGACCGGCACCGCGGGCACCTACGTGGTGGCCGCGGGCGACAGCCAGGAGGAGCAGCTGGTCAGCGGAGCCGAGACCTGGGGCGTCGAACCCGAGGAGAACCACGGCACCGTGTACGCCGACGGCACCGCCCGTTCCCACCCGACCGAACGGGGCCGCTGGGACACGTTCTATCCCCGGTTCGCCGCGGCCGTGCGGGGCGAGGGTGAACCACCGGTCCACCCGGCCGACGCGATCGCGACCGCGATCGTCCTCGACGCGGCCCGTACCAGCGCCACCACCGGCGCGATCGTGGAGGTGAAGCCCCGATGAGCGACGAGTCGCTCGAGACGCTGCTGGACCAGGAGCGGCGCCTGGTGTTCCCCCGCTTCGACGAGGACACCGCCTGGGAGCTGGGCGGCGCGCTGCGTGCCGCCGCGCTGGCCGAGCGGCTCCCGGTGGCGATCGCGATCCGGCGCGGCCGCCAGGAGCTGTTCCACACCGCGCTGGCCGGAGCGTCGGCCGACAACGACGGGTGGCTGCGACGCAAAGCCGCGGTCGTCGACCGGTACGGGCACTCGTCGTACTACGTCGGGTGCCGGTTCCGCGCCGACGGCGGGAACTTCGACACCGACTCGCGGCTCGACACCGCCGAGTACGCCGCCCACGGCGGGGCGTTCCCGCTGATCGTCGCCGGGGGCGGGCCGATCGGCTCGGTCGCGGTCTCCGGGCTGCCCCAGGTCGACGACCACCGGTTCGTCGTCACCCAGCTGGAACGCTTCCTGAATACCTAGTGTGCACTCGGTTTTCGGAGGTACCGTGGGTGGATGACGAACCGGCTGGACGTGCCCGCTGTACTCGCCGCGCTGTCGCTGGAGGAGAAGGCCGCCCTGCTCGACGGGTCGGACTTCTGGCACACCCAGCCGGTCGAACGGCTCGGCGTCCCGGCGGTCATGGTCACCGACGGCCCGCACGGGCTGCGTAAACAGGCCGAGGAGAGCGACCACCTCGGGCTCGTCGCCAGCGTCCCCGCGACCTGCTTCCCGCCGGCCGCGGGGCTCGCGTCGAGCTGGGACACCGACCTGCTGCACCGGGTCGGCGCCGCCCTCGCCGCCGAGTGCCGCGCCTCCGGGGTGTCGGTGCTGCTCGGCCCGGGCGTCAACATGAAGCGGACGCCGCTCTGCGGGCGCAACTTCGAGTACTTCTCCGAGGATCCGCTGCTCGCCGGCGAGCTCGCGGTGTCGCTGGTCGACGGTATCCAGGAGAACGGCGTCGGCACGTCGCTGAAGCACTTCGCGGCCAACAACCAGGAGACCGACCGGATGACGGTCTCCGCCGACGTCGACGAGCGCACGTTGCGCGAGATCTACCTGCCCGCGTTCGAGCGGGTGGTCACCAAGGCCCAGCCGTGGACGGTGATGTGCTCGTACAACCGCATCAACGGGGTGTACGCCTCCGAGGACCCGTGGCTGCTCACCGACGTCCTGCGCGGCGACTGGGGCTTCGACGGCCTGGTCGTCTCCGACTGGGGCGCGGTGAACGAGCGCGGGGCGGCGGTGGCGGCCGGGCTGGACCTGGAGATGCCGTCGTCGGGCGGCGGCGGCACCCGCCGGATCCTGGACGCGGTCGCGGCCGGCCGGCTGAGCGAGGAGGACGTCGACCGCGCGGCCACCCGGGTGCTGACGCTCGTCGACCGGTCGCTGCCCGCGCTCGCCGAGGGCGGCACGTTCGACGTCGACGCCCACCACGCGCTGGCCCGCGAGGCCGCCGTCGCCAGCGCCGTGCTGCTCAAGAACGAGGGCGGCCTGCTGCCGCTCGACCCGTCGGCCGGTGGCGCGATCGCGGTGATCGGTGAGTTCGCCCGCTCGCCGCGCTTCCAGGGCGCCGGTTCCTCGCAGGTCAACCCCACCCGCGTCGACTCCGCGCTGGACGCGTTGCGCGCGGCGCTGGACGGGCGGCGCGAGGTGACGTTCGCGCCCGGGTTCGTCATCGAGTCGGAGAACGCCGACGAGGCGCTGATCGAGGAGGCGGTCCGCGCCGCGGCGGCGGCCGAGGTCGCGGTCGTCTTCCTCGGGCTGCCGCCCTCGTACGAGTCGGAGGGCTACGACCGGGCGCACATGAACCTGCCCGCGCACCAGCTCGAGCTGCTGCGCGCGGTGGCCGGCGTCAACGAGCGGGTCGTCGTGGTGCTGTCGAACGGTTCGGTGGTCTCGGTCGCGGACTGGCAGGACGACGCGGCGGCGCTGCTCGAGGGCTGGCTGCTGGGCCAGGCCGGCGGCGCGGCGACCGCGGACCTGCTGCTGGGCGCCGCGAACCCGTCCGGAAAGCTCGCCGAGACGATCCCGGTGCGCTACGAGGACAACCCGACGCTCGGCGCGTTCCCCGGCGAGCACGGGCACGTCCGCTACGGGGAAGGCCTGCTGATCGGCTACCGCTGGTACGACGCGCACCGGCTGCCGGTCGCGTACCCGTTCGGCCACGGCCTGAGCTACACCACGTTCGCCTACGACGACCTGTCGGTCAGCACCCACGACGACACCGTCGAGGTGCGGCTCACCGTGACCAACACCGGCACCCGCACCGGGGCGGAGATCGTGCAGGTCTACGTCACCGACCCGGACGCCACCGTCTACCGGCCGGACCAGGAGCTGCGGGCGTTCACCCGGGTGACGCTGGAGCCGGGGCGGAGCGCGCCGGTGGCCCTCACGCTGGACCGGCGGGCGTTCGCGTTCTGGAACGTCGCCGCGGGCGACTGGGTCGTCGAGGGCGGGGAGTTCGGCATCCGCGTCGGCGCGTCCTCCCGTGACCTGCGCGCCGAGGCCACGGTGGAACTCAAGGGCGACGCGATCACCCCGCCGGTGACGCTCGAGTCCAGCGTGGACGCCTGGTTGGCGCACCCGGCCGGCGGCGAGTGGCTGCGCGGCGCCCTCGGCGACCACGGCTTCGGCGCGCTGCTCTTCGACGAGCACAACGGCCAGATGCTGCGCGCGATCCCGCTGCAACGTCTCTCCCGGTTCCCGGGCTTCCCGGTCACCGAGTCGGACGTCGAGGCCGCGGTCGCCCGCCTGAACTGAGGATCACCGGAGGTAGTTGTTGGTCCAGTTGTCGACGTCGGCCGGCGTGTCGACGGGGCGGAGGGACTCGACCATCGCGATGACGCCGGCCCGGTCGCGCAGGTAGCGGCCGTTCTGGGCGGCGTCCGTGCTGCCCGCCACCACCCCGGCGCCGAGGTGGTACCAGACGTTCACGCCGTTCTCGGGCGGGCCGTCGCTCAGCCGCAGCCCCCGCCCGTGGAGCTTCCGCGTCGGCGGGGAGTTGTGTTCCGGGAGCGTGTCGTGGGCGAGCCAGAACAGGATCTCGGACGCGATCGGCCCGTTCTCACCCTTCTTCCGGAACGTCACCGCGGCGAAGTAGTCGGCGTTGTCGTACCGGGTGTCCACGGTGGCGGAGACCTGCAGGTCGTCCGGCCGCGGCAGGGTGAACGGCAGCCGGACCGGGCCGACGAGGTCGGTGCGCACCGAGTCGGCGATCCGCGCCGCCACCGTGGTGCTGCCGGCGATCACCATCGCGCGCAGGCCGGGCGACGGGGTCCAGGTCAGCGTGCCGCCGGGAGCCGGACCGCCGGTGATCTCGAACCAGGTGCTCGGGGCGCCGTGCACGACCGGGCCGGGCACGGTGGGTCCGCCGGGCTCGGTGAACGTGAGCGGCGACGCGGCCTCCACCAGCCACACGCTCGCCGGCCCCTGGCCGGTCAGCGGGCCGGCGTCCTGGTTCCCGGCCGCGAGGAAGTGCACGACCTGGGAGTCGGGCCCGGTGACCGTCGTCGTGCCCACCACCCCGTCCGGCCGCCAGCCGACCTGCAGACGCTGCTTTCCCACCTGCAGGTCGGCGCCGGTGGCCTTCTCGAACCGGGGCGCCACCGGGCGGATCGCGTTCGGCTCGTCACGCAACGCCGGGATCGTCGCCGCGCCCACCCCGCCGATCACCAGCGCCACGGCGGCGGCGACCCAGGCCACCGCCCGGCGCCGACGACGACGCCGGCCGCCGCGGATCGCCCGGTCCACGTCCACTGTCGTCTCGTCGTAGTTCCGCTCGGCCAGGTGACGCAGCATCGTGCGTGCGCTCCGCTCGTCCATGTCGTCAGCTCCTCGCGGCCGGGGCGTTCGCGGTCAGCACCTCGCGCAGCCGGTCCAGGCCGCGGGCCGACTGGCTCTTCACCGTGCCGGTGGCGCAGCGCAACACCGTGGCGGTCTGCTCGACCGACAGGTCGCAGTAGAAGCGCAGGACGAGCACCGCGCGTTGCCGGGGCGGAAGCTCGCGCAGCGCGGCCTCCATCTCCAGCCGGGCGTCCACGTCGAGCTCGGGGCCGGCCGGGTCGTCGCGGCTCCCGTCGACCAGCACGATCCGGCGCGCCCACGTCGTCCGCTGCTCGGACAGGAACACCCGGACGAGCACGGTGCGGGCGTAGGCCCTCGGCTCGGCCGCCTTCTTCGCCTTGCCCCAGTGCACGTAGAGGCGCTCCAGGGCGCTCTGGACGAGATCGTCCGCGCGGTGCACGTCCTGGCAGAGCAGGTACGCCACCCGGCGCAGCCCGGGCAGGACGCCCGTCACGTACTCGCGGTACGCGTCGTCCTCGTCGTCGGACACCCGGCCTCCCTGCTCGCTGATGACACAGTGCTGGACGCGAGGAGGCCGGTATTCGGTTGCATCACCCAGGTCAGCGCGCCCTAGAAGTTGCCGCGGATGGCCTGTTCGCGCTCGATCGCTTCGAACAGGGCCTTGAAGTTGCCGATTCCGAAGCCCAGCGACCCGTGCCGCTCGATGAACTCGAAGAACACCGTCGGGCGGTCGCCGAGGGGCTTGGTGAAGATCTGCAGGAGGTAACCGTCCTCGTCCCGGTCGACCAGGATGCCGCGCGACTGCAGCTCGGCGATCGGCACCCGCACCTCGCCGATCCGGGCACGCAGCTCCGGGTCCTCGTAGTACGAGTCGGGCGTCGCGAGGAACTCGACGCCGCGGGCGCGCAGCGCGTCCACGGTGCGCAGGATGTCGTTGGTCGCCAGCGCGAGGTGCTGGGCGCCGGGGCCGCCGTAGTAGTCGAGGTACTCGTCGATCTGGGAGCGCTTCTTGCCGACGGCCGGCTCGTTGAGCGGGAACTTCACCTTGTGGTTGCCGCTGGCGACGACCTTGCTCATCAGCGCCGAGTACTCGGTGGCGATGTCCTCACCGACGAACTCGGCCATGTTCGTGAAGCCCATGACCCGGTTGTAGAAGTCGACCCACTCGTCCATCCGGCCCAGTTCGACGTTGCCGACGACGTGGTCGAGCGCCTGGAAGACACGCTTCGGGGTGGGGTGGCCGGTCGTGCGGGCGACGTAGCCGGGCAGGTACGGGCCGCGGTAGCGGGAGCGGTCGACGAGCGTGTGCCGGGTCTCGCCGTAGGTCGCGATGGCGGCGATCCGCACCGTGCCGTGCTCGTCGGAGACGTCGTGCGGCTCCTCCAGGACGGTGGCTCCCTCGGCGCGGGCGTGCTCGACGCACCGGTCGACGTCGGGAACCTCGAGCGCGATGTCGACGATGCCGTCGCCGTGGCGGCGGTGGTGGTCGAGCAGTGCGCTGGCCGGGTCCACGCCGCCCTTGAACACGAACCGCACGCCGCCCGAGCGCAGGACGTAGGCGTGGTGGTCGCGGTTGCCGGTCTCCGGCCCGGAGTACGCGACGAGTTCCATGCCGAACACGTGCTGGTAGAACAGCGCGGTCTGGGTGGCGTTGCCCACCGACCAGACCACCGCGTCCCAGCCCTGGACGGGGAACGGGTCGTTCTTCGCGTCGTACTCCACCAGGCCGACGAGTTCGTCGATGCTCACGAGTGCCTCCCGGGACGGTGATCGCTGACACCGAGGACACCTCGATCGCGTCCGGATGGCAATCACGCGCATCTCAACTCGTCCGGATGACCATCTCGGTGCACCGGAACCGTCCCGCGGCTATACAGTCTGCTCACATGGCCATCGAACTGGACGCGCTCGACGTCGATCTGCTCGCCGCGCTGCGCGACCACACCCGCGTCGGGGTGCTGGAGCTCTCGCGCACGCTGCGGGTGGCCCGGGGCACGGTCCAGGCCCGCCTGGACCGGCTGGAACGGGCCGGCGTGCTCACCGGCCACGGCCCGGACGTGGACCTGACCGCCGCCGGGTACGTCGTGCAGGCGTTCGTCACGCTGGAGATCGCGCAAGGTGCGCTGGACGAGGTGACGGCCGAGCTGACCGCGCACCCGGCCGTCGTGGAGGCCTACGCCACGACCGGTTCGGCCGACGTGATCTGCCGCCTCGTCGCGTCCTCGCACGAGGACCTGCAGCGCCACCTGCTGACGATCAACCAGTCGGCCCGGGTCAGCCGCTCGACCAGCGTCGTCATCCTGTCGGTGGTCGTCGCTCCGCGTGCGCTGCCGCTGTTGGAGAGCGCGCCGCGCCCGGTGCCCCGCCGGGCCCCGGCGTACCAGGAGGACTAGCGGATCCGCTCCAGGTACTCCCAGAGCGCGCGTTCGCGCTCGGGGTCGTAGGACTCGCCCGAGGAGAGCGCGGGTGCGGTGCGGTCGACGTAGGAGCCCGTCGGCGCGGCGGTCGCGCCGAGGACGACGTCGGCGAGTTTGCGTCCCGCGGCGGTCACCGAGTCGGCGAGCGGCGTGAGCGTCATCGGCGGGCTGAGCACGCCCATCAGCAGCCGCGCGACCGGCCCGGCCTCGCGGGCCAGGCCGGTGCCGGGCACCAGGCCCGGGTTGTGGGCGACGACGTCCACCCCGGGCGGCAGCCGCCGGGCCCACTCGTGCACCAGGTAGATCGCCGCGAGCTTGCTCGTGCTGTAGGCGGTGCGCCCGGCGGTGGCGGTCGCCGGGCGCGGGAACGCACCCGGCCGGGCCAGCACCGCGGGTTCGGCCCAGCGCGGCGCCGGGATCGTCCCGAACGTGTGCTTGAAGTCGCCGAAGTGGGTGTCGCTGACCGTGATCACGACCCGGCCCGGCCCCGGCAGCGCGGGCGCGAGCCCGGCGATCAGCACGTGGTTGGCGACCACGTTGACGGCGAACGTCGTCTCCAGGCCGTCCGGGGTGGCGTGGATGGCGTCGGCCAGCGAGACGCCCGCGTTCCCGACGATCCCGCGCAGCGGGGGGAGCGTTCCGTCGGCGAGCATCGCCCGGACCGTCGCCACTGCCGTGCGGGTGCTCGTCCGGTCGGCCAGGTCCACCGGCACGACAGTGGTCCGGTCGCCGGGCCGGGCGTCACCGCGTGCGAGCAGCACCATCCGCAGGCCGGGGTCGCGACGCAGCAGCTCGCCCACCGCGGCCGCCCCGATCCCGCGGGTGCCTCCGGTCATCACCAGCGAAGTTTCCATGAGCGCAGTCTCGGCGCGCGGCCGGCCGGGTGGGAGCCACCGGTTGTGGTAGTACCGCCGGTACCCCGGGCCGCCGCCGAACCAGCCCCGTCCTATCCGGACCGAGTGCTCCGCGCCGGGTATCCCCGCGAACGCCGACCCGGGCGTCGGCGCACCTGGGCCTACCGGTCTCCGACGAAGCGGTCGAGTACGCCGCCGACGGTGCCGGCGATCCGTGCGCCCGGGAGCCGGTACGGGTACCGGGTGGTGACGTCGTCGGCCAGGCGGACACCGAGGCCGGGGCCGGACGGGACGGGCAGCGAGCCGTCCTCGACGGCCCCGATCCCGAACTGGTCGCCGGCGCCGAACGCGCCCCACGCGGGCACCAGGAACAGCGGGTACTCGATCAGGTTGATCGTCGGCACGGTCGCCGCCAGCGCCACGTTGGCCGCGAGCGCGACCGGGCCGGCGCAGACGTGCGGCACGACCCGCGCGCCGTAGTAGGTCGCCAGCCCGGCGACGGCACGCGACTCGGCGATGCCACCGGCGGTCGCGGCGTCGGGCTGGACGACCGAGATGCCGTCGTGGGTGAGCGCGTCGAGGAAGTCCTCGCGCCCGTAGAGGTGCTCGCCGTACGCGATCGGCACCGCCGACTTCGCCGACAGCGCCGCGATCGCGGCCCGGTTCGCCTGGGGAATCGGCTCCTCGAACCAGCGCACGCCGAGCTCACCGAGCCGCGCGGCGATCTGGGTCGAGGTCGCGAGCGTGAACGTGTCGCTGCCGTCGATCATCAGCTCGACGTCGTCGGGCAGCAGACTCCGCAGCTCGGTCAGCGTGCGCAGGTCACGCTGCCACTCCGGACCGATGCGCACCTTCGCCTGCCGCACCCCGCGCTCGAGGAGCGGGGCGAGCAGATCGGCGTGGAAGGCGGCCGGGCCCTCGTCCAGGAACGTCGACGACGCGTAGATGCCGACACGGTCCCGCACCTGGCCGAGGTGCGCGCTCACCGACCGGCCGGCGGCCTGCGCGACGAGGTCCTGGAGCGCGATCTCGACCGCGCTGCGGGCCTGGGCCGCGATGCCCCGGTCGCCGAGCCGGCGGCGGGTGGACAGGCGCAGGTGCTCGGCGAGCGGTTCGGCCGCGACGAGGTCACGGCCGATCAGCAGCGGCGCCAGCACCTGGGAGACGATCTCGCCGATCACCCCGGCGTAGCTGGCGCCGAAACTGTCGCAGGCCTCGCCGTAGCCGGTCAGGCCCTCGTCCGTCTCGATCCGCAGGAAGCAGAAGGACATGGGCTCGCGCCCCAGCCCCAGCGTGACCGGGAGCGGCGTGACGGCCGTGATCTTCATGAGCGCGATCCTCGACCTCGATCATCTCGTAAGTCAAGACGCCATCTCGCTAGCCGAAGAGAAGGCCCCGGAGGATCCGGGCCGAGCCCGTCCACGGCCGCCCGGAACAGCTGCTCCTTGGACGTGAACTGCCGCGTGATCAGCCCGTGGGTGACCCCGGCGCGGCGCGCGATCTCCCGGAGCGTCGTCCCGGCGTGGCCGCGCTCGCCGAAGGCCTCCCG
>NZ_BAAAGX010000010.1:113728-129649 GCF_039524755.1 Cryptosporangium japonicum
ATCGCGGCCCGGTGACCCTCGCGATCCCGGCGGTTCCGGCGCGGCCGGGGTCGGGAGCGGCACCGGCACGCCGGCGCTGGACCTGGCCCGGCCGGAGACGATCGAGGCGTCGCCGGCGAGCGTCACCGCGGTGGAGACGCGACCGGGTTCCTCCTGCGCACCACCGGCGTGAACGCCAACGACCTGTACGTCGACGGCGGCATCCTGGTCACCTGACCGGCGCCGAGGCCGGCGTCGGTACCGGTAGCCCGGCCGCACCGAGCACGTCGTCGGCCTCGACCTCGGCCGGGGTGAGCGCCAGCGCGCGTTCTCCCGGCAGCGCCCAGGCGATCAGTGCCGCCGCGACCACGGCGAGCACGGCCCCGACCACGAACGTGGTGACGAACTGCGCCTCGCGCGGCAGCGGCACCGGCCCGGGGATGGGGTTGCGGGTCATCATCGTGACCACGAACGCGGTTCCCAGCGACATCCCGATCGAGCGGGCGATCGAGTTCACGCTGTTGGCGATGCCGGTCTCGGACGGCTCGACGTGGGCGATGAGCAGCGGGGGCAGGGCCGCGTAGCCGAACGTCACCGCGGTGTTGACGACCAGCGCACCGACGACGATCTGCCAGGTGGCCGAGTGCAGCAGCGCGAGCGCCCCGAACCCGACGCCGGCCAGCACCGCCGCGATCAGCAGCGTCGCCTTCGCGCCGAACCGGGTCACCAGCCGGCCGCCGAGCGGCGCGGTGAGCACGCCGCTGGCCGTGCCGGGCAGCAGGTAGACCAGGCTGGCCGCGAGCACGGACGCGCCGAAGCCGTAGCCGGCCACCGCGGGTGGCGTCTGCACGAACGCGGACACGGCCAGGAACACGGCGAACATCGCGAATCCGAGGAACAGGCCGACGACGTTGGCCAGCACGATCGGCCGGTGGGTGAGCATCCGCGGGCTGACCAGCGGGTGGGTGATCCGCCGCTCGAGCAGCACGAACGCGGCCAGCACGACGACCGCGGCGGCCAGCGAGCCGATCACCCGGGCCGAACCCCAGCCCCAGCCGTTGCCCTCCTCCAGCGGCAGGATCAGCAGCACCAGGCCCAGGCCGAGCAGGCCGGCACCGGCCCAGTCGAGCCGGCCGGTCGCCGCGCCGGAGCGGCGCGGGAGCAGCCACACGCCGGCCAGGCCGATCGCCGCCAGCGCGGTGGCCAGCCAGAACAGCTGGTGGTAGTCGCCGCCGCCGCGCATCAGCAGCCCGGTGACCACCAGGCCGAACCCGGCCCCGACCGAGAGCATCCCGCTCACCAGCGCCATCGCCCCGGTCAGCCGGCGCGCCGGCAGTTCCTCGCGCAGCATCCCGATGGCCAGCGGGAACAGCCCGAAGCTGGCGGCCTGGGCGACCCGGCCGGCGATCAGCAGCGGCAGGCTGGTGGTGACCGCGGCCAGCACCGAGCCGGCCAGCACGACGGTCAGCACACCGAGCATCACCGGGCGGCGGCCGTAGAGGTCACCGAGGCGCCCGAGCATCGGGGTGAGCACCGCGGCCGCGAGCAGGTTGGCGGTGACCACCCAGCTGGCCGCACTGGTGGTGACCCCGAGGTCGGCCCGGATGTCGGCGACGACCGGGACGACGAGGGTCTGCAGCGCCGAGACCAGCAGCACCACGTAGCAGGCGACGGGTAACGCCAGGCGCGTTCGGAAGGACATGGACCTGAACGTAGACGCGCCGACGATAATTTTCAACACCGTGTCGAAAATGAGCGACGCCACGTCGAACGCTGTTACCGTGGACGACGTGCCAGCCATCAAGAGCCGTCGGGCCCCCACGAAAGGCGACCAGCGCGAGCAGGCTCTGATCGACGCCGCACGCACCGTCTTCCGCGACAAACCGATCAGCCAGGTCACGATCGACGAGCTCGCCGGGGCGGCCGGCATCGCACGCTCGGGGTTCTACTTCTACTTCGAGTCCAAGCAGGCGTTGCTCGCCGCGGTCGTCGACCAGGGCATCGCCGAGGCCGACCTGGAGATGTCCGAGTGGCTGGCCGCCGACGGCCCCGGCCGGGCCGAGCTGCGCCGGGGCCTCGCCGCCGGGCTCGCGCGCTGGAAGGTCGACGGGCGCTGGCTGCGCGAGGCCTTCATCACGCCCGACCCGGGCCCGGAGGTCGCGCACGTCCGCGACCGGTTGATCGACCAGGGCTGCAATCTGTTCAGCACACGCATCGAGCGCGACGCGCGGAGCGGCCGGGCGCTGGCCGGCCCGCCCGACCTGATCGCCGCGATGGCCGTCCGCCTGCGCAGCACGATGTTCGCCGAGGTCTACGCCGACCCGGGCGCGTACGTCGAGGACGAACTGCTCGACACCCTCACCGACGCGATCCTGCGCCTGGTCTACGGCGAGACCCCCACCGAGGCTCCGTCCCCGCCGGACTGACGGAGAGCACCGTGGGCAAGCCGGACGGCGACGACGCGCGTCGACACCGGCATGCCGGCGATGTGAGCGGCCGGCTCGACTCTTGACAGCGGGCAGGCCGAGACCTAGAACGTTCCCTCATTGGTCTGACCCTTCGTTGGGGAGCGCGCGCATGGCATCAACTGGTCGCAGAAGGCCCGCCACCACGGAATACACCGACGACGACCGGCACGAGGACACCAAGGCGCTCCACGGCATGGGCTACGCCCAGGAGCTCGAGCGCCGGATGAGCAAGTTCTCCAACTTCGCGATCTCGTTCTCGATCATCTGCATCGTCTCGGGCGGCATCAACTCGCTGGGGCAGGCCACCTCCGGCGTCGGCGGCGCCGCGATCGGCATCGGCTGGCCGATCGGCGTGCTCATCTCCGGGGTGTTCGCGTTAGGGCTGGCGCAGATCTCCTCGGCCTATCCGACCGCGGGCGGGCTCTACCACTGGGGCTCGATCCTCGGGAACCGGTTCACCGGCTGGCTCTCGGCCTGGCTGAACCTGCTCGGCCTGGTCACGGTGCTGGGCGCGATCAACATCGGCACGTTCTACTTCGTGTTCGGCGCGTTCGGCGAGCGCCTCGGCCTCGAGGACACGCTCACCACCCGGGTGAGCTTCATGGCCCTGATCACCGGCGTCCAGGCGCTGATCAACCACTTCGGCATCGGCCTGACCGCCAAGCTCACCGACCTGTCCGGCTACCTGATCTTCGCGACCGCGATCGCGCTCACGATCGCCTGCCTGGTCGCGGCGAAGGACATCGACGTGACCCGGCTGTGGACGTTCCACGACTACACCGGCGGCGAGGGCTCCGACGCGGTGTGGCCGAAGACCGTCGGCATCGGCATGGCGTTCCTGCTCGGCCTGCTGCTGCCGGTCTACACGATCACCGGCTACGACGCGTCCGCGCACACGTCCGAGGAGACCGTGAAGGCCGCACGCAACGTGCCGTCGGGCATGGTGTCGTCGGTGCTGTGGTCCGGTCTGGCCGGCTGGGTCATGCTCTCGGCGTTCGTGCTGATGATCCCGAACATGGACCAGGCCGCCCAGCAGGGCTGGAACGTCTTCTTCTGGGCCATGGACGAGCGGATGAACCACGTCGTCCGCGACGTCCTCTACGTGCTGATCTTCGTCTGCCAGTTCCTGTGCGGCCTGGCCACGGTCACCAGCGTCTCCCGGATGCTGTTCGCGTTCTCGCGCGACGGCGGCATCCCGGGCGCCTCCAAGGCACTGGCCAAGGTCAGCCCCAAGCGGCGGGTGCCGATCGGGTCGATCTGGGTCGCCGCCACGCTGGCCACGCTCTTCGTCTGGTTCACCTCGTCGATCACGATCAAGGGCACCCCGGCGTACTCGATCGTCGTCTCCTGCACGGTGATCTTCCTGTTCCTGTCGTTCACGGTGCCGATCGCGCTCGGCCTGTTCACCATCGGCGGTCCGAAGTGGCCGCACATGGGCCCCTGGAACCTCGGGATCACGCAGTACAAGGTGATCGCGGTGCTGTCGGTCGTGGCCATGGCGCTGCTGTTCTTCATCGGGGTGCAGCCGCCCAACGACTACGCGCTGGAGATCACGATCGGGTTCGTGGTGCTGGCGCTGGTGATCTGGTTCGCGGTCGAGCGACGCCGGTTCCAGGGGCCACCGACCGGTGACATCATCGCCGCGCGCGAGGGTGCGATCCGGGCCGCCGAGGAAGCGGTCGGAGAGCAGGCGTGAGCCGCTTCGGCGGGCGGACCGCGCTGGTCTCCGGCGGTGCCAGTGGTGCCGGCGCGGCCGCCGTCCGGCTCCTGTCCGAGCAGGGCGCCCGGGTGATCGTGGTGGACCGGCAGGAGGAACTCGGGCGTCAGGTGGCCGCCGAGACCGGCGGTTTCTTCGCCCGCGCCGACGTCAGCCGCCCGGACGAGGTGCGCGACGCCGTCGCCGCGGGCACCGCCGCCCTCGGCGCGCCGACGCTGCTCTTCAACCACGCCGGCACGATCGTGGTGAAGCCGTTCCTGGAGACCACCCAGGAGGACTACGACTTCCTGATGGACGTCAACGTCCGCTCGATGTTCGTGATGACCCAGGCGGTGCTGCCCGGCATGCTCGACGCCGGGCGGGGCTCGATCGTCTGCACCTCGTCGATCTCCGCGGTCGCGGCGACGCCGGCCGAGGTGCTCTACGACGTCACGAAGGGTGCGGTGCACCAGTTCGCGCGGGCGATCGCGGTGGAGTTCCGCGACCGGGGCATCCGCTGCAACGCGGTCTGCCCCGGCTTCATCGACACCACGCACGGCCGAACAGAGGTCGAGCTGCTGACGAAATACGGCGTCGACGTCTCGGACGAGGCCATCGCCGCCGCGCAGGGGCGGATGTGCACCCCGGAAGAGGTCGCCGGTGCGGCGCTCTTCCTGCTCAGCGACGAGGCCTCGTTCGTCAACGGCACGCAGTTGTTCGTCGACAACGCGTTCACCGCGGTCTGATCCGGCGACGGCCGCCGGCGGATCAGCCCTCCGCCGGTGGCCTCGTCTCCCCCACCCAGGCCGCGGCGCTGCCCAGCCGCTCCCGGGTGAACGGCTGGCCGTTGGCCGCCTTGCCCTGGGCGACGAAACGGACCTGGTACGAGCCGGCCGCGGTGACGGTGAAGCTGCCGTTGAAGAAGCCACCGTCCCCGGTGAGGGCGACCCGGGACATCGGGCCGGTCGGCGGCGTGATCTCGGCCGAGACGCTCAGCCCGGTCGTCAGCTCCCGGCCGGACTGGACCAGCCGGGCCGAGAGCTCCACCGGGGACCGGGGCGCGAACTCGAACTGGGTGACGTCGGCCACCAGCGACAACGCCGACCACGTGTGCACCCGGAGCGCGTACGCGAGGCCCGGTGCCGGTGCGACGGCCGCGCGCGGCACCGCGGCCGGCGCGGAGATCACCGCGAAAGCACGTTCGAGTTCGGACCGGTAGGCCGGCTCCGGGACGGCCGCCACCGCCGACCGACGCGACGCCGTCGCTCCACGCAGGACCGACCGGTCCGTGCCCGCCGCCGGCTCGGTGCGGGGCCGCCCCGGCGTGATCACGACGTGCCAGGTACCGGCCTGCTCGAACCGGCCCGGCCGCTGCTGCACCGGCAGCGCGAGCCGGAACCAGGTGACGCCGCCGGCGATCCCGAACCGCATGCTCGGGGCCGCGATCGCCTGCCACGGCTCGATCAGCTCGCCGATCGGCGTCTGCAGCCGGAAGTCGACCGCGTCCGGCGTCGGCGTGAGCAGCAGGACGTCGATGCCGCTGTCGGCGTCGGTGAGCTGGAACGGGATCCGCCGGACCGCGCCGGGCGCGAGCCGCCCGTTCGCGGTGGTCACGGTCTGGCTGCCGGTCACCTCGGCGAGCACCTGCAGAGTCGACGCCGCCAGCGCGGTGTCGGTGCTGGTGCGGAACGTGCCGTTGGTGTTGCCGGCGAGCGCGCCGAGCACCGGCACCCCGATCGAGTTCGGCGGTCCGATCTCGATCGCGTGCACCGGGTCGGACGTCTCCCCGAAAACGTCCTCCACCGACTTCGGCGCGTTCTCGACGCCGTCGGTGAGCACGACGAGTGCCTTCGGGCCGAACGCGGTCGCCGACTCCAGCAGCCGCTGCCCGGCGGTGACGCCGTCGCCCACCGACGTCTTCCCGTTCGGGTCGAGCCCCGGGCCGGTCAGCACGCCCAGGCTCGCGGCCCGGCCCGCGGCGTCCAGCGGGAGCACCGGCTGGAGCACCTCGGCGTCGTCGGCGAACCCGACGATGCCCACCCCGTCGCCGTCGGGCAGGAGGTTGACCAGCGACTGGGCGGCCTTGCGCAGCTGGGTGCCGCGGCCGGCGGCGGCCAGGCTGCCCGACCGGTCGAGCACCAGCGCGGTGGCGACGGGACGGCGGGCGACCGTGTTCGCGTCGACGCTGATCGGCCAGGTCCGCCCGGTGGAGGGCTCGGTGACCGTGAACGTCTGGGTGGGTACCGTCGACGGCGCGACGCCGGTGCGGTAGGCGATCGGGAACTCCGCGGTCGTGTCCTGGTCCGGGTCGACCGTGACCTCGGTGACCACCGCGGTGAGCTGCGGGTGCGCCGGCGCGGTGAGCACCAGCGTCGTGGCCGTGCGCACCGAGAACCGGATCGGGAGCAACTCCTCCCGGATCATGCCGAGCAGCCCCTGCTCGACGTCGGCGAAGTCCAGGTGCGGGGTGAGCAGCGTGATCGCCGGGGCGTCGTGGTGCTCGGTCTCCACCTGCTGGTCGCCCTGCGGGACGACGAAGCCGAGCGTGTGCCAGTGCACGACCATCTCGTCGCCGCTGCCCACCTCCCGGT
The DNA here is from genome assembly GCF_039524755.1 of Cryptosporangium japonicum. Taxonomy (NCBI): domain Bacteria; kingdom Bacillati; phylum Actinomycetota; class Actinomycetes; order Cryptosporangiales; family Cryptosporangiaceae; genus Cryptosporangium; species Cryptosporangium japonicum. The sequence goes on from NZ_BAAAGX010000010.1 coordinate 120,463, forward strand.
CCCACGGCACCGACGTGGTCGCGCCGGCCCGCTCGAGCACGTCGTTGGGTCGCGGCGCCGGCCACCAGCTGTCGCCGCACGCGCTGAAGTCGTCCTGCCAGGGCAGCGACATCCCCGACGTGAGCGCGCCCGGGGCGACGGTGGTGTGGTCGAGCCGGAACGCCGCCGTGTACTTCGCGGTCAGGATCGGTGGGTCGTTCTCGCCGCCGGCCTCGATCCCGGGGGCGAACGCCCCGCCGACGCAGGCCTCGAGTGCCGCGCGGTCCGCCCCGCCGGGCGTGACGTCGGCGGGCGGCGTCGGCACGCCGGTCCAGTCCCGGGCGTAGTTCCCGGCCTTCCACCGCGCGACGTGCGCGTGCTGGAGGTCGGTCAGGGCCGAGTCCTCCCCGGCGAGCGCGGGCATGTTGCCGGCCGGACGCAGCTTGGCGACGATCCGGTCGACGAGCCGCTGCTCGGTGACCGGGTGCGCCCAGCTGTGGGCCCGGCCGACGCTCTGCACCCACCGGACGTCGGCGGCCCGCGTGAGGATCGGGTAGATGTCGGCGGTGTAGGACGTCGTCGTCGGCGCCGGGACGAGGTTCAGCGCCACCATCCGGGAGAGCAGCCGGTCGTGGAGCGAGACCACGCTGTCCTGGTGCGGGGCGAACTTCGGCGGCGCGACGATCACCCACGCGCCCTCCACCGGCGGCGTCGAGCCGTCGGGCAGCGTCAGCGTCGCGCTGACCGGGCCGTCGGACGCGTCGTCGTACCAGCCGGGGTTCCAGAGCGAGCCGACCAGGTTGCCGCCCGGTGACGCGGACGTGCCCGAGCCGCCGAGGACGAGCAGCCGCCCGTCCGGCTCGGTGCGGACCTCGCCGAGCGGTACGGTCACCGGGCGCTGGCCGGCGAACCGGATCACGCCGGTGTCGAACGCGGCCCGCTGGTCCGGGCCCTCGACCGTGCGCGGACCCGGGTCGATGACCAGGTCGGCGTCCGGCTCGTCGTTGCGTGCCGCCGGGTTGGTGGCCTTCCGGTTGGCCAGGTGCACCGTCCAGCCGATCCGGGCCTGCGCGGAGGTGATCTCCTCGGTGGTGCCGTCGTCGTGATGGGCGAAGATCCGGAAGCGCGCGGCCTGCCGTTTGACGCGTAACTGCTCGTCCTTGAACGTGCCGGGGGACGGCCGTTCGCCGGGCCGCTCGGGGCCGACGAAGTAGGCGTCGGGGCTGTTTCCCAGCCGCGCGATGCCGATGGCCGGATGAATGCGGTATGTAGTCGCCAACCTGACCCTCGCTGTCCGCATAGGTCGGAAAGTGTCGAAACGAGGGCGACTGTAGCGACGGAGCGCAACGGCCGGTGTTAGCGAGCTAACGCTCAGGTCGCGCCCGCGGCGGCCGACAGCATCGTTCGAGTCCTCTCGACGAAAGGCACCCCGATGCCGGAAGAACGCCGCGTCGCACCCCAGACGCCCGGTCCCCGCGACCGACGCAGCACCCCGCGGGGCGCGCCGCGCCGTGCGCCGCTGGTCAGTGTCGTCATTCCGACGCTGAACGAGGCCCTGAACCTGCCCCACGTGTTCGCGGCGCTGCCCGCCGGCCTGCACGAGGTCGTCCTGGTCGACGGGGGCTCGACCGACGACACCGTCGAGGTGGCCCGGCGGCTGCGCCCCGACGTGGTCGTCGTCCGGCAGACCCGGACCGGCAAGGGCAACGCGCTGGCGAGCGGGTTCGCCGCCTGCACCGGCGACGCGATCGTGATGATCGACGCCGACGGGTCGACCGATCCGGCGGAGATCACCCGGTTCGTCGAGACGCTGGTCGTCGGCGCCGACTTCGCCAAGGGCTCGCGGTTCGGCCCCGGCGGGCACAGCAAGGACATCACGCCACTGCGCCGGGTGGGCAACGAAGGCCTGAACCTGGTGGTCAACACGCTGTTCAAGACCCGGTTCACCGACCTCTGCTACGGCTACAACGCCTTCTGGCGGCGGATGGTGCCGGTGATGGACCTGCCCTCCACCGACCTGCCGGCCCGGGCCGACGGGAAGAAGCGGTGGGGCGACGGCTTCGAGATCGAGACGCTGATCAACATCCGGGTGGCCGACAGCGGCGTCCGGGTCAAGGAGGTCTCCAGCATCGAACACCTGCGCATCCACGGCACCAGCAACCTCAACACGTTCCGGGACGGCGCCCGGGTGCTGCGCACGATCCTGAGCGAGTTCCACCGACGCACGGTGCGCCGCCGGGCCGCCCGCACGGTGCCGGTGCTCGCGGTGCCGGGCAGCGGCTGGCACGGGCAGATCGACGCGCTGCTCGCCGCCGAGAAGAGCGCGGCACGCGCCGCGGAGGACGCCGTGCCCGCCGCCTGAGCGGGGCGTCGCCCGGAGGACGAATCGTCGCTCCCCGGCCGGAACTGGGAATCGCCGCCCCGGACCGTCACCGCGTACGACGGCGTCGGCAATCGTCAACGACCGTCTTCGGCGTTGAGCTCGGCCCACAGCGCGGTGAGCGCCGGGTCGTCGGGGGTGGTGTGCGCGGCCCGGGCCATCAGCAGCAGCGCGGTGGAGCTCAGGTGCGAGCGCATGGCCTCGGCCGCGGCGGTGCCGTCGCGCGCGACGAGCGCGTCGACGATCGGGCGGTGCTCGGCGCACACCGCGGCCCGGGTGCGGTCGGTCGGGGCGTCGAGCAGGCTGGTGATCGCGCGGAGCTCGTCGACGGTGGCGGCGGCGCGCCGGTTGCCGGACGCCAGGAGCACCAGGCGGTGCAGGGTGCGGTCGCGTTCCCAGAACGTGGCCGGGTCGGTGGTGGCCTCCAGCTCGGCCATGCACTCCGCGATCGCGGCCACCGCGTCGTCGCTCGCGTGGCCGGCCGCCCGCCGGGCCGCCGGCACCTCGAGCGCCACCCGCACCGCGAAGATCTCGGCGATGTCGCGCGGCTCGGGCAGCAGCACCTGGAACCCGCGGTTGCGGCGGAACCGGACGACGCCCGCCTCGGCCAGCTTCACCAGGCCCTCACGCACCGGGCTGCGCGAGACGCCGAGCTCGTCGGCGAGCTGGTACACCGAGTAGGTGGGGCCCGGAACCAGGCGGCGGGTGCGGATCCGGTCACGGACCTCGGTGACCACGCTGTCGGCCAGCAGCGGCGCACGCTCGAGCATGAGTAGCATGCTACATGTGACCGCCCAGATGACAGATGTGAGTGGGGCCCTGAAGCGCGCCGGCCTCGAGTACCGCGACGACGCGGCGACCACGGCGATGTACTCCACCGACGCCTCGCTCTACCGCATCCCACCGCTGGCCGTCGTGCGCCCGCGCCACGTCGACGAGGTCGCCGCCACGCTCGAGGTCGCCCGCGCGCTCGGCGTGCCGCTCACGTCCCGGGGCGGCGGCACGTCGATCGCCGGCAACGCGATCGGGCGCGGCATCGTCGTCGACTTCAGCCGCCACCTGGGCCGGGTGCTCGACATCGACGCCGCCGCGCGCCGCGCGGTCGTCGAGCCCGGCACCGTGCACGCGGTGCTGCAGAAGGCGGCGCTGCCGCTGGGCGTGCGGTTCGGTCCCGACCCGTCCAGCCACCCGCGCTGCACGATCGGCGGCATGATCGGGAACAACGCGTGCGGCAACCGGGCGCTGGGCTACGGGCGCACCTCGGACAACGTGCTCGCGATGACCCACCTGCTGGCCAGTGGCGAGACGCTGCGCACCGGCTACGACGCCACCGGCGCCCCCACCGTCGAGGGGCCCGAGCCGCTGCTCGCCGACCTGCGCGCCGCGGCCGGGCGTCACCTGGCCAGCGCGCGCACCGAGTTCGACCGGTTCGGCCGCCAGCTGAGCGGCTACGCGGTGCAGCACCTGCTGCCCGAGCGGTTCGACGTCGGCCAGTTGCTGATCGGCTCGGAGGGCACGCTCGGCGTCCTCACCGAGGCGACGGTCCGGCTGGTCACCGACCCGGCGCACCGCATCCTGGTCGCGATCGGCTTCCGGGACATCGTGGCGGCCGGCGAGGCCGCGCCCGCGGTCGTGACGTTCTCCCCCACCGCGTGCGAGGGCATGGACGAGCGCCTCGTCGACGTGCTGCGCGACCGCCGCGGGGACGCCGCCGTGCCGCCACTGCCGCGCGGCGGCGCCTGGCTGTTCGTGGAGATCGCCGGCGACGACCGGGCCGACGTCCTCGACCGGTCCCGCCGGCTGGCCGCGGCCGACCTGGGGGTCGAGTCGCTGCTGGTCGAGGAGCCGGCCGCACAGGCCCGGCTGTGGCGTATCCGCGAGGACGGCGCCGGTCTGGCCGGGCGGGCCCCGTCGGGCCGTCCGGCGTGGCCCGGCCTGGAGGACGCGGCGGTGCCCCCGGAGCGGCTCGGCGCGTACCTGGCCGAGTTCGACGCGCTGGTCAGCGAGTACGGCATGACCGCGGCGCCGTACGGGCACTTCGGCGACGGCTGCATGCACGTCCGCCTGGACTTCCCGCTCGACCGGAGCGACGGCACGGCGGTGCTGCGGAAGTTCCTCACCGCGGCGGCCGGGCTGGTCGCCGAGTTCGGCGGCTCGATCTCCGGGGAACACGGCGACGGGCGCGCCCGCGGCGAGCTGCTCTCGCTGATGTACTCCCCCGACGCGATCGCGCTGTTCGGCGCGGTCAAGCACGCGTTCGACCCGGGCGACCTGCTCAACCCCGGGGTGCTCGTCGACCCCGATCCGTTCGACGCCGACGTGCGCCCGGCCGGCGTCAGCTACCGCAAGGAACTCGCTTTCCTCTACCAGCACGACCGCGGTGACCTCGCCGAGGCCGTGCACCGCTGCACCGGGGTGGGCAAGTGCCGGGCCGACAACTCCGCCTCCGGCGGCGTGATGTGCCCGTCCTATCTGGCCACCCGCGAGGAGAAGGACTCCACCCGCGGCCGGGCCCGGGTGCTCCAGGACGTCGTGCGCGGCGAGCTCGACTGGCGCGCGCCGGGCGTCCACGACGCGCTGGACCTGTGCCTGTCCTGCAAGGGCTGCGCGTCGGACTGCCCCACCGGCATCGACATGGCCACCTACAAGTCCGAGGCGCTGCACCAGAGCTACCGGGGGCGGGTGCGGCCCCGGTCGCACTACTCGCTGGGGTGGCTGCCGCGCTGGGCGCGTCTGGCCGGGCGGACGGCCGTCACGGCGAAGGCGGCGAACGCGATGACCCGGCTGCCGGGCCTCAAGCGGCTCTCGCTCGCGCTCGCCGGCGTCGACGCGCGCCGGTCGGTGCCGGAGTTCGCGCCGACGTCGTTCCGCCGCTGGTGGAACCGGCAGCGGCGGGCCGCCACGACCCGCACCCCGGTGCTGCTGTTCGTCGACTCGTTCTCCGACGCGTTCTCCCCCGACGCCGCCCGCGCCGTGGTCGACGTGCTGCGCGACGCCGGGTACGAGCCCACGCTGCCCGACCCCGGCACGTGCTGCGGCCTGACCTGGATCACCACCGGCCAGCTCGACGCGGCCAAGCGGATACTCGGCCGCACGATCACCCAGTTCGCCGCGGCCGCGCGCGACGGCGTCCCGATCGTCGGCATCGAACCGTCGTGCACCGCGGTGCTGCGCTCCGACGCGGTGGAACTCCTCGGCTCCGCCGACGCCGAGGCGGTGGCCGGCGCGACCGTGACGCTGGCCGAGCTGCTCGACCGGACGCCCGGCTGGACACCGCCGGACCTGACCGGCACCACGGTCGTCGCGCAGCCGCACTGCCACCACCACGCGGTGCTGGGCTGGCAGGCCGACGCGCGGCTGCTGGCCCGCACCGGCGCGACGGTGCGCACGCTGTCCGGCTGCTGCGGCCTGGCCGGCAACTTCGGGGTGGAGATCGGCCACTACGACGTGTCGGTGGCGGTGGCCGAGCAGCAGTTGCTGCCGGCCCTGGACGCCGACCCGGACGCGGTGGTGCTGGCCGACGGGTTCTCCTGCCGCACCCAGGTCGCCGACCTGCGTCACCGCCCGTCGGTGCACCTGGCCGAGCTGCTCGCGCCCCGCTCAGCGGGGTGAGGCGGTCACCCGCACCCGGGAGCTCTCCCCGCCGGACAGGAACGCGGCCAGCCGCCGTCCCTCCTCGGCGACGGCGGCCCGGTCGGCGCGGGAGAACCGGCGCAGCGGGGCCACGTCCACGGTTCCGGCCGTGACCGTCCACAGCCCGGCGACCCGCCCGTCGACGAGCACCGCGCGTTCCCCGGCCACCGACAACCCACGGTGGGCGTCGTCGACGATCCGGCTGCGGTCGTCGTAGCCGAGGATCGCGTTGTCGAACGCGGGCAGGAACCGCACCGGCGCCGGGGTGTCCGGATCCGGGCGCGGCGCGTCGGGCAGGTCGAGGAGCTCGCGGCGGCGCTCGTCGCGGAACGAGACCAGTTCCGCGCGGACCGCCGCCACCGCGGCGGGCAGGCCGGCGAGGCCGCACCAGGCCCGCAGGTCGGCCGTCGCGGCCGGGCCGAACGCGGCCAGGTAGCGCCGCACCAGCGTCTCCCCCACCTGGTCCGTGCCCTTCTCGACGGGCCGGCCGGCCCAGGTCTCCAGCGGCTGGACCCGCACGCCGCCGGTCGCGCCCCACACCCCGCGGGGCGGCAGCTGCACGGTGGGCACCAGCACGGTGACGACGGTCTCCCCGAGGACGCGGGGGCCGGGGCCCGGCCAGCGCACGGCCAGCAGCCGGCCGACCTCGGCCATCGTGCGCGGCGGCCCCTCGGCCAGCAGTTGCGCGCCCGCGGCCGCGAGCTCGTCCAGATCGACGCCCTCCAGGTCGCGCCGGTACACCCCGAGCAGCCGCTGGCGCAGCATCGGATCGAACCGGGACCGCCAGGCCAGCACGTCGTCGGTGGGGACCAGGTGCACGGTGCGCCGCATCAGGTGGGTGCGCACCACCCGCCGGTCGAGCAGCAGCCCCGACAGCGACGCCGGGTCGAAGTCGGCCAGCCGCGACCAGAGCCCGGTGAACGGTTCCTGCGGCTCCTGCGCCTGCAGCCCGCCGAGGTGCGCGACCGCGTCGAGGACCGGGAGGTCGGCCCGGTCGAGGAGCAGCTGACGGGCCAGGGTCGCGCGGTTGAGCGCACGCGTGCTGAGCATGGGGCCACCGTCCCACGCGCGCGCCTCCCGCGGGTCAGTGCAGCGCGGCTTCGACCCGGCGGGGGCCGGCGTCGGCCGGGGCGAGCCGGGCCAGCGCGGACGCGGCCACCAGCGCCCACAGCACGTCCCAGCCGGCGATCGCCGCGAGCGCGGCCGGGGCGGGCGGCCCACCCGAACCGATCAGCACGGGGGTGAGCACGACGACGACGTACGCGCCGACGAGCAGCGGCCCGACCCGGGACCAGCCCGGCCCGCCCCAGCGGCGGACGATCACCACACCGGCGACGATCAGGCCGACGCCGGTGAGCAGCGGCCCGACGCCGAACAACACGTCGCCGACCGCGGGGCGGCCGGGGTACACGACTTCGGCCACCGCGAGGACGGCCTGGCCGAGCGCGGCCGCGCCGAGGCCGACCAGGGCGGCCGCGCCGGTACGGGCCGCACCGGCCGACACCAGCGCGATCACGGCCAGGAGCTCCCCGACGTGGAGCACGGCCTGGGCGAGCCAGCCGATCGCGGGTTCCCACTGGGTGACGGCGCCGACGGCGGCGTAGAGGGTGCCGGCGGCGGTGATCAGCAGTGCGGTCACCGCGACGGCACGGGGTCGGGCCATGAGGAGTACCTCCATCTCTCGGGGACCATCACGTTGCTCCTGCACCGGCATGATCGCGGTCGCGTCGATCCCGATCTCGGCCGGCCGCGAACCGGTGTACGACGTCGTGCTGTACCCGGTGAACGCGGTGGCGCTCGGTCTCTGCGGCGCGTTGATCGTCACCCACCGCCGGTCGTACCCGATCGGCTGGCTGCTCTGCGCGATGGGCCTCGACGCGGCGTTCGTCGAGCTCACCGAGGGGTACGGCTACCACGCCGCCTGGCCGGCGGCGGCCACCAGCGAGTGGCTCACCAACTGGACGAACTACCTGGGCATCAGCGGCACCGCGATCCTGGTGCTGCTGTTCCCCTCCGGGCGGCACCTGAGCCGGCTCCGCCGTCTCGGCGTCTGGGTGGCCTCGGTCGCCACCGTTCTGCAGATGCTCGGCGCGGCGTTCGGGCACGCCGCCGACCCGGCCTTCGCGTCGGGCGTGAACCCGTACGCGATCGACGTGTTCGACCCGGTGTACGTCGTCGGTCAGGTGGTGTTCCTGGGCTGTCTGCTGGCGGCGATAGGCTCGGTCGTCGTCCGGTTCCGCCGCTCCACCGGCGTGGAACACGAGCAGCTGAAGTGGGTCGCCTACGCGTTGTCGCTGCTGGCCGTGGCCGGGTCGGCGGCCACGTTCCTCTACAACGACAGCGCGCTGGTACGGGTCGCGATCGCACTCGTGGTGCCGCTGCTCCCGGTCGCGATCTGTGTCGCGATCCTCCGGTACCGGCTCTACGACATCGACCTCATCGTCGCCCGCACGCTCGTCTACGGCGTGCTGACCGTGCTGCTGGGCGCCGCGTACGCCGGCACGGTGCTCGTCCTCGGCGCCGCGCTCGGCCGCGGATCCTCCTGGGCCGCGGCCGGCGCGACGCTCGCGGTCGCGCTCGCGTTCCGCCCGCTGCGCGGCCGGGTGCAGGACGTGGTCGAGCAGCTCGGCGTCGCGATCTCCGAGTTGCGCGCACTGGCGAACGGCATCCGCCCGGCGTACCTGGACGACGGGCTCGACGTGGCGCTGCGTGAGCTCGCCGGGCGCACGCCGCTGCGGGTGGAGGTGCACGCCGGCCGCGACCGCTACCCGTCCGACGTCGAGGCGACCGCGTACTTCGTCGCGTGCGAGGCGTTGGCGAACACGGTCAAACACGCCCGGGCGACCGGCGTCGCGCTGCGCGCCGAGCGGAAGGACGACCACCTCGTGCTGACGATCCACGACGACGGTTCCGGGGGCGCCCGCCCGGCCGAGGGCACCGGGCTGCGTGGTCTCGCCGACCGGATCTCGGCTCAGGGCGGCCGGATGCGGGTCGACAGCGCCCCGGACCGCGGGACGACAGTGATCGCGGAGTTGCCGTGCGCGTCGTGATCGCCGAGGACCAGGTGCTGCTGCGGGAGGGCCTGACCCGCCTGTTCGAGGACCGGGGCCACCAGGTCGTCGCGGCCGTGGGCGACGCCCGTCGGCTGGTGCACGTCGTCGGCGCGGAGCGGCCCGACCTCGTCGTCGTCGACGT
>NZ_BAAAGX010000010.1:129741-153150 GCF_039524755.1 Cryptosporangium japonicum
GGTGGCCGAGCACCAGCCGGACGCGGCCGTCGTCGACGTCCGGATGCCGCCGACGTTCACCGACGAGGGCACCCGCGCCGCCCGGGACGTCAAGGCGGCCCATCCCGGCGTCGGGGTGCTCGTGCTGTCGCAGCACATCGACACGACGCACGCGCCGGCGCTGGTGGGCCTGGGCGGGTTCGGCTACCTCCTCAAGGACCGGGTCCTCGACGTGGGCGGGTTCCTGGCCGCGGCGCAGCGGGTGGCCGACGGCGGGTCGGCGCTGGACCCGCAGGTGGTCGCCGCGCTGCTGGCGGCCCGCTCGGCCGACGACCCGCTGTCCACCCTGTCGGAGCGGGAGCGGGAGGTGCTGGAGCTGATGGCCGAGGGGCTGAACAACCCGGCGATCGCCCGGCGGCTGGTCGTGAGCGAACGGACGGTGGAGGGCCACGTCCGGCACGTGCTGCTCAAGCTCGGCCTGGCGGAGTCCGACGACGGCCACCGGCGCGTCCTGGCCGTTCTCACCCTGCTCCGGTCCCCCGGCCGCCGGGGCCGGCCGACCGGGGGCTGAAGAGGTCGATCAGGTCGTCGAGGCGGGCCACCAGCAGGCCGGCCACCGCACCGGCGAACACGGCGAGCGCGACGCCGGCCGGTTCGACCGTGTCGCCGGCCCCGAACGCGAGCGCGAGGCCGGTGGCGCCGACCCCGGCCAGCACCACGTCGCGGACCAGATGGCCCGGGGTGAGCGGACGTTCGGTCGCGCCGAAACACGCGCAGGTCGCGCCCGGGCCGCGGCGCAGCGCCAGCGCGATGCCCACGCTCAGGGACGCGAGCAGGAGCACGGCCAGACCCAGCGTGCCCACCGCGAGCGGACGCCAGGCCGCGCCCGGAACCACCAGCGCGGCGAGCGCACCGACGACGATCGTGGCCTCGAGCCCGACCACTCCCACCGCCACCGGGCCGACCAACGGAGCCGGCACCACCCGCCAGCCGCGCAGCGACGCGGTGAAGCCACGCAGCGCCGCCCGGCTGCGGGCCTTGCCGACCGCGGAGACCCCGAACACCACCACCAGCGCGGCCAACAGGCCCGTCACCGCGATGCGCATCAGCAGCTCCGATCCCGGGGCGAGCGCACGACGAAACGGTGCGACGCCGGGCCCCGTACCCGGCGACGGCCGCACTCCGCACGGTACGCCTTTGTGGACTCCGTGAACGGACGATTTCGTTGACATTTCCGCGTTTCGGCTGCCAGTGTCGATTCCGTTAGGACTAAGTGGATCGTCGATAGGAGACCCCTATGACTCGAGCCATGGGAAAGCTGGCCGACCGCCTGCTCTCCGCCTTCGTCCCGCAGACCACCGCGGCGGCCGAGGTCCTGTACAAGTGCACGCCCTGCGGCGGCACCAACGCGCTGTGCCGGCAGTACTGCTTCGGCAACTGCGGTCCCTGGTACTGCGACACCTGCGGGACGTGCTGAGAGGGAGGAGCCCCATGACCCGCACCATCGGAAAACTGGCCGACCGCCTGCTGTCCGCCGTCGCACCACGGGCCACCGCGCTGGCCGGCTACGAGTACAAGTGCGAGAGCTGCGGCTCGCCCTACACCCGGCTCGACTGGCGGTACTGCGCCAGCGGCTGCAGTCCCTGGTACCGCGGAGAATGCAAATTCGCGGCGTGCTGATCCACCGGCCGGCGTCGTCGCAGGGCGGCGCCGGTCGCTGCGTGTCCCACCGAGGGGAAGGCAACTTCCGACATGGCTTATGTCGTCGCCGCGCTCGTCGTCACGAACGTTCTGACGCTGTTGAATTTGTTGTTGCTGTTCGGGGTCATCCGGCGCCTGCGTGAGCAGCAGGACAATCCCGTTCCGCCGGGGCGGCCCGGGCCGGCGTCGCTGCCGGTCGGCACCCGGGTCGAGGCGTTCACCACGGTCGACACCGAGGGCCGCGCGCTCGCACTCGACGAGCTGCCCGACGGCACCGTGGTGGCGTTCTTCAGCCCCGGGTGCGCGCCGTGCGAGGTGCTGCTGCCGAAGTTCGTGGCCCACGCCGAGGCCCGGCCCGGTGGCCGGGACGGGATCGTGGCCGTGGTGGTGGGGCCGCCGTCGGAGACGCCCGCGTACGCCGACCGGCTCGGGCCGGTCGCCCGCGTGGTCGTCGAGGAGCCCGGGAGCGGCGCCGTGGCGTCGGCGTTCGCGGTCACCGGCTACCCGACCGTGTTCCAGCTCGACGGCGACGGCCGGATCCTGCTCAGCGACGCCTCGGTGGACCGGCTGGCCGTTCCGGCGGCATGAGCCCGGACCACGCCGACCCGGCGCCCGGAACCGACACCACGTCCGGCGCCGCGCGGGCCGGAACCGAGCCGGTGCGTGCCACCGTCGTGGCCGCGTTCCGGCTGGCCGGGCGGGCCGCACCGGCGCAGCTGACGGCCGCGGTCGTCGTCGCCGCGGTCAGCGCGGCGGCGCCGGCCGCGACGGCCTGGCTGACCAGGGAGACGGTGAACGGCATCGTCGCCGGCGTCGGGGCCGGCCGGCTCCTCGCGCTCGTCGGCGGGCTGGCCGTGGCCGGTGTCGCGGTCGGGGTGCTGCCGCACGCCGCCACCTACGCCCGCGCCGAGCTCGGGCGGCGCAGCGCCGTGCGGGCCCTGGACGAGCTGTACCGGGCCGTCGAGCGTCAGGTGGGGCTGCGCCGGTTCGAGGACCCGCCGTTCCTGGACCGGCTGCGGATGGCCGGCTCGGGCGGCCGCGCGCCCGGCGACCTGTGCGGCGCGGTGCTGAACGCCGGCACCGGCCTGCTGAGCGCCGCCGGGCTGGTCGCGGCGCTGCTGCTGGTGAGCCCGCTGATGACCGGGATCGTGCTCGCCGCCGCGGTGCCGGTGCTGGGGATGGAGCTGCTGCTGGCCCGGCAGCGGGCGGCGGTGCTGTGGCGGATGAGCCCGGCCGCGCGCCGCGAGTTCTTCTTCGGCCAGCTGCTCGGCCACCCGGTCGCGGCCAAGGAGGTCCGGTTGTTCGGCCTGGCCGGTTTCCTGCGGGAACGGATGCTCTCCGAACACCGCGCGATCGACGTCGCGCAGCGCCGCGTCGACCGGCGGGCACTGGCCACCCAGGGCGGTCTCGCGCTGCTCGGCGCGGGCGTGGCCGGTGGCGGTCTGATCTGGGCCGTGTTCGCGGCGCGCGACGGCCGGCTCGGCGTCGGCGACGTCACGATGTTCGTCGTCACCGTCGCCGGTCTGCAGGCCGCGCTCGCCGGGCTCGTCAGCTCGTTCGCCGGGGCCCACGCGTCCGCGCTGCTGTTCGCGCACCATCGCACGGTGCTCGCCACCGCCCCCGACCTGCCGGTGCCGGCCGCGCCGCAGCCGGTGCCCGCGCTCCGCCGTGGCATCGAGCTGCGCGACGTCTGGTTCCGCTACGCCGACGACAAGCCCTGGGTGCTGCGCGGGGTCACGTTCACGATCCCGCACGGGCTGAGCGTCGCGCTGGCCGGGCACAACGGCGCCGGCAAGACGACGATCGTCAAACTGCTGTGCCGCCTGTACGACCCGACCCGGGGCTCGATCCGCTGGGACGGCGTCGACCTGCGCCAGGTGCCGCTCGACGACCTGCGCCGGCGGATCGCGACGGTGTTCCAGGACTACATGGAGTACGACCTCACCGCGGCGGAGAACGTCGGGCTGGGCGACCTGGCCGCGCTCTCCGATCGGGAGCGGATCACCGCGGCCGCGCGGCTGGCCGGCATCGACGGTGTGCTCGCCGGGCTGCCCCGGGGGTACGACACGATGTTGTCGCAGATCTTCGCCGTCGGCGACGACCCGGACGACCCGGAGACCGGGGCGATGTTGTCCGGCGGGCAGTGGCAGCGGGTGGCCCTGGCCCGTGCGCTCATGCGCGGCGAACGCGACCTGCTCGTGCTCGACGAACCGACCGCGGGCCTCGACGCGGAGGCCGAACACGAGATCCACGCCCGCCTGCGCGCCCACCGGGCCGGACGCACCAGCCTGCTCATCTCGCACCGGCTGGGCGCGGTGGCCGACGCCGACCGCATCGTGGTGCTGCGGAACGGCGTCGTCGCCGAGGAGGGTGACCACACCGAGCTGATCGCCGCCCGGGGCACCTACGCCCGGCTCTTCGCGCTGCAGGCCAGCGGCTACACCCGCACCGGGGTGGAGCCGTGACCGCCGCGCTGGTCGCCGTCGCCGCCGCCGGTGTCGCGATCGGACTGGCGGGGTACTGGGCGCGCCGGCGGTTCGTCGTCGTGACCGTGCTCGGCGAGAGCATGGCCCCGACCTTCGCGCACGGCGACCGGGTGCTCGTGCGCCGGGTCCGGCTGGCGCGCGCACGCGCCGGTCAGGTCGTCGTGGCGGCCTGGGGCACGCCGGTGCCGGGCGGGCCGCACCCGCTGGTCATCGAGGAGCCGGTGCCGGGCGAGCCGCCGACGATCGATCCGTGGGTCGTCAAGCGACTGGTGGCCGGGCCGGGTGATCCGGTGCCGGAGACGATCGGCGCGACGGTGGGCGATCGCCGGGTGCCGCCGGGCCGGTTCCTGGTGCTCGGCGACAACGTCGCGGCGAGCGCCGACTCGCGCCAGTTCGGTTACGTGCACGCCGACTACCTGCTCGGAGTGGTCGTTTCGCGGCTGTAACGTTCCGCGATAAGAAACGGCATCTCTATTGACGTGACGGGCGCCGGGTCCTTACATTCTCCCGAACGACGTACCACGGACCCCGGGAGCCCTCATGACCACGGAGAACGCCGCCAGCGGCGCTTCGGCCGTGTTCGAGCGCTCGGTCCGTCTCGCGCCCGAGCCGCGTCACCGTTCGATGCGCCTCGGCACCGCGGCCGGCAAGACCACCTGCCGCTGGTAGCCGGCTCCGGAGCCGCGGGGCCGAAGTCTGTCCGTCGTCTGCTGACGGACAGCCGCCCCGCCCACGCCATGCGTGCCGGGGCCCGTCCGGATCTCCACCCATGGCGTGTGCCCAGCCGTTCCCGCACGCCCCTGGAGGTAGAGACATGCGACCCATCGACGGCCCGTTCGCTTGGCGGGGTTCGGACCTGGCGGCACGGAAGGACTGGATCGTCGAGCTCACGGAAGCCCAGATCGAGGAGCTCCGGAGCGTCGGCGACCAGTTCGTCAAGGACGACCCCGATCTGCGCACGGTCACCGCCGCGGACTACCCGCTGCCCCGCTGCGCCGACGCGGTCGCGGCGTTCGGCGACGCGCTCGACCGCGGCCGCGGTTTCGTCCTGGTGCGTGGCCTGCCCACCGACACCTGGGACGACGCGCTCGCCGGCGCGGTGTTCTTCGTGATGGGCCTGCACCTGGGGGTGCCGATGCGCCAGAACGCGCTCGGCGACCTGCTCGACCACGTCATCGCCACCTCCGACAAGACGCTCGCCGAGGCCGACGCCCTGCCCTCACGCGTCCGCGACCGGCTCGACTTCCACTCCGACTCCTCCGACGTCGTCGCGCTGATGTGCCTGCGCGCGGCCAAGGAGGGCGGCGCGAGCAGCCTGGTCAGTGGCGCGACGCTGTTCAACGAGGTGCTCGCCCGGCGGCCCGACCTGGCCGCGCTGCTGCTCGAGCCCTGGTACTTCGACTGGCGCAAGCAGGACCCGGACGCGCCGGCCGACCACTACACCTCGCCGATCGTGAGCTGGACCGACGGCGTGTTCAGCATGTACGCGGGCACGTCGATGATCCGCTCGGCGCAGCGCCACGACGGGGTGCCGCCGCTGAGCCCGGCGCAGAACGAGGCCCTCGACCTGCTGGACACGATCACCCACGAGCCCGGCATCGCCCTGGACATGGACTTCCGCCCCGGCGACGTCCAGTGGCTGCTCAACTACGCCGCCCTGCACTCCCGGACCTCGTTCGTGGACCACCCGGAACCCCAGCGGCGCCGCCACCTGCTCCGCCTCTGGCTCAAGCGCGACGTCGGGCGGCCGCTGGTGCCCGGTTTCGGCAAGCACGTCGTCGCCGGCCGCGACCAGGCCCGCACCGAGGACGACTCCCGCGGCCACTTCCACGTCGCCGACGCCGTCGTCCCGCGCCAGGACTGGGGCCAGTAGCTCCACCGATCACCGATCCCACCCGGCCGCGCACCGCCGGCCGGGGCTCCCCCACTGCACGTCTACGGAGAATCGCCATGAACAGACGCCGATTCGGACTCGCCGCCGCCCTCACCGCCCTCACGCTCGCCGCGACCGGGTGCGGGGACGGCGGCACCGACACCGCGAGCGGTCCCGCCACGATCAAGGTCACCTCGTTCGGGTGCGAGATCTGGAACACCTGGGCCGAGGCCAAGGGGGTCTTCGCCAAGCACGACCTGAAGGTGGAGCTGGTCAAGTCCACCGGTGGGTCGGCCGCGGTCGCCGCGGTGCTCTCCGGCGCCGCCGACCTCGGTTACGTCAACGGGTTCTCGGCGATCAACGCCTACAACACCGGCTTCCCGATCGAGATGGTCGCCGGCGCGAACACGAACGCGACGCCGCCCGCCAAGCCCGCGCAGGGCGTGTTCGTCGGCACGAACTCCCCGCTGAAGTCGGCGAAGGACCTGGCCGGCAAGACGATCGCGGTCAACGAGCTCAACGGTCTCAACCAGATCGTCACATCCACCTGGCTCAAGCAGAACGGTGTCGACGTCTCCGGCGTCCGGTTCGTCGCGCTGCCGTTCTCCGACCAGGTGCCCGCGCTGCTCTCCGGCAAGGTCGACGCCGCCCAGCTCGGCTACTCGCTGCTCGGCGACAACAACGACAAGGTGCGCAGCCTCGCCGACCCGTTCGCCACCGCCGGCACCGTCTACATCGCCACCTACGTGGCGTCCAAGGCGTTCGTCGCGAAGGGCGACACCGCGTCGCGCTTCCACGACGCGATGGTCGAGACCATGGACGCGCTGGGCAAACCGGAGAACACCGACGAGTCGTTCGCGTTGCTCTCGGCCTGCAACAAGGTGCCGGCCGACGTGCTCAAGGCCCAGCCGCAGAACGCGCTCTCGCCGTCGGTCGACCTCGCGGCGCTGAACGGGATGGCCGATCAGATGGTGGAGCAGAAGATCATGCCGAAGAAGCCCGACCTCGACGCGTTCGTTCCCGAGTTCGCGCGGTCATGACGACCGAGACCTCTGCCCTGCCGGTCGGCGCACCCGCTCGGGTGCGCCGGGGAGTTCCCGAGTGGGCGCTGGGCGTCGCCGGTGCGGTCGTGCTGCTCGTCGTCTGGGACCTCGCCGTCCGCTCCGGCGCGGTCTCCGAGGACTCGCTCCCCTACCCGGCCGCCATGCTGGCCCGGGCCGGGAACCTGCTCGCCGATCCCGAGTTCCTCACCCAGACCGGACACACGCTCTGGGCCTGGTTCGCGTCGCTCGCGCTGGCGAGCGCGGTGGCGGTGCCGCTCGGGCTGCTGATGGGCTACTTCGCGACGCTCTACCGGCCCGCGTCCACGGTCGTGCACGCGGCCCGGTCGATCCCGTCGACGGCGTTCCTTCCGGTCGCGATCCTGATGTTCGGGCTCGGCTTCCAGATGAAGCTCGCGCTGGCGATCTACGCGATCTTCTGGCCGATCCTGCTCAACGCGATGTACGGCGTGCGCGACGCGGAGCCGCAGATGCTCACCGCGGGGCGCAGCATGGGCTGGAACCGCTACCGGCTGCTCACCCGGATCGTGCTGCCCTCGGCGGCGCCGGCGATCGCGACCGGCATCCGGGTGGCCAGCTCGATCGCGCTGATCGTGGTGCTCTCCACCGAGCTGCTCGGCGCCACCACCGGCATCGGCACCGTGATCACCACCTACCAGCAGGCCCAGCGCCCGGACTTCGTCTACGCCGGGATCCTGCTCACCGGCCTGCTCGGCGTCGTCGTGTACTACGCGTTCACGTTCGCCGAACGTGCCCTGCTGCCGTGGGCGAACGCCCAGCGGGGAGGGTCCCGATGAGGCGTGTCCTGCGTCCGCTGCAGTGGGTGTGGTTGCTCGTCGTCGTGCTTCTGGTCTGGGAACTGCTCACGCGGACGATCGCCACGTCGCTCTTCGTCCCCCCGGTGTCGGAGATCGTCCGGACGTTCGGCCGCACCTGGTTCGCCGCCTCGCCGTCCACCCTGTTCCTGAGCGAGGAGTTCCGCACCAACGTGCTGCCGAGCATCGGGCGGATCGCCGCCGGCTACTCGATCGCCTCGGTGGTGGGGATCGGCGGCGGCATCCTGCTCGGGGTGTGGCGCCCGGCCGGCGCGTTCTTCAACCCGCTGATCCGGCTGGGCATGTCGGTTCCGGTGACCGCGCTGCTTCCGCTGGCCATCGTCGTCTTCGGCATCACCAACAGCATGAACGTGTTCCTGATCGCGCTCGGCTGTCTCTGGCCGATCCTGATCAACGCCTACGACGGCGCCCGCGGGATCGACGGGACGATGACGCTGACCGCGCGCAGCATGCAGCTGTCCCGGCGCCGCTACTTCCTCAACGTGCTGCTGCCCGGGGCCAGCCCGGCGATCGTCGCGGGCATGCGGGTGAGCGTCGGCACCGCGATGGTGCTAATGGTCGTCTCCGAGCTGTACGCCGCGACGTCCGGGCTGGGGTACTACCTCACCCAGCAGCAGCGGCTGTTCCGGTTCCCGCAGCTGTGGTCGGCGATCCTGCTGATCGCGCTGCTCGGGATCCTGGCCAACGCCGCTTTCGCCGCCCTGGAGCGGTCGGCGTTGCGCTGGCACCACGCGGCCCGCGGCGAATCGCGATGACCGCCACCATCGGAGGGGAGAAGACGATGACATCAGCGGTTCTCGAGGTCGCCGGCCTCGGCAAGTCCTACCGTTCCCGCGCCGGGGACGTGCCCGCCGTCCGCAGCATCACGTTCGACGTCGCGCCGGGCGAGTTCGTGTCGGTCGTCGGCCCGTCCGGCTGCGGCAAGACGACGCTGATGATGTGCATCGCCGGCCTGCTGCCGCTGACGACCGGCGCGGTGACGTTCCGCGGCACGCCGCTGGACGCGCCGCGCGACGGTGTCGCGGTGGTGTTCCAGGACTACAGCCGCTCGCTGTTCCCCTGGCTGACCGTCGCGAAGAACGTCGCGCTGCCGCTGAAGGACCGCAAGGTGCCGCGCAAGCAGGTCCGCAGCCGGGTCGCCCACGCCCTGGAGATGGTGGGCCTGGGGCACGCCGCAGACCTGCACCCGTGGCAGCTCTCCGGCGGCATGCAGCAGCGCGTCGCGATCGCCCGCGGGCTGGTCGTCGAACCCGAGGTGCTCATCATGGACGAGCCGTTCGCCTCGGTCGACGCCCAGACCCGCACGTCGCTCGAGGACCTGCTGCTGCGCATCTGGGCCGAGACCGGCACGACCGTGCTGTTCGTGACCCACGACATCGACGAGGCCGTCTACCTGTCCGACCGCGTGGTCGTTCTCTCCCAGGGCCCGTCGACGGTGGTCGCGGACATCCCGATCGGCCTGGACCGCCCGCGCGACCAGGTGGCCACGAAACAGACCGCGCTCTTCGGCGAGCTGCGCGGCGAGGTCTACAGCCTGGTCATGGCGTCGGAGAAACGCACGTCGCTGGCGGGCCGCTCCGACCCGGAGTGACCGTCGCCGGACCGCCGGCTCCGGAGGGCTCGGAGCCGGCGGCCACTCTACGGATGGCGCCGCAGCGGGGACGAGTCGCCCACGAGCCAGAAGTGGCCGAAAGGATCGATGAAGCCACCCTGCCGATGCGTGCCCCACGGCGTTCGGTGATCCCGGACCGGGTCGTGGTAGTCGGCCCCGGCGGCAGCGGCGGCGTCCAACAACGCGTCGGGGTCGTCGACGAAGACCTCGATCCGCGTGGTCGTCCCCCGCAGCGCGCCCGGAGTGTCCCAGCGGTTCTCCGGTTGAGCGACGAAGAACGGCGCGCCCCGCACGTCCAATCCGATCACCGACCCGAGATTCCACAGCTCGGTCGCGTCGAAAGCACGCCGGTACCACTCGGACGCTTCGGCCGCGTCCGGCACTGCCAGCATCACCGAGATGACGGTCATCCAGACACCGTACGGGTCGGCCGTCCTCTCCGTACCCCGGCTGACGCGTGCGTATCGTTGACCGGTGATCGGCGATCTTGCGACGTTCCAGGACGAGCTGGCCGCCAGCGGGTTCCCGCCGCTGGTCAACAAGCGGGCCGGGGCCGGTTTCCGGGCCCGGATCGACGTCCGTGAGCTCGGGCCGCTGCGGCTGGTCTCCCTCGAGACGCCCGAGAGCGCCTGCGTCGGGCGGGAGCGCGACGCCTCCGACGGCGACAACCTGGCGATCAAGGTCATGACCCGCGGCCGGACGCGGATCGAGCAGGGGCGCGGCGACGCCGAACTCGGGCCGGCCGACCTGGTGCTGCTCGATCCCACCCGCGCGTTCCGGTTCGAGAGCACCGCGTCCGCGCACGTCACGATCCTGGTTCCGCGCCGGGAACTGCGGATGCGACCCGCGCAGCTCGACCGGCTCGTCGGCGCACGCATCGACGGCAGCCACGGTCCGGGCGCTCTGGTCTCCGTGCTGGCCCGGGAGTCGGCGCGGTCGGCGACCGAGCTCCGCGAGGCGGCGGCGCTGCGATCGGCGGCGGCCGTCGTCGAGCTGATCGCGGTGGCACTGGAGGCCCGGCTGGGCGACGAGCAACCGGCCCCGGACGAGCGGCTGCGCGATCGCATCACCGGCTACATCGAGGCCCGGCTGGCCGATCCCGACCTGTCGCCGCCCGGCATCGCCGCCGCCCACCACATCTCCGTACGCCGGCTGCACAAGCTGTTCGAGGACCAGCCGCTCACCGTCGCGGCCCTGATCCGCCGTCGCCGCCTGGAGCGCTGCCGGGCCGAGCTGGCCGGCGGTGCTCCAGCCGGCACCGGGGGCCGGACGGTCACCGCCGTGGCCGCCCGGTGGGGATTCTCCGATCCCACCCACTTCAGCAAGCTCTTCAAGACGACGTACGGCTACAACGCCCGCGCACTGACGACCAGCAACCGTGCACGGACGACCAAGACGCGCACTGCCGGCCCGGAACAGGATGGTGGTCACCGATAGACAGGAGAAATCGTGGCACGCGTCAACATCGTCCGCCCCGGTGAGGGCGAGATCCTCGGCAGCGGGGCGCAGCGGATCCGCATTCTGGAGAACGGCGAGCACACCGACCACCGGCTGGGGTTCGCCGAGGTCACGATCCCGCCGGGCACCCCGAGCCCGTTGCAGCACCGCCACGCCCAGCACGACGAGGGCTTCTACGTGCTGGCGGGGACGTTCCGGTTCACCGTCGGCGAGGACCAGTACGACGCCGGGCCGGGCACCTGGGTCATCGTGCCGACCGGAGCGCCGCACACGTTCGCCAACGTCGGCGACGAGAACGCGGTCATGCTGAACACGTTCACACCGGATCTGTACGTGCAGTACTTCCGCGACTTCAAGGCCATGATCGACTCCGGCCGGCCGGTCAACGCCGAGACCATGAAACCCCTGTGGAAGAACTACGCCACCGAGATCTCCGACGAATACGCTTCATGAGGCCCCGCTAGCGCGCGGCCGGAAGGCTGGGGGGTCGGGCCCGGCGCGCGGCGGTTCCGGGCCGGTTCACCGGCTGCTCGCCTCGTCCAGGACGGCACGGATCGACTGCACCGACGCCAGCGCCTGCGGATACAGTTCCCCCGCCTCCTCCCACAGCGCACGCCACTCGGAGCGCTCGGCGACGATCCGGTCCAGCGCTCGCACCCCGATCGCGCCGATGTCGTCCGCGACCTCGACGGTGCCACCCTGCTGCACGAAATCGGGCGCGTAGGGAGTGTCGATCGGCGTCCCGCCCGGCAGCTGGGACGCGACAACGGCCGCAGCGGCGATGGCCTCCACCGCGTCGTCGCTGTCGAGGTACTCGTCGCCGGTCTCCGCGACCCGCCGGAGCGCATCACGGATCAACGCGGCCCGTTGCGCCGGCGCGGCGTCGGCCAGTTCGCCGCACCAGTCGGCGGCGGTGTCATTGTCGAACGGACCGACACCCCACGTACCCATGCTGCCCCCCCCGTGCGGATCACTCGACGCGATCCTACGGCCGAGCGTCGACGAACCTCGGCGGCAGATCAGTGTGGCCGGCGAGGTCGGATCTGGGCCTGCTGGTTCGTAGTGCGGGTAGGAGTGTCCCGACGCGCCGGAGGAGATCGAGTGATGCCGCATCCCCGGGCCACGATCCACCGCATGTTCGAGCTGATCGAGCCGATCGCCACGATCACCTTCTCCGGAAGGCCGACCAACGCGTTCCTCGCCCTCGGCCTGCGCGATTACTGGGACGGCTACTTCGCCGGCCGGGCCGCGCCCCTGGGGCTGGCGCCGCCCGAGGTCGTCCACGCGGTCCTGTACAACTTCGCGGACGGCGAGGTGGCCCGCCACATCCCGTGGGTCTGGGGAAAGACCAGCCCGCACGGGGCGATCGCCGTCCGCGAGCGGTCCAGCGCCGCGGCTCTGCGTTCCCGCCTCGGAGAACTCGCCGATTCTCCCGATCTGGCGCGGGCGGCCGATCTCGCCACCCGGGCCGCCCTGAGCGCGCCGACCGAGGGCCGGCCGCTGTACGCCGGGCTCCGGGCGCTCGATCCACCCGAGGAGCCGGTCGCCCGGCTCTGGCACGCCACGAACCTCCTGCGGGACTACCGCGGGGACAGCCACAACAGCGTCCTCGTCGTCCACGGCATCGGCGGCGCCGAGTCCCACGTCCTCTTCGCCCTCGCCCGCGGGGAACGACCCGACGAGTTCAGCCGGCTGCGCCACCTCCCCGCGGCACAACTGACCGCCACCGTCGACGGCTTGCGCCGCCGCGGCCTGGTGAACGCTGCCGGCCAATTCACCGACGAAGGCCGCGAGCTGCGTGAGCGGATCGAGGCCCGCACCGACGAACTCGCCGGGCTGGCCTACGACACGCTCACGGCAGCTGAGCTGGACGACCTGATCACGACCCTCGAACCGATCGCCGCGTCGGCAGACACCTCCGACGACTGACTCCACGTCGAGAACCCGGTCGGCGCGCGGCTCCGTGTGCCGGGACACGCATGCGTCGGACGGGATTGTTCTCGCCCGATGATCGGTCGCACGCCGGACGAGTGCACCCGGCTCGTCCGGCGGAGCCGAGCACTCGCGTTGACGCTCGGAGCGCTCGGCTTGTGCGTCGACGCCTGGCTGCGTTCCCGGCCGTACGACTGGCCACCGACCGACTCCGCCGCCCTCGAACTCGCGCTCGCCGTCGGGACGCCGTTCCTGGTGCTCGTCCTGCTGACGCTGGTCCAGAACGCGGTGTTCCGGCGGTCGTGCCGGCCGCCGCGGCCCGGCTTCGCGCTCGGCCTGCACGCCGGGAAGCCCGCCTTCGCGCCGCGATCGGCACGGCCGGGAACTCGCCGGCCTGCTCACCCCGGCCCGCGACGCACTGTCCGGCCGCCCGTAGAAAGCCGGGACTACAACCTGCCGGACGGCCCCGTTCGTCCCGCAGGACGACCACGAGGATCCTCAACCGTGCCAGCCCCGCGGACTGCCGGCCGCCGACCACGGTGTCTGGGTGAGATCCACCGGTCCACGAGGCACCGTGGTCGTCCATCCCAACGACGTCGCCGGCCTCCGACCCCTACCGGACTACGCGAACACCAGCGGTTGTTGCGGTCCGCGCGGGACCGAGGGCCCGAATCGCGCGTGCCTCTGCGGCACACCGGTCGCGACCCTCGCCGCCGACTGTTTCGGCCCTCATGAGGTGCACCTGGATCCGGTACGCGTCCACGCGTCCGACTCGGACCAGCAGCGCTGACGCCGAGGCGTCTCCCCGGGCCGCGGAACAGGCCGGGAGCCTGTGGTGGCTCCCGGCCCGTTTACCGGGTCAGGCTCAGGATCGGACCGTGCACGCATCACCGGCCGAGGGAGCCGACTGCGTGTGGATGTTGATCCGCCACGCCGCTCCCAACGTGCCGATAGCCTTGCCGCGATTCGGCAACAGGCATAGATAGCTCCGGTACACCGCGCCCGGCTCCTGGTACGTGATCTGCGCCCAGTCGTCGTTCCGCGTGTTGTACACGTAGTAGGACTTGGTGGCCCGCTCGCTCAGGCCCTGCTCGCCGTAGTCCTGGTAGGCCGCGGTAGGGTGGTTGTTGGTCCAGTCCGCGCTGGTCTTGTAGAAGCAGACCCGCGGATAGCCGCACCCGTGGGCGCTGGTGGCCCGGGCCGGCGCCGCGGCGCCCAGAACCGTGGCGACCACCGACGCCGCGGCGAGTGCCGAGACCACGACAGAACGCTTGCCGATCACATTCGCCTCCGTGTTTCCCCCGCGTTCAGGCGTCCACAGTGTTGCCGGACCACGCAAGTGAGTGGTCAGCCGGCCCATCGGCCCCGGCGGACCAGGTCGAGAACCAGGGCCGCGATGTTCCAGGCGTCGTCCTCGCCGCGGTGGTGCCTGCCCTCGAGCGGCAGGCCGGCCAGCTCGAGCGCCCGGGCCATGCCCGGACGTTTGCGCAGCCCGTGCGCCTCGGTGAAGACGAGCTTCGCGTTCGTGTGGTGCCGCCCGAACGGATACGCGGTCGCGGTGGCCCGGCACTGGCGGAGGAACTGGTTGCGGTCGTAGTCGCCCCAGCTGGCCCACGGCCGCCGCCCGGCGTCGTGTTCGGCGGCGAGCAGGCGGCAGGCTTCGGCGAAGCTGACACCCCGGTCCACCTCGTCCTGGGTGAGCCCGGTGAGCTCGGTGCAGAACGCGCTGACCCGCGACCGGGCCGGCCGGACGAGGATGCGGTGACGTTCCCGCCGCTGCGCGCTCTCCAGGTCGACGACGGTCAGGCCGATCTCGATGATCTCGCTGACCGAGCCGGGCGGAGGGTTCCCCGCCCAGCAGGTGGCTTCGACGTCGACGACGTTGAGGGTGCTGGACACCGCCGTCACGGTAGAGGGTGCCGGTGGGTCACGCAGCCGGATATCCGCGCAGCTGCGCGGCCAGGTGTTCGTACTCGGCCGCCGCTGACGGCGAGGTGTCGCTGAGCCCGCTGTGCACGGCCGCCGAGCTGCGCAGGAAGCGCCGGAGAACCGCGACGAGCAGGCCCTCGGGCAGCGTCCGCACCGCGTCGAACGCGCGGGGAACCGGCGGCGTGGGCAGCGCGGCCAGGCTCTCGCGCAGGCGGCGCAGCAGGACGCGGACCGCGTCGGGGTCGTCGGCGAGCGCGGCCGGGCCGCCCGCCGCGAGCGCCGCCTGCCCGAGCGGCACCTCGAACGCCGCGTGCGTCGCGAGCCAGGCGTCGATCCGCGGCTCGGCCCTGGCCGTGATGCCGGCGGCGCGGAAGGCACGCGCGAGGGGTGCCAGGCGCGCGGCGGAGGCGCCGACCGGCATCCGGATCAGCCGCTCGGCGAGCCCGGCCGGCCGCGCGCGGACCAGGTCACCGTCGAGCGTGCCGCCGCCGATCACGGGAAACCCGAGAAGCACCCGTTCGGGGCCGAGCGCCGCCCGCAGCGGCGGGGCGCCGGCGGCCCAGTTGAGCAGGAACAGCACGTCGCCGCCGACGTCGCGGAGCGATTCGGTCACCGCGTCGACCTGATGGGCGCGGACGAGGACCAGCGTGAGGTCGTAGGCGTCGTCCGGGCGCCCCACCACCGGCACCGGTACCCGCCGCACCGCGGTGGCGTTTCCCTCGGCGATGCGGACGCCGTCCCGGCGCAGCGCGGCCAGCCGGTCGCCGCGGGCCAGTAACGCGACGTCGTGCCCGGCCTCGTGCAGCCGAGCGGCGTGCAGGCAGCCGAGGACACCGGCGCCGAACACGAGAATCTTCATTCCGCCTCATTCATACGTTCGTTTTAATCGATCGCATGATAGTAAACGGAGATGCCGTCCCCCGACACGCGCACCCAGCTCCTCGACGCGGCCGAGCACCTCTTCGCCGAGCACGGGTTCCGCGGCACGTCGATCCGCGCGATCACCAGCCGCGCCGGAGCGAACCTGGCGGCCGTCGGCTACCACTTCGGCTCGAAGGTCGAGCTGCTGCACGCGGTCATCCGGCGCGTGATCGAACCGATCACCGCCGCGCAGAGCGCCGGGCTCGACCGGTTGCTCGCCCGTACGCCCGACCCGACGGTCGGCGACCTCGTGGAGGCCTTCGCGGGCCCGATGTTCGACGGGATGCTCGCCGGCGACGAGACCGGCGCCCGCCGGTCCCGGATGATCGTGGCGATCCTCAGCGACCCGGCCGAGGAGATGCGTAGCTGGACCGGCGCCACCGAGGACGCGGTCCACGAACGGTACGTCGCCGAGTTCGCCCGGGCCCGGCCGGAGCTGCCGGCGCCGGAGCTGTTCTTCCGGATCCGGGGCATGCTGGCCGTCACGGCCGTGGACCGGGTCGACCTCTACAACCGGTCGGCCCCGGTGGCGGAGGACGCGGCCCGCCGCTGGGCGGTCACGTTCCTGACCGCGGCGATGAGCGCCCCGCCGACCGAGGCCTGAACTCAGAGTTTCCGCACGCCCCGGCGCGCTTCGACGACGCCCGTCACGATCGCGACGACGAGCGCGATCGCGCCGATGATCAGCAGCCACTTGACCGCCTTGATCACCAGGCCGAGCACGATCAACACGACGGCGACGACACCCAGGGCGATGAGCAGAGCGCGCATGAGATACCTCTCTTCCAGCGTCCGGTCGCCTCGATCTACCCCGTCGTGTCGTCGTTCATCGCGAGTGTGATCAATCGGTCATCGGGGGCGGGGCTCGAGGCGGACCAGCTGGGTGACGTGCTTCGGGGTGAGTTCGTCGAGGCTGTGGGCGCCGAGGAGCTTCATCGTGCGGACGATCTCGGTGGAGAGGATCTCGATCATCTTGTCGACGCCGGCCCGGCCGCCGGCCATCAGCCCGTAGAGGTAGGCGCGGCCCACCAGCGTGAACTTGGCGCCGAGCGCGACGCAGGCGACGATGTCGGCCCCGTTCATGATGCCGGTGTCGACGCTGACCTCCACGTCCTTACCCACTTCGCGGACGACGTCGGGCAGCAGGTGGAACGGGATCGGCGCGCGGTCGAGCTGGCGGCCGCCGTGGTTGGACAGCAGGATGCCGTCGACGCCGTAGTCGGTGAGCTTCTTGGCGTCCTCGACGGTCTGCACACCCTTGACCGCGAGCTTGCCGGGCCACATCTCGCGGATGATCTTGAGGTCCTCGAACGAGATCGTGGGGTCCATCGCCGCGTCGAGCAGTTCGCCGACGGTGCCGCCGGTCGAGGACAGCGACGCGAACTCCAGCTTCGGGGTGGTGAGGAAGTCGTACCACCACCAGGGGCGCGGGATCGCGTTGGCGACCGTGCGCAGGCTGAGCTGCGGGGGGATCGAGAAGCCGTTGCGCTTGTCGCGCAGCCGCGCACCGGCGACCGGGGTGTCGACGGTGAAGAACAACGTGTCGAACCCGGCCTGCGCGGCCCGCTCGACCAGACCGTAGGAGATCTCGCGCTGACGCATGACGTAGAGCTGGAACCAGTTGCGTCCGGCCGGGTTGGCGGCTTTGACGTCCTCGATCGAGGTGGTGCCCAGCGTGGAGAGCGTGAACGGGATGCCGGCCGCACCCGCCGCTCCGGCGCCCGCGGTCTCGCCCTCGGTCTGCATGAGGCGGGTGAACCCGGTGGGCGCGATTCCGAACGGCAGCGCCGACGGGCCGCCGAACACCGTGGTGGACGTGTCGACGTGCGCGACGTCGGCCAGCACGGACGGGTGGAACTCGACGTCGAAGAACGCCTGGCGGGCCCGCCGCAGCGACAGCTCGGCCTCGGCCGCGCCGTCGGTGTAGTCGAACGCCGCCCGCGGGGTGCGCCGCTTGGCGATCCGGCGCAGATCGGCGATCGTCAGCGCCGCGTCCAACCGCCTCGTCCGGCCGTTGAGCTGGGGTTTCTTGAACTGCATGAGTTCGAAGATCTCCGCGGGCCTCGGAACCTGACGACGGACCACGAGATCTCCCCTCGTTGAAACGTTTCAGGCCGAGGTTAGCAGCCGGGGCCGCGCGGAGAACGGGCTGCCGTCCTCCGCGCGGCCCGGGCGATCACTTCGGCATGAGCACGGTGTCGATGAGGTAGACCGTAGCGTTCGCGGTCTGGACGTTGCCACAGACGACCTTGGCGTCGCCGTTGACGGTGAAGTCCTCGCCGCTGCCCGTCGCGGTCACCGGCTGGCCCTGCAGGGACGTGAACGGACCGGCGGTGCCGAGCTGCTCGGGCGTGATCTTCTGCCCCACCACGTGGTAGGTCAGGATCTTGGTCAGCGTGGCCTTGTCGGCCAGCACCTTCTGCAGGTCCGCGGCCGGGATCTTGGCGAACGCGTCGTTCGTCGGCGCGAACACCGTGATGTTCTTGGCACTGTTGAGCGTGTCGACCAGGCCGGCCGCGCCCACCGCCTTGACCAGCGTCGAGAGCACCGGGTTGTTGCTGGCGGCGGTGGCCACCGGGTCCTTCGCCATGCCGGAGAACGAGCCGGCGCCCGAGGCCGGCACCGCGGAACAGGCGGCGCCGAACGGACCGTCGGCGGGCATCGCCGACGCCGAGGCCGACGCCGACGGGGCCGCCATCGAGCTGCCGCTCGTGGTGGCGGTGCCGGACGAGTCGTCGCTGCTGCAGGCGGCCATCGACAGGGCGAGCAGGCTCGCGGCGGTGGCGCCGACCAGGCGGGTACGCAGACGGGTCATGACAGTGTCCTTTCTCGGGGGATCAATCGACGGTCACGACGACCGAGTGCCAGCCGGTCGCGCCGTCGGGGAAGGGTGTGGCGCGTCGTTCGGGTTGGGTCGCGCCGGTCCGGTCGGTCGCGCGGACCTCGAGGGTGTGCGACCCGGGAGTGGTCGCGTCCCAGTTCCAGCGCCACTGGCGCCAGGTGTCCGCGGAGGGCACCGGGGCCAGCGCCGCGACGTTCCACGGGCCGCCGTCGACGCGGACCTCCACCCGCTCGACGCCCCGGTGCTGGGCCCAGGCCACCCCGGCCACCGCGATCGGCCCGGCTTTCGACGTGGACAGGGGGCGAGGGGTGTCGATGCGCGAGAACGTCTTGATCGGAGCCTGCGCCTTCCAGCCGCGCTCGACCCAGTACGGGTCGACGTCGGCGAACGACGTGAGCTCCAGGTCGACCAGCCACTTGGTGGCCGACACGTACCCGTAGAGCCCGGGCACGAGCATGCGGACGGGATAGCCCCGTTCGATCGGCAGCGGCCGGCCGTTCATCCCGACGACGATCAGCGCGTCGCGGCCGTCGCGGACCACCGACGTCGGTGTCCCGCAGGTCCAGCCGTCGACCGACCGGCTGACGATCTGGTCGGCGCCGTCCTCCGGCTGCACCTCGTCGAGAAGGGACGCCAGCGGGACGCCGAGCCACCGGGCGGTACCGGCGAGCTCACCCCCGACCTCGTTGGAGACGCAGGCCAGCGTGATCACGCGCTCGACCAGCTCGCGGTCGAGGAGGTCGGCGTAGGTGAGCGTGAGCGGCGTCCGGACCCGGCCGTGGATGCGCAGCCGGTAGTCGTCGGTGGACAGCTGGGGCACGGCCAGCGCGGTGTCGACCCGGTAGAAGTCCTTCTCCGGGGTCAGGAACGGCGTCAGGTCGGGCAGCCGCAGATCGACGCCGGCGGGCAGCGGCGGCGCCGGGTCGGCCGCCCGTGGCAGCGTGATCGTCAGCCGCTCCCGGGCGACGTCACGCAGGCCGCCCAGGAACCGCCCGGTCGCGCCGAGCGCCGCGGCCCCGACCACCACCGTGCCCGAGAGCAGGAGGAAGTGGCGGCGCGACGGGCCGGTGTTCCCGCTGGTCGACGGGGCCGACCCCACCGCGGCCCCCGGAGAAGCGAGAAACACCAGCACCGCGACGCCGACCGCCGCTCCGATCAGCGAGGGCAACCAGGCGAGCGGCCCGGCGCCCGGCCGGGTCACCGCCGCGAGGATCCCGACCACGCCGAACAGGGCGACCCCGGCCGCGCCGAGCCACCGGCGACGCCGCGACACCAGGCCGCACCCCACCGCGAACAGCACCAGCAGGACGACGACCCCGGTCAGCAGCGCGAGTTTGTCGTGCTGCCCGAACGTCCGGATGCCGAAGTCCTTGACCGGCCGGGGCACCAGGTCGATGACCGCCAGGCCGACCGCGACCACGGGTGAGGTGCCGCGCCCGATCAGCGCGGCCACCGGCTCGGCCGACCCGAGGGCCGCGGCGGCGGCGACCATCCCGGTCGCGGCTCCGAGGCCGAGCGTTCTCATCCGTGTCACATGAGGTCTTCGGGACCGCGGAGCATGCGGATTGGTGCCGGCCGCGTGAATTTTTCCGACGGTCGCGCGGGGTACGGCCGCGGCTCAGCTCGGACGCGCCGCTGCCGATACGGGAAGGACGACACGGAAGAGGATCGAGGGGCCATGTGGCCGCAGCTGATGACGCTCGCCTACGGGGTGGTCGCGTCGATCGGCGCCCACACCGTGGTGGCCGCGTGGCACGGCCGCGCGCACCGCATCGGGGCCCGCCCACTGGCCGGGCTGGCCGGCGGCATCGCGCTGCTGGCCGTCGTCGCGTGCGCGTCGACGCTGACCGGCGACGTCACCGCGCTGCGGGTCCTGGCCACGGTGGGCGTCGCCCCGCAGGGCGCGTTGATCGCCTCGTACGCGGCGCTGGTCTGGACGATCGGCAACCCGTCCTGGTCGACCCGGCGGCGCATCGTGCTGCTCTCGATCGAGCCGGTCGTCGCGACCACCCTCGCCGCCACCGACGGCTGGCACCACCTGTTCTTCGGCCCGGTCACCCAGAACGCGCTCGGTGTCTGGGTCGTCCAGGTCGGCCCGCTGTACTGGGCGCACCTGATGTTCCTGTACTTCCTGACGATCTGGAGCACGCTGCACTTCGGGCTGGTCGACCCGGCGGCCCCGCAGCGGAAGAAGCGCAAGCTGGGCTGGATGGTGGCGATCGCGCTGCCGCCGATCGTCGTGAACTTCGTCGCGCTTGAGGTCGTGCCGCTCGGCGTCGAGCTGACGCTGGTCGGGATGGCGTCCACGGTCGTCGTGCTGCGTGTCGTGTTGGACCGGCAGTCGTTCGACCTGCGTCCGGTGGCGCGTGAGCAGGTGATCGACGAGCTCTCCGACTACTTCTGCATCGTCGACCGGGCCGGGTACGTCCGGGACTTCAACCGGGCTGCCCGGCGGCTGCTCGACGGCCTCGACCCGGAGCTGACCGGGCGGCACGACGTGCGGATCGAGGAGTTCGGGCTCGGGATCGAGCCGGACCCCGGACGCGACACCACGATGCTGGTCGAGGACGCCTCGGGCCTCGGGATCGACCTCGAGATCCGGCTGATCGTGCTCCGCGACCGGGCCGGGTCGTGCGTCGGCTGGGCGCTGCTCAGCCGCGACGTCACCGCGTCGAACCGGCAGCAGCGGAACCTGCGCCGTCAGCTCGAGACGATCGAGGCGCTCCGGGCCGAACTGGCCGAGCAGGCCGTCCGGGATCCGCTCACCGGCCTGCACAACCGCCGCTACCTCGCCGACGCCCTGGCCGAGCGCGCGGGCGAGCGGATCTGTGTCGCGCTGGTGGACATCGACCACTTCAAGCACGTCAACGACACGTGGGGCCACGCCGTCGGCGACGACGTGCTGGT
Source organism: Cryptosporangium japonicum (assembly GCF_039524755.1). Lineage (NCBI taxonomy): Bacteria > Bacillati > Actinomycetota > Actinomycetes > Cryptosporangiales > Cryptosporangiaceae > Cryptosporangium > Cryptosporangium japonicum. The sequence goes on from NZ_BAAAGX010000010.1 coordinate 151,279, forward strand.
CGGGGTGGCCCGCGAGCTGTCCGAGGGCCAGCCGCCCGGCGTCGTGGTGGCCCGCAACGGCGGCGAGGAGTTCGTGCTGGTGTTCCCCGGCGTCACCGCCGACGAGGGCCGGGCCCGGGTCGAGGCGCTGCGGGCCCGGGTGGCCGCCCGCCCGTTCCCGGCCGGCGACGGCGTGCTGCGCGTGACGTTCAGCGCGGGCGTCGCCGCGGCCGACGGACGGTTCGACGCCGACGCGCTCCTGGAGGGCGCCGACCGGGCGCTGTACCGGGCCAAGGGCAACGGCCGCAACCGCACCGAGACGGCGTCGTCCGCCGAGCTCGCCCCCACGCGGTAAGCGCCGGGACCGGGCGGGCTCAGGGGGCGTCGCGGTGGCCGTCAGCTTCGGTCGGCGTCCGCGTAGGGGCCTTCCCGAAGGGCGTGGGCCAACCGATTGAGGACCTCGTTGACGGAGAAGTCCCAGCCGGTCAGTCGGGGGCCGGTCCAGTTGACGCCCACTCGGTACCCCTCGGCGTCGAGCGACGGAAGCTCACTGGTTCTCCAGGTCTCCAGGGTGAGCGAAGCGGGGCGCAGATCGCCGCCCCAGACGGCAGCCGCCCGCTGGGCCCGGGCCCGGGACGACCAGTACGGCATGGCCCGCACACCGGGAGAGGTCTCCGGCGCGGGACTCCCGTGGGCGTCACGCACGTACCAGACGGTCCGATGGCCGGCGAGCTCCCGGAAGAACGCCGCCGCCTGGCTGCCGCTCTGGCTCACGGGACGCGACGCTAGCAGAGGGGCGGTCCGGCCCGCCGGACCGCCCCTCGCCTCGATCTGACCGTGCTTCTCGTCGCCGCGGACCACTCCGTGACTGCGGATCCGCCGAGATGAGCCCACGGCGTATCTTCGGCCCATGGCCCGGCTGACCCGCGCACAGCAGCAGGAACACACCCGTGGAACGGTGCTCGCCGCGGCCCGGGAGGAGTTCGCCGAACACGGCTACGCCGAGGCCAAGGTCGACCGGATCGCCGATCGCGCCGAGCTCACCCGGGGCGCGGTGTACTCCAACTTCCCGAGCAAACGCGCGCTCTACCTCGCGGTGCTGCTGGCCGAGGTGAACGCGTCCGCGACCGCGCCGGGGCCGGCCGAGCCGCCGACGCTCGTCCGCGCACTCGAGTCGTTCGCCCGCGTCCGGCTGGCGCGGCTGCCGCTCTCCGGCGACTCCCCCGCCGACGCCGGGCTCCGCCTGCGGTCCCTGACCGGTGTCTTCGTCCCGGCTCCGCCCGGCCGCCCCGGCACCGCCGCGGTGACCAGCCCCGCCACCGCGGTGACCAGCCCCGGCGTCGCCGCGGTGCTGGGTGAGCTCCACCGGCTGGAGGCGGTGCTGCTGGGGCTGGCCCTGGAATTCTGCCCGCCCCGGCGCCCCGGTGTCCGCCGGGTCCGCCTGGCCGAGCTGGTGCTGACGCTGCTCGACGGCGCCGCCGGGCGGGCCGAGGCGGCGCCGGGCACCGTCGACCCGTTCGACGTCGCGCAGGCCTGCGCCCACCTCGCCGGCCTCGATCTCGGCGACCGGTGGGACCCACCGCACCTGGCGTTCGTGCGGCCCGCCTCGACCGTCGGCCGGCCCTGGGAGTGCCCGGTCGACCTGCCGGTGGAGCCGGACGTGTTCGTCGTCCTCGGTGCCGCCCGCCTCGGTGCCGCCGAGGAGGCGATCCGGGCCGCGCGGCCGGGCGAACGCGTCGCGGTGGCGATCGTGACCAGCGCACCGGCCGAGCTCGGCGCCCTGGTCCGGCTCCGCCTCGCCGAGCTCACCGCCGGGGTGCGCCAGGCGATCGGCCGCCTGCCCGACGTGGACGTCGTCGTCGACGACACCGGGGCCGCCGCGGCCGCGGCCGG
>NZ_BAAAGX010000010.1:153165-160858 GCF_039524755.1 Cryptosporangium japonicum
CCGACGCCACCGCCGAGGCCACCGTCCGGCTCCGCCGCGGCCGGATCGTCGCACGCGCGACCGGTCGCGGCGCCGCCCACGCGGCGGCCTCCGGCCCCCCGCGGAAGCGCACGAGCTAGGCCGTGTCCTGCGAATCCGTGCTCGGCTGCGGCTCCGCTCAGCCGCCGCCAGCGAGATTCACAGGACACGGCCTAGAGCAGATCCTCGGCCTCGGCCTTGAGGGACGTCAGCGTGCGACGGGTGTGCGGGGTGTCCGGCAGCACCGCGAGCAGCAGCGGGGCGGACGAGAACGTCGACTGGTGATCGACGAGGCGGCGGACCCATTCCATGCCCGCCGCCAGCTCGGCGAGCGGATCGGTCGCGCCGCCGGTACGTACCCAGTTGCCCAGCGCCGACCGGTGGATCGCGTCGATGAGCGCGGCGAGCGCCATCGGCTGGAACGGCGGGGCGTCGGCCGGCAGGTGGTCGCGCAGGTACGACCGGGTCAGGGCCACGTAACGCTCGTGTTCGACGACCTCGCGCTTGCGGAGTTCGGGCACGACCCGGGTCAGCTGGTACCGGCGGAGCACCAGGTCGGGGCGGCTGATGAACTCACGCAGCGACTCCTCGGTGGCCGCGATGACCGCCTCCACCGGATCGGCGTCGGGAGCGGACTCGTCCAGGCACCGCCCGACCAGGCCGAGACGTTCGGTGTGGTCCGGGAAGACGAGCTCGTCCTTGCTCTCGAAGTGCCGGAAGATCGTCCGGCGGGACACACTGGACGCCTCCGCGACCGCCTCGACGGTGACGTTGGCGTACCCCTCCTCGAGGAAGAGGGCCATCGCGGTCTCCGAGATCCGGTACTTGGTCTCGAGTATCTTCCGCGGGGTCACCGCCGGTTGTGCCATCGGTGACGAACGGTACCCCAGATCCCCCGGCGGAAGAGCAGCACCACCAGGACGAAGACCGAGCCGGTGACGAGGTCGATGCCGTGGAACCCGGACGAGGCCAGGTAGTCGGCGAGCATCACGACCAGGAACGCCCCGAGGATCCCGCCCCACAGCGTGCCGATGCCGCCCAGCACGGTCATCAGGACGACCTCGCCCGACGTGCTCCAGTGCAGCTCGGTGAGCGCGACGAACCCGTGGTTGATCGCGAACACCCCGCCGGCCAGCCCGGTCAACCCGGCCGAGAGCACGAACGCGACGAGCTTGTACCGGTCCACCTCGTAGCCGAGCGCCCGGGCCCGCTGGCTGTTGTCGCGGATCGACACCAGCACCCGCCCGAACGGCGAGTGCACGATCCGCCAGGCCGCCCACATGCCGAGCAGCAGGATCGGCAGGGCCGCGTAGTAGAAGTAGAACGAGTTGGTCTCGACGAGCTCGATCCCGAAGAACGCGCGCGGCACGCCCTGCAGGCCGTTCTCGCCGCCGGTCAGGTCGCTCCACTGGTAGCCGACGAAGTACACCATCTGGGCGAACGCCAGCGTCACCATCGCGAAGTAGATCCCCGACCGGCGCACCGACAGGTACCCGAGCGGAAGCGCCAGGACCATCGCGAACACCGCGCCACCGACGACGGCGACCGGGAACGGCACCCCGGCCCGCGTCGCGATCAGGCCGGTCACGTAGGCCGAGCTGCCCCAGAACGCGGCGTGCCCGAACGAGAGCAGGCCGGTGTAGCCGAGCAGGATGTCCAGGGCGATCGCGAACAGCGCCATCGCGACGATGTCCATCGCCACCGGCGGATAGACGAACCAGGGCAACGCCAGCGCGGCCGCCAGCCCGGCGGCGAGCAGGATCCAGCGCCGCCGCGGGTGGCGGCCCGCGGCGGGGGCGTCGGTGCCCGCGGCCGGGGCCTCGGTGACCGTCATGCCGTCGCCTCCGCGCGTCCGAACAACCCGGCCGGCCGCACCAGGATGATGACGGCCATCAGGACGAAGATGAGGATCTGCGCGAACGTCGGGGCGTAGGCCTGCCCGAACGCCTCGACCAGCCCCACCAGGAACCCGGCGACGACCGCGCCGACGATCGACCCGAGCCCGCCGATGACCACGACCGCGAACAGGATGATCGCGAAGCTGTTGCCCATCTCGGCGGTGATCGCCCGGAACGGTGCGGCGAGCACGCCGGCCAGCCCGGCGAGCGCGACACCGAAGCCGAAGACCGGCGTCACCCACCGGCCGACGTCGACGCCGAGGGCCCGGGCGAGCTCCGGCTTCTCGGTCGAGGCCCGCACGATCATGCCGACCCGGGTCCGCGTCATCACCAGCCAGACCAGTGCGCAGACCACCGCGGACGCCAGCAGCACGAACAGCTGGTAGTACGGCAGCACCACGCCGGCCACGTCGGCCCGGCCACGCAGCGCGCCCGGGAGCTCGTAGGGCAGCCCGGAGACGCCGTACCGCTGCTTGACCAGCTCGACGACGACGAGCGTGAGGCCGAACGTCAGCAGGAAGTTGTAGAGCGGGTCGAGGCGCAACAGCCACTGCACGAGCAACCGCTCCACGACGACGCCGAAGCCGAACATCAGGATCGGCACCACCAGCAGCGACCACCACAGGGAGAGGCCGAACGAGTCGAGCAGCACCGCCGCGGTGACCGCGCCGAGCATGTAGAACGCGCCGTGGGCGAAGTTCACCACGCCCAGCACGCCGAAGATGATCGCCAGACCCAGCGCGGCCAGCGCGTAGAAGCTCCCGGCCGCCAGGCCCTGCACGGTGTACTGCAGCAGCGCGTTCACATCGAGCACCCGGACGGCGGCGCGAAGGCCTCGGCCGCGGGGATCGTGGTGACGATCTCCTCGTAGTCCCAGTCCTCCGTCACCTCGGCGGGCTTCTTGACCCGGACGAGGTACGCGTCGTGGACGACCGAGTGGTCCCGGGCGCGGATCTCGCCGTTGCGCAGGAACGTGTCGTTGACCTTCTTGCCCTCGAGTTCGCCGACGACCGCGTCGGCGTCGTCGGTACCGGCGGCCTGCACGGCCTCGAGGTACTGGAGGGCCGCGGAGTAGTTGCCGGCGTGCTCGAACGTCGGCCGGGCCCCGGTCCCGGCCTTGAACCGGTCGGCCCAGGCACGCGACTCGGCGTCCATGTTCCAGTACCAGGCGTCGGTGAACATGGTGCCGGCGAACTGGTCGACGCCCAGCGAGTGGATGTCGGTGATGAGCATCAGCCCGACGGCCAGCTCGATGCCCTTCTCCTTCAGCCCCGAGTCGTTGAACTGTTTGACCAGGTTGATCAGGTCACCGCCGGCGTGCATCGTGCCGATGACGTCGGGGTTGGTGCTGCCGGCCTTGGTGAGGAACGTCGCGAAGTTCTCGTTCGGGAACGGTGTCGGGATCGAGTTCTGCACCGTCCCACCGGCCTTGGTGATCGCGGCGGTGAACGACTTGGTCATGTTCTGCCCGAACTCGTAGTCGGGATAGAGGATCGTCCAGTTCTTGCCGCCGTTCTTGGTCACGGTCGTGCCGGTGCCGTGGGCGAGCATGTACGTGTTGTAGGCCCACTGGAACGTGTACTTGTTGCACTGCGCGCCGGTCAGCGCGGTGGTCGCCGCGCTGACGTCGAGGAACAGCTTCTTGTGGTTCTTGGCCTGGGTGGCGACGGCCAGGGCCGCGGACGAGGTGGGCACGTCGAGGATGACGTCCGCTCCCCCGCGCTCGTACAGCTCGGCGGCTTTGGTGTTGGCGATGTCGGGCTTGTTCTGGTGGTCGGTGGAGGTCACCTCGATCGTGTCGACGACCGCCTTGTCGCCGTACTTCTTCCGGTAGTCGGCCACCGCCATCTCGACGGCTTTCACCGAGTTGGGCCCGGAGGCGTCCTTGTAGACGCCGGACTGGTCGTTGAGCACCGCCAGCACGAGCTTGTCCCCGGTGAAATCGCCCCCGGAAGAACCGGGGCCGCCCTGGCCGCAGGCACCCAGGAGCAGTACGGCCGTCGTGGCGCCGGCCAGGAGTCGCTTGCTCTTCATCGTGGTCTCCCCATCGGGTTCTCAGAGGCCGAGGTGCTCGAGGAGGTCGCCCTCGACGATGCGGCCCTGGCTGAGCAGGTAGTGCCGGTCGGCCACGGTGGCGGCGAACGTGACGTTCTGCTCGACGAGCAGCACACCGGCGCCGGTGGCCTTGACCTCGCGGATGATCGCCCCGATCCGGGCCACGATCACCGGGGCCAGGCCCTCGGAGGGTTCGTCCAGCAGCAGGAGCCGGGCGCCGGTGCGCAGTACCCGCGCGAGGGCCAGCATCTGCTGTTCGCCGCCGGAGAGCGTGGTGCCGGGGGCCCGGCGTCGTTCGGCGAGCGCGGGAAACGTCTCGTAGACGCGCTCCAGCGGCCAGGCCCGCTCGGAGACCACCGGCGGGAGGAGCAGGTTCTCCTCCACCGTGAGGCCGGCGTAGATGCCGCGGTCGTCCGGGACCCAGCCCAGGCCGGCGCGGGCCCGCCGGTGGGCCGGGACGCCGTCCAGGTCGCGGCCCCGGAACTCCACCCGGCCACCGGTCTGCCGGTGCAGACCGATCAGGCAGCGCAGCAGCGTGGTCTTGCCGGCGCCGTTGCGTCCGGCCAGCGTGACGACCTCACCCTCGCCCACCCGCAGGTCCACGCCGTGCAGGGCCTGGGCCTGCCCGTACCGGGCGGTCAGGCCGGTGACCTCAAGCATGCTCGGCCCGGCCCAGGTAGGCGGTGATCACCCGGACGTCGGCGCGCACCTCGTCGTACCCGCCCTCGGCCAGCACCCGGCCCTGCTGCAGCACCGTCACCCGGTCCGCGAGGCTGCCGACGACGTGCATGTTGTGGTCGACGAACACCACGGTGCGTCCGGTGGCGATGCGCCGGACCAGCTCGATCGTGCGGTCGACGTCCTCGGTGCCCATGCCGGCGGTCGGCTCGTCGAGCAGCATCACCCGGGGCTCCAGCGCCAGCACCAGCGACAGTTCGAGCGCGCGTTTCCGGCCGTACGCGAGCAGGCCGACCGGTTTGTCGGCCAGCGCCGCCAGCCCCACCTGGTCGAGCAGCTCGTCCACCCGGGTCCGACGCCGGGCCAGCAGCTTCTCCGACCGCCAGAACCGGAACCCCTCGCGGGTGCGTCCCGCGAGCGCCAGCTCCACGTGCTCGCGGCTCGTCAACGTCTCGAACAGGCTGGTGATCTGGAACGAGCGGGCCACGCCCCGGCGCGCGACCCGTTCGGGTGGCCGGCCGGTGACGTCCTCGTCGAACACGGTGATCGACCCGGACGTCGGGGGCAGGAAGCCGGTCAGCAGGTTGAACAGCGTGGTCTTCCCGGCCCCGTTCGGCCCCACCAGCGCGTGCACGCTGCCTTCGGACACCTCCAGGTCCACCGCGTCGACCGCGCGGAAGCCCCGGAACTCCTTGGTCAGGCCCCGTGTGCGTACCGCCACCCGGGGCGTCATCGCACGCACGCGAAGCTCTGCGCGCGGGCCGGGTCGCCGGAGCGGTACCGCGGCCAGCGCGGGTACTCGCAGAGCGGACGGGTGCGGCCGTCCCGGGTGTCGGCGGTCACCGGGTCGACCGGTGCCCGTCCGTTCTCGACCCACCGCTCGAGTGCGGTCAGCGAGTCCCAGCCGGCGGCGAACGCCGGCGCCCCGACGTTGGCGTGGTTCGCGCCCGGCACGAGGTAGTAGCGCAGGAACTGATCGGTCGTCCGGCGCCCGGCGGTGTCGAGCACCCGCTCGTAGTAATCGTTCGTCGAGCGGTGCGAGACCAGTTCGTCGGCGGCGCCGTGCAGCATCAGCAATCGCCCACCGGACCGCGCGAACGGACGGAGATCGGCGTCGTTGCGGTCCTGGACAGTGGACAAGTAACTGATTCGGGACTGCCATTTCCCGGGTCGGGCCGGGTCGATCGCGAGCGAATTCTGCTGCGGATCCCGGGTCAGGAAATACTTCACCCACTGGTCCCAGAATTGGAATCCGTACGCGCTCGTGGCCGGCATCGGATCGGCCGGAGCGGACGTACCGAAACCGAGATAGGGCGTCCGCATGTCCGCGCCCGAGAGCAGCGGGAACCCGGGATAGTGCCGCTCACCACTGGCGATGCGGTACGGCCACCGGAACGAGGTGGAGGCCGCGGTCACCGCGGCGATCTGCGCGTCCGAGAGACAGTCCGGTTCGCCGGGGCAGCGCAGCACCCGCGGATCGAAACGGCATCCTCTCTCGTTCGAGACGATTCCGTCCTCGACGCCGTCGAGCCCGTCGCACGCCGCCAGGACGCGGCGATGGAGAAGGGCTTGTTGTTTCGGCCCGGGAAACGCGCCCGGGCGGGACATCACCCGCGCGAGATGGCCGAGGAACAGGATCTCGGCCGCGTTGTTCCAGGCCGGGTAGGCCGAGATCACGCCGTCGAACGCGTCCGGCCAGCGCTGCGCGACGACGAGGGCCTCGCGGCCGCCGGTCGAGCCGCCGGCGAAGAACGCGCGGCCGGGCGCCGCACCGTAGGCCCGGCGAACGAGGTACCTGGCGGCGTCGTGGGTCTTCTTCAGCGCGTCGCCGGCCGCGAAATTGCGCAGGGCTTCGTCGTTGACGCCGAACGAGCCGTCCAAGGATCCGGTCGGCCCGGCCCGGTGGCCCGAGTCGCTGCCGTACGTCGCGTACCCGCGGGCCAGCGGCGTCGGCTGGTCGGGCCGGCCGAACGGCACGTTCTGGGTGACGTCGGGGACCGTGCCGTCGTACCCGCCGCCGCCGAACATCAGCGTCCGGTGGTTCCACCGGGCCGGCATTCCGATCTGGAGCGTGATGTCCGGAGCGGACCGGTCGATCGGGTGGAGCACCGCGCGGACGGCGCAGTACCCGACCGTCGTGCCGTTGGTGTCCTTGGTGGCCGGCGCGGCCGACTCGACGCGCCCGCCCCGGGTGGGTTCGCCGATCACCGACGCCGGTATCGCCAGCCCGGCGAGCCCGGTGCAGCCCGGCGCCGCGGCGGCCGGCGTCGGCGCGCTCACCACCGCGGTGACGAGCACAGCACCCGCGGTGATCCACCGTAAACGCTGGGAAAAAGTCAGGATCCGCCTCATTGCGCACCTCCTGGAGAGCACGCCGTGCCGCTGATTGGTCCAAGAGCGACACTCGGTGCCAGACACTGTGGCAGCCGTCACTAGCTGACGCAAGAGCTCCACAGAGGAGCTAGGAGAGTTGGCTCCGCAGTGCGTGCAGTCGCAGCGCCACCTGGAGGCGCAGGGCGCGGTCCGGCTCGCGCCAGTCCGTGCCGAGGATGCTCGTCACCCGCTCGAGCCGCTTGAGCAGCGTGTTCAGGTGGATGTGGAGCGCGGCGGCGGTGCGGGTCAGGTTGCCGGAATGCTCGAACCAGGCCGACAGCGTGGGCACGAGTCGCGTCGACTTCTGAGCGTCGTAGGCCAGCAGCCCCTGCAGCGCGTCGGCGAGGAACCGGTCGAGGTCCGGCGCGCGGCGCGCGTCGAACAACGCGGCGTAGAGCGCGTACGGCTCGGTCGTCGAACCCCGGTCGGACGCGCCGAGGCTCGGCATCAGGTCGCAGCACCGACCGGCGATCTCGAACGCCCGGCCCCGGTCGTCGGCGTCCGTCGCCTCGGCGACGACCCGGACCGGCGAGCCCAGCTCCCGGCGCAGGCGGGCGTGGATGGTGGCCGCGAGCCCGGCCGGGTCGGGCGAGGCGGCCAGCAGGGCCGCGCGGCCCAGGTGCTCACCGGCCAGGCCGCCGAACTCGGCCGACATCGCGTGCAGCCGGCGG
>NZ_BAAAGX010000010.1:160872-386759 GCF_039524755.1 Cryptosporangium japonicum
GCCGGCCGGGTCTCCGACGCGGCGACGACCACCACGTTCAGCGCCGCGACGTCCACCCCCCGGGCGTGGGCCCGGGCCCGCTGGGCCGGACCCACCGGCGCGGTGGAGACCAGGAGCTCGGTGAGCAGGCTGCCGCTGACCCGCTCCTCGGCCTCGGCGACCGCGGTCTCCTTGAGGATGAGCAGCCCCATGATCTGGGCGGCCCGCTCCAGCGTGCGCAGGTCGACCGCGCTGGGCTCCTCGTCCCGGGACAGCAGGAGCGCGCCCAGGTAGGTGTCGCCCGCCTGCACCGTGGCCGCGCTGTGCCAGCTGCCGTCGTCGTCGTCGGTGGCGGTGGCCCACCGCCCGGTGCGTCGGGCCTGCTCGACGACGTCGGCCGGGGACGGCCCGATCGCCGCCCCCACCGCGCACCGGGCGGTGACCGCGCCGGCCCGGTCGAAGACCGTGACCTCACCACGCAGGTGTTCGACGAGCAGCCGGGCGATCTCGTCGGCGCCGCCGCCGGTCAGCACCACCCGGGCGAGGGCCTCGTGCACCGCCTGGGCCCGCTCGGTGACCGCGACCTGGTGTTCGATCGTCCGGTACGCGGCCTGCAGCTGTTTGAGGGCCGAGCGGCTCTCGTCGTAGAGCCGCGCGTTGTTCAGCGCGATCGCCGCGTGGTCGGCGAACGCGCTGAGCAGCGCCACCTCGTCGTGCTCGAACGGGCGCTCGGTGCGGTCCGCGGCGAACAGCACGCCGATCACCTCCTCACCGACCAGCAGCGGGACGCCGAGCAGCGCGACCATGCCCTCCGGGACGACGAGACCGTCGAACGTGCGGTCGTGCGGGACGTCGGTGGTCTCCAGGTAGTTGCTCACCCAGGCCGGTGCGCCGGTGGCGATGACCCGGCCACCCACGCCGGTACCGGAGGGCACGCTGGCCTCCTGGAACGTCGGGGAGATCGTGCCCTGGGACGCCTTCAGCGTGAGCTTGCCGTCGGGGCCGACGAGCGAGAGGTACGTGAAGTCGGTGCCGACCAGCTCGTGCGCCTCCCGGACGATCGACTCCAGCACCGCGTCGGGCTCGCCCAGGGCGGTCAGTGACCGCGCGGTGGCGTAGAGCGCGCTGAGTTCGCGCTCGCGCCGCCGCCGGTAGGACACCAGGTCCGGCGACTCGCTCACGGTGGGAAACTCCTCCACCTCGGTGGCCACGGAAGTGGAGTGATCATCCCTCACCGAGGCCTCGTCACCCTCCTAGAGTTCTGCGGAACACAGGTGTGACCCGTGCCACAACGAGGGGGCGCGTGATGCGCGGATTGATGCAGGACCGTCCGCTGACGATTCCGACGTTGCTCTCCCGCGTCGAGACCAACTTCGGGCACAAGCGGGTCGTCACCGGCGACACCGTGGCGACCTGGAGCGAGGTGGCGCCGCGCGTCCGCCGGCTCGCCCGGGCGCTCGACCACCTCGGCGTGCCGCCCGGCGCGTGCGTCGGCACGTTCGCCTGGAACAGCCAGCGTCACCTCGAGCTCTACCTCGGGATCCCGGCCTCCGGGCGGATCCTGCACACGGTCAACCACCGCCTCTTCGCCGACCAGATCACGTTCATCGTGAACGACGCCGCCGACGACGTCCTCTTCGTCGACCGGACGATCCTGCCGGTGGTCTGGCCGCTGGTCTCGTCGTTCCGGTCGGTGCGGCACGTGATCGTGATGGACGACGGCGGGGACTTCCCGCTCCCGGACGACCCGCGGATCCTCGACTACGAGGACCTGCTCGCCCAGCGGAGCGGTGAGCCGCTGGAGCTCGCGGTTCCGGACGAGAACGCGGCCGCGTCGCTCTGCTACACGTCCGGGACGACCGGCAACCCCAAGGGGGTCCTCTACAGCCACCGGTCGGTCGTGCTGCACAGCCTGCTCCTGCTCGGCGCCGACGTGTTCGCGTTGAGCGAGAAGGACGTGGTCGCGCCGATCGTGCCGATGTTCCACGTGAACGCGTGGGGTCTCCCCTACGCCGCGATGCAGTGCGGCGCCGACCTGGTGCTGCCCGGGCCGCACACCGCACCCGAGCAGCTGGTCACCCTGCTCTCCCGCCACCGGGTCACGTTCTCCGCCGCCGTCGCCACGGTCTGGCGTGACCTGGTGCCGCTGCTGGCCGGCTCCGACCTGGGCAGCCTGCGCCACATCGCGTGCGGCGGCGGCGCGGTCGACGACGCGCTGTCCCACGCGTACGAGAAGACGATCGGGATCCCGCTGACCAACGCCTGGGGCATGACCGAGACCAGCCCCGTCGTCACCACCTCCCGGCTGGGCACCCACCACGTCGGGCTGACCGGGGACGAGCGGCGCCTGCTGCTCGGCACGCCCGGCCCGGCGGTGCCCCTGACCGAGTTGCGTGTCGTGGCCGACGACGGGGTGCCGCAGCCCCGCGACGGAACCACACCCGGCGAGTTGCAGGTCGCCGGGGCGACGATCGCCGGCGCCTACTACGGCGCCGACAGCGGCGCGGACTCGTTCACCAGCGACGGCTGGCTGCGTACCGGGGACGTGGCGACGATCGACCGCTGGGGTTACCTGCGCATCGTCGACCGCACCAAGGACCTGGTGAAGTCGGGCGGCGAGTGGATCTCGTCGGTCGAGCTCGAGAACGCGATCATGGCCGATCCCCGGGTGCGTGAGGCGGCCGTCGTCGGCGTCGCCGACCCCCGCTGGGGCGAGCGCCCGGTGGCCTGCGTGGTTCCCGCCGACGGTGTGCACCTCACCGGCGACGACGTGCGTGCGCACCTGCGCGGCCGGGTCGCCTCGTGGTGGATCCCCGAACGCGTGGAGCTGCTCGACGAGATCCCGAAGACCGCGACCGGCAAATGGTCGAAACAGACACTCCGCCAACGGCTGGGAGGCCAGCGTGCCGATTGAACCGCGCCTGATCGTCACCGGGCACACCCCGGACGGCCACGCCGTCTTCGTCGAGGACCGCCACCCCGAACCGGTACGCGTCCAGGCGCTGCCCGGCGCCGACTTCTTCCTGCTGTGGGGCACCCCGGACGGCACCGCGCGGGTCGGTTCACCGAACCCGTCGCCGGTGCTGCGGCCCTACTTCCCCGGCCTCGGGGGCAGCCGGGCGCTCTTCCTGCGCTGGGCTCCGCACGCGGACGCCCCCGACGCCCCGGACCCCGGCACCGTCCGGAGCGAGGTGGCCGACACGCTGCCCGGGCTGCTGGACCCGTTCGAGGACGACGGCGACGGGATGCACACCACCGACACCGTCGACTACGCGATCTGCCTCGAGGGCGAACTGCGCCTCGAGCTCGACCACGGCGCGCAGGTCACGCTCACCCCCGGCACCTGCGTGGTGCAGCTCGGCACCCGGCACGCCTGGAAGAACACGAGCGACCGGCCCGCACTGATGTGTTACGTCCAAATCGGAGCTGTACGTGATTGAGGAGTCCGGCATGCCGCACAGACCCTGGCGCCGCGTCGTCGTCACCCTCGGGCTCACCGGGGCGTTACTGGCGGCGGGCGGCTGCGCCGGCTCCCCGCAGACCACGAGCGCGAGCACCGGCGGCCCGAAGGGCAAGACCGTCAGCTTTGTCGGGTACGGCAGCACGAACCAGTGGGGCGCCTACTTCAACGGCGTCTTCACCAAGAAACTGACCGCGGAGGGCGTCGAGGTCAAGGACCTGACGACGATGGACCCCGGCACCGCGGTGCAGAACTTCAACCAGGCCATCGCCGAGAAACCCGACCTGATCGTCACCGCGCTGCTCGACACCACGTCGATGGCGGTGCCGATCCGGAAGGCCAAGCAAGCCGGCGTCCCGGTGCTGGTCTTCGACGGGCGCCCGGACCCGAAGGTCGACGGCGACGTCATGCAGGTCGTCTCGGACAACGTCGCGCTGGGCACCGCCGCCGCGCAGAACATCATCGAGGGCCTCACCGCGCAGGGGAAGAAGTCCGGCCAGGTCTTCGTGATCACGGGCACGGCCTCGTCGCTGGTCACCCAGGACCGGATGAAGGGCTTCGAGGCCGAGATGGCGTCCGCGCCGCAGTTCCAGGTCGTCGACGTGCAGGACGGCAACTGGGACCCGGCCCGCTCCGGCCAGCTCGCCACCCAGCTGCTGGCGAAGTACGGCTGCGCCGGGATCCAGGCGGCCTACGGGATGGCCGACTACATGGCGCTGCCGATCATCGCGTCGGCGAAACAGGCCGGCTGTCCGGTCGCCGGACCGAACGGGCTCGTCGTGACCAGCAGCAACTGCTTCAAGGCCGGGATCGACGCGATCCGGGCCGGCACGCTCTACGGCACCGCCACCGAGGACCCGGGCACGATCGCCGAGCAGACCGCCGACTACGTGCTGCGGTACTTCAACGGGGAGAACCCGCCGAAGAAGGAGACCGTCCGCGAGGAGCGGGTCACCGCGAAGAACGTCGAGCAGTTCGCGGCCCAGTGCAGCAACGCATGAGCCTGATCCGGGTCGACGGGTTGTCGAAGTCGTACGCCGGCACGGTCGCGGTCCGCGGGGTGGAGCTGGAGCTGCGGGCCGGGGAGATCCACGCGCTCTGCGGCCACAACGGCGCGGGCAAGAGCACCGTGGTCCGGCTCCTCTCCGGCCAGGAGAGCCCGGACGCCGGCTCGATCGCGGTCGACGGCGTCCCGGTCGAGCTGAAGACCCGGCGGGACGCCCAGACCGCCGGGGTGGCGCTGGTGGACCAGGAGCTGAGCGTGGTCCCGTCGCTGACCGTGGCCGAGAACCTGCTGCTCGGCGACCGCGACGCCGGCTGGCTCAACCGGCGCCGGGCCCAGCACCGCCGGGCCCGGCGGATGCTCGACGACCTCGGGCTCACCCACGTGCGCCCCGAGCAGCGGCTCTCCACGCTCGGCCTGGGCGAGCGGCAACTCGTCGAGATCGCGCGCGCGTTGGGCCAGCGCGCCCGCCTGGTCATCCTCGACGAGCCGACCGCCACGCTCACCGACGTCGAGAGCGAGCACGTCTACGCCGCGGTGCGCAGCGTCGCCGCGGCCGGCTGCGCGGTGCTGTTCGTCTCCCACCGCCTCGGTGAGGTGCTCGCGCTCTGCGACCGGGTCACCGTTCTGCGCGACGGCGCGGTCGTCACCACCAGCGACGCCGACGCGCTCACCGTGCCCGCGCTGATCCGGCACATGCTCGGCGAGAGCCCGGCGTCGGCGCCGCGGACCCGGGCGGAGTCCGGCGAGACGGTGCTCGAGCTGACGTCGGTGAGCGTGCCCGGCCGGTTCGGCGACCTGTCCCTCCGGGTGCGCGCGGGCACGATCTACGCGATCGCCGGGCAGCTGGGCTCCGGGGCCTCGGACGTCCTGCGCGGGCTGGCCGGCCTGCACCCGGCGCTGGCCGGCCAGGTCACGGTCGGCGGCGCCCGCCTGCGCACCGCCGACCCGGTGGCCGCCGCCCGCGCGGGGATCGCGTTCGCGTCCAACGACCGCAAGTCCGAAGGCCTGTTCCTCGACCGCTCCACCGGGGTCAACCTGCTCGTGACCCGGATCCCGGCGCTCAGCCGGTTCGGCCTGGTCGGCGCGCGCCGCTGGAAGGAGACCGCGTCGCGGCTGGGCGAGCGGTGCGGTTTCCCGGCGAACCAGCTGGCCCGGCCGGTGGGCCGGCTCAGCGGCGGCAACCAGCAGAAGGCGTTCGTCGGCCGCGCGCTGGACCGGTCCGGCACCCGGGTGCTCCTGCTCGACGACCCGACCCGCGGTGTCGACGTCGGCGGCCGGGCCGCCGTGCACGGCCTGGTGCGGAACGCCGCCGCCCAGGGCGTCGCGGTGGTGTTCTCGTCCACCGAGCTCGACGAGCTGGTGGACCTGGCCGACGTCGTCGTCACGATGTACCAGGGCCGCACGGTGGCCCGGCACGACGAGGCCGTCCCCGGTGACGTCCTGCTGCACGAGATGACCCACGGGACGGAACCCGGATGAGCGCGGTCACCGCCGAGCGGCGGATCGTCCGTCCCCGGCGGACCGACGTCCTCCCCGTCGCGGCGCTGCTCGTGCTCCTCGCCGTCGGAGCGTCGACCCCGCGCTTCCTGAGCCTGGACAACGTCAAGGCCATCCTCACCTCGGCCAGCCTGATCGGCATCGCCGGGCTCGGGCTGACGCTGATCGTGATCGGCGGCACGTCGGTCTCGCTGGCGATCTCCCAGTCGGTCGCGGTCAGCGCGATGGTGTTCCTCGCCGTGCAGTCGGCCGGGCTGGTCGTGGCCCTGGTCGTCACGATCGTCACCGGTGCGCTGATCACCGGTCTGCAGGGCCTGGTGGTGGGGTACGGGGAGGCCAACCCGATCGTGCTGACGATCGCGGCCGGCTTCGCGCTGACCGGGCTCGCGACCGGGGTCGGCGGCGGCACGTCGGTGTCCCCCACCGGCACCGGCTACACCGTGCTGAACGCGACCCCCGGTGGCCTCCCGCTCAGCGTCTTCACGTTGGTGCTGCTCACCGTCGCGGTGCAGGCCGTTCTCGACCGCAGCGTCTTCGGCCGGCTGCTCTACCTGACCGGCGAGAACCGGCCGGCGGCCCGCGCCGCGGGCCTGCCGGTCGGCCGGGTGGTCACGGTCGCCTGGGTGCTGGCCGGGGCACTGTTCGCGATCGCCGCCGCGTTCAGCGGCGCGTTCAACACCAGCGCGAACATCAACCTCGGCGGCACGCTGACGTTCGACGCGATCGCCGCGGTGCTCGCCGGTGGGACACCGATCGCGGGCGGCAAGGGATCGGCCCGGCGGACGCTGGCCGGCGTGCTCCTGATCGCGACCGTCTCCGACATCCTGCTGCTCCGCGGGTACAGCACCGGCGCACAGATCATGGTCAAGGGCCTGATCGTCCTCGCCGTGATCCTCGTGGTGCACCTCCGCACGACGAGAGGCCGCCCATGAGCCGGTTCGCACGGCCGGAAGTCCTGGTCCCCGGCGTCGCGCTCGGTGCCACGCTCCTCGTCTTCGCGGCGCTCCCGCTGCGCACCGGCCAGCTGCTGACGCCGTTCGACGCGTACAACGCGCTGCAGGTGCTGGCCCGGCTGGGGCCGCTGATCCTGGCGCTCGGGCTCACGATGATCGCCGGTGAGTTCGACCTGTCGGTGGTCGGGACGTACGCGTTCGGCGGGATGCTCGCGGTCACCTACGGCCAGGACCACTGGGCGCTCGGGCTGCTGCTCGCGCTGGCCGCCGGCGTCGCCGTCGGGGTGCTGCAGGGTGTCGTCGTCGCGCGGTTCCGGATCTCCTCGATGCCGGTGACGCTGGCGACCTACATCACGCTGCTGGGGTTGACCAGCTCGCTCTCCGGCGGGCTGAGCAAGACGTTCGACAACGCGGACGTGACGCTCTGGGTGGACCGGCCGGTCCTGCAGGTGTTCTCGCCGCGCAGCCTGCTCGCCCTCGTCGTGTTCCTGGTGCTGGCGCTGGTGCTCGCCGGGTCGCGCTGGGGGCGGGAGATCCGGGCGATCGGCGGTGACCGCCGCGCGAGCCGGGTCTCCGGCGTCCGCGACGACCGGCTGCTCGTCGGTCTGTTCGCGACCTCCGGTCTGCTCGCGGCCGGCGGCGGCGCGCTGCTGAACTTCAGCCTGGGCTCGGCCAACCCCGACCCCGGCGTCCAGCCGCTCATCCTGGCCGCGGTCGCGGCCCTGCTCGGCGGGGTCTCGCTGGCCGGCGGGCGCGGAAGCGTGCTGGGCCTGCTGGCCGGTGCGCTGACGATCGCGTTCCTGGCGCAGGTCGTGACCGTGGCCGCGCTGCCCACCTACGTCAGCCAGCTGTTCTACGCGCTGCTGCTCGCGGGGGTGGTCGCGGTGGACGCGCCCGGCCTGCGCCGCGGTGTGCTCCGACTCCGAAAGGTGCGGCGATGAAGCTCTACGACGGACTCCGGTTCCCCGAAGGCGCCCGCTGGCGGGACGGACGGCTCTGGTTCTCCGACATGCACACCGGCGAGGTCTTCCGGGCCGACCCGGCGTCCGGGAAACCACCGGAGGTGGTGGCCCGCATCGACGACCAGCCGTCCGGGCTCGGCTGGAGCGCCGACGGTTCGCTGCTGGTCAGCTCGATGACGCGCCGGCTGGTGATCCGGGTCGGCCCGGACGGCACGCAGAGCGTCTTCGCCGATCTCTCCGGCCACACCGACGCCCCGATCAACGACCTGGTCGTCGACGACGACGGCCGGGTGTACGTCGGCGGCTTCGGGTACGACCTCTACGCCGACGCCCCGCAGCGGCCGGGGCCGATCTTCGTGCTGGAGCCCGACGGCCGGGCCCGGGTGGCCCGCGACGACCTGGTCTTCCCGAACGGGGCGGTGGTGCTGCCCGGATCACGGACGCTCGTCGTCGCCGAGACGTGGGCGGCGCGGCTCACCGCGTTCACGATCACCGGCGACGGCGACCTGGTCGACCGGCGGGTGTGGGCGCCGTTGCCGGCCGGCGCCACCCCCGACGGCCTGTGCGTCGACGCGGAGAGCGGCGTCTGGGTGGCGGACATCAGCAACGGGCGGTTCCTGCGCGTCCGTGACGGGGGCGAGGTCACCGACCGCATCGACGTCGGTGACCGGGCGCCGGCCGACTGCGCGCTGGGCGGACGGACGTTGTACCTGCTGACGGCGAACAGCTGGCAGCCGTCCGAGACCGGCGTGCGAGCCGGCCGGGTGGAGACCGTGGAGGTGTCGGTCCCCGGCCCTTGAGTCAGCCCGACCCCCGAGTCGTCGAACCGCGGCCGGCTCGGCCCGAAGCCGGCCACGGACGCCGACCGGTCCGCGTCGGGACCGAACCGGGTGGACGGGCTGTCGTCGAGGCCGCTCCAGGTCGCGATGCCGCAGCACTCCGCCCGGGCGCAGCACCCGGCGCAGCGGCTACGCGACGCCGTTCGCGTTCACCGCCGCGTTCCGCCGCCGGGACGGCGTCCCGCCGGGCCACTACCGACACTCCGGAGTGGTCGACCGACGTCACGGGACGGCGAGGCGGTCGACCAGGAGTTCCACCCGCCGGGCGGTGTCGCCCGGCGGGAGCCGCCCGGCCCTCGTCAGCGTGGCGACCCCGTGCAGTGCCGCCCAGAACACCTCGGTGAACAGGCCCGGGTCGACACCGTCGCCGGCCACCGCGCCGAGGCTCTCCTTCAGGGCCGCGAACGCGTCCTTCAGCGGCTCGGGGGTGTCGTCGCGGGCGAACGCGAGGCCGCCGTCGAGCTGGAACATCGCGTCGTAGACCGCGGGGTTGCGGACGGCGAAGTCGAGGTAGGCGTTGGCCAGCGCGGCGACCCGCTCGCGGGGACCGTGCGCGCCGGACGCCGCGGCCCGCACGGCCGCGGCCATCTCGGTGGCACCGTCGATCGCCACCGCGCCGATGATCTCGCGTTTCCCGCGGAAGTGGCTGTAGAGCACGGGCTGGCTGTACTCGATGCGCTCGGCGAGCAGCCGGGTGGTGACCGCGTCCCACCCCTGTTGCTCGGCGAGTTCCCGAGCCGTGGCCACGATGAGCCGCTCACGTTCCGCGCGCTCACGCTGCTTGCGTTCCTGGACCGACATGGATGGATCCTAGCACCGCTAGACAATCGAGCGGCAATAGTATTAGCGTTGGCACATCCGCTAGCAGCGCTAGATCAAGGTGGTCATCGTGCTCGACGTCCTCGCAGTTGTCACCGTCGTCGTGGTCGGCCTGATGGTGGGCGTGGAACTCGCCGTCTCCGTCGTCCTCAACCCGATCCTCGACGCCCTCCCCGGCGACGCCGGCCAGCTCGGCCGGGCCCACGGCGGCCGGATGCTCGGCGCGGCGATGCCGGTCTGGTACATCACGTCGCTGGTCCTGGCGGCGGGCTGGGCCGTCGCCGGGTGGTCGGAGCCGGGCACCGGTCTGGTCCTCACCGCGGCCGGGTTGCTCGTCGTCAGCGTGGTCATGTCGGTCCTGCTGCTCGTCCCGATCAACAACCGGGCCAAGACGTGGACGCCGGAGAACCGGCCCGCCGACTGGAAGGAGCAGAGCCGCCGCTGGGACCGCCTCCACTACGTGCGTGTCGCCGTCATCGTCGCGGCGTTCGCGTTAGTGACCAGCGCCCTGGCCTGAGCGCCGTCCATGTTGCAGGCTGGGGTCATGACCGCCGACACCGCACGGGACGCGATCTACACCGACGGCATCACCGCGCTCCCCGGCGCCTTCGACGTCGCCTGGGCCGACCGGATGCGTGCCGACATCGAGGCCGCCTTCGCCGAGGCCAGGGCGCGGCCGGGCGGTGCGGTCGGCCGCGGCCCGAACCGGTACTACGTGGAGATCCACCCCGAGCAGCTCAGCGGCTTCGTCGACCTGGTCTCGCACCCGTGGGTGCGGGCGGTCTGCGCGGCGGTGCTGGGCGAGGACTACCGCATCGTGGAGCTGGGCTTCGACATCCCGTTCGCCGGCGCGGTCGCCCAGCCCTGGCACCGCGACTTCCCGATGCCCGACGTGACCCGCACCGACCGGCGGCTCGACTCGCTGGCGTTCAACCTGACCGGGGTGGACACCACCGACGAGATGGGCCCGTTCGAGATCGCGCCCGGCACCCAGTTCGACGACGAGCCCGACTTCGAGCACGGCATGTTCCCGCCCCGGTCGCGCTACGACCGCTACGAGGCGCTGGCCGTGCGCAAGTACCCGCGCCGGGGCGACATCTCCGCCCGGTCGGCGCTGACCATCCACCGCGGCACCGCGAACCGGTCGCCGCTCGCGCGGCCGGTGCTGGTGCTCGGCGTCGACGCCGCCGACGCGACGAACGACGACAAGCACGACCTGGCCGTCACCGAGCGGTACTGGGCGGCGCTCCCGGCCGACGTGCGCGCCCACCTGACCTGCCCGGTCGTGGAGCGGCTGACCCCGATCACGCAGAAGCACACGATCGAGGGCCTCGTCATGGGGGCGGAGTGACGCTGTCGTCCCAGCCTTCCTGCGGCGTCGCGCAGGTGCCGCGGAAGACGTACTGGGACGGCAGTTTGCGCTCCCGGCTGCTCCAGTCGATCGGGGGCCGGCGCTGCTCGGAGGGCAGGTACCCGAGGCGGTAGACGGCCATCAGCTCCAGGTCGTCCGGCACCTGGAGCAGGGCCACGATCTCGTCCCAGCGGCCCGGTACCTCCATCGGGAACGAGACGAACTGGATGCCCATGCCGAGCTCGACCGTGGTGAGCCAGACGTTCTCCATCGCCGCGCCCATGCTGAACACCGAGTAGAACGAGGACAGTTCGCCGGGCCGGTACTCCGCCCGGTCGAGCATCACGCCGAGGAGCAGCGGGGACCCGGCGACGAGTTTGCGGTTCTCCTCGCCGAGGCTCTGCGGCACCCGCAGGACGTTCATCAGCCGCTGGCCGCGCGAGGTGAACACCTGGCCGGTGAACGGGCGCAGCGGTGCGGGCAGGCGGTCGAACAGCATCCCGTCGCGACGACGTTCCATCTCCTCGCGGCTGAAGCGGAAGTACGGCTTGTAGCGTTCGAAGAACGTGCCGTTGGACATCGCGGTGGTCATGCTCTCGCCGCTGATCCTGCCGATGGCCTCGATCGTCGCCCGTTCCTCGACGATCACGAACCGCCACGGCTGGCTGTTGAGCTGCGACGGAGCCCGTCCGGCGACCTCCATCAGCAACCGCTGGTGCTCCTCGGAGACCGGGTCGGGAAGGAACGCCCCGTTCGTCGTCTTGCGGCGACGCAGCACGTCGAGGAATTCCATCAGTCTCTCCTCCGGACCAGGACCAGTGCGGCCACGAACGCCGGCGCGGCCGTCCCGGCCAGCGCGGCGTGCCGGCGCAGGCGCCCGCCGGCGTACGGCAACGCGGCCAGCGGACCGACCGCGGGGAGCAGCGCCAGACCGGCGGCACGCCGCTCGGCGGCGCCGGCGACGAGCGCGACCGCGGTCAGCGACACCGTCGCGGCGTAGAGCGCGTGGTGCACCCAGCGGATGCGTGCGTTGTCGATCAGGCCGGCGGCAACCGCGGTGCCGAAGGCCGTGTTGGCCGCGTAGCTCGCGGCCGCGGCGGTGACCAGGGGGCGGGTCAGTGTCATCAGTCGTCTCCCGGAGGAGACAACTGCCCACTCGACGCCGGTCGAAACTCAGGCCTTGCGGGCCACCCCGCAGTACACGGCCAGCTCGGCGGGGTCGGTGCCGGGCTCGGGGCGCCACCGGGGGTTCGACACGACGCCCGGCTCGACCAGTTCCAGACCGTCGAAGAACGCGGTGATCTGTTCGACGGTGCGCAGGGTGTAGTCCACCGCGCCCTGGCGGTGGGCGGTCGCGGCGGCGTCGTCGTTCTGCGGGGTGGTGATGCTGTCGTTGATCGCGAGGTAACTGCCGCTGGGCAGGGCGTCCACGATGGTGCGCACGATGCCGGCCGGATCGTCGTCGTCGGGGACGTGGCCGAGGATGCCGATCATCATGACGGCGATCGGGCGCGAGAAGTCGAGGGTGGCCGCCGCGGCCTGGAGGATCTTCTCCGGGTCGCGGGCGTCGGCGTCGACGTAGTCGGTGGCCCCTTCGGGGCTGCTCGTCAGCAGCGCACGGGCGTGCACCAGCACCAGTGGGTCGTTGTCGACGTAGACGACCCTCGACTCCGGCGCGATGCGCTGGGCCAGCTCGTGGGTGTTGTTGACGGTGGGGAGGCCCGGCCCGATGTCGAGGAACTGGCGGATGCCGGCCTCGCCGGCCAGGAACTCCACGGCGCGGGCGAGGAACCGGCGGCCGGCCCGGGCGAACTCGGCCATCTCGGGAAGGCGGGCGACGACGGCGTCGGCGGCGGCCCGGTCGGCGGCGAAGTTGTCCTTGCCCCCGAGCAGGTAGTCCCACATGCGCGCGCCGGCCGGCTGGTCAGTGCGTAACCGGGCCTGCAGGTCGAACTTGGGGCCGCTGGTCATTCCTCTGCCTTCCGTCGGCTGAAGTCCATCCTGCCCGATGCAGCATAGTGTGGACGCCGCGTTCCGTTTATCGCGCACGACCTCGCCGTCCCTCGATCAGCGCACCGGCGCGAGCAGCACCTCCCGCACCGCGCGCAACAGCTCCACCGCCTGGGCCCCGTTGACGACCCGGTGGTCGTAGGCCACCCCCAGCTGCACCACGGACCGGGTCACCGGTGCACCGTCGGCGTCGAGCCGCACGACCGGCTGCACCCCGGCCAGCGAGACCGCGCAGACCGTCCCCGGGAGCACGATCGGCACGGCCACCGTCACGTCGTCGTCGGTGTGCAGGGCGAGCAGCACGTTCGCCCCGGTCAGGTCGGCGGGCCGGAAGCTGCCGCGCAGCGCGGTGAGCCGGTGACGCATCAGCTCCTTCGCGACCTCGGCGACCGGCTTCGCGGCGACGTCCCGGACGACCGGGACGTGCAGCCCCTGTCCGACGTCGATCGTCACCCCGACGTCGATCCGGTCGGGCCGGCGGACGGCGCCGGGCTCGACGTAGGCGCCGAAACAGTGCGGGAACCGGTCGGCGACGGCGCCGAGCGCCGCGACGACCAGTTCGGGCAGCCCGATCAGGCAGCGGTGGGTCCGGCTGAGCTCACGGGCGTGGCGTAGCGCGTCGTCGACCGGGACCGCGATCGCGACGAAGCCGGTGGGCACGGACCGGTGCGATTCGCTGACCACGGCGGCCACCGCGCGCTGCACCGGGGAGAGCGGCTCGGTCCGGCCGGGGTCGGGCGGCGTCAGCGCGTCGAGGTCGGCCACCCGGATCACCGGCCGGCCGAGGGCGCGGACGGCGGCGAGGTCGATCCCCCGCTCGGCCATCACCCGCCGGGCCGGTTCGGTGACGATCGGCTCGCCCGCGAGTGGCTCCCCTTCGGGCCCCGGCGTGCCCGGCCGCGGCCCGTCGGGCACGCGCGCGCCGACCGGCAGGACGGTGGCGATGACCTGGCCGACGGCGCACTCGGTGCCCGCCGCGACCAGGTGCCGGAGCACCCCGGCGTCGGCGCAGGCCAGGTCCTCGGTCGCCTTCGACGTCTCGACGGTCGCGACCAGGTCACCCGGGCGCACCGGCTCCCCGGTCGCGACCAGCCACTCGACCAGCGTGTACTCGGTGTCGTTCGAGTTCAGGCGGGGAACGCGCAGCTCGCTCACCGGTGGCCCCGCTGCACGGTCGCGCTGATGGTTCCGGCCTGCACGAGAACCTCCTCCTCCAGATGGGCGGCGGCGGGCACCACGCCGTCGGCCGCGCTGACCACCCGCACCGGCCCGCGCAGCTGTCCCCACAGCGCGGTGTGCAGCTGGTGCGCGAGGTCGGCGGCCCAGGTGCCACCGGCCGTCCCGTCCTCGACGATCACGACCTGACCGGCCCGGGCGGCGGCCGGCAGGATCGGCTCCAGCGCCGTGCGGTCCAGCCGCGCCGGCACGTACAGCTCGCACGTGATCTCCCGACTGATCAGGAGCTCACGCATCGCCACCAGCGCACGCTCGGCGACGCCGCCGGGGGTGATCAACACGCAGTCAGGCGGGTCGATGCCGGCGATGCGGACCACCGCGGTACCCGGCCACGGCCCCACCAGGTCGTAACGGAACAGGTCGTCGGCGGTGCCGGGCGGCCGCCGGAGCCCGGTGTAGAGCACTTTGTCCTCGAACACCAGCGCGGGTACCCCGCGGCCCAGCACGCCGGTGAACAGGTCGGCGCAGTCGTGGAACGGGCTGATCTCGTAGACGTCCAGATCGGGCACACCGAGGAAGTGCTTCTGGAGGCTCTGGCTGTGCGTCGGGCCGTAGCCGCGCCGGCCACCGGTCGGGCATCGCACGACGACCGGCATCGGCAGCCGCTGCCCGTACATGCTCACCGACTTGGCCGCGAAGTTGACGATCTGGTCGAACGCGAGCGTCACGAAGTCGGCGAACATCATCTCGACGATGGCCCGGTTCCCGGCCAGCGCGAGGCCGTTGGCGATTCCGACCAGACCGGCCTCGCTGATCGGCGTCGCCACGACCTGGCGCGGGAAGCGGGTGGAGAGCCCGCGGGTGATCTTGAACGCGCCGCCGTAGGGGTCGGTGATGTCCTGGCCGAGCAGGTAGAGCCGGTCGTCGGCGGCGAGCGCGGCCCCGAGCGCGGCGTTGAGGTGCTCGGCTACACGCTGACGGGCTGCCACTGCTCCACCTCCGCGGCGGCGCGGCCGGTGGCCGGGGGGCGGGCGGTGACGTCGCGGACGACCGCGGCGACGCGGGCACGTTGCTCGGCGTCGAGCCGGTCGAACTCGGGTCCGTCGAGCCGGGCGTACCAGTCCTCGGCACGCAACCGGTCGAGCTCGTCGGCCGGGCGGGGATCGTCGCCCTTGCTGTGCGGGCCGGCGCGCCGGGTCGCGAACTCCACCACCAGCGGCCCCGCGCCCCGGCGCACGCGCTCCACCGGCCCGGTGAGCGCGTCGCGCGGCACGGACACACCGGGTCCGGTCGCGTCGACGTGGAGGTGCTCGACGCCGAACGCGGCGGCGCGGCCGGCGATCGTGCCGGCCATCGCCGCACCGGTCGGGGTGCTCTGCGCGATGCCGTTGTGCTCGACCGCGACCAGCAGCGGCAGCCGCCACAGCGCCGCCATGTTCAGCGCCTCGTAGACCGCGCCCTCGCCCCAGGTGCCGTCGCCGACGTAGACGCAGGCCAGCCGCCCGGGTTCGGAGCGGGCCAGGTGCAGTGCGGTGCCGGCCGCCACCGGCAGGCTCTCCCCCTGCACCCCGGTCGAGAGGTGCCGGCCGCGACGCAGGTGCTGGCTCCCGCCCACCCCGCCGCTGACCGCGCCGTCGCGGCCCAGGATCTCGGCCAGCAGCCCGGCCGGGTCGTCGAAGCGGGCCAGGTAGTGGCCGTGGCCCCGGTGGTTGCTGAACACGAAGTCGTCCGGGTCGAGCAGCGGGCTGAGCGCGACCGGCACGGCCTCCTGACCGAGGCAGGTGTGCGTGGTGCCGTGCACCTCGCCCCGCGCGAACAGGTCGAGCAGCGCCAGTTCGAAGTGCCGGATCAGCAGCATCATCCGCAGGTCGTCGGGGTTCACGTCGCCACCTTCCGCCGGGCGATCAGGGCCGCCAGCGCACGTCGCCGGGCCGGGTCGGGTGCGGTGGGCGGCGGCGGCTCGGCCGGGGTGAGGCCGGTGAGGTACCGCTCCAGGGCCCGGGCGTCGAGACCGCCGACGAACTCCGCCGCCGCGCGCCGGCCCTGCTCGGCCAGCGCGGTGTAGTGGTCCGGGTCGTCCAGCAGCCGGCGCAGCGCGGTCCGCCACGGGGCCAGGTCCTGGGGCGGCACGACCGGTCGCGGGTACGGTTCGTCGGCGCGCTGCGGGTGGTAGGCCTCGATGGTGCGGACCGGAAGCAGGTGCGGCACGCCGAGCTTGGCTTCGCGCAGGCCGCCGACGTCGGCGGCGAGCACCGGTACCCCGTGCAGCATCGCCTCCACCGCCGTGTAGCCGAACGTCTCGTCCCAGAGCGAGGGCATCAGCAGCACCCGGGTGCGGGCCAGCAGGTCGGCGATGTCGTCCACCGGCGCCGCGATCTCGATGGAGG
Organism: Cryptosporangium japonicum; assembly: GCF_039524755.1. Classification (NCBI taxonomy): domain Bacteria; kingdom Bacillati; phylum Actinomycetota; class Actinomycetes; order Cryptosporangiales; family Cryptosporangiaceae; genus Cryptosporangium; species Cryptosporangium japonicum. Next base: position 177,312 of record NZ_BAAAGX010000010.1, read on the forward strand.
GCCTGCGGGCCAGCGCGGCGCGCTCGGCGGCGTCGGTTCCCCAGGTCGGCACGGCGAGGAACGGCACGTCCGGCTCGGCGTCGGCCAGCCCGAGCAGGACGTCGAGGCCTTTGACGCCGCACGGGTTGACGAGCGTCACCGCGCCGGTGTCCGGCCGGCCGAGCCGCGGGTGCGGGCCCGGGCCGTAGACGTGGGGCCGGATCAGCGTCGCGTCGAGCCCGGCCCAGCGGTGGGCGTACTCCTGGGCCGCGCGGCTGACCGCCACCACCCCGGCGCAGCGCCGGACCAGCCGCAGCCCGGAGCCGCCCGGGTAGAACGACCGCGGCCCGAACGGGGCCTGCTGGAGCGTGTGCAGCAGGTAGACGACCCGTCCCGGGGTGGCGCGCAGCGCGGTGCCGAGCACGACCAGCCCGGGGTCGTCGGAGGGTACGAGCGTCCAGTCCGGACGCTCCGCGGCGGCCACCGCGGCGATCCGGGCGACCGACCGGACCGTGTGCACCTCCACCCCGCGGTGCTCGAACACCGTGTCGGCGTCACCGGGCGCCACGGCCACGCAGCGGTGCCCGGCGGCGGCCAACTCCTCCAGCAGCATCCGGTTGGACTTGGTGGCGCCCCCGTGACCGGGGAGGTACCGCATGTTCTGGGCCAACAGCACCCGCATCCGTCACCCGCCCTCGGCCAGCAGCGCCGCCAGCTCGGCCTCGGACATCCCGTCGAGTTCGGCGAGCGCGCGGGCGAGGTCGTCGGCGTCGGCGGCGTCCAGCCGGGCCGTCGTGACGACGTTCGCCGCGGCCCGGACGGTCAGGTCGGTCTCGAACAGCGCGTCGACCGGCAGCTCCAGGCCGAGCTCCTCACGCACCCGGGCGAGGAACCGCACCAGCGTCAGCGACTGCCCGCCGAGCGCGAAGAAGTCGTCGTCGGCCGAGGTGGGGCGCAGCCCGAGGTCGGTCCAGATCCGGGCGACCGTCGACTCGGTCGCGTCCATCTACGACGCCTCCCGCGCGGTCAGCGGACGCATGTCGGTCCAGACCGTGTCGATGTGGTCGAGGCACTCCTGCCGGGTGCCGACCGTGCCCTCGGCCCGCCAGCCCGCGGGCCGGTCGTAGTCGGTCGGCCAGATCGAGTACTGCTCTTCGAGGTTGAGGACCACCTCGTACTGACGCTCGGTGCTCATCTCCGTCGCTCCTTCTTCTTCTCCGCCAGCGCCTTCGCGCCGATCAGGTCGTCGGGCATCGCGTCCGGCACCCGGTCGTCGAACCGCGCCAGGCTGGGCAGGCGCAGCGAGATCAGCACCTGCGCGACCATCGCGGCCGCCAGGAGCAGGAACAGCAGGGCGATCCCCCGGCCCTCGCCGACGCCGATGAGCGCGCCGACGCTGCCGGCGAGCGCCCCGTCCGGGGCCATCAGCGGCTCCAGCAGCGCGCTGCCGAGCGGCGCCACGACCGCGTAGCCGATCGGGATCGTGGAGAACGCGATCACGGTGTTCACCGCGAACACCCGGCCGTGGTAGCGCTGCGGGACCTTGACCTGCACCACGGTCGTGTAGACGCCGTTGGCCAGCGTGAGCCCGAACGACATCCCGAACGCGCCGAGGGCCACCAGCCACTCGCTCGGGCGCAGACCGGGCACCGCGCTGAACAGCGCCAGCCCTCCGACGACGAGCAGCATCCCGCGCACCCGGTCGTGCCGCGGCCCGCCCCAGACGCTCATCAGCAACCCGCCGAGCACCGCCCCCAGGCCACCGGCCATGCTGGTGCGCGCCACCGCCTCCAGGTCGGAGAACGACAGCACCAGCGGCGAGAGCAGCAGGAACAGCGGGGTCATGAAGAGGTTGAGCACCGCGAAGAACAGCAGCACCGGGCGCAGGCCACCGGCTCCCAGCGAGTAGCGCCAGCCGCCGACGACCTCCTGCCAGAACGTCTCCCGCCGCACCCAGGCCATCGTGTTCGGGAACCGCACGAACAGCAGCACCGCGATGCCGACGCCGTAGCTGAGCACGTCGGCGAGCAGGATGCCGGGCAGCCCGATCGTGGCCAGCAGCCCGGCCGCCACCAGGGGCACCAGGAACTGTCCGGCGCCGAAGCTCATCTGCACGACGCCGTTGGCGTGCCCGAGGTAGCGCTTGGGCACCAGCTGCGGCACCGCCGACGCGAACGCCAGCCGCTGGAACGTCAGCGCGACCGAGAGCGTCACGAGCAGCACGTAGATCGCGCCGACGCCGAGGTTGCCGGTGAGCGCGAGGCCGAGCAGCACGGCCTGGCTGCCGCCCGCGGCGGCGTCCGCGAGCAGCATGACCCGGCGCCGGTCGTAGCGGTCGACGACCGCGCCGGCGAACGGCGCGACGAGCATCCCGGGCACCAGGCCGAGGACCGCGAACGTCGCGAACTTCACCAGCGAGCCGGTCTGCGTGTAGATCCACAGCGGGATCGCGAACTCGCTCAGCGCCGAGCCGACGATCGAGACCAGCTGTGCCGCGGCGACCGTCCCGAAGCGGCGCAGGCTCGGCTCCGGCCCCGGCGAGCCCCCCGGAGCCGACGCGGCCGGGGCGGGCGGCGTGCCGGGCCCGGCCGGCGGCGCGGTCGAGCGGCCCTCGACCCGCCACCCGTTCTCGGCGTCGCGCCGGAGCTCGTCGGTGCGGTGGACGGTGGTGACGATCTCGGCGAGTTCGGCGGCCCGGTACTTCAGGAAGAAGTGCCCGCCCTCGTCCAGGACGACGAGCGATGCGGACCGGGCCAGGAAGTGCCACTCGCGGTAGCGCTCCTGGTAGAACTCGGTCTGCGGGTCGCGGTTGCCGACCACCGAGACGATCGGCGCACGCAGCCCGGCGCCGCCGCCGGCGAACAACCCGGTGAAGTACTCCTCCGCGATCTCGGAGGCCTTCCGCATGTTCGCGACGATCACGTCCGACTCGGCCGGGTCCAGCTCGGCCATGTCGACGCCCATCGAGCGCAGCCAGTTCTCGTAGACCCGGTTGCCGAGCAGCCGTTCGCGCCCGGCGATCCGCGACAGCAGCGACAGCACCCGGCCGGTGGGGCGCGCGAACGGGAACACCGCTCCGATGTAGACCGCCTCGACCGCACGGCCGGCCGCCTCCAGCCGCCGGGCCGTCTCGACGGCCAGCGAGGAGCCCACCCCGCAGTGCCCGTAGACGATCACCGGGCCTTCGATCCGCTCGATCACCTCGGCGACGCACTGCGCGGCCAGCTCGTCGAACGGCAGCGGGTCCTCACGCAGCCCGATGTCCTGGCCGGGGATCGCGACCGAGTACAGCGACCAGCCGGCCGGCAGCGCGTCGGCCAGCGGCTGGTACACCACCGCGCTGCCGCCGCCGTAGGGAACGCAGACCAGCGTGGCCACCCGCTGCGCGGCCGGGACTTCCCGGGTGAGCTCGTTGAGCAACCGGCGCGGCCCCCGTGCCCGCGCCGGTTGCTCGACGAGCGCCGCGAGGTCGCGGATCGTGCGGTGCGCGAACAGGTCGAGCACCGACACCCCACCGGCGGCGACCGTACGCAGCCGCGCGGCGACCTGGGTGGCGATCAGCGAGTGGCCGCCCAGGTCGAAGAAGTCGTCGTCGATACCGAGGGTGTCGACGCCGAGCAGCTCCGACCAGATACCGGCGATCAGCCGCTCGGTGTCGGTGCGCGGCTCCACCAGCGCGGTCGACGTGTCGCGCCGGATCACCGGGGCCGGCAGCGCCCGCCGGTCGAGTTTCCCGCTCGGCGTCAGCGGCAGGGCCGGCAGCTCGACGAACGCGGCCGGCACGAAGTGGTCGGGCAGCACGCTCCGCAGCGCGCTCCGCAGCGCGGTGTCGTCCACGCCGCCGGGCGCCACCAGGTAGGCGACCAGGCGTTTGTCGCCGGGGTTGTCCTCGCGGACGACCACGGCGGCCTCCCGCACCTCCGGCCGGCGACGCAGCTCGGCCTCGATCTCCCCGAGCTCGATCCGCAGGCCGCGCAGCTTGACCTGGCCGTCCATCCGCCCGAGGAAGTCCAGGGTGCCGTCCGGGCGGAAGCGGGCCAGGTCACCGGTCGCGTACATCCGGGAGCCGGGCGGGCCGAACGGGTCCGGGCCGAAGCGTTCGGCGGTGAGCGCGGGCCGGTTCAGGTACCCGGTGGCCAGGCCGACCCCGGCGATGAACAGCTGACCGGGCAGCCCGACCGGCACCGGCCGGAGCCGGTCGTCGAGCACGTACAAAGACAGGTTCTGGATCGGCTCGCCGATCGGCACCCGCGGCAGCCCCTCCAGCGCGTCGGCACCGCACGGCCACGCGGTGACGTCGATCGCCGCCTCGGTGGGGCCGTAGAGGTTGTGCAGCTCGGCCGGGAGCAGCGCCAGGCACCGGCGGGCCAGGTCGACCGGGAGCTCCTCGCCGCTGCAGATCACCCGGCGCAGCGACGCGCAGCCGCTGACCCCGTCGGCGCCGAGGAACATCGCCAGCATCGAGGGCACGAAGTGCAGCGTCGTGACGCCCTCGGTACGCACCAGGTCACGCAGGTACTCGGCGTCCTTGTGGCCGCCGGGTTTGGCCAGTACGAGCCGGGCACCGGCCAGCAGCGGCCAGAAGAACTCCCAGACCGACACGTCGAAACTGGCCGGGGTCTTCTGCAGGACGACGTCGTCGTCGCCGAGCCGGTAGGTGCGCTGCATCCAGTCCAGCCGGTTCACGATGGCCCGGTGGGTGTTCGGCACCCCCTTCGGCCCGCCGGTGGAGCCCGACGTGTAGATGACGTACGCCGGGTCAGTGGGCCGGGGCCCCGGTCCCGGTTCGCCGCCGGCGGCGTCCGTCGGGGCGTCGTCCAGGACGATCCGCCGTTCGCACGTCAGCAACGTCGCGAAGCGGCGCTGGGTGAGCACCACCGACGCGCCGCTGTCGGTGAGCATGTGCTCCAGCCGGCGCACCGGGTACTCCGGGTCGAGCGGCAGGTACGCGGCGCCGGTGCGCAGCACCGCGTAGAGCGCGACGACCAGCTCCGGCGACCGCTCGGCGCAGACCGCGACCAGGTCACCGGGTCCGACGCCGAGCGCACGCAGCCGGCCGGCGAGCTCGGCGGCGCGGGCGTCGAGCTCGGCGTAGGTCAGGTCCGCGCCCTCGAACGTCACCGCGACCGCGGCCGGGCGGCGGCGCACCGTCTCGGCGATCAGCGACGGCAGGGTGGCGTCGGCGGGCAGCTCGACCGGTGGGCCGCTCCGCGCGGACCGCTCGTCCGCGGTGGTCAGTTCGAGGCCGGAGACCGGCCGGTCCGGGTCGTCCAGCGCGGCCGAGAGCAACCGGTGCAGGTGATCGGCGAGGCGCTCGACGGTGTCGGGCCGGAACAGGTCGATGTTGTAGACGAACGTCGCCCACAGGTGCCCGGCGGGGTCGTCCCGGACGTAGATCTCCAGGTCGAAGCGCGTCGCGGTGACCGGAGCCGACCAGTGTTCCAGCGTCGTGCCGTGCGGGGCCCGGCCGCTGTGCTCGGCGTAGTTCTGCAGCGCGAACAGCACCTGGAACAGCGGCGAGCGGGACACGTCCCTGGGCACGTTCAGGGCCTGCACCAGCTGCTCGAACGGCAGCTCCTGGTGGGCGAACGCGTCGAGGCACGTCTCCCGGGTGCGCCGGACGAGTTCGGCGAACGTCGGGTCACCCCCGAGCGAGGCGCGCAGCGTCAGCGTGTTGACGAACATCCCGACGAGCTTCTCCAGCTCACCGTGGGTGCGGCCGGCCACCGGCGACCCGACCGCGAAGTCCGACTGCCCGCTGTAGCGGCCCAGGAGCGCGTGGACACCGGCCAGCAGCACCATGTAGGGCGTCGCGCCGGTGGTGTCGGCCAGCCGGGCGACGCCGGTGCGCACCGCGGCTCCGAGGTCGACGGTGTGCTCCGCGCCGCGGAACGTCTGCCGGGGTGGGCGGGGGTGGTCGGTCGGCAGGTCCAGCGGTTCGAGGCCGGCGACCGCGCCCCGCCAGTAGTCGAGGTCGGCGTCCTTCTCCGGCCCGTCCGTCCGGGTGCGCTGCCAGGCCGCGTAGTCGCGGTAGCGCACCGGGAGCTCCGGCAGGTCGGCCGGGCGGTCGTCGTAGAGCGCGGTGAGCTCGTCGAGGAACAGGTCCATCGACCAGCCGTCGGTCACGACGTGGTGGATCGCCAGCACGAACAGGTGGTCCACCGGCCCCAGCCGGAGCAGCAGCGGGCGCACGAGCGGGCCGGTGGCCAGGTCGAACGGCTGCGTCACGTGCGCCTCGACGCGGGCCTGGGCGTGCTCCTCGGGCACGTCGACGACGGCCATCCCGATCGTGTCCGCGGCGCTCGGTGGGTCGACGGTGAGCACCGGCCGGCCGTTACCGGCGTCGGTGAACCGGCTGCGCAGCGGCTCGTGCCGGGCCACCACGCCGCGGACCGCGGCCAGCAGCGCCGCGGTGTCCAGCGGGCCGCGGATCCGCAGGACCACCGGGATCGTGTAGGCGCCGCTGCCCGGGGTGAGCTGCTCGAGGAACCACAGCCGCTCCTGGGCGAACGAGAGCCGCGGCGGCTCGTCGTCCGGCCGGGCCGGGATCGTCGTCACCGGGGCGGCGCGGCGACGCAGCCGCCGTTCGAGCAGCGCGCGTTTGGCCGGGGAGAGTGCGTCGGTCGTCATGGCGTCGATCCCTCCTCGGCGGCCAGCAACGCCGCGGCCTCGTCGTCGGACAGGTCGGCCAGGTCGGCGACGAGCGCCTCCTCGACCGCGGCGGCGAACCGCTCCAGCACCGGGTGGCCGAACACCGTCCGCAGCGGGATCCGGGTCCCGGTCGCCGCGCGGAGCCGGGCCAGCATCTTCATCGCCAGCAGCGAGTGGCCGCCGGCGGTGAAGAAGTCGGTGTGCAGCCCGACCCGGTCGAGGTCGAGCAGCTCCGACCAGACGTCGGCGACGAGCTCCTCGGCGGCGGTGCGTGGCGCCACGTAGGGCGCGGGTGCGCTGAGCACCGGCGCCGCCCGCCGGGTCAGCCGGCCGAGCACCGGGCGGTCGGGATCGGACAGCAGCCCGGTGAGCAGGGCCGCGAACCGTTCCGCCCACTGCGCCACGGTGTCGCGGTCGAACAGGTCGGTGCGGTACCCGAAGACCAGCCGCAGGCCGTCCGGCGTCCACCAGGCGTCGAGACTCAGGTCGTACTTGACCTGCCGGAACTCGGCGTCGAAGAACTCCGCGTCGACGCCGGGCAGCAGGTCGGTGCCGGCGGCGTCCTCGGTGTGCAGCGTGAACATCGTCTGGAACAGCGGGGTGCGTCCGACGTCGCGCGGGAGGTCGAGCGCGCCGAGGATCCGGTCGAACGGGACGTCCTGCCGGGCGTAGGCGGCGAACGCGGTGTCCCGGACGCGGGCCACCAGCTCGCGGAACGTCGGCGCGCCGGTCAGGTCCGCGCGCAGCGCCAGCGTGTTGACGAAGAAGCCGATCAGGTCGGCCACCTCGACCCGCGGCCGGTTCTCGACCGGCGTGCCGACGCAGAGGTCGGGCGAGCCGGTCAGCCGGGCCAGCAGCACCTGGTAGGCCGCGAGCAGCACCACGAACGGTGTCGCCGACGACTCGGCGGCCAGCCGGCGCACCCCGCGGACCACCGGCTCGGGCAGGTCGGCGACGAGGAAGTTCCCGGCCGAGGAGGGCTCCGCCGGGCGCGGCCGGTCGGTGGGCAGGTCCAGCGGCGGCACGCCGGCCAGCTGCTCCCGCCACCAGCCGAGCTCCTCGTCGTCGGTCCGGGCCCGCTGCCAGGTCGCGAAATCGGCGTACTGCACCGGGAGGGCGGGCAGCTCACCGCCGGCGTAGGCCCGGCGCAGCTCGGCGGCGAGCACCCCGGCGGAGCGGCCGTCCCCGGCGATGTGGTGCAGCACGACGGCGAGCACGTGGTCCTGGTCGCCGAGCCGGACCAGCCCGGCCCGGATCAGCGGCCCGGTGGCCAGGTCGAACGGGGTGTTGACCCACTCCGCGACCGACCGGCGGGCCTCGTCGGGGCCGGACGCCTCCGCGCGCAGCAGCGTGATCCCGCGGGCCGGCAGCACCTCCTGCACCGGTTCGCCGTCGACCTCGGCGAACCGGGTACGCAGGGCCTGGTGCCGGTCGACGACGACGCCGAGCGCGTGCTCGAGCCGCGCCGGGTCGAGCGGTCCACGCAGCCGGTACGCCAGGTGGATGGTGTAGGAGGCGTCGTCGGGGTCGAGCTGGTGCAGGAACCAGAGCCGTTCCTGGCCGAGCGAGAGCGGCGCGGGACCGGCGTCCGCCGGGCGGACGACGACCGGCCGGTCGGTGGTGCCGGGGCGGGCACGCAGCCGGTCGATCGCCGCGGCCAGACCGGCGACGGTCGGCGCGGCGAACAGCGTGCGGACCGTCAGGTCGCAGTCGACGAGCGTGCACAGCCGGGCGACCGCGCCGGTCGCCAGCAGCGAGTGGCCGCCGAGCGCGAAGAAGTCGTCGTGCACGCCGACCGAGTCGAGGCCGAGCACCGCGGCCCACACCTGGGCCACCAGTTCCTCGGTGGGCGTGCGCGGGGCGAGGTAGCCGGTGACCGGCCGGTTGTCCGGGGCCGGGAGCGCGCGCCGGTCGACCTTGCCGTTGGTGGTCAGCGGGATCTCGCCGACGGCCACCAGGTGGGTCGGGACCAGATAGGACGGCAGCCGCGCGGCCAGCCCGGCACGCACCTCCGCCGGGTCGGCCTCCCCCACCAGGTACCCGACGAGCGTCCGGTGCCCACCGGAGTCGGTGCGGGGCACCACGACCGCCTGCCGGACGCCCGGCTGGGCGCCGAGCGCGGCCTCCACCTCGCCGAGCTCCACCCGGTAGCCGCGGATCTTCACCTGGTCGTCGAGCCGGCCGAGGAACTCCAGCCGGCCGTCGGCCCGCCAGCGCACCCGGTCGCCGGTGCGGTACATCCGGGTGCCCGCCGGGCCGAACGGGTCGGGGCGGAAGCGGTCCGCGGTGAGGCCGGGGCGGCCGTGGTACCCCCGGGCGAGGCCGTCTCCGGCGATCCAGAGCTCGCCCGACGGCGCCGGGGTCAGGTGGTCGTCGAGGACGTAGAGGCGGGTGCGGTCGATCGGCCGGCCGATCGGTGGGCGCCCGGTCACGTCGTCGCCGCCGAGCGCGGCGGCGGTGGCGATCACCGTGGCCTCGGTGGGGCCGTAGGTGTTGAGCACCTCGACGCGGTCCCCGACGTGCCGGCGCCAGGTCGCGAGCGCGTCGGCACGCACCTGGTCGGCGCCGAGGATGAGCAGCCGCAGCGACTCCGGGAGGCGCACCTGGTCGAGCGTGGTGACCAGCTCGTGCCAGTACGGGGTGGGGAGGTCGAGGACGGTGACCGGGTGGTCCTCGAGGAGGTCGGGCAGGTCGTCGCCGGGGGGCAGCAGCACCAGCCGCGCACCGGAGGTGAGCGCCGGCCAGACCTCCTCGACGTGGGTGTCGAAGCTGACCGAGGCGAACTGGACGACCTGGTCGGCCGGGCCGAGGGCGTAGCGGCGGCGCATCCACTCGACGCGGGCGGCGAGGGCCTCGCGGGTGACCACGACGCCCTTGGGGGTGCCGGTGGAGCCGGAGGTGTAGATGAGGTAAGCGGGGGCGGCGGGCGCCGGCGCCGCGAGCACGGTCCGGGCCGGCGTGCGGTCGCCGGTGAGCACCACGTGGTCCACCGGCGGGAAGTGGTCGTGGGGTGCGTCGGTGACCAGCACGGTCGCGCCGCTGTCGCGCAGCAGGAACTCGATCCGCGCGGGCGGGTGGCCGGCGTCGATCGGCACGTACGCGCCGCCCGCCTCGAGCACCCCGAGCAGCGCCACGATCAGCTCCGCCGAGCGGGGCAGCGCGACCGCGACCGGCGTCTCGGGCCCGACGCCGAGCGCGCGCAGCCGGGCCGCGAGCCCCCGGGCCCGCTCGGCCAGCTGCGCGTACGTGACCTGGTCGGTCCCGTCGACGATCGCGACCGCGTCCGGTGCGCGGCGCACCCGCTCGGCGACCAGCACGACGACGTCGGCCGGGGCGCCGTCGGGGAACGTGCCGGTGCCGGCGGCCAGCAGGCGGGACCGCTCGGACGGCGGCACCAGCTCCATCGCGGACAGTGGCCGGTCCGGGGCGGCGACCGCCGCGCGCAGCAGCGCCTCGAGCCGCTCGGCCACCCCGGACGCGGTCGCGGCGTCGAACAGGTCGGTGCGGTAGTTGAGGGCCAGCGCGAGCCCGTCGGGTTCCCGCCAGAACTCCGCCATCAGGTCGAACTTCGCCGACGCGACGCCGTCGTCGAACAGTTCGGCACGCACGCCCGGCAGCACGTCGGTGCCGGCCGCGTCCTCGGTGTGCAGGATCAGCATGGTCTGGAAGAACGGGTGGAAACTGGCGTCGCGCGGCAGGTGCCAGGCCGCGGCGAGCCGCTCGAACGGGATCCGCGGGTACCCGAACGCGCTCAGGACGGTGTGGCGGACACGGCCGAGCAGCTCGGCGAACGTCGGGTCGCCGCTCAGGTCGGCGCGCAGCGCGAGCGTGTCGGTGAACATCCCGATCAGCGGCGCGACCTCGGGCCGGGCCCGGGCCGACGCCGACGTGCCGACGCAGAAGTCGCTCTGCCCGCTCAGCCGGGAGAGCACCGCCTGGTAGGCCGCGAGCAGCACCACGAACAGCGTGCTGCGCCGGGCCACCGCGAGCCGCTCGAGCGCCTCGGTGAGCTCCACCGGCAGCCGGTGACGCACGAACGCGCCCCGGGTGCTGGGCAGCGACGGGCGCGGCCGGTCGGTCGGCAGGTCCAGCACCGGCACCCCGGCGAGCCGGTCGCGCCAGTACACGAACGCGTCGTCCTCGCCGGCGCGGACCACCGCGCGCTCCCAGACCGCGAAGTCCGAGTACTGCACCGGTGACGCCGGCCGCGGCGCCCCGGCGTAGGCGCGCCGGAGGTCGTCGACGAGCAGCGCCAGCGACTGCCCGTCGCCGCCGATGTGGTGCACGACGAGGCACCAGACGTGGTCGTCGGGCCCGAGGCGGATCAGGCCGGCGCGGATCGGGCGGTCGCGCTCCAGGTCGAACGGCGCGTTCGTCCACCCGGCGACCAGCGTCCGCGCCGCACCCACCGGATCCGGCGCGGTGGTGACGTCGACGCGGGTGGCCACGACGTCGCCGGGTGGGTCCACCAGCAGCGCGGGCGCACCGTCGATCAGCCCGAACCGGGTACGCAGGGCCTCGTGGCGTGCGACGACGGCGGTCAGCGCGCGGTCCAGTGCGTCCGGGTCGAGCGGGCCGGCGCACCGGTAGACCAGCGGCATGTTGTAGGAGGCGTCGTCCGGGTCGAGCTGGTGCAGGAACCAGAGAGGCTGCTGGCCGCGGGACAGGGGCGCGGGTTCGGCGCCGGCCGGGCGGGGCCGGATCGGGCTCCGCGCCGCGGCGGCGAGCGCTGGCTCGGCCCGGGCCGGGTCGGCGGAGGTCCGGTCGAGCTCGGCGGCGAGGTCAGCCACGACCGGCCAGGTGAACACCGCGGCGACCCCGACCTCGCGGCCGAACCGCTCCGACAGCAGCGCGGCGACCGTCATCGCGAGCAGCGAGTGGCCGCCCAGCGCGAGGAAGTCGTCGGTGGCGCCGACCCGGTCGAGCCCGAGCACCTCGGCGAACACCGCGGCGACGACGCGCTCGGCCGGCGTGCTCGGCGGCCGGTGGTCGGCGGACTCCGGGGTGGGGTCCTGGGTGGGCAGCGCGGCCCGGTCGAGCTTGCCGTTCGGCGTCGACGGCAACTGCTCCAGCGCGACGTACCGGCGCGGCACCATCACGTCGGGCAGCGTGCGGGCCAGCGCGGACCGCAGGCGGCCCGGCTCCCACGGCGCGCCGGGCACCGGCACGACGTAGGCCACCAGGGCCCGCTCGCCGGTCACGTCGCCGGTGACCGCGACGGCGGCCGCGGCGACGCCGTCGACCGCGCCGAGCCGGTTCTCGATCTCGCCCAGCTCGACCCGGTGCCCGTTGAGTTTCACCTGGTCGTCGGTGCGGCCGAGGAACACGAGCTGACCGTCGCCGCGCCAGCGGGCCAGGTCGCCGGTGCGGTAGACGCGCGCGCCGGGCGGCCCGTCCGGATCGGGGCGGAACCGGTCGGCGGTCAGGCCGGGGCGCTCGAGGTAGCCGCGCGCGACCCCGAGGCCACCGATCCACAGTTCACCGACGGCTCCGACCGGCACCGGGCGACCGTCCTCGTCGGAGAGGCGGACCCGGGTGTTGGCCAGCGGCGTGCCGATCACGACGTCCTCGACGCCGGCCGGGACGTCCCAGACGCAGGACCAGACCGTGGTCTCGGTGGGGCCGTACACGTTGAGCAGCCGCCCGACCCGCGACCGCAGCCGCCGGGCCAGCACCGGCGGCAGCGCCTCGCCGCCCACCAGCGCGGTCACGCTCCGGCCGGTGCCCTCGTCGCCGAAGCCACCGGCGAGCAGGAGTCGCCAGCGGGACGGCGTGGTCTGGACGTGGGTGACGCCCTCGCGGTGGATCAGCGCGGTCAGCGCGCGGCCGTCCCTGGCCGCGGCGTCGCCGGCGACGACCAGCCGGGCGCCGGTGACCAGCGGCAGGTAGAGCTCGAGCGCGGCGATGTCGAACGCGAGCGAGGTGACCGCGAGCCACCGGTCGGCCGGTGCGGCGTCCAGGCGGTGCGCGAAGTCGGCGATCAGGTTGCCCAGCGCCCGGTGCTCGACCGCCACGCCCTTGGGGCGCCCGGTGGAGCCGGACGTGTAGAGGACGTACGCGAGGTCGTCGGGCTCCGGCCCGCCGGTCGGCTCCTCCCCCACCGGGCCCGGCGCGGGCGGGTCCACCGGAACGACCGGAGGCGTCGGGGGCAGCCGGGCCTCCCGGGCGCGTTCGGTCACGATCAGCGCGGCCCGGCTGTCGGCGAGCACCAGCGCCTGGCGGTCGCGCGGGTACCCCGGGTCGACCGGCACGTAGGCGCCGCCGGCCCGCCACACCGCCAGCGTGGCGACCACCAGCCACGGTGACCGCTCCAGGCACACCGCGACGAGCGTGCCCCGGCGGCACCCGGCCGCGCGCAGCCGCGCCGCCAGCGCGGACACCTCGCGGCCCAGGTCGCGGTAGGTCCAGGGGAGCCCGGCTCCGGTCACCGCCACCGCGTCCGGGATCGTGGCGACGCGCTCGGCGACGAGCTCCGCGACCGTGCGCGCCGGCACCTCGCGCGCGGTGGCGTTCCAGCGGCGGAGCACCTCGCGGTCCGCCCGGGGGGTGCGGCCGACGTCCTCCAGCGGGGCGTCCGGTGCCTCGCCGAGCGCGTCGACGAGCGTCCGGAACGCCTCCGCGAAACGCTCGACCGCGCCCGGCTCGGCGGCGCCGCGCGGGGTGCGGAACGTCAGGTCGGTGGTGCCGTCCGGTAACGGGGTCGCCTCGACCGTGAGATCGAGCGCGTCGGCGCCGACCTCGTGGTGCCACACCTCGGTCGTCAGGCCGGGCCAGCTCCCCTCGTCGGCGCGGTGCCGGTGGACGTGCAGCGCGGCCTGGAAGACGGGGTGGACGCCGGGACGGCGCGGGGCGCGGGCGGCCAGCCGGTCGAACGGCACCTCGTGCGCGAAGGCCTCCGTCACGCCGGTACGGACCCGGCGCACGACCTCGGTGAAGGTCGCCGCGCCGGCGAGGTCGGTGCGCAGCACCAGCGGGTTGAGGAAACAGCCGACCAGCGGCTCGAGCTCCGTGCGGGGACGGCCGGCGGAGACGGTGCCCACCGTGACGTCGGTCCGCCCGGTGTACCGGGCGAGCAGCACGTCGAGCACCGCGAGCAGCGTGACGAACGGCGTCCGGTCGCCGCTGACCGCACGCAGCCGCTCCAGCCGCCCGGCGGCCAGCCGCAGCCGCACGCTCTCGGTGCCGGCCGCGCGGCGCGGCGCCGGGGTGAGGAACGGCAGGTCCAGCTCCGGGAGCGGCGGCGCGAGCCGCTCGCGCCAGTAGCGGTCGGCCGACGCGGGCACCTCCTGCTCCGCGGCCCAGCACGCGTAGTCCGCGTAGTCCGGTCGCACCTGCGTACGGGGGGCCTCCCCCGCGTACCCGGCGGCCAGCTCGCGCAGCACGACGTCGATCGACTGCTCGTCGAACGCGATGTGGTGCCCGGCGAAGAGCAGGACGTGGTCGTCGTCGGACAGCCGGCACAGCGTCAGCCGGAACAGCGGGCCGGTGGCCAGGTCGAAGCGTTCGGCGGCCGCCGCGGCGGTGATCGCCGCGACCCGTTCCTCGCGGGCGGCGGACCCGGTCACGTCGACGAGGTCGATGCGTGCCGGCGCGGCCGGACCGACGATCTGGTGCGGAACGCCCCCGGTCACGCCGTACCGCGTGCGCATCGACTCGTGCCGGTCGACCACCCCGGTCAGCGCCGTGCGCAGCGCGTCGAGGCGGAGCGGGCCGCGTAGCCGCAGCCCGAACGTCGCGTTGGGCACCGCCACCGCGCCGGTGCCGACCTGGTCGGCCAGCCACAGGCGCTGCTGGGCCGGGGTGCACGGGAACGTCCGCCCGTCGCGCGGCTGGAGCGGGATGGCCGACGGGCCCGGCCCGCTCCGGGCGCCGAGCAGTGTCGCCAGCGCCGACCGGCGCCGTGGATCCAACGTGGACAAACGGTCGGCGACAGGTGAAGCCATGGACGTAACCCCCGAAACGTCATCGCTGGTGTCGGTGAGGAAACGGCGAATTGGCCGGGAGGGAGGGCCTCGGAGGCCGTCGAACCGGTTGTGTAAGCGCTTTCAGCGTGTCCGAACGGTACTAACCGCACTACGTAGCGTCAAGAGTTCGTGTAACCCGGTGGACACGTGCGCGATACTCGGCCGATGGCGGTCGTCCTGCTCGTCACCCACGGATCCGGCGGTGACGTGCTGCCGTTCGTCCGCATCGGAGCGGCCCTCGCGGCCCGGGGCCACGACGTCAGCCTGCTGACCCACGCGCCCTACGCCGCGCGGGTGCGCGCGGCGGGCCTCGAGTTCGTGCCGATCGACACCGAGGAGTCCTATCCGGAGAGCCAGGTCGGCATCGACGTGCGCAGCCCCGACGAGCTGCGCCGCCACTACCGGAAGGCGGGGCTGTTCGCGCAGCTCGACGCCGAGGTGGCGGCGCTGGCCGAGCGGCACCGTCCGGGTGCGACGGTGCTGGTCGGACGGCACACGTCCGCGCTGTCGGTGCTGATCGCCGCCGAAGCGCTCGGCGCTCCGGCGGTCACGGTCGCGGTCGCCCCGGTCCAGTTGCTCGTCGCGCCGGCCGCGGCGCTCAACCTGGCCCGCGGGCTCGCCGACGGCGTCGGAGCGGTGCGGGCCCGCCACGGCCTGCCCGCGCGCACCGACTGGCTGCGCTGGCTCGGCTCCTCCGCACGCACGCTGGGCCTCTGGCCGCGGTGGTTCGACGCGGCCGGTGCGCCCGCGCCGCCCGGCGTCGACCTGGTCGGTTTCGTCACCGGCGACGACGAGCCGGCGACCACCGACGACGAGGCGGCGACCACCGACGACGCCAAGAAGGCGACCACCGACGACGCCGCGGCGGCGGCCACCGACGGCGCCGACCGGCTCGCCGGTGCGCCGCTGCTCGTCACCGGCGGCACCGGCGCGATGCTGCACCCCCGCTTCTACCCGCTGGCGCTCGACGCGGTCGCACGCACCGGGCACCGCGCGGTGGTCGTCGCCCCCGACCGGGCCCTGCTCCCGGCGCGCCTGCCCCCGCACACGCGCTGGTATCCGCGGTTACCGTTCCCGGCCGTGGTGCCGCGGGCCGGGGCGCTGCTGCACCACGGCGGCATCGGCACCGCGGTCAGGGCGCTGCGCTCGGGCACACCGCAGGTCATCCTGGCCCACGGCGCCGACCGCCCGGACAACGCCGCCCGCCTGGCCCGGTTCGGGCTCGCGCGCTGGACCGACGTCGACCGGGCCTCGCCGGAGCTGCTCGCCGACCTGCTCACGACCGCGCTGCGACGCCGCGCCCGGCCGGCCGGCGAGGACCCGGCACGCAGCAGCGAGACCGCCGCCGACCTGATCGAGGCGACGCTGACGCAGCCGCCCCCGGCCCCGGTTCGCGCTCTCTCCGCGGCTCAGAAACGGCTGCTGCTGCGCAAGCTCCTCAGGTGAAGAACAACGGCACGGTCGACGCGAGCGCGTTGTTCACCGCGTGCACGAACACGCCCGGCCACAGCGACCCGCTGCGCCGGAACAGCACCGCGGTGACGATGCCGACGGTGAACGCGACCGGCATCACCGGGTTGATGCCGTGCGCGACCGCGAAGACCGCCGCGCTGGCCGGCACGCTGACCCAGGCGCCGTAGCGTCCGAGCCCGTTGGCGAGCACCCCGCGGAAGTAGGACTCCTCGCCGAGCGGCGTGAGCACGGCACCGAACAGCAGCGTGGCGGCCAAGGCCAGTACACCGCCGTCCGCGGCCGACTGGTAATCGCCCTGGATGTTCTCCGAGTCACCGGTGAACGCCACGTAGAGACCCGACGCGACGAGGCCGAGCAGGAAGCAGAGCAGGCCGCCACCGGCGCCGGCCAGCAGCCACTTCCCCGTGGTGCGCCGGAAGCCGAACGGTTCGAGCGTGCGGACGCGGATCGCGAACGCCGCACCGAACGCGATCAGGCCGATCACGCCCGAGAGCGCGAGCGCGGCGATCCCGGAGAAAACCTCCTGGTCGTCGGGGATGCTGCGTAAGAGGACGACGGTGACGACGATCGCGCCCAGGTAGGCGAGCCCACCGACGAGGATCTCGGGCCACCCGGGCCGCGGCCGGGTGAGCACAGAAGGCGGCATGACGAGGGGGTCTCCTTCAGGAGTTGAGGATGCGGTTGACGCGGTGCAGCACGTCGAGCTGGGCCGGGTTGTAGAGCTCGCGCAGAGCGCGGTTTATCACCTCGTCGGCGAACGAAAACCCCCGCGGAGCACGGGCGCGTAACCCGGCGACGTCCGGGTGCTCGGCCAGCATGCGTTCGGTCCGGGCCGCGTAGGCCTCCGCGACCTCCTGCCGCCGGTCCTCGTCGGCGTCCGCGGGCAGGCTCTCCAGTGCCCGCGCCTCGGGCTCCAGGTCGGACGTGCGCACCATCTCGCGCAGCGCCGCCATGCCCGCGGCGTCGAACACGCGTGAGTAGATGAGGATGAGCGCGCGGTCGGCGTCGGGCAGGTTCGCGCCGATCGCCCCGAACCCTTCGGGCAGGTCGACCGGGGCGCGCTCGCCGAGGATCACCGCGAGCTCGGCACGCACCCGCTGGAGCCGTTCGATCGTCGCGGCCAGCTCGGTGTCGAGCACCCGCAGCGCGTCCTCGGGCCGCTCGTCGGCCTCCCCGAGGTCGGCGATCTGCGCGAGCGGCAGGCCCAGGTCGACCAGCCGTTTGATGCGCAGCACCCGCACGAGATGACGCACGCCGTACTGCTTGTACCCGTTGGCGGCCCGCTCGGGTTCCGCCAGCAACCCGACCTCGTGGTAGTACCGGACCGCCTTGACCGTCGTGCCCGCGAGATCGGCGAGCTGGCGCGTGCTCCACGTCATGCGGTGATCCTCAACCGTGCCCTCGGGGCACGGTCAAGCGGCCTCACGCGCCGGCCAGCACCCAGTTCCCGCGGCCGAGCCGCTTCGCGTCGTACATCGCGCTGTCGGCCGACCGGAGCAACGCCGACGGCACGACGCCGGCCGGGTCGTCCGCGCCGTCCGCGCCGGTCAGGGAGGCGATACCGATGCTGACGCCCACCCGCAGCTGCTCGCCCCGGTACGGGACCGGCTCGGCGACGTCACGCAGCACCCGGTCGGCCAGCTCGATCGCGTCGGCCTCGGTCGCGCCCGGACAGAGCAGCACGAACTCGTCCCCGCCGAGCCGGGACACCAGGTCGGTCCGGCGGACCGCGGCCGAGAGCCGCGCGGCCACCGCTTGGAGCACGGCGTCGCCGGCCTCGTGCCCGAGCCGGTCGTTCACCTGCTTGAACCCGTCCAGGTCGAGGTAGAGAACGGCCACCGGGGTCGCGGCCTCACCCAGGCGGTCGGTCAGCACCGACCGGTTCGCCAGCCCGGTCAGCGGGTCGTGGTGGGCCTGGTAGGCCAGCTGGGCCTGGGTGCGCTCCTGCTCGCGCACGGCGGCGGTGAAGCGGGCCAGGATGAACGCGGCGCAGGCGGCCGTCGCGGCCAGCGCCGCCACCTCGGTACCGCCCACGTCCGACCGCAGGATCGCCAGCGTCGGCGCGGTCATCAGCGCGCACCCGAGGAAGAGCACCCGGGCCGCGTGCAGCGTGCGCAGCCGCGCCCCGGGGCGGAGCAGCTCGGTGCTGGCCGGGTGGAGCAGCGCCGCGACGAGCAGCCCGTTGCCGGCCAGCACCAGCGGGCCGAGCCGGGCGACCAGGTCGTAGGACACGACGTAGGGCAGCAGGTTGTACCCGAGGTCCACCGCCAGGTACACGGTGACGCCGCCGAACAGGTACTGGGTCGGCCGGCCCCGGCCACCCGGGGAGAGCGCGATGATCAGCACACCGGCCAGCAGGACGACGTCGGCCACCGGATAGAGCGCCGGTACCACCGACGAGGCCAGGCTCTCCCCCGTGGCGAGCAGCGGCGAGATGAGGAACTGCCAGCTGAGCATCGCCGCGGCCATGGTCAGCGTGGCACCGTCGAGCACCGCGCCGCGCAGCTGGCCCGGAGCCCGCCGACGCGCCATCTGCACGAGCGCCACCGCGAGCAGCGGGTACCCACCGAGCCAGCAGACGTCCGACGGCCCGACCGGGGGAACCGTGAAGAAGTAGTACTGCACGGCCTCGATGAGGTCACCGGTCATCCACAGCGTGATCGCGGCCGCGACCAGGAGGCCCGGGCCGCGGTCCGGGCGGCTGCGTCGCACCGCCGAGCGCCACGCGAGCCCGACGACGACGGCGTAGGCGACGAGGTAGCCGACCGAACCGGGAGTGGTGGCGTAGGAGAGGACGCTCGCCGTGACACCGAGGAGGACGAGGGCGAGGAAGATCGCGGTTCTGCGGGCACTCATGCCGTTCTGATCGGCGCGGGCGCCCCCGAGTCAAGCCGACGGGGCGACCGCCCCCCGACCGCTCCCGTGGCGCGCCGGGGCGGCGAGCCGGTCGAGCAGGAACGTCAGGATGAACCGCTGGCCGGCCACCGTCGGGTGGACCCCGTCGTCCTGCAGGTTGCCCGGCGCCGCGGTGCGGGTGACCTCGTGCAGGTCGATCGCGCCGGGGTCGGCGTCCCGGACGGCGGCCGCGATCTCGGCCACCGCGGCCGCGCTCCAGTGCACCGGGACGTCGGCGAACGACGCGTCGACCCGGGCCTGGTCGACCGCGGTCGGGGTGATCGTCGTGACCTCGGCGCCGAGGTCACGGGTGATCAGGTGACGCAGCGCGCGGAGGTTCCGCCCGGTCTCCGCCGTGGTGGCCATCCGGTACCCGCCGGCCCGCCCGTGGGCGCGGGCGTCGTTGGTGCCGAGCAGAAGCAGCACCCGGCTCGGCTCGGCTGCCTGCAGCAGGTCGAACCGCTCGATCACGTCGGCGGTGGTGTCGCCGCTGACGCTGAGGTTCACCAGCGTCGGGCCGTCGCCGCCGTCGAGCTCCAGCGAGGCCCGGAGCAGCTCGAACCAGCCGAGCCGGTCGGCGGTGATCGAGTCGCCCACCGCGACGACCCGCTCGCCGGGCCGGTAGGGCAGCGCCCGGAGCGCGCGCCGGTACGTCTCGTCGCCGAGCAGCTGCGCCGCGGTGGCCCGCAGCTCGTCGTCGAGCGACGCGATCAGGTCCTCGACGACGCCGGCCGGGCAGGAGAGCATGCCGGCGAGCAGTTCGGTGTGCAGCGGCGCCGCGACCGGGAAACGCCCGAGCATCGGCCACCGCTGGGTGCGGGTGTAGCGCAGGAAGTGCCGGCGCTCGTCGTCGCCGTAGCCGCTGGTGTTGATCACCCTTTGCTCGAGCCCTGGAGCAGCGCCGCGACGAAACGGCGCTGGAAGACGAGGAACACCGCGAGCGTCGGGACGAGGATGAGCAGCGCGCCGGCGCAGAGCAGCGGGATGTTGGTGCCCCACTGGCCCTGGAACGCGCCGAGCGCGCCGGCCATCGTCCGTTTGGCCGGGTCGTCGACGAGCACGATGGCCAGCAGGAACTGGTTCCACGTCCAGAGGAACAGCAGGATCGCCAGCGACGAGAGCGCGGGCATGGCCAGCGGCACGTGCACCCGCCAGAACAGCTGCCAGGTGCTGGCGCCGTCGATGCGTGCGGCCTCGGACAGCTCCTCGGGCATCGTGGTGAAGTGGGCCCGCATCCAGACCACCGAGAACGGCATGAACAGGCCGATCAGCGGGAGGATGATCGCCCACCGGGTGTTGAGCAGGCCGAGATCGCGCACCTGGTAGTAGAGCGGCGTGATGATGCCCTCGAACGGCAGCGTGAGGCCGAGCACGAACGCGAGGAAGCCGATCCGGTGGCCGGGCATCCGCAGGTGGCCGAACGCGAAGCCGGCCATCGTGCCGAACACCAGCGAGATCGGCACGACGCCGAGCACGATCAGGCCGCTGGAGACCAGCAGCGCGCCCATGTTCGCGACCTGGAACGCGTCGACGAAGTTGCCCCACTGCGGGCGGTCGGGCCAGGCCAGCCCGGACGGGTAGGTACCCGAGGGGTGCAGCGCGGTGACGAAGAGGCTGATGAACGGGATGATCGTGACGGCCATCAGGAGCACGAGCAGGACGCGCCCGGTGACCGTCTCGCCCCGTTTGACGATCACCGCGAACCGTCCCGGGTGAAGCGCTGGATGGGCAGGACACAGGCGAGCACGAGCACCACCAGGGTCACGGCGAGGGCCGAGGCCATGCCGACCTCGCGCTCGGAGAACGCGAGGTAGTAGATCTCCAGGCCCGGTACCGACGTGGCTCCGCCGGGGCCGCCCTGGGTGGACACGTAGACGATGTCGAAGCTGGCGAGCGCCGCGATCACGGTGACCGTGACGCAGACGCCGATCTCCTGGCGCAGGCTCGGCAGCGTGATCGAGACGAACTCGCGGATCGGGCCGGCGCCGTCCAGGCGGGCCGCCTCGTAGAGCGCGGGATCGATCTTGCTCATGCCCGCGAGCAGCAGCAGCGTGCACAAGCCGACCAGGACCCAGGCGCCGATGATGCCGACGGCCGGCAGCGCGGTGTCGAAGTCCCCCAGCCAGGCCCGGGTGACCCGGTCGAGCCCGACGCCGGAGAGCAGCGCGTTGACCAGACCGGTGGACGAGAGCAGCCAGCTCCACATGATGCCGGCCGCGACCAGCGGGATGACCTGGGGAAGGAACAGCACGGTGCGGGCCACGGTGGCCAGCCGGCTGGTCGCGATGCCCCGGATCGCGGCCGCGACGAACAGGCCCAGCAGCACCGGGATCAGGCTGAAGAACAGGATCAGCTCGAGCGCGTGCAGGATCGTGGCGAACAGCTCCGGGTCGGTCACCAGACGCTGGTAGTTGTCCAGGCCGACCCAGGTGCTCGCCCCGATGCCGTTCCACTCGTAGAACGAGTACTGCACGGTGAGCAGTAGCGGGCGCAGCACGAACGTGGCATAGACCAGCACCGCGGGCGCGGCGAACAACCACCCCACCCACGAGCGCCGAGGGCGGCGCGCTCGCGCGCGCCGCCCGGTGGCCGGTTGCGCCATCAGCGCTTGACCTGGCTCTCGTAGTCCTTCTGTACCGACTTCAGCAGCTCCTCGGGCGTCTGCTGGTCGGCGGCCAGCTTCTGCAGCTGCGGGGTCCAGCTCTTGGCGTAGATCGCGCCGGTGGCGTTGGCGATGAAGTCCATCGCGCCGTTGTCCTGGCCGATCTTCGCGCCGGCGTCCAGCGTGGCCGCGGTGACCGTGTCCTTCGCGACCTCGGGCATGTACGCGTCGGCCGGGCCCATCGGGTGCGAGCCACCGATCTTCACGTCGATGTCGCGGGCCTGCTGGTTGGTGGCGACCCAGTTCAGGAAGAACGCGGCGCAGTCGGCGTTCTTCGACTTACTGCCGATGCCGAACGTCAGCGGGGCGGACATCGCGGCCTGCTTGCCCCCGGCCTTCGCCGGCGGCATCAGGAAGAAGCCGACGTTGCCGGCCATCTGCTTGTCGAGGTTGCCCGACTCCCAGTCGCCGTCGAAGATGAACAGGTTCTTGCCGCCGATGAAGCGGCTCATCATCGTCGCGTAGTCCTGCGAGTTGATGTCCGGCGCGAAGTAGCCGGCCTTCAGCCACCGCTGGAGGTGCTGGGTGGCCTGGAGGTTCGTCGGCGTGTCGATGGTGGCGCCGGCCTTCTGGTAGATCCAGTCGTTGATGCTGGCCGAATCACCGTACGACGCCATCAGGTTCTGCAGCGGGAACGCCAGGCCGCCGGTCGCGCCGCCGTTGAACTGGTTGATCGGCACCAGCCCGGCCGCCTTGGCCTTCTGCAGCACCGCGTCGAACTCGGCCAGCGTGGTCGGCGGCTGGGTCATGCCGGCCTGCGCGGCGAGCTTCTTGTTGTAGAAGACGCCGGTCATGCTGAAGTTCAGGCCCATCGCGTAGAGCGGGCCGTCACCGCGTTCGCCGTTGGCGTTCACCCGCATCTGCTCGAGCTGCGACGCCGGCCACTTGTCCCACCCGAATCCCGTGGCGTAGCCGTCGAGGTTCTTGAGCAGGCCGTCCTTGGTGAGCTCGGAGACCTGGGGCAGGCGCATCAGGTCCGGCGGGTCATCGGCCAGCACCCGGGGCGCGTTCTGCGTGATGACCGCGAACTGGTCCTCGCGGATGTCCCACTTCACGTTCGGGAACTGCTTGGTGAACTCGGTGGTGAGCTCTTTCGGCAGCGGGAAGCCGGTCTCGAAGTAGCCCTTCATCGTGACCGGGTCCTTGCCGCAGGTCGCGTTGGTCACCGGCGCGGCACTGGCACTCGCCTCGCTGTTGCCGCCGTCTCCCCCGGGCGCGCTGCAGGCCGCGGCCGCGAGGAGCCCGGTGAGCGTCAGTGCGGCGAGCCACGGTCGACGGATGGATCTGTAAGCCACGTCAGGCCTCCAGGGAAGGAAGAGCGGGGAACACGCCGCGCTCGCGTAACAAGCACGAAACCGTATGGCGCGAGGCACTGTCAAGCGTTTCTATAAAAGCACTTTTATGAACGACGGCGAGCGACCCACGCCGGTATCGCACCAGCGTGTTCAGGTGGTGGAACGCTCGATCACCCGGACGTCGAGCACCGTCGTCGAGCGCACGCGTGCACCGTCGACGTGCCCGAGGAGGATGTTCAGTGCCGCGCGGCCCGACTCCTCGAACGGCTGGCGGACCGTGGTCAGGTCGGCCGCGGTCGCGCTCTCGCCGTCGTCGAAGCCCATCACGGCCACGTCCGCCGGCACCCGCAGCCCCCGGTCGCGGGCGGCCAGGAGCACGCCGACGGCGAGCAGGTCGTGGTGGGCCATCACGGCGGTGGGCCGGTCCGGCGCGTCGAGCAGCGCGGACGCCGCCCGGCGGGCGCCGTCGACCGAGTTCTCGCTGGTCGCCACCACGACCTCACCGCCGGCCGCGGTGAGGACCTGCTCGAAGCCGGCCAGCCGCTTGATCGCCTGCGACTCGTAGTCCGAGGCCTGGCGTTCGAGCAGGTAGCCGACGCGGCGATGGCCCCGGTCACGCAGGTGCGCCGCGGCCAGCCGGCCACCCTCGTGGTCGTCGACCATGACCCGGCTGAACAGCGCGCTGCCGGCGTCGACGACCACGGTCGCCAGCCGCCGCTCGCGCAGACGGGCGGCGATCGCGTCCTCGATCGGCAGCCCCATGACGATCAGCCCGTCCAGCCGCCCGTGGATCGGCATGCTGGCCAGCACCGGTGAGGACGCCGCCGCGGCCGACTCGTGGTCGAACACGACGACGTCGATCTCCAGCTCGGCCGCGGCCGACAGCACCCCGGCCAACCGGCGCAGGTAGGACCCGTACGCGGTGAACGGAGCCATCACCCCGATCCGCCCGGTGGTGCGACGGGCCAGGCTCACGGCCTGCGCCTTCGGAACGAAACCGAGCTCGTCGGCGGCGGCGAGCACACGCGCCCTGGTCGCCGGGCTGACGCGGTCGGGCTTGTTCAGCACGTTCGAGACGGTCGAGATGCTGACCTGTGCGCGCTCGGCGACCTCGTAAATCGTGACCCGGTGGTCCGCGCCCAACGTCGCCTCGCTTAACGCCTGCGGTGTCGCTAGAAGTGTTTTACCAGAAGCACTCTATAGGTGGCGAACACCGCCGTTCGGCAGGAATCTCGCCAACCACGGCGGCAACCACCAGACCGCCCGGCCGAACAGCGACAACACCGCCGGCCCGAGCGTCATCCGCACCAGCAGCGCGTCGACCGCGACGCCGACCGCCAGACCGACACCCAACGACC
Source organism: Cryptosporangium japonicum (assembly GCF_039524755.1). Taxonomy (NCBI): domain Bacteria; kingdom Bacillati; phylum Actinomycetota; class Actinomycetes; order Cryptosporangiales; family Cryptosporangiaceae; genus Cryptosporangium; species Cryptosporangium japonicum. The sequence continues at coordinate 201,589 of NZ_BAAAGX010000010.1, forward strand.
TGATGATGCCGTCCCCGGACGGGATGAAGCTCGCGAAGATGCTGATCATGATCAGGGCGGCGGCGGTGACCACCCGGGCGCTGTACCCGGTGCCGACGACGACGGCGTCGTCCGGCGGTGCGCCGCGCAGGTGCTCCTCGCGGACCCGGGTCACCAGGAAGACCTCGTAGTCCATGGCCAGACCGAAGAGCACGCCGACCAGGAAGATCGGCAGGAAGCTGTCGAGCGGGCTCGGGAGCACCAGCACCAGTACCCCGAACGAGGCGGCCACCGACATCAGGAAGCCCAGCACCGCCTTGACCGGGATGAGCACGCTGCGCAGCATCACGGTCAGCAGCACGAAGGCGAGCCCGAGCACGATCGCCAGGTACGGCCACAGGGCCCGGTTGAGCTTCTCGGACACGTCGACGTCGACAGCGGTCCGGCCGGTCACGGCGAGCGTCGCCCCGCCGGTGAGCCGGGCCCGCTCGGCCCGGATCGTGTGCACGAGCTCCCTGGTCGCCTCGCTGGTGGGGCCGGTGGCCGGAAGGACGGTGAACATCGCGGTGTCCCCGGTCCGGTTCACGGTGGGCGGCGTGGCCACCACGACCCCGTCGAGGCCGGCGACGACCCGCTGCGCCCGCGCGCTCACCGCCGGGGCGTCGGCGCCCCGCACCACGACGAGCAGCGGCCCGTTGACCCCGGCCCCGAACCCGGCGGCGAGCTGGTCGTAGGCCTTGCGCTGGGTGGAGTCGGCCGGGGCGGTGCCGTCGTCGGACAGCGCCGTGCGCAGGTCGAGCGCCGGCGCGGCGAGGAGCCCGACGACCACGACGCACAGCACCGACGCGACGATCCGGTGCCCGACCACCGACCGGGTCCAGCGTTCGCCCCGGCCACCGGCACCGGCCCGGGGGCCGATGCGGCGACCGGCCACGCCGAACAGCGCCGGCAGCAGGGTCAGGCTGAGCACGACCGCGACGGCGACCGTACCGGCCGCCGCCACCCCCATCGCGGCCAGCAGCGGGATGCCCACCACGGCGAGCGCGGCGAGCGCGACGACGACGGTCAGGCCCGCGAACACGACCGCGGTGCCGGCCGACCCCACCGCCCGGCCGGCGGCATCGTCGCGGTCCCGGCCGGCCGCGAGTTCGTGCCGGTAGCGCGAGAGCAGGAACAGCGCGTAGTCGATGCCGACGGCCAGGCCCAGCATGGTGGCCAGCGCCGCGGTGTTCGACGGCAGGTCGAGGAAGCCGGTGGCGATCGTGATCCCGAGCGTGCCCGCCGTGACCCCGACGATCGCGGTCAACAGCGGCAGGCCGGCCGCGACCACCGAGCGGAACGTGACCAGCAGGATGACTGCGGCCACGGCGAGACCGAGCAGCTCGGTGCCGCCCGACGCCTCCTCGGCCTCGGTGACCTCACCCGCGTACTCGACGCCCAGGCCCGCCCGTCGCGCGGTGTTCCCGGCGTCCCGGAGCGCGTCCCGGTCGGCGGCCCCGATGTCGGTCGCGTGCACCGGGTAGGTGACGGTGGCGTAGGCGGTCCGCCCGTCCGGGGCCACCGTCCCGGCCTCGTACGGGTCGCTGACCGCCGCGACCCGGGGCGCGTTACGCAGCGCGGCGACCGCGGCGCGCACCGCCGACCGCTGGTCCGGGCCGGTGAGCACGGAGTCGCCGGACGCGGTGAAGACCACCCGGGCCGAGGAGTCCACACCGAACTCCGCCTCGACGACCTCCAGCGCCCGCCACGACTCGGTCCCGGGCAGGGACACCGCGTCGTCGGTGGGGCCGGACAGGGTGGCCGCGCCGACGCCGAGCGCGGCCAGTACCAGGGCCCAGACGGCCAGGGTCAGTCGGCGTCGGCGGAAGCAGGCCCGCCCCAGCCGGTACAACACGCTCTCCACGGAGGTCCTCCTTAGACGATCGCTCCACGGTCGCGGGCCGGGCCCGGTCTGTCGTCCGGTCAGCGCAGGCCGCGGCGTACCGCGGACGCGGTACCCGGGCGGGCCCCGGTACTGCGTGCACAGGTCGTCCCGACGTGGCCGCCCGTTCTACCGTCGTCGCATGTCCCTCGATCGGTACCGCGGCCCGCTCAGCGACGTCGTGCTGACCGCGGCCGGCGTGCTCACCGTGCTGTTCGTCGGCTACCACTCGGTGCGACCGGCCACGATGGCGGTCTCCGTGGTTTTCGCGCTCCCGCTGCTGGCCCGCCGCCGGTACCCGGTTCCGACGCTGCTGGCCGCGATCGTGCTCGGCACGCTCGTGATCGTGGCCGGGCGGCCCCCGGACGGGTTCTTCGTCGTCGCCGGGGCGTTCACGTACTCGGCCGGGGTCTGGAGCGCGCGCCGGCGGCCGTGGCTCTACGCCCTGCTCGTCTGGGGCTCGATGATGGTTGCCGGTTCGGTGGTCTTCGGCACCGACTGGTGGACCACCGACCAGCTGACCACGTTCTCGTTCGTGTTCGGCGGCGCCGCGATCGGGGACTCGATCCGGATGCGTCGCGCGTACGTCGCCGAGGTCACCGAACGGGCCCGGCAGGCCGAGCTGAACCGCGAGGAGGAGGCGCGCCGCCGGGTCATCGACGAGCGCCTGCGGATCGCGCGCGAACTGCACGACGTCGTCGCCCACCACATCACGGTGATCAGCGTGCACGCCGGCGCCGCCGGTCACGCGCTGCGCGACGAGCCCGACCGGGTGTGGCCCGTGCTCGACCACATCCGCACCGCGGCCGACACCGTGCTCGAGGAGATCAAGTCGGTGGTCAGCGTCCTGCGCGACCCGGACGAGATCAGCAGCACCGAACCCGCGCCCGGCCTGGAGCGGCTCCCGGAGCTGCTGGCCGGCCTGCGCGGCGCGGGTCTGGGCGTCCACCACCGGCAGCACGGCGACGCCCGGCCGCTGCCGGCCATCGTCAGCCTGGCCGCGTACCGGATCGTGCAGGAGGCGCTGACCAACGCACACCGGCACGGCGAGGGTGAGGCGACGCTGGAGGTCGACTACCGCGCCGATACCGTGTGCCTCGACGTCACGAGCCGGATGGCCCCGCCGGAGCGGCGCCGGACCGGCTCCGGTCTCGGGCTGATCGGCATGCGTGAGCGGGCCGAGGCCGCCGACGGCACGATCACGATCGGCCCGCTCGCCGACGGCCGGTACCGGGTGCGTGCCGAACTGCCCGCCGGCCGTGTTCTCGAAGGGATGACGTGACGATCCGGGTGCTGCTCGCCGACGACCAGGAACTCATCCGGGCGGGCTTCGCGATGATCATCGGGACGGCACCGGACCTGGAGGTGGTCGGCGAGGCGGCCGACGGCAACGAGGCGCTCGAGTTCTGCCACCGCACCCGGGTCGACGTCGTGCTGATGGACATCCGGATGCCGCACCTGGACGGCATCGAGGCCACCCGGCGCATCGGCGCCGACCCCCGGCTGGCCGGTGTGCGTGTCCTGGTCCTCACGACGTTCGACGACGACGACAACGTGCTGCGTGCCCTCCGGGCCGGCGCGAGCGGCTTCCTCGGCAAGAACGTCGCGCCGGGTGACCTGGTCCGGGCCATCCGGGTCGTGGCCGGCGGGGAGGCCCTGCTCTCGCCCCGGGCCACCAGCGGGCTGATCAGCCGCCTGGTGCGCTACGTCGAGCCGCCGGTGGACCCGGGCCCCGAGCTCGCGCTGGTCACCGCGCGGGAGAAGGAGATCCTGCTGCTGGTCGCGCACGGCCTGTCCAACGACGAGATCGCCGGGCGCCTGCACCTCTCCACGCTGACCGTGAAGACGCACATCAACCGCACGATGATCAAGCTGCGTGCCCGCGACCGGGCGCAGCTCGTCGTGTTCGCCTACCAGCACCAGCTGGTCAGGCCGGGAGATGCCCTACCCGACCGGTAGCGTCGGCCGGCTGCTCGGGGACCATCGGCCCGGACGTCGTCAGGTGGTGGTCGACGAGCGGCGCCAGGCCCGGTGCGTAGCGCGACAGGATGTGCTGGAAGCGGACCTGGGCCAGCGGCCCGAGCGAGTCGTAGACGCTGGAGAACACCTCGCGGGCGCGGTGGCGCGGCCATCCCTCCGGGAGCACCTGGCTGGGCAGGCCCGGGTCCAGGCCGGGGAAGGAACGCCACACGTCCATCACCGCGGTGCGTTCCACCAGCGCCTCGCTCGACCGGATGTCGCCGTCCAGGATGCGCTGGTAGAGCGGTTCGAAACGGTCGATGAAGTCCTGGTACACCGCGCTCAGGTGGTCGAGGTCCCAGGCCGAGAGCGGGTGCCGCCCGGCGTCCTCGCCGACCGCGTCGAGGCTGGTCGCGCGGAACACGCTGGCGTCGCGGATGCCGCACTCGCGCACCACGGCCTTGGCGTCGGCCCCGGAGGCGTCGCCGCCGGCCGACACCCACACCCCGTCGTAGAGGCAGGCGAACCCGAGCCAGCGCAGACGCGTGCGCAGCGTGTGGCGGACGTCGCGCTGGTCCTCCGGGATCGAGAACGCCACCACCAGCCAGGTGCCGTCCCACTCGGCCCCCGCGTCGGTGCCGAACGAGAGGATGCGCGTACCGCCCTCGACGATCGTCTGCCTGGTGGTCGGGGCCAGACCGTAGTAGGTGTGGCGGCCCACTTTCGACGCCGACAGCAGGTTGCGCCGCCGCAGCCGGCTCAGCGCCGCGCGGGCCGACGCCGAGGAGATGCCGAACTCGTTGGCCAGCGCGACCAGCCCGGCCGAGGGCAGGTGCTCGCTGCGCGCCCACCAGTAGTCGCCGAAGAGCGTCACGAACAGGTGCTGCGGGTTGGGGCCGCCCTGCGCGCGGGGCAACCGGAAGTCACCCTCGATCGGTTCGCCGGTCACGAGGCGAGCCCGTCCAGCCAGGCCGAGATCCGGGCGTTGACCTCGTCGGCGTCGTAGGCGCGCGCGTCGGCGTTCTCCAGCTCGATCTCGAGCACCGGGAAGCCGGCGCGGCGCAGGCACCGGCTGGTCGCCCAGGCGTTGCGCGAGTCCGCGCTGACCAGGTGCACCACCCCGTGGACGCCGTGCGAACGGGCCTCCTTCGCGTACCACTCCCCGCTCCACGGCGGGGTGTACATCTGGTCGTGGAACGCGCAGAAGCGGGCCGCGAGCGCACGCAGCGGGTCGTCGCCGTAGCGTGCGTAGGCGTCGGCGGCGAGCGCCAGGTACATCGACCACACGAACACCGCCCCGTGGGAGCGTTCGAACCGGCGGTAGAAGTCCATGTCGTGCCAGAGGCCGCGGCCGATCCACATCAGACGCAGACGCTCCGGCTCGGCGGCCGCACCGGCGCCGGCCTCGACCCGCTCGCGCACCTCGGAGTAGAGCCGCTCGGCCGCGTCCACGGCCCACTGCGTGCCCCGGTGCCACTGCGGGATCATGACGCTGGGGATGACGTCGCTGACCCGGATCGGGCACGGGCGGGCGCTCGCCAGCAGGTCACGGGTGCGCCGGTTCCACTCGGCCTGCGCGTTGGACAGGCGCATGACCTCGCGCAGCCGCGACTGGCGCAGCGGGCGCCCGGTCAGCGTCTCGACGTGCCGGATCAGCCCGAGCAGCTCCTCGGCCATCAGATCGATCCGGGCCGGGCCGATCGCCTGTTCCCAGCGGTCGGGCATCAGCTCCCACCAGTTGACCGGCACCTCGGGCTCGGCGGCGCTCTCGAACGCGTAGTAGGGCACGCCGAGTTCGGACTCCCAGGCCTGGAAGACCTTGTGCAGGACGTCGCCGGAGGTCTCCGCGACGACGAGCGACGGGCGCGGCAGCCCGCCCCAGGGGCCGCCGTCGGCGTCCGGGCCGAGCAGGCCGGCCAGCGCCAGCGAGTTGTACTGCTCGCTGGTGTCGGGGAAGCCGAGGCCACGCAGGCGGCTCAGGTAGGTGCCGGAGAGCCGCTTGGCCCCGATGATCGAGGCCCACCACTGGTTGACGACGTACGGGACGTCCATCGCGCGGAAGATCTCCTGCGGGGCGTCCGCGTTCGCGAGCACCAGCGGCTCGCCGTCGGCGGCCCGGCGCTGCACGTCGGCGAACCAGGACCGCTGGTGGTCCAGCGCGGCCCGGGCCGAGGCGGGACGATCGGTCATCGCGGGCCATCTCCTCTCACGGCCGCCACGTCGACCGCGCCGTACTCCTGCGCGGCGAGCAGCACGGCCGGTACCGGCACGGCCGCGGCCACCGCGCGGAAGTCCCACAGCGGGGCGTCGTCGTGCGTCCGGACGTAACTGAGCACGTGGTGGGCGCCGGTGCGGGCCACCGCCGCCGCCGGGGGTTCGGTGACCGTCCGGCTCTGGTACCACTCGGCCAGACCGTCGAGCGTCGGCGGCGCCGGCGGTGGTTCGCCCGCCCCGTCGCCCCAGTCGTGGTCTTCGCCGACGACCAGCCAGCCGTCGTCCTCCAGGCTGCGGTAGACCCCGGGCTCGTCGTGCGCGCTGCCGGTGAGCAGCAGGGGGACACCGGGCCGCGGCTCGCGCCCGGCCAGCTCGCCGAGCGCGCCCCGCAGCAGCGGCAGGTACTCGTCGACCGGCAGCGCGCTGCCCGCGCCGACGAGCGTGAGCGCCTCGACGCCGGTCAGCGCACGGTGGCCGGGGCCGCGCAGCACGGCCAGCGCGCGCCGGGCCGCGCGGACCTCGTCGTGCGCCGCGGCCGCGGCGGCCAGCGCGTCGTCGTCGATCGCGGCGCCGACGAACCGCTCCAGGCGGCGACGGAGCTCACGCAGCCGCACCAGGTTGTACGCCGCGGTGCTGCGGTGCGGCAGGTGCAGCACGTCGACCAGCCAGACCGGCGGGAGGTGCGGCTCCAGCCCGAGCCGGCGGATCTCGCGAAGGGCGTAGAACAGCTGGAGCGACGCTTCGCTGTCGTGCGAGACGAGCAGCAGGTCGAGCGGCGGCGCCTCGTCGAGCAGCCCGGCGAAGAGGCTCAGCGTGGCCGCGTCGACGCCGGCGCCCAGGTACTCGAGCGCGTGGCCGAGCGGGCGTCCCGGCCGGCCGGAGAGCCGGACCGGCAGCGCGCCGGCCGCGGTGACGAGCTCGACCGGCACGTCCGCCCCGACGTAGCCGACGACGGTGCCGCCCTGCCCGCGCCAGCTCCGGGCGCGGGCGTACCGGTCGGCGTACGCCGCGTCGAGTGCGGTCACAGTGCGCCGCTCTCGCGCAGCCCGGTGATCCGGTCCCCGTCGTAGCCGAGCACCGTCCGCAGGACGTCGTCGGTGTGCTCGCCGAGGCGGGGCGCGGGCAGGTCGAAGCCGGCCGCCGACTCGGAGAACCGGATCGGCAGCCCCGGGCCGGACACCTGGCCGGTGGCGCCGTGGTCGGGGTGTTCGAGGTCGACGACCTCGCCGCGGCCGCGCACCAGCTCGTCGTGGATCGCCTCGGCGGGCGCGCGCACCGGTGCGGCGGGCACGCCGTGCTCGGCCAGCACCGCCACGATCTCGTCCCGGGTCCGGGCGCCGGTCCACGCGTCGAGGCGCGCGTGCAGTTCGGTGGCGTGGCCGACCCGCTGGTCGCGGGTGCGGAACCGGGGGTCGTCGGCGAGTTCGGGCGTCCCCATGGCGCGGAACACCCCGGCGGCGAACGTGTCGGTGGGCGCGCAGAGCGCCACCCAGCCGTCCTTGGCCGGGAACATGCCGAACGGGGCCAGGCGCGGCAGCGTGCGCCCGGTGCGGGTGGGGGCCCCGAGCAGCTCGAACGCGTCGAACGGCTCGATCGAGAGCAGCGACGTCAGCGCGCCGAGCATCGAGACGTCGACCTGCTGGCCGACGCCGCTCTGCTCGACCTCCACGATCGCCGACAGGACGCCGATCACCGCGAACAGCGGGGCGAGCAGGTCGGCGATCGGCAGACCGACCCGGACCGGGTCGCTCTCCGGCTCCCCCGACGTGTACATCACGCCGCTGAGCGCCTGGATGATCGAGTCCATGGCCTTGCCCGAGCCCGGCGCGCCCTGCGCCCCGAAACCGCTGATCGCCGCGTAGATGATCGACGGGTTGACCTCCCGGCACGCGGTGTAGCCGATCCCGAGCCGGTCGGCGGTGCCGGCGGCGTAGTTCTCCACGACGACGTCGGCGTGCCGGACGAGGTCGAGGAACACGTCCCGGGCCGCCTGCTGCTTGAGGTTGAGCGTGATGCTCTGCTTGTTGCGGGCCCGGCCGATCAGCGAGACCGACATGTCGTCGGCGCTCCCCCGGTCCATCCGCAGCCCGTCCGCGCCCAGGTAGGGGGCGTTGTTGCGTGAGCTGTCGCCGCCGGTGGCCGGGTTCTCGATCTTGATCACGGTGGCGCCCAGCCCGGCCAGCAGCAGCGTGGCGTAGGGCCCGGCCAGCGCCGTGGTGAGGTCGAGCACGATCCGCCCGCGCAGTGGTTTGTCGCCCGCGTTCATCGCGTCGCCTCCAGTTCGTCGAGGAACACCGCGATCTCGCGCACCAGGCGCTCCGGCCGCTCCTCGGCGACGAAGTGGCCCTCGTCCTCGAAGAGCACGGCCTTGGCCCGCGTCACGTTCCGGGCCGCGCGCAGCGTCGACTCCGGCGAGATCACGCCGTCGCGCATTCCGGCCAGGATGAGCACCGGCACGTCGATGGTGCGCAGGATCGCGGCGACCGCGTCGTTCGTCGTCGCCTCCGGGAACGGCATGCCCTGGTTGATGCGTGCCTCGTCGTCGGTGAAGCTCTCCTGCCGGCGCAGGATCGCCGCGATCGTGCGGTCCCGGAGCGCGGCGCGCTCCGGGGTGTCGGTCTCCCCGCCGAGGCGGCGGAACTGCCGTTCGATCTCCGCGACGTTCCCGCGGTTCTCGATCACCGAGCGACGCCCGGCCGACGAGGACGTGTCGCCGTTCCGGTCGTGCGGGGTGCCCACCACCGAGATCAGGGCACGCAGCCGCTCCGGGACGCGGCGGGCGAGGTGCCAGCCGATCCCGGCGCCGTGCGACACCCCGGTGTAGACGAACCGCTCCGCGCCGACGTGGTCGGCCAGCGCCAGCACGTCGTCGCCCCACTGGTCGAGCCAGCCCTGCGCCGGCGGCTCCGGCTGGTGGTCCGACCGGCCGAAACCGCGGGCCTGCAGCGCGAACACGCGCGCGCCGATCGGGGGGTCGGCGAGCACCGCGGGGTAACCGCTGAAGCCCATCGCGCAGGAGAGGACGACGTCCGTGCCGGTTCCGTGCTCGTCGTACCAGAGCTTCGTTCCGGACACATCAAGGTAGGGCACGGGGGCACTCCAGGAATTGAGCGGTGGCGGTGGCGAGCAGCGTCTCGGTGTCCTCCCGGAGCAGGAGTCCCTCCTCGACGAGCACGCGGCACCGGGCGTCGTAGCGGGCGAGGTAGTCCTCGGCCGAGGGGTACCGGCGGGCCAGCACGGACGGCTCCAGCGGGACCAGGTGGCCGCGGAGCCACGCCATCAGCGCGGGGTCGGCGACCGGGGTCCACGGCGACGGCGTGACCTCGGTGACCGCCGGTGTGCTGTGCGGGTCGTAGCGGCCCAGCGGCTCGTCGATCCAGGGTGGACGGACCCCGCCGAGCACGTTGCCGTCGGCGTCCCGGGCCGGCCGGTGGTCGTCGCCGTAGGGGAACCGGTCGGCGCGCGGCGGCGGGACACCGTCGCGGACCCAGTCGTCGAGCCGGGCGAAGACGGCCCTGCCGATCAGGTCGAGCCGGGCGCCGCTGGGCCGCTCGACGATCGGGATCGGCGCGGCGCCGGCCACCCGCGGGCCCAGCGAGTCGTGCGAGGTGCCCGCGACCTGGTAGAGCCGGTACCGGTCGCTGTCGGGCCGCAGGTGGGGCTGGTGCGTCTCGGACTCCAGCTCGCTGAGCAGCTCGACGACCGGGACGTCATGGTCGGCGATCGTCCGGCGCGGGTCGTCGGCCGGTACCTCCCACTCGTCGGACAGGCCCGGGTAGCCGGAGGTCCCGGCCCCGCCGGACGAGATGCCGAGCACGTACCCGTCGAAGACCGGCGCGCCGGTGGGCCGGCGGCGGCGCCGGTGGAAGCCGTCGCCGAGGAACACGCGGGCGAAGCTGCCGGTCATCGACCAGCCCGAGAGGTAGACGCGGGCGGCCCCGGCGGCGGCGCGGAGGGCCTCGGCGACGTCGGCGACCAGCTCGTAGCGCAGGTTCGGGGCCGGGATCGACAGCGCGCCGTACCGGGCCGGGTCGACCTCGGTACGCAGCCACCCGGCGAGCCGGTGGTCCTGGGTGACGCCGGCCCAGGCGCCGCCGGTACGCACGATCCAGCCGTGCAGGACCTGCCAGGTGAGCGCGGTGTCGTACTCGGGGTGCAGCGGCTCGACCTGGAGCACACCGGTGAACCGGTCGTCGTCCGCGGGACGGCGCACCAGCACCCGGGTGGTGTAGGGCACGTCCCGCCGACGCCGTTCGGCGACGCCCGACGCGTCGTAGCCCCACTCGTCGGCGACCCCGCGGACGAGGTACTCCTCCTCCCGGTAGCCGGCGGCGGCGAGATCCGGGGCCGGGCCGGTGCCCGGGAGCAGCTCCAGCGCGGTGACCGTCACGCGACCACCGCCCGGACGTCGGGCAGCTCACCGACGCGGTGGCAGGCCGCCACGGTGCCCGCCGCGGTCGCCCGGAGCACCGGACGCTCCTGCGCGCAACGCTCGACCGCGAACGGGCACCGGTGCCGGAACGGGCAGCTCTCCCCCAGCGCGTCGGCACGCGCCGGCGCGTGCCGGTACACCTCGCGGGCCGCGCGGCGCTCGCGCTGCCGGACCGGGTCGGGCACCGGCGACGCGGCCAGCAGCGCACGCGTGTACGGGTGTTCCGGGCTGCGGTGGATCGCCGCCGCCGGACCCGACTCCATCACCCGGCCGCGGTAGAGCACGACCACGGTGTCCGCGAGGTGCTCGACGACCTGCAGGTCGTGGGAGATGAACAGGTACCCGATCCCGCGTTCGGCCCGGATGTCGCCGAGCAGGTTGAGCACCTGGGCCTGGATCGACAGGTCGAGGGCGCTGACCGCCTCGTCGCAGATCACCAGCCGCGGGTCGACGATCAACGCGCGGGCGATCGCGATGCGCTGGCGCTGGCCGCCGGAGAACTGGGCCGGGTAGCGCGCGGCGGCGTTCCCGCTCAGCCCGACCCGGTCGAGCATCGCGGCGACCCGGTCGCGCACCTCACCCGGCGCGGCCTTCCGGCGTTCCCGGCCGAGCTGCGCCAGCAGGGGCTCGGCGACGGTGTAGCCCACCGTCTTGCTCGGGTCGAGCGAGCTGGTGGGGTCCTGGAACACCGCCTGGAGGTCGGTGACCGGCTTCCGGCGACGCACCCGCTTCGGGTCCAGCGCCACCCCGTCGAAGCTGATCGTGCCCGCGGAGACCGGGGCGATGCCGAGGATCGCCTTGGCGATCGTCGACTTGCCCGACCCCGACTCACCGACCAGGCCGAGCGTCTCACCCGGCCGGACCGCGAGGTCGACGGTGTCGACGGCCCGGAACGTGCGCCGCCGCGGTGCGGGGTAGTCGACCTGGAGCTGCTCGACGCGGAGCAGGTGTTCGGCGCTCACCGGGTGGCCTCCTGTTCGAGCAGCACGGGGATCCGGATGCACCGGGACCGGTGGTCGGCGCCGACGTCGACGAGCGGGATCGCCTCGCCGCGGCACTCCGGCTCGGCCAGCTCGCACCGGTTGGCGAAGCGGCAGCCGGTGGGCCAGTCCTCCGGCGAGGGCACCGTGCCCGGGATCGCGCGGATCGGCTGCCCGATGCCGGCCTTCTCCGGGCTGGAGGCCAGCAGCGCGGCCGCGTAGGGGTGCGCGGGCGCGGCGAACAGCGCGTCGACCGCGGCCTGCTCGACGACCTGCCCGGCGTAGAGCACCAGCACCTCCGAGCACATGTCGGCGATGACCCCGAGGTTGTGGCTGACCAGCAGGACCGCCATGCCGTTCTCCTGCTGCAGCCGGCGCAGCAGGTCGAGGATCTCGGCCTGCACGGTGACGTCGAGCGCGGTGGTGGGCTCGTCGGCGATCAGCAGCCGGGGCCCACCGGCCAGCGCCATCGCGATCGCGACCCGCTGCGCCATCCCGCCGGAGATCTGGTGCGGGTAGCGACGGGCGACGTCGGCCGCGTCCGGGATCTCCACCATCGTGAGCAGCTCGACCACGCGCTCGGTCACGGCCTTGCCGCGCTTGCCCTCGAGGGTGCGCACGACCTCGCCGACCAGGGATCCGATCCGGAACGAGGGGTCCAGCGCCGCCATCGGCTCCTGGGAGATCATCGCGATCTCGCGCCCGCGGAGCGCACGGAAGTCCGCCTCCCGGAGCGCTTTTCCGTCGAACACGACGTGGCCGGATTCGACCAGGCAGTTGGTGGGCAGCAGGCCGATCAGGGCCCGCGCGGTCATGCTCTTGCCGCTGCCGGACTCGCCGACGAGCCCCACCACCTCACCCGCGGCGATCTCGAACGACACGTCGTCGAGCAGCCGGAGCGGGGTGTCGCCGCCGACCGCGACCGACAGCCCCTGCACCGAGAGCAGCGCGTCGGACGGCGCCGCGGCGGTACCGGCCGGTGCGGTGCGGTGCCGGGCCCGCCCGGTGCCGGCCGCGGACTGCCGCTCCGAGGTGGCGTCACGCACGACGTCGCCGAGCACGCCGAAGGCCAGCACGGTGAGCGCGATGATCGTGCCCGGCGGCACCAGCATCCACGGGTCCTGGCTGAACACCGACGCGGCCTCGGCGACCATCCCGCCCCAGGTGGGTTCGGGCGGCTGCGGTCCCAGGCCGAGGAACGTGAGGCCGGTCTGCACGCCCAGCGCGATCGCCGCGAACAGCGAGGTCTGGACGATGATCACGCCGCGGCAGCGGCCCAGCACGTGACGCAGCATCACCTGGGTGCGCGAGAGTCCCATGAGCTCGGCCGCGGTGACGTACAGCTCCTCCCGCGCGACCAGCGCGGCGCCGCGGACCAGGCGCATCAGCCCGCCGGAGCTCAGCACCCCGAGCGCGATCATTGCCACCGGCAGGCTGTTGCCGAAGATCGCGAGCACGGCCAGCAGGATCATGATCGCCGGGATCGACATCAGCAGCTCGGCCAGGCGCATCAGCGCGCGGTCGACCAGGCCGCCGAAGTAGCCGGCGACCAGACCGGCCGGTACCGCGACCAGCAGCTGCGCCACCACCGCCTCCACGACGCCGAGCAGCGACGACCGGCCGCCGAACAGGATCCGGCTCAGCAGGTCCCGGCCGAGCACGTCGGTGCCGAGCCAGTACGTGCCGGACGGGAGCCCGCGCACCGCGTCGATGTGCTGGTCGAGCGGGCCGAACCGGGTGAGCAGCGGCGCGCACACGCAGGCGGTCGTCAGCAGCGCGAGGAACACGACCGCGACGGCGCCGCGCGGGGTGCGCAGGACGGCACGGACCAGTCCGCCGCGGGCCGGACGCGCCTGGACTCCGGAACTCATGAGGCCCGCACCTTCGGGTTGAGGAAGCCGTACGCCAGGTCCACGAGCACGTTCACGACGATCACCAGCATGGTGAAGTACACGCCGAGCCCGAGGATGACCGGCAGGTCGTGGTCGAGCGTCGACTGCGTGGCCAGGCTGCCCAGCCCGGGCAGGACGAAGACGCTCTCGATGAAGACCGAGCCGCCGACCATGCCGACCGCCACCACGCCCATCGCGGTGACGATCGGGATCGCGGCGTTGCGCAGCACGTGGACGAAGACGATGCGCCGCTCGGACACGCCGTTGGCCCGCAGCACCCGCACGTACTCCGCGCCGAGCGTGTCGAGCACCGAGTCGCGGGTCTGTTTGCCGATGATCGCGATGCCGAGCAGGCTCAGCGCCGCCACCGGCATGGCCAACGAGCTGATCCACTCCGACGGCGACGCCGTGAGAGGCACGTACCCGGTGGCCGGGAAGAGCCGGAACTGCACCGCGAACAGCGAGACCAGCACGATCGCGATCCAGAAGTTCGGCAGCGCGAGCCCGATCAGCGACAGCACGTCGACCACGCGGCCGAGCACCCCGCCGCGGACGGCGCTGACCAGCCCCAGCGCCACGCCGATCACCGTGCTCACGACCAGGGCCGTGAGCACCAGCGACAGCGTGACGCCCAACCGGGTGTTCAGCGTCGTCCAGACGTCCTGGCCGCTCAGGATCGAGGTGCCGAAGTCGCCGTGCAGGACCCCCGCCAACCAGCTGCCGTACCGCTCGTACCAGGGCTGGTCGAGGCCGAGCTGGTTCCGGAGGTAGGCGACGGCCTCGGGCGTCGCCTGTTCGCCGAGGATGGTCCGGGCGGCGTCGCCGGGCACCAGCGACGCGAGCCCGAAGACCAGCACGGAGACGACGAACAGCAGCGGCACCGAGAGCGCGAGCCGATTGGCGAGAAGTCGCAGCATGAGGGGATCCTCAGGCCTTTCGCCAGGCGAGCTCGGGAGTGGGCCCGACCGGCATCGGGTTCGGGTTGCCGACCGACGCCGAGATGCCCTCGAGCTTCGAGCTCACGTAGTACACGTTCTCGGTGGCGATCAGCGGGATCAGCCAGGCCAGCTCCTGGAAGCGCTGGGAGGCCTGCTGGTAGAGCGCGGTGCGCTCGGAGCCGTCGGCCGCCGACGCGCGCTGCATGATGCCGTCGAGCTGGGCGTCCTTGTGCCCGAACGGGTTGAACAGCCCGCCGGAGACCTGGCTGTAGTTCTGGAACATGTTCGGGCCGGCGCTGGGCCAGATCGAGGCCGCGTACTTCTTGCTCGTGGCCTCCCCGATGAACGCCGGGACGGTCGTCGAGACGACCTTGAGCGTGACCGTGATCCCGATGGCCTTGAGCGCGTCGGCCACCGCCTGGGAGTAGGTGGTGTTCCGGTCGAGGATCGACTCGGTCAGCACGGTGAGCGGGAAGCCCTGGGCGTACCCGGCCTCGGCCATCAACGACTTGGCCTTCTGCAGGTCGAACGTGTAGCCGATGCTCTCGTCGTAGCCGTCGGCGCCTTCGATCAGCTGCTGCGTGCTGGGCTTGGTGAAGTTCGCGCCGAACGCCTTGGACAGCGCGTCCCGGTTGATCGCGTAGCCGATCGCCTGGCGCACCCGGGGGTCGGCCAGCGGCTTGCTGATCGTGCCCTCGGTGTCGCCGAGCACCAGCTCCCAGTTGAAGAACGGGGCCTTGACGATGTTCAGGCCGGCCGCCTCGGCCGCGTCCGCGGTGGCCGGGCTGCCGGTGGCGTAGTCGACCTGGCCGGTCGTCACCGCGGAGAGCACGGCCTGCGGGTCACCGATCACCCGCACCGAGACCTTGGAGAACTGCTGGGCCTTCGGGTTGAAGTAGGAGGGGTTCTTCGTGTAGCTGTACCGGCTGCCCGCCACCGACGTCGCGTTGTCGTAGACGTAGGCCCCGGTGCCGTCGCTCTTGGTCAGCAGGCTCTGCGGGTTGGCCACGCCGTCCGGGCCGATCAGCACCCCGATGCCGTGGTACTGGTCCATGGTGCCGGCCGCGTCGGGGTTGGCCGTCTTGTAGGTGATCCGGACCGTCTTCGGCCCGGTGGCCTCGACCTTGTCGACCGCGCCGACCGACGGGGCCAACGGCCCGCCGGCCTTGAGGAAGTACTGCATCGACGCGACCGCGGCCTCGGCCGTCAGCGGCTTCCCGCTGGCGAACTTGACGCCCTCGCGCAGCGTGAGCTCGAAGACCTTGTTGCCGGCGCCGACGTACTTCCAGGACTCCGCGAGGTCCGGCTCCAGCTTGCCCTCGTTGCTCAGGTGGATCAGCGAGTCGTAGGCGAGCGCGGTGTAGACGGTGGAGCCACCGGCCCCGGCCAGCGCCGGGTTGAGGCTGATGGGCACGCCGGTGAACTGCAGGTTCAGCTCCGAGGTGTTGCCGCCGCTCGTCGACGACGAACCGGAGGTCGTGCACGCGGCCAGCGTCAGCGCCATCGCGCTGGCCACCGCCGCCGTCAACAATCTCGAGCGGTGAAGAGTCGGCATTGATTCTCCAAGACCTGGGGGTGGGGTCCGGGGACCGGGTCAGGCGAACGTAATACATGTGGTGTCACACGACAAGATAACTGTCACACGTTTACGGCCGGATCTTTGCCGGCCTCGACGAGCGCCCTTGTGGTTCGGCCGCTGATGAGCAGCGAATATCAGGTCAATTAGGGACTGATGGCGCAGCATGTAGCCGGACGAGCGTTATGGATTCTGCAATCCCGTCACGGGTGACAGATGGACGGACGGGTGCCGCGTCAAGCGTTCAGGCGGCGGTAGCGGCGCAGGCGCGCGAGCCCGGCCGTGTCCGGCCGGTCGGCCGGTGCGGCCGCGACCGCGTCCAGGCGCCGGCGCGCGAGCGACGGATCGAGCTCCGGGCCGATCGCGACGAGCTCGCCGACCGGCGGCGGCTCCGGCAGCGCCGCGACGTGCACCAGCGACCCGACGACGTTGACGACGAACCCCTGCTCGCCCCGGGAACCGACCACCCGCACCCGGCCTTTGAGCCGGTAGGCGCCGGCGGGCGGAGTTTCGAGCAGGTCGATCAGCGCGGTCGGGGAGACCGGGCGCACCAGCTCCACCGAGGCCGCCCGTGCGTGGTCGTGGTCGTGGGCGTGCTGGTTCGCGTGGTGTTCGCGGATGAGGCGGGCGATCGGGAGCTGGTCGGCCGGGTCCTCGTCGGCGGCGGTGTCGAACACCAGCGCCGGGTCGATCCGTCCGTACCGGGCCGTCACGATCGGCACCTGCGGGTGACGTCGCCGCACCCGCTCCCGGATGCGCGCCAGCACCGTCTCGCGCTCGTCGTCGGGCAGCAGGTCGGCCTTGGTGACGACGACGAGCGTCGCCGCCGCGTACCGCGCCGGCGGTTCGGTCCAGCGGTCCACGGTACGGAAATGCTCGACCGCGTCGACCACCTCGACGAGCCCACCGGGCCGGACGTTCCGGGCGCCGCTGAAGCCGATCAGGCGGGCCACCGCGATCGGATCGGCCGCGCCGCTGGCCTCCACCAGGATCGCGTCGAGCCGCAGACGGGGCTGCGCGAGCCGCCGGAGCGCGTCGTCGAGGCCACCGGCGTCCGGCAGACAGCACACGCACCCACCCGAGATGGCGGCGGCGTCGTCGACCTGGCCGGCCACCAGAGCGGCGTCGACGTTGAGCGTCCCGAAGTCGTTGACGACCACCCCGAGGCGCGCCCCCGGACGCTGCAACAGGTGGTTGAGCAGGCTCGTCTTCCCCGCCCCCAGAAACCCGGTCAGCGCGATGACCGGTACCCGCCCTCCCCCTCGCATACCGGGAATCTATCCGGCACGGCGAGGTCGGTGTCCTGTGCACCGCTCCGGCGCGGACCCCGTCCCCGGCCGCGCCGCCAGATCGGACCGGCTCCAGTTGCCGGGATCGTCTCAGGATCCGGGTGTCACTGCCAATCAGCTGTCCAGAGACCGCTCCGAGCGGCCGGGGACACAGCGGTGAGGTGGAGACGTTGACCAGAGTGTTCAGCGACGCCCGGGTGAGCACCAAGATCATCCTGACCGTGGCGGTGATCGCGGTGGTGGCCGCGGTCATCGGCTCGGTCGCGTGGTCCCGGATGAGCAGCCTGGACGACCGGGTACAGGGGCTGACGAGCAAGAACATCGCCCGGCAGGCGAGCCTGCTCGAGCTGCGCGACGGCATCTCCGACATGTACCGCGCGCTCTACCTCTACCAGGTCACCAACGGGACGGACAAAGCCGGCTTCAAGGCCGAGGTACCGAAGGCCCAGAGCGAGGTGGACGCCGCGCTGGAGCACTACCGGTCGACGCCGGATCCGCGCTCCGACTGGCAGAAGCAGGTGACCGCGTTCGGTGACGCCTGGACGCTGTACAAGGCGCTCGTCAACAGCCTGACCTTCCAGCAGGCGCCGCCGGCCGGCGTGACGCTCCCGGCCACGATCCCCGAGCAGATCACCGCGTGGAACCAGGCCGAGGACACGATGAACAGCTCGGTGGACGAGCTCATGACGCTGGAGCGCGCCGGCGCCAAGAAGGCGGGCACGTCCGCCCACGAGGAGGCCGCGTCGGCCCAGACGCTGATCGCGATCCTGCTCGTGATCGGGCTGGTCGTGGCGATGGCGCTGGCGGTGCTGGTCGGCCGCGGCGTCTCCCGGCGCCTCTCGGCCGTCCGGACCGTGCTGGACGCGGTCGCCGACGGTGACCTCACCCGCCACGCCGACGCCACCGGGCGCGACGAGGTGGGGATGATGGCCACGGCGGTGAACCGGGCGACCGAGTCGATCCGCCAGACCGTCGCCGCGCTGTCGAGCTCGGCCCGGTCGCTCGGCGACTCCTCCCAGCAGCTCTCGGCCTCGGCCGAGGCCATCGCCGGCAACGCGCACGAGACGTCGTCGCAGACCAGCGTGCTCGCCTCGGCGTCGGAGGACGTGTCGCGCAGTGTCCAGACGGTCGCGGCCGGCACCGAGGAGATGGGCTCGGCGATCCGCGAGATCTCCCAGTCGGCGAACGACGCCGCCGGGGTGGCGTCGCAGGCGGTGACCGCGGCCGCGGCGACGAACGCGACGGTGGCCAAGCTCGGTGAGTCGTCGGTGGAGATCGGCAACGTGGTCAAGGTGATCACGTCGATCGCCGAGCAGACCAACCTGCTGGCGCTCAACGCGACGATCGAGGCGGCGCGGGCCGGTGAGGCGGGTAAGGGCTTCGCGGTGGTCGCGAACGAGGTCAAGGACCTCGCCCAGGAGACCGCGAAAGCGACCGAGGACATCTCCCGGCGCGTCGAGACCATTCAGGCCGACACCGACTCGGCGGTCTCCGCGATCGAGCAGATCTCCGGGATCATCGCGCAGATCAACGACTACCAGATGACGATCGCGTCGGCGGTCGAAGAGCAGACCGCGACGACGAACGAGATGAGCCGCTCGATCATGGAGGCCTCCACCGGCTCGACGAGCATCGCCGACAACATCGCGACCGTCGCCGCGGCCGCGCAGACCACGACCACGACGGTCGCGGAGACCCGGCGCTCGGCCGAGGAACTCGCCCGGATGTCCGCCGACCTCCAGTCCCTGGTCAACCGTTTCCGGGTCTGACCGCCGGCACGGCGTCGAGACGGGGGTAGACCCGGCGCGCGTTGCCCTCGTACACCAGCCGCCGGTCGTGGTCGCTGAGCGGCACCGCGTCCACGTACCGGCGGGTGTCGTCGAAGTACCGGCCGGTCTCCGGGTCGATGCCGCGTACCGCGCCGACCGCCTCGGAGCCGAACAGGATGTTGGGCACGTCGATGACACCGAACAGCAGGTCGATGCCCGGCTGGTGGTAGACGCAGGTGTCGAAGAAGACGTTGCCCAGCACCGACTCCGACGGCGACGGCCGGCCGAGCATGTCGGCCAGGCCGCGGAACCGCCCCCAGTGGTAGGGCACCGCTCCCCCGCCGTGCGGGATCACGAACCGCAGCTCGGGGAAGTCGGTGAACACCTCGCCCGTCAGGAACTGCATGAACGCGGTCGTGTCGGCGTTGAGGTAGTGCGACCCGGTGGCGTGGAAGTTCGGGTTGGTCACCGCGGACACGTGCACCATCGCCGGGACGTCGAGCTCGACCATCGCCTCGTAGAGCGGGTACCAGCTCCGGTCGGTCAGCGGCGGCGACGTCCAGTGGCCGCCGCTCGGGTCGGGGTTGAGGTTGCAGCCCACGAAGCCCAGCTCGAGCACGCAGCGGCGCAGCTCGGCCACGGAGTTCGCGATCGGCACGCCCGGCGACTGCGGCAGCTGACCGACGCCGGCGAAGTGCTCCGGGAACAGCTGGACGACACGCGCGACGAGGTCGTTGCTGACCCGGGCCCAGTCCGCGCTGACCGTCTCGTCGCCGACGTGGTGGCCCATCGCCGAGGCCCGCGGCGAGAACAGCGTCAGGTCGATCCCGCGCTCGGCCATCAGCGGTAACTGGTTGCCCTCGATCGTCTCGCGGATCTCGTCGTCGGTGATCGCGGGGTAGGGCGGCGGGCGGCGGCCGTCGTCGAAGGCCGCGCGCTGGGCCTCCCGCCAGGAGGTGTGCGCCGCGGGGGCGGTCGTGTAGTGACCGTGGCAGTCGATGATCACCGGCGCCCTCCCCCTGCCCACGAGATTGTTGACAAACTAGCTGAGCGGGAACACCGACTGGGCCCACGGCGGCCGGCTCGACGGCTGGATCGAGGTCACCCACTTCACCCACCAGAACCCGCGCCGGCCCGGCGCCGCGATCCGGGCCGGGAAGCCGTGGCCGACGCTCAGCGGCCGGCCGCCGACCGCGGTGACCAGCCACACGTCGTCGAGCGTGTCGGCGCCGAACCAGCGCGCGTAGCCGGTCACCGACCGCACCTCGACGCTCCGGCCGGGCACGACGTCGGCGGCGGCCAGCAACGCGCTCAGCCGCACGCCGTCCCACACCTGGCTGCTGTACCAGCCGCTGGTGCAGTCGAGCACCGCGGTGAACCGCTCGTGCGGCAACGCCAGCACCTGGTCCCGGTCGAACCCGGCGGTCCCCACCCGCAGGCGCCACTGCCCGGCGTCGACGCGCTGGATCCCGTCGTTGATCCACGACGTGACCTCGAGCTCCGGCTTGGGCACCGAGCCGGTGAAGCGCCGGCCGGTCGCCGCCCAGGTGTCCCAGGCCGCGGTGGCCAGCCCCGCGCCGGCGCCGAGCACGGCCAGTCGCAGCAGCGCCCGGCGGTCGACGTCGGTGCGTCGCGGGCGCACCCAGTGGCCGAGGAAGTGCGCCAGCACCGCGGCCACGGCCCCGATCGCGGCCCCGACGTGGATCTGCATCAGCGTCAGCGGCCCGACGTACTCGACCCGGCCGGTGGAGTGCAGCAGGCCGCTGCCGATCGTGACCAGCACCAGGACCAGCAGGACGAGCGAGAGCGCCTTGACCGGCCGCCGCTGCCGCGGGTTGCCCAGGCCGCGGCGGATCACCACCGACTTCCACGGCGCCAGCAGCAGGATCGCGAGCGCACCGGCCGCGTGCAGCTGGATGAGGTCGAGCGGCCAGTTCACGCCGATCGTGTTGGCGCCCAGCCCGGTGAGCACGCCGGCGACGAGCAGCAGGCCGAGCACGAGGTCCACCCGCCGCCCGCCCTGCCGGGCCCGGAAAGTCACGCGCATGCGCCGAACGCTAACGCGCTCGACGTACGACATTCTTGTCGTGTATTCTGGTTCGTAGATGGGGAGTACCCGAGGCACCACGCGTTCGCCGTCATGACGGGCCCGGCCGATCCGGGCCCCGGTGGACCGGCCGCCGCGACCGGCGGCCCGGGGAGACCGTCGACCGCATCGCTGACCGGCCGCGCCGGTCAGCCGGTCGAGAGGGCTCCGGTTCATGACAGTTCCGTGGTGGGCGTGGGTCGCGGTGATGACCGCGGTGGCGGCGATGCTGGCCGTCGACTTGTTCCTGCACCGCGACAACCACGTCGTCGGCTTCCGCGAGGCCGTGATCTGGTCCGGCATCTGGATCGCCGCCGGGCTCGCGTTCGGTGCCGTGCTGTGGTGGTGGCAGGGCGGTGAGGTCGCCGGCACCTACTACGCCGGGTACCTCATCGAGAAGGCGCTGTCGATCGACAACGTCTTCGTCTTCGCGTTGATCTTCACGTTCTTCGCCGTGCCGGAGACCGTGCAGCACAAGGTGCTGTTCTGGGGGGTCATCGGCGCGCTGGTGTTCCGGCTGGCCTTCATCTTCGTCGGCGCGGAACTGCTCGAGACGTTCTTCTGGACCGCCTACGTCTTCGGCGCGTTCCTGGTCTGGACCGGTTACACGATGGCGTTCCGGCACGGCGAGGAGACCCCGCCCGACCGCAACCCCGTGGTCCGCCTGGTGCGTCGGATCGTGCCGACCGACGCCCGCTACCACGGTGACCGTTTCTTCACCCGGGTCGACGGCAAGCGCGTCGCCACGCTGCTCTTCGTCGTCCTGATCGCGGTCGAGGCGTCGGACCTGATCTTCGCGATCGACTCGGTCGCCGCCATCCTCGCGATCACGACGAGCACGTTCGTCGTCTGGACGGCGAACGCGTTCGCGATCCTTGGGCTGCGCAGTCTGTACTTCTGCCTGGCCGGGCTGCTCCGCCGCTTCGTGCACCTGCACTACGGCCTCGCGCTGCTCCTCGCGTTCGCCGGCGTGAAGCTGATCCTGTCCGAGACCCCGGTCGGCAAACTGCCGATCCCGGTGACGCTCGGCGTGATCGTGCTGACGATCGGCGCGTCGATCGTCTCCAGCCTCCACGCCACCCGCCGAAGCGCCGGGCCCCGGTAAACTCGTCCGACGGACAACAGCGGTCAGCCGGGGAAGGTCATGCCTGAGTGGACGTTCCTCACCAACCACGCCCACGTGCTGCTGTGCATCGCCCGCGATCCCGGCATCCGCTTCCGTGACCTCGCCGGTCAGGTCGGCATCACCGAACGCGCCGCCCAGCGCATCGTCGCCGACCTGGCCCGGGCCGGGTACGTCACCACCACCCGCGACGGGCGGCGCAACCACTACCAGCTCGACCCGTCGCTGCCGCTGCGCCACCCGCTGGAGCACCGGCACCTGATCGGCGAGCTCCTCGACATCCTCCGCGATCCCCCGACGCCCTAACCGAGGTGGCGGACGACGACGCCGAGCACGTTGCGGCCGGCGAAGTAGCCCAGCTGGCGGGAGTCGACGCCGGCCGGGTTGTCGGCCGCGACCACGAGGCAGTCCGGCGGCGTGACGTCGTCGGCCGACGCGTGCACCCGGAACGTGTCGCTGCGCGGCACCGGGTCGCCGGGGAGCGCGACCAGGCGCTTGACCATCCACAGCGGGTTGTCCAGCGCCGGCGGGCCGACCGGGCGGCCCGCGGCCACCACGATCACCTGCCCGACCCGCAGCGCGCCGACGCCGGCCCGGCGGACCAGCAGCCGGTCACCCCGGTGGTAGGTGGGTTCCATGCTCACCCCGGTGACCGTCACCACCGCCAGCGTCCGCCGGACGACGCCGACGCCCGCGCCGACCAGCAGGACGAGGACCAGCACCACCGCGGCGATCGTCACGGCGCCGCCACCGGTTCCTCCGCGTACCCGGCGGCCTGCAGCCGGAACAGGCGGGCGTACACCCCGTCGGCCGCGAGCAGCTCGGCGTGCGTCCCCTGTTCGGCCAGCTCACCCTGGTCGAGGACGAGGATGCGGTCGGCGTCGCGGAGCGAGCCCATCCGGTGCGAGATCAGCAGGCTGGTCCGCCCGGCGCGGTGGCTCCGCAGCCCGGCGTGGATCTGGTACTCGGCCTCGGCGTCGAGGCCGGCCGACGGCTCGTCGAGGATCATCAGGTCACGGTGGTCGCGCAGGAACGCGCGGGCGACCGCGACCCGCTGCCACTGCCCGCCGGACAGGACGACGCCGGTCGACGGGTCCTCCCGGTCGGCTTCGGTGAAGAACATCCGGGAGAGCAGCGTGCGGTACCCGGCGGGCAGGCCGGCCAGCTCCGCGTCGACGCCGGCGCGCCGGGCCGCCGCCCGGATGCGCTCCTGGTCGTCGAGCCCGGTCAGGTCACCGAGGCCGATGTTCTCCGCCGCGGTGAGGTCGTACTCCACGAAGTCCTGGAACACCGCGGTGATGCGTTCGCGCAGCGCGGCCGGGTCGAGCTCGCGGAGGTCGACGCCGTCCCAGTGGATCGTGCCGCGCTCCGGATCGTAGAACCGGCAGAGCAGCTTGATCAGCGTGCTCTTGCCCGACCCGTTCCGCCCGACCAGCGCGGTCGCCCGGTCCGGCGGGATCGTCAGCGTGACCCCGCGCAGCACCCAGGGCGCGTCCGGGCCGTAGCGGAACCAGACGTCGCGCAGCTCGATCCCCCGGGTCAGCGCGGGTACCGGCGTGGGCCGCGACGCCACCGGCAGGTCGGGCCCGGCGGTCACCACGGTGCGGAGGTGACCGAACATCAGCAGCTGGTGGTGGAGCTGGGCGAGCTGGTTGATCGCTCCGGCCAGCGCGCTCTGCACCCCGGCGATCGCCAGCAGGAACAGCGACACGTCGCCGATCGACAGGCTGCCCGAGCGGGCCGCGCGCACGGCCCACACCAGGCCGCCGCCCGCGACGACCGCGCCGAACAGCGCCAGGCCGCCCTGGGTGAGCAGGTCCCGGCGGTCGATCCGGCGCCGGGCGTCGTCCGCGGTGCGGCGTTCGGTGAGCATCCGGGTGCGCAGGAACGCCGCGATGCCGAAGAGCCGGATCTCCTTCGCCGCGTCGCTGCTGGTCAGCAGGTTCCGGTAGAACAGCTCCCGACGTTCGACCGGGCTGATGTCGAACGTCATGTCGGCGCGGGCGCGGGAGAGCCGGAACTCCGCGACGAGCGTGGGGACGGCCGCGACCAGCACCACGGCGGTCATCACCGGGCTGAGCACCAGCAGCGACCCGACGAACCCGCCGAGGGCCAGCAGCGAGCGCACCGAGGCCAGTCCGCTGCCGACGACGGCACCCGCGGCCCGCTCCCCCTCGCCGGCCAGCTGGAGCCGGTCGAGGAAACGCGGGTCCTCGAAGCGGCCCAGCCCGACGAAGCGCCCGACGGCGGTGTGCAGCCGTTCCGCGCTGGCCAGGTTCGCCGCTCGCCCCACCTCGGCCTGCAGGTACTGCTCGAGCTGGGGCAGCGTCGCGGTGGCGATGCCGGCCACCGCCAGCGCGACCGCCACCGCGACCAGCTCACCCAGCGGCGCGGCCGTCGCGACCCGGTCGATCGTGCCGCGGGTGGCCCAGGCGGCGCCGACCGGGGCCGCGGCGCCGGCCAGCGCGACGAGCGTCAGCAGCACGACCGGGCGACGCGCGGACCGCCAGGCGATCCCCGCGGCCATCCCGGCCGCCGCGCGCACGCCGGTCAATGCGCCGGCACCGGGGCGGGGAGCGCGGCGACGTCCCCGCCGCTGACCGTGACCCGGCCGGCGGCGTCGACGATCACGACGCCCGGGAACGCGCGCGCCGCGAACGCGGGGACGACGACCGTGCGTCCCGGCGGGTCGGTGACGACCCGGGCCACCGGCGAGAGCAGCGACACGTACCGTCCGGCGTCGCCGGGCATCGCCTCCACCACCGCGACGACCCGCTCCGCGCCGCCGGGGAAACCGGCCGCGTACTCGACGAACTCCGGCAGGAGGTCCTCGCACGCCGGGCAGCCGGGGCTGAAGAAGCCCACCAGCGTGTCGCCGGTGAGCGACTCCTTCGACCAGGTCGCGCCCTCGACGTCGGTCACCGCGAAGTCGTCGACGACGGTGCCGACCGGCGGCATCGGCTGGTCGAACGCGGTGCGGTGGTGGTCGGCCGACTGCGTCCGCAGACGCTTGAGCACCGCGGTCAACAGCATCAGGTTGACCAGTCCCAGCAGGCCGACGGCGACGACGGCGGCAACGAGGTACGGCATGTCAGGTCCTATCCACTGCTACGGAGCCGGGCGTGAGGAGATCGGCGACGTCGTCGAAGGAGATCGTGAGAACGGCGAGTACCAGGGCGCCGAAGGCGGCGATCGCCACACCGGCCGGGTGCGCTCCGTCCAGCGGCGCGGGTACCGCGGCCGCCGCGGCGGCACCACCGGTCGCGAGGACGGCGAGCAGGCCGTTGCGCACCGCCGCCGCGACGCCCAGCGGACGGGCGGAGGCACCGAAGCAGCGGCACGGCGCGGTGACCCCGCGGCGGACCGCGCCGAGGATCGCGACGCCGAACGCGCCCAGCAGGGCCGCCCCGAGCACCAGCCCGGCCACCGGCACGACCGGGAGCGTCGCGACGACGACGAGTTCGGCGACGACCACGAGGAGGGCCGCCGGCCGCGCCGCGCGGAACCGGGGCGGCAGGAGGCGGCCGGTGGAGGCCACGAACGCCGCGTAGGCCGCCCGGCCACGCAGCTTGCTCACGGCGGAGACGGCGAAGACCACCCAGAGCGTCGCCGCGGCGACGAGGACGAGATAGCGCACAGCCCGGCCTTTCGGGGGTCCGGAGTGGACGGCCCGCCCACCGTGGTGGGCGGGCCGACGGTCAGCAGGTCTGGCAGCTACCGCAGCCCCACGGCTCGCAGACGCCCTGGATGCAGTCGCGGCGGCACAGCTTCGAGTAGGTGCTGGCGCAGTAAATGCACTTGGTCTGCATCGCCGCCGATGCGGTGGTCGACGGTGCGATGAGGGCCAGTAATCGATCGGCCAGACGGGTCATGTCCGCACTCCCCTTGATCGTCGGTGCAACCGGTGGCTCGATCGTAGGTTTGGCGCCGCACGCCGATCAACGGATGAAACCGCAGGTCAGCGACGTTCTTTACGCGTTCTCTACCGGATCTGCACGCGGCCGCGTTCCGATCACGACGGACAGTCGAGCGGCGTCGGACTCGTTGCCGAGCCGCCGGAAGATCTCCCGTGCGGTCAGCCCGGCGTCGCGGGCGGCGACCGGGTCACCGGCACGCAGCCAGGCCGACGCGAGGCCCGCGAGCGCCTTCGCCTCGGCCTGCAGGTTGCCCGCCTGCCGGTGCAGCGCGACCGCGTCGGTGAAGTGCGCCACCGCCCGGCGCGGGGCACCGGTGCGCAGCGCCAGCCGGCCGAGCCCGTCCAGCGCCATCGCCTCGCCGAAGTCCGACCGGCTGGCCGTGCTGAGCGCGAGGCCGCGGTCGAGCAGGCGCTGCGCGCGGGGGTCGCCGGACTCGACGTAGAGCCCACCCAGGTGCGCGCAGAGGAACGCGAGCTGCACCGGGTCGCCGGTCTCCTCGGCGATCGTGACCGCCTCGGCCAGCGCCGCCTCCGCCGGCCCCGGTTCGCCCCGGTCGCGGTGGGCGAGCCCGATCAGGCCGAGCAGCACGCTCACGTCCCGGGAGCTGCCGAGTTCCCGGGCGAGCGGAAGCGCGCGCCCGGCCGCCGCGATCGCGTCGGCCTGGCGTCCCTGCTGGCGGCGGAGGATGCCACGCAGCTGCCAGACGTGGACCTCGCCGAGGCGGTAGCCGACCCGGACGGCCGCCGCCAGGCTGGCGTCCAGGCACTCCTCGACCCGGTCGGTCGCGCCGAGCACGCGGTGGACGGTGGCGGCGAGGTAACCGGCGTCGGCCTCGCCCGGCGCGTGCCCGGCCGCGCGGAACAGCTCGAGCGCGCGCTCGGCGGAGGCCAGCTTCTCGCCGATGTCCGACCCCGGCTTCGAGGTGTAGAGGTCGGCGAGGTTGCGGCTCATCACCGCCTCCCCCAGCGTGTCGCCGGCGGCCCGGCACGCGTCCAGCGCCAGCCGGTGGACGCGGCTGCCCTCCTCGGAGTAGTCGCGCAGCTCGTAGTAGGAGTGCGCGGCCGCGGCCAGCGGCCAGGCCAGGTCGGCCCGGCCGAGCGCGGCGCTGCGCGCGACCAGTTCCCCGATCGACTCGCGCTCGGCGTCGAACCAGGCGAACGGGTCCCGGACGACGTCCAGCGCGACCGGCTCGGAGGACGTCGGCGACGGGATCGGGGCCAGGGTGCGGGCCGGCAGCCGGCCGGTCGCCCGCTCGGCGAGCGCGCACCACGCCCGCACCGCGCACTCCAGCACCGCGGCCGGGTCGAGGTCGGGGTCGGCCGCGGCGCGTTCGCGGGCGAACAACCGGACCAGGCCGTGGAACCGGTACCGGGCCCGGCCGCCGTCGTCCGGGCCGGCCGCGTCGAGGAGCCGGTGGTCGACCAGGGCCTCGACCGCCTCGTCGGCGGCGCGCTCGTCGACGTCGGCGACCAGGGCGACCGCCCAGGCCGGGAACGCGGTGACGTCGAGCACGGCCAGCCGCCGCAGGACGCGCCGCTGCCGGCTGCTCAGCAACGCGTACCCGGCCCCGATCCCGGCCCGGACGTCGAGGTCGTGCAGGCGCAGCTCGTCCAGCCGCCGCCGCTCGTCGGCGAGCCGCTCGACGAACCACTCCAGCGGCGTCTCCGGCGCGCTGGCGATCCGGGCCGCCATGATGCGCACGGCCAGCGGGAGCCGCCCGCACAGGTGGAGCAGGCGCCGCGCGGCGTCGAGCTGCCCGCGGACCCGGTCGGCGCCGACGACCCGTTCCAGCAGGGTCAGCGCCTCGTCCGGGGTGAACACCTCGAGCTCGACGAAGTGCGCGCCCTCCAGCGCGGAGAGGCGGGCCCGGCTGGTGACCAGCACCGCGCAGCCCGCTCCGCCGGGGAGCAGCGCGCGGATCCGGCGTTCGTCGGGCGCGTTCTCCAGCACGACGAGCACCCGGCGATCGGCGACGATGCTGCGCAGGAGCGCGGCCCGCTCGTCGGCGCGGTCGGGCACCGCGGACCCCGGCACCCCGACCGCGCGCAGGAACATCGCGAGCACGTCGGCCGGCTCGGCCGACCGGTGCGTCTCCCCGGTCAGGTCCGCGTAGAGCTGCCCGTCCGGGTACCAGGCCCGCAGTCCGTGCATGAGCGTGACGGCGAGCGCGCTCTTGCCGACCCCGGCCCGCCCGGAGATCGCCACCACGCGCAGCGCCCGCGCCTCGGGCTCGGTGAGCACCGCCAGGCAGCGGGCCAGCTCGGCGTCGCGGCCGGTGAAGTCGGAGACGCCGGCCGGGGCCTGGGAGGGCGGCGACCAGCCCGCGCCCCGGCGGTCGGGCCGGGGGTGCGGAGCGGGGACGTCCTCGGCCGCGAGGATCATCCGGTGCGCCGCGCGCAGCTCCGGCCCCGGATCGATGCCCCGCTGCTCGACGAGGCGTTTGTGCGCGGCCAGGTAGACGTCGAGCGCCTCGGCCCGCCGCCCGGCGGCGTGCAGCGCACGCATCCACTGCGCCAGCAGCCGTTCCCGGGTGGGGTGCTCGGTGACCAGCCGGCGCAGGTCACCGAGCACCTCGGTGTGGCGCGAACACGTGAGCTCGGCCTCGATCCGCGCCTCGACCGCGACCAGCCGGCGTTCCTCCACCCCCTCGACGAACGCGGTGAGCGTCCGCGTGCGCGGGACGTCGGCGCAGGCCGGGCCGCGGTGCAGGGCGAGCGCGTCGGCGAGCAGCAGTGCGGCGCCCTCCGGGTCGCCGCGCCGCAGCGCGGTCGCGCCCCGGGCGCAGAGCGCGTCGAACAGGTCGACGTCGACCGCGTCCGGCGGGAGGTCGAGCCGGTAGCCCCCACCGCTGCCGACGATGACCCGCGCACCGTCGGCGCCGAACGCCCGGCGCAGCGCGGACACGTAGCCGCGGACCAACGTCCCCGCCGACGCCGGCGGACGGCCGTCCCAGACCTCGTCGGCCAGCCGCCCGGCCGGGACGTGCTCGCCCCGGTGGCGGACCAGGACGGCGAGCAGGGCCCGCGCCCTGGCACCGCGGACCGGACGCCACTGGTCGCCGCCGCGCACCTCCAGTGAACCCAGGCAGCGGCACCGCAGGATCATCCGACC
The DNA here is from genome assembly GCF_039524755.1 of Cryptosporangium japonicum. Lineage (NCBI taxonomy): Bacteria > Bacillati > Actinomycetota > Actinomycetes > Cryptosporangiales > Cryptosporangiaceae > Cryptosporangium > Cryptosporangium japonicum. The sequence goes on from NZ_BAAAGX010000010.1 coordinate 230,775, forward strand.
ACCCTCCGCATCGGACCGAGCACTCCGCCAGCATCCAGTACCGGCGCCAGTGGGGCGTGCGGGCCGGGTGGGTGTCAAGGAACCGTCAAGAAACCCGCCGCGGCTGTTAGGGCGGTGTCAACGGCGGCGGCGGGGGCCGTTTCTGCGCGTTCACTCACCGGTGGGCATCGAGACCGCTGCCCGACCTACCGGACCTGGAGTGTCCCCATGCTTGACCTGGCCTTCGTGGCCCTCGTCGTCGCGTTCTTCGCGCTCGCGGCCCTCGTCGCCCGAGGGGTGGAACGGCTGTGAGCGCCGAGAACGTCGTGGGCTTGATCGCGTCGGTGCTGCTGATCGGCTACCTGCTGGTCGCGCTGGTGCTTCCGGAGAAGTTCTGATGAGCGACGTCGCAGCCGGGCTGCTCCAACTCCTCGCGCTCGTCGTCGCGCTGGGGGTCGCCTGGAAGTACCTCGGCGACTACCTGGCGCGGGTCTACGAGTCGCCGAAGCACTACCGGGTGGAACGACTGGTCTACCGGCTCGCCGGGGTCGACCCGGACGCCGACCAGCGCTGGCCGGTGTACCTGCGCGGCGTGCTGGCGTTCTCCGCGGTCGGTGTCGTCGGCCTCTACGCGCTGCAGCGGCTCCAGGGGCATCTGCCCTGGAGCCTCGGGTTCGGCGGCGTCGACCCGGCGCTGGCGTTCAACACCGCGGCGAGCTTCGTCGCGAACACGAACTGGCAGGCCTACTCGGGTGAAGCCGTGATGGGTCACCTGGTGCAGATGGCCGGGCTGGCCGTGCAGAACTTCGTCTCCGCGGCCGTCGGCCTGGCCGTCGCGGTGGCGCTGATCCGGGGGTTCACGCGCAAGGGCACCGACCGGCTCGGCAACTTCTGGGTCGATCTGTTCCGCGGCAGCTTCCGGATCCTGCTGCCGATCGCGGTGCTCGGCACGCTCGTGCTCGTCGCCTCGGGCGTGGTGCAGAACCTGGCCTCGCCGCACGAGGTGAGCACGCTCGCGGGCGGCTCGCAGACGGTCACCGGCGGCCCGGTCGCCTCCCAGGAGGCGATCAAGGAGCTCGGCACCAACGGCGGTGGCTTCTACAACGCGAACTCCGCGCACCCGTTCGAGAACCCGAACGCGTTCAGCAACTGGTTCGAGATCTTCCTGATCCTGCTGATCCCGGTCGCGATCACCCGGGCGTTCGGGCGGATGATCGGCGACCGCCGCCAGGGCCTGGCGATCCTCGGCGTCATGACGACGATCTTCGCCGGCATGCTGGCGATCGTCTGGTCGTTCGAGGCCCGCCACCCCGGGCTGGCCTCGCAGCTGGCCGGCACCGCGATGGAGGGCAAGGAGACCCGCTTCGGCGTCCCCGGCTCGGCGCTGTTCGCGGTCGCCACCACCGGCACGTCGACCGGCGCGGTCAACTCGTTCCACGACTCGTACTCCGCGCTCGGCGGTGGTGCGGTCCTGCTGAACATGCTGCTCGGCGAGATCGCGCCCGGCGGCGTCGGGTCCGGCCTCTACGGCATCCTGATCATGGCGATCCTCGCGGTGTTCATCGCCGGCCTGATGGTCGGGCGCACCCCCGAGTACCTGGGCAAGAAGATCCAGAGCCGGGAGATCAAGCTCGTCTCGCTCTACATCCTGGCGACGCCGATGGCGGTGCTGGTCGGCACCGGCCTGGCGATGGCGTTCGAATCCACGCGCGGCTCGATGCTCAACTCCGGCCCGCACGGGTTCTCCGAGGTCTTCTACGCGTTCGCCTCCGGGGGCAACAACAACGGCAGCGCGTTCGCCGGCCTGTCGGCGAACACGCCGTTCTACAACACCGCGATCGGCCTGGCCATGCTCGTCGGACGCTTCCTGCCGATGATCTTCGCCCTCGCGCTGGCCGGTTCACTGGCCCGGCAGCAGCCGGTGCCGGTCACCGCGGGCACGCTGCCCACCCACCGGACGCTCTTCGTCGGCCTGCTGGTCGGCGTGATCCTCATCGTCACCGGCCTCACCTACTTCCCCGCTCTTTCTCTCGGCCCGCTCGCGGAGGGGCTCTAAATGACCACCACACTCGATCAACCCCCGGTGCAGACCCCCGGCCCGGAACCCCGCCGCGTCCAGAGCGGTCTGCTCGACCCGAAACTGCTGCTCACGTCGCTCCCGGGAGCGGTGAAGAAGCTCGACCCCCGGGTCATGGTGCGCACGCCGGTCATGTTCGTCGTCGAGGTCGGCTCGGTCGTCTCGACCGTGTTCGCGATCGTCGACCCGAGCGTCTTCTCGATCGTCGTCGCGGTCTGGCTCTGGCTCACCGTGGTGTTCGCGAACCTCGCCGAGGCCGTCGCCGAGGGACGCGGCAAGGCCCAGGCCGAGACGCTGCGCCGCACCAAGACCGAGACGGTGGCGCGCCGGGTGACCGGCGAGGAGGTCCCGGCGACCGCGCTGGTCCCCGGTGACCTGGTCGTCGTCGAGGCCGGGCAGCTCATCCCCGGCGACGGCGACGTCGTCGAGGGCGTCGCGAGCGTCGACGAGTCGGCGATCACCGGGGAGTCCGCGCCGGTGATCCGGGAGTCCGGTGGCGACCGCAGCGCGGTCACCGGCGGCACCCGGGTGCTCTCCGACCGGATCGTCGTCAAGATCACCGCGAAGGCCGGCGAGAGCTTCATCGACCGGATGATCGCGCTGGTCGAAGGCGCGTCCCGGCAGAAGACGCCGAACGAGATCGCGCTCAACATCCTGCTCGCCAGCCTCACGATCGTGTTCCTGCTGGCCGTGGCCACGCTGCAGCCGTTCGCCGCGTTCGCCGGCGCGTCCCAGCCGCTCATCGTGCTGGTCGCGTTGGTCGTCTGCCTCATCCCGACGACGATCGGCGCGCTGCTCTCGGCGATCGGCATCGCCGGCATGGACCGGCTCGTGCAGCGCAACGTGCTCGCGATGTCCGGCCGCGCGGTCGAGGCCGCGGGTGACGTCACCACGCTGCTGCTGGACAAGACCGGCACGATCACCCTGGGCAACCGGGAGGCCACCGAGTTCCTCGCGGTCGGCGGGGTGAGCCCGGCCGAGATCACCGGGGCCGCCCAGCTCTCCAGCCTGGCCGACGAGACGCCGGAGGGCCGCTCGATCGTGGCCCTGGCCGGAGGACACGTCGAGCCGCCGGCCGGTGTCGTGTTCGTGCCGTTCACCGCGGAGACCCGGATGTCCGGCGTCGACCTCGGCGACCGGCAGATCCGCAAGGGCGCGGCGAGCGCCGTGCTGAAGTGGATCGGCGGCTCCCCCTCGGCGGAGGTCGGGTCGATCGTCGACACGATCAGCGCGTCCGGGGGCACGCCGCTCGTCGTCGCCGAGAAGGTGGGCGACGGACCGGCCCGGGCGCTGGGCGTCATCCGGCTCAAGGACGTCGTCAAGAGCGGCATGAGGGAACGGTTCGACGAGCTGCGCCGGATGGGCATCCGCACGGTGATGATCACCGGCGACAACCCGCTCACCGCCAAGGCGATCGCCGACGAGGCCGGCGTCGACGACTTCCTCGCCGAGGCCACCCCCGAGGACAAGATGCGGCTGATCCGGGCCGAGCAGGAGGGCGGCAAGCTCGTCGCGATGACCGGCGACGGCACCAACGACGCCCCGGCGCTCGCGGCCGCCGACGTCGGCGTCGCGATGAACTCGGGCACGTCGGCCGCGAAGGAGGCCGGCAACATGGTCGACCTCGACTCCGACCCGACCAAGCTCATCGAGATCGTCGAGATCGGCAAGCAGCTGCTGATCACCCGGGGCGCGCTGACCACGTTCTCGATCGCCAACGACGTCGCCAAGTACTTCGCGATCATCCCGGCGATGTTCGTGACCGCCTACCCGAGCCTCGACACCCTCAACATCATGCGGCTGCACAGCCCGCAGTCCGCGATCGTCTCCGCGGTGATCTTCAACGCGCTGGTCATCGTCGCGCTGATCCCGCTCGCACTGCGCGGAGTGCGGTACACGCCTTCGTCGGCGTCGGCGATGCTGCGGCGCAACCTGCTCGTCTACGGACTGGGCGGGCTGATCGTGCCGTTCGTCGGGATCAAGCTCATCGACCTCGTCGTGCAGTTCGTCTTCTAAGGAATTCCGATGGCTTCACTCCGGCAGTACGGCGCCGCCCTGCGCGCGCTCCTCCTCTTCACCGTCGTCCTCGGCCTGGCGTACCCGCTGGTCATGACCGGTGTCTCCCAGGTCGCCTTCCACCACCAGGCCAACGGCTCGATGACCGCGCACGGCTCCACCCTGCTCGGCCAGTCCTTCACCGACGCCGACGGCAACCCGCTGCGCCAGTGGTTCCAGCCGCGCCCGTCGGCGGGCGGTTACGACCCGCTCGCCTCCGGCGCCTCCAACCTCGGCCCCAACGCCGAGGACCAGGTCAAGGCGGTCGAGGAGCGCCGGGCGCAGGTCGCCGAGTTCGACGGCGTCGCACCGGCCGACGTCGCACCGGACGCGCTGACCGCGTCCGGGAGCGGCCTCGACCCGCACATCAGCCCCGAGTACGCCCGGGAACAGGTCGCCCGGGTCGCCGACGCCCGCGGGCTGCCGGTCGACGAGGTGCGGAAGCTGGTCGACGAGCACACCCAGGGCCGCATCCTGGGCTTCCTCGGCGAGGACCGCGTCAACGTCCTCGCGCTGAACACCGCGCTGGCCGGGCTCTGATCGTGGGCAGCCCCGGGACACTGCGGATCTACCTCGGGGCTGCCCCCGGCGTCGGCAAGACCTACAAGATGCTCGACGAGGGACGACGGCGGGCCGAACGCGGCGCCGACGTGGTCGTCGGCTTCGTCGAGACCCACGGCCGGGCCGAGACCGCCGCCCAGCTCGGCGACCTGGAGATCGTCGGCCGCCGGACCCTCACCTACCGGGGCGCGTCCTTCGAGGAGATGGACCTCGACGCCGTCCTCGCCCGGCGCCCGGAGATCGCGCTCGTCGACGAGCTCGCGCACACCAACGTCCCCGGCAGCAGGCACGCCAAGCGCTGGCAGGACGTCCGGGCGCTGCTCGAGGCCGGCATCCACGTGCTGTCCACGGTGAACGTCCAGCACCTCGAGTCGCTCAACGACGTCGTCGAGACGATCACCGGCGTCCCGCAGCGCGAGACGATCCCGGACGCCGTCGTGCGCGCCGCCGACCAGGTCGAACTCGTCGACATGGCGCCCGACGCGCTGCGCCGCCGGATGGCGCACGGCAACATCTACCGGGCCGACAAGATCGACGCCGCCCTCGGCAACTACTTCCGGGTCGGCAACCTCACCGCGCTGCGCGAACTCGCGCTGCTCTGGACGGCCGACAAGGTCGACGAGGCGCTGCGCCGGTACCGCGACGAACACGACATCGACGGCGTCTGGGAGGCCCGCGAACGGGTCGTCGTGGCCGTCACCGGCGGCCCCGAGGGCGACACGCTGATCCGGCGCGCGGCCCGGATCGCCGCCCGCTCCCAGCAGGGCGACCTGCTCGCGGTGCACGTCTCGCGCAGCGACGGCCTCACCGGCGCCGACCCGGCACGCATCGAGGACCAGCGGAACCTGGCCGAGTCCCTCGGCGGCACGTTCCACGCCGTGGTCGGCGACGACGTGCCCAGCGCGCTGCTCGACTTCGCCCGCGGCGCCAACGCCACCCAGCTCGTCCTCGGCACCAGCCGGCGGCCCCGCTGGCAGCGGGCGGTCTCCGAGGGCATCGGCACCCGGGTGATCGCCGAGTCCGGGCCGATCGACGTCCACATGGTGACCCACGCGCAGGCCGGCGGCGCGTGGAAACCCCGGCTGCCCAAGCTGACCGGCGGCCTCACCGCGCGGCGGCGCTGGTACGGCGTCGCGCTCGCGCTCGTCGGTCTCCCGCTGCTCACCGGTGTGCTGACGCTCGCCGAGGGACACCTGGACCTGTCCAGCGAGCTGCTGCTCTACCTCGGGTCGGTGGTGCTGGTCGCGCTGGTCGGCGGCGGCTACCCGGCCGTGGTCGCCGCCGCGCTCGGCACGGTGCTGGTCAACTGGTTCTTCACCCCGCCGGTACGCACGTTCACGATCGCCGAGTTCGACAACCTCGTCGCGCTGGGTGTCTTCGTCCTGGTCGCGCTGGCCGTCGCGTGGGTCGTCGACCTGTCGGCGCGGCGCCGCAGGCAGGCGTCCCGGGCGCAGGCCGAGGCCGAGATGCTGTCCGCGTTGAGCCGGGGCGTGCTGGCCGGCGGCCGGGCCCTCCCGACCCTGCTCGACCAGGTGCGCGACGCGTTCGGCCAGGAGTCGGTGACGCTGCAGGAACGCGTCGACGGGCAGTGGCTGACGATCGACGCGGCCGGCGAGCCCACCGGCCCGCCCGGCACCGACGTCCCCGTCACCGACACGCTCCACCTGGTGCTGCGCGGACGCCGGCTGCCCGCCTCCGACCGGCGGGTGCTGGCCGCGTTCGCCGCCCAGGCCGCGGTGGCGCTGCGCCAGGCCCGGCTGAGCGCCCAGGCCGCCGAGGCGGCCGACCTGGCCGAGGGCAACCGGATGCGCACCGCGCTGCTCGCCGCGGTCAGCCACGACCTGCGCACGCCGCTGGCGTCGATCAAGGCGTCGGTGACCGCGTTGCGCTCGGAGTCGGTGCGCCTGGACGACGACGACGTCGACGAACTGCACGCGACGATCGACGAGTCCGCCGACCAGCTCAACGCGCTGATCGACAACCTGCTCGACATGAGCCGGCTGCAGACCGGTGCGGTCAACCCGCTGCGCCGGCTGGTCAGCCTCGAGGAGATCGTGCCGGCCGCGATCGCCGGGGCCGACCGGCTCGGCGCCCCGGTCCGGTCCGAGGTCAGCGTCGAGGTGTCGGAGTCGCTGCCGCCGGTGCTCGTCGACCCCGGCCTGCTCGAGCGGGCCCTGGCCAACCTGGTCGGCAACGCGGTGCGGCACGGCGGGGGGCGGCCGGTGGCGGTACGGGCCAGCGCGTTGGCCGGCCGCGTCGAGATCCGTGTCGTCGACACCGGCCCCGGGGTGCCCGAGGCCGACCGCGACCGCATCTTCGGTGCGTTCCAGCGCCTCGGCGACCGGCCCGACGGGAACGGCGTCGGGCTCGGCCTCGCCGTCGCCCGCGGTTTCGTCGAGACGATCGGCGGCACGCTCGAACCCGAGGACACCCCCGGTGGCGGCCTGACCATGGTCGTCTCCCTGCCCACGAAAGACACCCCGTGACCAGAATTCTCGTGGCCGACGACGAACCGCAGCTCCTGCGCGCGCTCCGCATCACCCTGCGGGCACGGGGGTACGAGGTCGAGACCGCGCCCACCGGCGCCGCCGTGCTCGAGGTCGCCGCGCGACGGCACCCGGAACTGATCCTGCTCGACCTGGGCCTGCCCGACCTCGACGGCATCGAGGTCATCGAGGGCCTCCGGCCCTGGTACGACGGCTCGATCGTGGTGCTCTCGGCCCGGCACGACCCCGACGACAAGGTCCTCGCGCTGGACGCCGGCGCCGACGACTACGTCACCAAACCGTTCGGTATGGAAGAGCTGCTCGCCCGGCTGCGAGCCGCGGTGCGGCGGGCCGCGCCGGCCCCGGACTCCGTCGTCGTGACCACCGACGCGTTCACCGTCGACCTGGCGGCCAAGCGGGTGACGGCCGGCGACCACGACGTCCGGCTCACCCCCACCGAGTGGGGCCTGCTCGAGGTGCTGATCCGCAACCCCGGACGCCTGATCGGCCACAAGCAGCTGCTCAGCGAGGTCTGGGGGCCGGCCTACCAGCAGGAGTTCGGCTACCTGCGGGTGTACGTCGCGCAGCTGCGCCGCAAGCTCGAACCGGACCCCTCCCGGCCGCGGTACCTGATCACCGAGGCCGGGATGGGTTACCGGTTCGAGCCGTGAGCGGTCAGCAGCTCAGGTCGCGCCCGAGCAGGTCGGCCGTCGTCTCCCGGCGGATCGCCAGGCGCGCCTCGCCCTCGTGCGCCACGACCAGCGGCGGGCGTCCGACGAGGTTGTAGTTGTTGGCCAGCGAGTGGTGGTAGGCCCCGGTACCGGGCATCGCGAGCACGTCACCGGGCCGGACGTCCGCGGGCAGCGGCACGTCGCGCGCCAGGACGTCGCCGGCCTCGCAGTACCGTCCCACCACGGTCGCGGGCGTCGTCGGCGCGCTGGTGAGCCGGCCGATCCGCCGCACCGTGTACCGCGCGCCGTAGAGCGCCGGGCGCAGGTTGTCGCCCATGCCGCCGTCCACCGCGACCAGCCGCGTGCCCCCCGCGGTGGTCTTGCACGTCAGCACCCGGTAGAGCGTCACCCCGGCCCTGGCGACGATCGCCCGGCCCGGTTCGACGGTCAGCCGCGGCACCGGGATCCGGTGCCGCCCGCACTCCAGTGCCAGCAGTTGCCGGACGCGGGCGGCGAACGCCTCCACCGCGAAGTCCTGGTCCCCCTCGACGTAGGGCACGGCATGGCCGCCGCCGAGGTCGAGCTCCATCGGGAGGTCGGTGCCGCGTTCGTGGCGTATCCCGGCCAGGAACGCGACCAGCTGGCTGATCGCGCGCTCGTACCCACCGAACCGGGTGACCATCGAGCCGATGTGGCAGTGCACCCCGGCCAGGCGCAGCGCGTGCTGCCCGAGGACACGGCGGGCGGCGTCCGCGGCCGCGCCGGTCGTCAGCGACAGACCGAACTTCTGCTCCTCGACGCCGGTCGTCAGCGCCGCATGCGTCCCGGCATCGACGCCCGGGACGACCCGCAGCAGCACCCGCTGCCCGGCGGCGTCGTCGGCGAGCGCGGCCAGCCGGGCCACCTCCCCCACCGAGTCGATCACCACTCGCCCGACGCCGTACTCCAGCGCGGTCCGCAGGTCGTCGGGCGTCTTGGCGTTGCCGTGCAGCACGATCCGCCCGGCCGGGAAGTTCACTCGCCGGGCCACCGCGAGCTCACCGGCCGAGCAGACGTCCAGCGCCAGCCCCTCCTCGGCGATCCACCGCGCGACCGCACCGAAGAGCAGGGCCTTGGACGCGTAGGCGACCTCCACGTCCGGCCCGAACGCGGCCCGGTAGCGCCGGCAGCGCGACCGGACGTCGGCCTCGTCGAGCACGTAGGTGGGGGTGCCGAACTCCTCGGCGACCGCGGTGAGGGACACCCCGCCGACCAGCAGGTCACCCTGCCGTCCGGGCCGGGTGGTGAGCGGCCAGACCCCGGGCGCGACCCGCGGGGAGAGCGACGAGCGCAGCGACGGTAACAACTCCGGCAGTGTCATGACCTCATCGTGAGCCGCGCCGCACCCGCTGACGGCCCTCCTTGACGGGGTCCTGACGCCCACCGGCCCGTTCTTGACGGCGCGTTGATGTCTTCCGGTGCCGGGGTCCCGGCGCCCGCGTCGTACTGTTCGCGCAGGCCATCGTCGTGAGCATCGGATGACATCATGAGCGAGCAGGAGCAGCCGGCGCCGGCGTCGCGCGGGCGGGACGTGGTGCGTCTCGGGGTCGTCGTGGGTGCGCTCGGCGTGGTGTTCGGGGACATCGGGACCAGCCCGATCTACACCCTGCAGACCGTGTTCAGCCCCAGTGACCCGCATCCGGTGCCGGTGAGCGCGAACAACGTGTTCGGGGTCGTCTCGCTGATCTTCTGGTCGGTGATGATCATCGTGACCGTCACCTACGTCCTGCTGGCGATGCGCGCCGACAACGACGGCGAGGGCGGCATCATGGCGCTGATCACGCTGCTGCGCCGGATCGGTGGGCCGCGCACGGCACGCACGTCGGCCGTGCTGGCCGGGCTCGGCATCTTCGGCGCCGCGCTGTTCTTCGGCGACAGCATGATCACCCCGGCGATCTCGGTGCTCTCCGCGGTGGAGGGGGTCAAACTCGTCGAGCCGTCGTTCGACCAGTGGGTCGTGCCGATCACCGCGGTGATCATCGTGGCCCTCTTCCTGGTGCAGCGCCGGGGCACCGCCGCGGTGGGCCGGTTCTTCGGCCCGGTGATGATCGCCTGGTTCGTCAGCATCGGCGCGCTCGGCGTCACCGGCATCGCGAAGCACCCGGGCATCCTCGAGGCGCTGTCGCCGACCTACGCGATCGGGTTCCTCGCCGGTCACTTCGGGATCGCGTTCTTCGCACTGGCCGCGATCGTGCTCGCGGTCACCGGCGCCGAGGCCCTCTACGCCGACATGGGGCACTTCGGCCGCCGGGCGATCGTCCGCGGCTGGCTGTTCCTGGTCCTGCCCGCGTGCATGCTCAGCTACTTCGGGCAGGGCGCGCTGATCCTCCAGGACAGCGCCAACATCAGCGGGCCGTTCTTCCTGCTCGCCCCGGGCTGGGCCCGGCTGCCGCTGATCGTGCTGGCCACCGCGGCCACGGTGATCGCGTCCCAGGCCGTCATCACCGGCGCCTACTCCGTCGCCGCGCAGGCCGCGGAACTGGGCTACCTGCCCCGGCTGCGGATCGCGCACACGTCGACGACCACGTTCGGGCAGATCTACGTCCCGTGGATCAACTGGCTGCTGCTGGCGTCGGTGCTGACGCTGGTGTTCGCGTTCCGCAGTTCCGCCGCGCTCGCGTACGCGTTCGGCATGGCGGTCACCGGCACGATCACGATCACGACGCTGCTGTTCTTCTACGTCGCCCATTTGACCTGGACGACCGTGCCGACCTGGCTGCTGGCCGCCGGCGCGACGACGTTGCTGCTCGTCGACGCGCTGTTCGTCGCGGCCAACCTGACCAAGCTCGTGCACGGGGCGTGGCTGCCGCTGCTGATCGCGCTGACCGCCTTCACGATCATGACGACCTGGCAGCGGGGCCGGGCGATCGTCACCGCCGAACGCAACCGGCAGGAGGGTTCGCTCACCGAGTTCATCGAGACGATGCACAGCGACACCCCGCCGATCACCCGGGTGCCGGGCACCGCGGTGTTCCTCAACCGGGGGCGGACGACCGCGCCGCTGGCCCTGCGCGCGAACGTCGAACACAACCACGTCCGCCACGAGCACGTCCTGATCCTGGCGATCGAGACGCTGCCCGTCCCGCGCGTGCCGGCCGCGGACCGGATCGTGATCGACGGCCTCGGCCACCCCGACGACGGGATCAGCTTCGTGCACGCCCGGTTCGGCTACGCGGACACCCCCGACGTCCTCGGCGCGCTGCGCCGGATCGATCCGGCCGCGATCGAGCGGCCGCTGGACGTGGACGGCGCGTCGTACTTCCTGTCCAAGATCGATCTGCGGCTCGGCCCCGAACCGACGATGGCCCGGTGGCGCAAACGGCTGTTCATCGCCACCTCGTACATCACCGCCGACGCGGCCGAGCACTTCGGGCTGCCCCGCGACCGCACGGTGATCATGGGCTCGCACGTCGAGGTCTGACCTCAGGGCAGGAACTTCTCCAGCACCGCGTCGAACGCCTGCGGGTTCTCCGCCTCGCGCACCGCGGGCCCGTCCGGCCCGTGCAGGTTCGCGGCCAGTTCGAGCAGTCCGCCGACGTCGAAGATCGCCCCGGACTCGGTCCGCTCGCCGACCGCCAGCCAGGGCACGGCGGCCACGGCGGCGGGCTGGTCGACCACGACGAGCCGGCGCAGCCGCCCGGTGCCGTGGTTGTCGATGTAGCTCCACAGCACCGACGCGCCCATCGACCACCCGAGGCCGTCGACCTCGTCGAGACCGAGGTGGTCGAGCAGCCGCGCGGACCCCCGGAGTCGCGGTAGGTGAGCTCCACGCCGTCGTCGGTGGTGAAAGTGGGCATCGGGCCGCCTCCTCGTCGAGTTGCCCAGCAGTGTCGGCCGCGTCTCGCCCGGGTCACTACCTCCGGACGACGAGAGTTCAGCTCTCCTCGTGCACCGATTGTCGAAGGCGCGCCTCGAGGACGTCGAGCATCGCGAACCCGAGGTGCAGCGCCAGCCGGGTCGCGCCGTCGGCGAGGTCCAGGCCGGTCAGGTCGTGCACGCGCCCCAGCCGGTAGTACAGCGACGTGCGGTGGACGTGCAGCGCGGCGGCGGCCAGCGGGCCGTTGCCGGCCGCGTCGAGGAACGCGCGCACGGTGGCGGCCAGCTGCGGGTCGAGCGCGCGTAGCCGCTGGAACTCCGGGGGCAGCGTGCTCGCGGTCAGCTCGGCGGGCGGGATCGCGAGCAGCGGACCGTAGGCCCCGAGGGCGTCCCAGGCGGCGACCGGGCCGCGGAGGCCCAGCTCGGCGGCGTGCCGGGCCAGCCGGGCCGGGCCAGCCGGGCCTGGCGCAGCGATCGGGCGGCGTGGCCGGGGCCGTCACCGGCGCCGCCGATCCCAGCCACGCACCGGAACCGCCCGGCGGCGAGCTCGCGGACACGCTCGAGCACCGCCTCGACGCGCCGGATGACCGGGTCCGGGCCGCCGATCAGCAGCACCGCGCGCCCGTCGTCGACGGCCACCAGCTCGCTGGACCGGCCCCACCCGGCCAGCGCCGCCCGCAGCGCCACCTGCACGTGCGGCGCCGCACCGCCGGTCACCGCCACGTCGACCGCGGTGAGCGGCGCGAACTGCCGGCCGCGGCCGGTGGCGTGCAGTGCCGCGACCGCGTCGCGCCGCGCGGACGGGTCGGCTCCGGTCAGGTCGAGCACCAGGTGGGTGTCGTCGTCGGCCGGGAGCGCGGGCCCGCGGTCGTCCTGGAGCGCGAGCGCCAGGTCCGCGGCGATCTCGTTGACGCGGTTGAGCTCGGAGATCGTGAGCGTGCCGGAGGCGTCCATCACCATCAGCAGCCCCAGCAGCTCACCTTTCCAGCGCACCGGCACGCAGACGCGGGCGTGCATGCCGATCTCCGGGTTCGGCGGGATGACACCGGCCCTGGTCCAGCTCGACACGCCCTGCGCCAGCACGTGGCCGCGTGCTCTCGGCCCGGCACCGTGGTTGAGCAGCGCACGGACACGGACCGGGTCCTCGTCGCCGTAGTGCGCGCTGGCGTAGAGCATCTGCATCGCCGGGTCGTTGACGACGACCGAGCGCGCCAGCTCCGCGGCGAGCTGGTCGATCACGGCGGCGACGGCGCGGGAGGCCACGTCGGGATCGTACCTTCGACAATCGGAGCAACGGTTCGCGGATTTTTCGTCCCGGGTCGGTGGGCGGCGGTCCGGCCGGGCGGCACGCTCCTGCTCATGACCGAGCGCGAACTGTCCGGCCGCGTCGTCGTCGTCTTCGGCGCCGGGTCCAGCGGCACCGGGTTGAGCAATGGGGAGGCCGCCGCACTCGCCTACGCCGAGGCCGGCGCGGTCGTCGCGGTGGTCGACCGCAACCGGGTGGAGGCCGACCGCGTCGCGGGGGAGATCACGTGCGCCGGTGGGCACGCGCTCGCGGTCACCGCGGACGTCACCGACGAGGACTCGGTGGTCGCCGCGATCGACGAGGTCGTCGCGGCGCTCGGCACCCCGCACGTGCTGCACAACAACGTCGGGGCCGCGGTGACCGGCGCGATCACCGAGATCAGCCCGGACGAGTGGAACCGGGGCCTGGCGGTGAACCTGACCAGCGCCTATCTCACGTGCCGGCACACGATCCCGCTCCTGCGCCGGGCCGGCCGGGGGGGCGATCGTCAACGTCTCCTCGCTCTCGGCGATCCGCGACACCGGGTACGTGTACCCGGTGTACAGCGCGGCGAAGGCCGGCGTGAACCAGCTGACGGTGTCGCTGGCGCTCGCCTACGCGGCCGACGGCATCCGCGTCAACGCCGTGTTGCCGGGCCTGATCGAGACCCCGATGGTCACCGCGCAGGTGACGTCGGATCCGGCCGCGCTCGCGGCGCGCCACGCGCGGAGCCCGACCGGGCGGATGGGCTCCCCGCGCGACGTCGCGAATGCGTCGGTGTTCCTGGCCTCCGACCGCGCCGCCTACGTCAACGGCGTCTGCCTCCCGGTGGACGGCGGCCTCTCGGCCCGCTGCGGTTAGTTCGCCCTCGCCCGCTCCCACATCCGGGTGTAGGCCTCGGCGCCGGCGAGCATCTGACGGCGCAGTTCGGGGCCGTCCGGGCCGCCCGGACGAGCAGGTCGGTGAGCCAGGCCGCGTAGAGCCCGTACTGGGCGACGCCGTCGGTGTTCAGGTCGAACGTGCGCGACCCCCACACCTGACGCTGCGCGGTGGCGCCACGGGCAGCCCGGGACGCCCAGCGCGAGCAGCGCCGCGAGCTCGTCGCTGACCAGCGGCTGTTCGTTGTCCGACGGGCCGGTGTCGCGGACCGAGCGTACGTACCGACGGCCTCAACCGTCCAGGGAGGACGGACCACCGAGCGCGCGCCGGATCGCGGACTCGGCGTCGGACATCGAGACGCCGGCGGGGACGACGAGCACCGCCACCGGCTCACGACGCGACGCCGGGTCGAACGTCGCGCGCACGTCCGCCAGCGCGGTCTCGACCTCGGCCTGCGGATCGTCGGACTCCCCGCGCAGCCACCGGCGCAGCACGTGGTTGTGGGCGGCGACGACGGCGGCCGAGGTGAGCTCGGCACGCAGCTCCGCGGCCTCGGACCCGTCGCCCCAGCCGCCGAGGAAACTGCGGAACAGCCGCTGGTACCGGGCGCCGCTGATGAGCTCGCGGTCACGCAGCGCCTCGACCGCCGAGGTCAGGCGGTACCGCTCGCGGGCCCGTTCCCCCTCGGCGACGTAGTGGAACAGCACGATCTTGACCGCCTCGGTCACCGCCTTGAGCGCGGAGTCGGCGGTGGTGGAACGCAGCCGCTCCTCGACGCGGCGCAGGAGCTCGTCGTGGTCGGGGAAGATCACCGCTTCCTTCGACCCGTAGGCCCGGAAGAACGTGCTCCGGCTGACGCCGGCCGCAGCGGCGATGTCCTCGACCGAGGTCTCCTCGTAGCCGCGGGTCGCGAACAGCCCGAACGCCGCCTCGGCGATCGTGTCCCGCCCTGTGCCCATCGACCGTCCTTCCCTCGGTAACGGTGGACATTCTGCCGTCTGAAACTTAGTCTCAAAAATTGACACTGAGCGTCAGGAGGCGATCGGTCATGGACGCGGCACTCGCCCGGTGCGGGCTCTTCCAGAACGTCGACCCGCAGGCCGCCGAGGCGCTGGCGTCGAACCTCAAGTACCTCGACTACTTCAAGCGTGACGTCGTCTTCGCCGAGGGTGACCCCGGCGACTCGCTGTACGTCGTGCTGGAGGGCAAGGTCAAGCTCAACCGGCGCGCGCCCGACGGGCGGGAGAGCCTGCTGGCCGTGCTCGGGCCCTCCGACCTGCTCGGCGAGCTCGCCGTGTTCGACCCGGGCCCCCGCACGGCCAGCGCCGTGGTGGTGGCCGACGCCCGGGTCGCGCAGATGCGCCGCGACCAGTTGCGGCCGTGGATCGCCGCGCACCCGGAGATCGGGCCGCAGCTGCTCCGGGTGCTGGCCCGCCGGTTACGCCGCACCGGCGACCAGCAGGCCGACCTGATCTTCACCGACGTGCCTGGGCGACTCGCCAAGGCGCTGGTCGAGCTGGCCCAGCGCTTCGGCCTGCCCGAGCGGCCGGGGACCGGCGGCGCGGTCCGGCTCAACCACGACCTGACCCAGGACGAGCTCGCCCAACTGGTCGGGTCGTCACGCGAGACCGTCAACAAGGCCCTGTCGGGTTTCGCGACCCGCGGCTGGATCCGGCTCGAGGGACGCGCGATCGTGCTCCTCGACCGCGACCGGCTGGTGCAGCGCGCGCGCTGACCGGACGGGCCCGCGGCGCGCGTCAGAACGGCTCCGGCCCGAACCGGCCCCAGGCCACGAAGATCGCGACCGCGAGGTAGACCAGGTCGGGCACGATCGTCGTCCGCTCGCCCCGGCGCAGCCGCATGCCCGCCGCGCCGGCGAAGAGCAACGCCACGCACACCGCGGTCACGGGCACCAGCACGGGCGCGATCCCGAGCACCGCGGGCAGGATCAGCCCGGCCGCGGCCAGCAGTTCGAGCACGGAGATGCTCCGGAGCGCGGCCGGGCGGAAGTCCCTCACCCATTCCGCGGCGGGCCCCACGGCGGCGATCCGTTCCCGGGGAACGACCGCTTTGGACGTACTGATCAGCAGGACGGTGGCCAGCAGCGACGCGGCGATCCACAGTGCGAGGTTCATCGAGGCTCCCGGAAGGCAGAAGGTCACCCACGAGACACCGCCGGACCCGCCCGTGTGACGGTCGCCGCTGTGCCCGGGAGAGCGAGCAGGCTCTCGGCCGTGGCCACCACGGCTTCCTCGGCCGGGCGGGGATCCCAGCCCAACACGGTCCGGATCCGCTCGATCCGGTACTCCTTCACCGGCACGTCCGGCCCGGGCGCCTCCTCGACCGGGAGCCGGTCGGCCAGTTCGGGGAACCGGCGCCGGAGGATCCGGGCGATCTCCAGGTAACTGCAGCCGGCCTGGCCCGACGTGCACAGGAACCGCTGTCCCGCCGCCTCCGGGATCGTCATCGCGCGCACGTGCGCGTCGGCCACGTCACGCACGTCGACGACCCCGAACGACGCTTTCGGGACGGTCGGCATCGCGCCGTCGAGCATCGCGCGCACCAGCCCCACCGACGTCGAGTAGTCCGGGCCGAGGACCGGGCCGAAGATACCGGTCGGGTTGATCACGACCAGCTCCGCGCCGACCGCACCAGCGACCTCCCACGCAGCACGTTCCGCGATCGCTTTCGACCGGATGTAGGCCGGCAGGTCGCCGGCCGGGTCCGTCCAATCCGACTCGTCGTAGGGGCGGTTCACCGGCGCTCCGTACCCGATCGCCGCGAACGACGACGTCAACACCGTGCGGCGCACACCGGCCGCGTGCGCCGCCCGCAGCACCCGCAAGGCACCCTCCCGCGCCGGCACGATGACCTCGTCCGGGTCCGACGGCTCCCCCGCCGGAAACGGCGACGCCACATGCAGAACGAACTCACACCCCTCGACAGCAGCGACCCAACCCGCATCAGCCGTCAGATCCGCCTCGACAACACCCAGCGCAGCGCCCGGCCGAGCCACCATCGCCCGCACAACACCAGCCCGCCGCAACGACCGCACCGTCGTACGGACCTCGTACCCGGCCTCGAGCAACCGCACGACCGTATGCGCCCCGACGAACCCACTACCACCGGTGACCAGTACTCGCGCCACAGAACCCTCACCTCAACTCGGACGCGGCCCGGGTGACCTCGTCGATCGCCCGTTCTTCGGCCGCACGGTCGCCGCGCTCCCGCGACCCCCACAGCAGCACCTTCGCGTCGAGGTACCGCCGGCGGCTGCGCAGCGTTTCGATCTGGTCGGCGATCTGGGCGGCGTGCTTCTCGAACAGCTCGCGCTGGCGGCGCGCCGCGTCCGGGGCGTCCGACAGCTCACGCAGGTACGCGCGCATGTCGTCGATGCCCAGGCCGGCCGTGCGCAGGCAGGCCAGCGCCTCGATCGTCCGTACGGTGTCCGGGTCGTAGCGGCGGTGCCCGCTGTTCTCGTCGCGGGGCACCGGCGCGATCAGCCCGATGCGCTCGTAGTACCGCAACGTCGCCTCGGGCAGACCGCTGCGCCGCGCGACTTCCTGGATCGCCACCATGAGGTGAGTCTGCCGACCTTGAAGCGCTTCAAGTCAAGGGCGACCCGCTCCCTAGGATGGGTGGCATGTCCGATTCCGCGGCGGCGCCGGTGAGCGCCCGGCCGACCGCCACCGACGCGTTCCGGCTCGCGCGGAGGACGTTCATGGCCGGCGAGCGGGTGGACCTGAAGGGCCTCGCGGCCGCGCTCGACGTCGACCGCAGCACGCTGTTCCGCTGGCTGGGCAACCGGGACCAGCTCCTCGTCGACATCCTCATCTCGCTCAGCGACCCCACGCTCGACACGATCGTCCGGGGCACCGAGGGCACCGGCGGGCGGCGGGTCGCCCGGATCGCCGGTGCGTACGCCGCCGCGCTGATCGACGCGTCGTACTACCGGCAGTTCATGCGGCGGGAGCCCGAGCGTGCGCTCCGCCTGATCACGACCAAGGCCAGCCCGGTGCAGCGGCGTGTCGTCGACGCGTTCGCCCGCCTCCTCGAGCAGGAGTCCACCCGGGGCGCGCTGCACCATCCACTCGCGACGCCCGACCTCGCCTACCTCATCGTGCGGATCATCGAGTCGTTCATCTACGCCGACCTCATCACCGGCGAGGAGCCCGAGGCGGCGAAGGTCGAGACCGCGGTCGCGGCGATCCTGCGCGCCGACTAGACCCTTGACCGGGCCGCAGCGCTGATGCACCATTTTTCGAAACGTTGCATCAGCCGGCCCGACGAGGGGACACGGACATGACCGAGGTGCACGGCCACGCCGACGACCGCTTCTCCGCCGTGAGCGACGCACTGGCCAAAAACCTGGCCGACGGCGTCGAGGTGGGCGCGAGCATCGTCGTGAACATCGACGGCGAGGACGTCGTCGACATCTGGGGCGGCCACCGCGACGCCGCACGCACGCAGCCGTGGACCGAGGACACGATCGTCACGGTCTGGTCGTCGACCAAGACCGTCACCAGCCTGGCCGCGCTGATGCTCGTCGACCGGGGCCTGCTCGACCCCTACGAGCGGGTCGCCCGCTACTGGCCCGAGTTCGCCGCCAACGGCAAGGACGCCGTCGAGGTGCGTCACCTGCTCAGCCACACCTCCGGCGTCTCGGCCTGGGAGCAGCCGTTCGCCGCCGAGGACAGCTTCGACCTCGTCGCGTCCACCGCCAAGCTCGCCGCCCAGCCGCCCTGGTGGGAGCCGGGCACGGCGAGCGGCTACCACGCCAGCAACTTCGGGCACCTGATCGGGGAGCTGGTGCGCCGGGTGTCCGGCCGGAGCCTGACCGACTTCGTGGCCGCGGAGATCGCCGGCCCGGCCGGGGCGGACTTCCGGCTCGGAGCGCGCCCGGCCGACCACGGCCGGATCGCCACGATGCTCGCGCCCACCGCCGCCCCGCCGGTCGACCTGCCGACACCCGACCCCGACAGCGTCTTCGTCAAGACCCTGATGGGCTCGTTCCAGGACCCCGCGCTCGCCAACACCCCGCGGTGGCTCGCGGCCGAGAACGGCGCCTGCAACGGCCACGGCAACGCCCGCTCGCTGGCCCGGATCGTCTCGGCGCTGGCCCTGGGCGGTGTCACCGGCGGGGTGCGGTTACTTCACCCCGAGACGATCGAGCTGATCTTCGACGAGCAGGCGCACGGCGTCGACCTGTTCCTCGGCATCCCGCTGCGCTGGGGCATCGGCTACGCGCTGCCGGAACCCGAGGGCACGCCGTTCGTCCCGGCCGGGAAGGTGTGTTTCTGGGGCGGCTGGGGCGGTTCGCTGATCATCGCCGACGTCGAGCGCCGGATGACGATCAGCTACATGATGAACCAGATGCAGCCCGGCATCATCGGCTCCGCGGTGTCGGCCGCGTACTGCGACGTGATCACCGCCTGCGCCGCGGGGGCGTGAGCTCGTCAGTGCCAGTCGCTGATCGGGACGTCGCCCGGCGCGGGCGCGCCCCGGCCGGTCTCGACCAGCGACTTGAGGCTGAGCAGGAACGTCGCCCACTTCGTGCTGCAGTGGTGCATGAACTCGACCGGCTCCGCCCAGCCCCGGTGTTCGAACAGGACGATCGTGTAGTCGCCGTCGCGGCGCAGCGTCCAGTCGATGGTGGTGCCGATCCACTCCGCGGGTCCGTCGGCGACCCGCCAGGTCACCCGCTCGGCCGGGCGCGTCTCGACGACGTCCATGTCGAAACCGCCGACCGGCGGGAACCGGAACCGCAGCTGCCCGCCGGTGCCCCCGTCGCCGGTGGTGTCCTCGGTCCACCAGCCGGCCAGGCCCGTCGGCGTCGTGAGCGCCTCATACACCGCTTCCGGGCTCGCGCCGTGCACTCCGACGCGATGCAGGATGTCGGCCATCGTCACTCCTCCGTGTTCGTCGTGCCGTGCTGGATCGCTTCGGCGATCCGCTTGATGCGCTGCAGGCGGGCGTCCCACGCCGTGCCCACCGAGGTCAGCTGGGCCACCGCGACCGCCAGCTGGGCGTCGTCGACGCGGTAACGCCGTTCCCGGCCGGCCGCCGTCGCCCGCACCAGGCCGACGCGGTCGAGCACGCCGAGGTGCTTGGCGACCGCCTGCCTGGTCACCGGCAGCTGCCGGCCGAGCGAGCTGGCGGTGCCCCCGCCGTCGGCGAGCAGCAGGTCGAGCATCCGGCGCCGGGTGGGGTCACCGATCGCCGACCACAGCTCGTCGTCGACCGCCACGGGTGACGTCACGGCCGGACCTGGAGCGTCGCGACGTACGGCGCCAGCCGCGGCAGGAAGTGATCCCAGCCGGTGACGTGGTCGCGGTACTGCTGCTCGAGCACCGCGATCTCCCAGCCCTGCTCCCGGAAACCGGTCTCGCGGAACGCCAGCAGCGTGCCCGCGCCGGACGGACGCAGGTCGAACGTGACCAGCAGCGAGTTGGAGTCGGTCGCGGGCTGGTCGGCCGGGTGTGCCCACCGGAACGAGAAGGTGCGCGGCGGCACCGCGTCGACGACGGTGAACGGCACCACCTTGCCGGCGTCGCCGTCGCCGAACGTGATCTCGCCGACCGACCCGGGGACGGGTTCGTAGCGGGCGGTGTCCGGCCACCACTGGGCCAGGTGTTCCGGTGTGCTCACCACGTCGAAGACGACCTCGGGTGCCGCGTCGATGTAGATCTCGCGCTCGATCGTTCCGTACTCCATACCAACCTCCCGCAACCTTTGGTTGCAAGAAACCTACCGGGTCGGCACCACTAGCGCAACCTCCGGTTGCAATCAGGCCGGCGGTAAGCCGAACGGGCGGAGTTCATCGCGACCGGCTCCGGTCGACGTTCTCGACGAAGTCGTGCACGGTCGCGGCGAACGCGTCCGGCGCCTCCTGGGCGATCAGGTGCCCGACGCCGGGGATCGTCACCGCGGTGACGTCGCCCCGCGTGACCTGGCGCATCGTCCGCTCGGTGAAGGGCGCGTTGATCCCGTCGACGGCGAGCACCGGCATCGTCAGCGGCTGCGACTCGGCGAGCGCGCGGGTGCGTGCGGCGTCGTCCAACGAGGAACGGTAGAGGGCCTGGGTGCCGCGCCAGCCGCCGTCGCGCGCGTAGGTGCGGGTGAACTCGTCGAGGTCGGCCTCGGTGACCGCTCCCGGCACCGTGGTCATCAGGCCGACGGCCCAGTCGAGCATCGTGCGCTCGCGGCCGGCCAGGAACAGGTCGGGGATCCCGGGGGCGGCGAGGAACCCGACGTGCCACGAGCCGCCGTTGACCACGTCGGCCAGCATCTGAAGGCCGAACCCGGGGAGCGTCGTCTCGACCGCGGTGACGCTGCGGACGTCGTCGGGGTGGGTGGCCGCGAACCGGACGACCGGGCCACCGGCGATGTCCTGGCCGGTCACGTGCACCGGACCGACCCCTAAGTGGGTCACCAGCCGGTGCAGGTCCTCGGCGACCGCGGCCAGGTCGGAGTCGGCGGGGTCGGAGTCGCCGAAGCCCGGCAGGTCCACCGCGAACACCCGGTGGTGTTCGGCCAGCAGCGGGATGACTCCGCGGAAGGCCCACCAGGTCTCCGGCCAGCCGTGCACGAGCAGGATCGGCGAGCCGGCCGTACCGGCCGAGACGTAGTGCAGTGCGCCCGCGGTGTGGTGCGTGACGCCGTCGAGTGACACCGGCATGGGAAACCTCCAGAAATAGACAACCAGGTTGGCTGTTAAATTAGCCAACCTGGTTGTCTTCGTCAAGATTCCCTACGCTGCCCCCATGGCTTCTCGATCGGGCGCCGACCTCGCCCTGCTCCTGCTGGGCAGCTACCGCAACCTCGTGGACGAGGTGACGAACGAGCTGGCCGCCCGCGGCTATCCCGACTCGCGCCCGTCGCACGAGTACGCGATGCGCGCCATCCGGGCCGGTGCCGACAACGCCTCCGAGCTCGGCCGCCGGCTCGCCGTCACCAAACAGGCCGCCGCGAAGACGATCACCGTGCTCCTCGACCGCGGCTACGTCACCGCCGAGGCCCATCCCGACGACGCCCGGCGCAAGCGCATCGAGATCACCGAACGCGGCCTGGCGCTGATGCGTGAGGGCGAGGCGATCTTCGACGAGGTGCGGGCCCGCTGGGCGCAGCGCCTCGGCGTCGCGGAGCTCGAGCGCCTGGAGGCCCAGCTCGCGCAGTTCGTCGGGGACTCCCCGATCCGCCTGGACGCCCCGGGCTGGGCCGCGCAGTAGCTGGGCCGCGCAGTAGCTGGGCCGCGCTGTAACCGTCCGGTCAGGTGGCGAGGGTGGCCGCCGGGGCGAGCTCGTAGGTGCGCGCGTACCCGTTCTCGACGCCCACCAGCAGCTCCACCACCGCGAAGTAGCGGTCCCAGAACGGCGTCTCGCGCAGCGCGTCGATCAGCAGCCGGTAGGCGTCGTGGTCGACAGCCTCCCAGACCCAGACGTCGGTGACCCGGGCCGAGTAGAACTCCGTGTCGTAGAAGCGCGACCGGACACCCCGGGTGCGTGACTCGATCACCGGGACGACGTCGGTGGTGAAGGCCCGCACGCGTTCGGCGACGGTCATCGCGAGCCACTCCGGGTTCGTCTTCACCAGCATGAACGCGGTGACCGGGTAGTCGGTGGGATCGGTGGACATCGGATACCTCCGAAGAGCGGGATCAGTGCCGCTCCAGGATGCGAACCACCGTCGCATCGCGACAATGGGAACATCAGCAACGAACCCTTGCCCGAACTGGAATGACGCCCGTGAGCAGCCCGAACCTCGACGCGAACCTCGCCGTCGCGCTCGACGCCCTGCTGGCCGAGCGCAGCGTGACCCGGGCCGCCGCGCGGCTGCGCACCTCGCCGGCGGCGATGAGCCGCACGCTGGCCCGGCTCCGCCGCGTGCTGCAGGATCCACTGCTGGTGCGGGCGGGTCAGGCGATGGTGCTGACGCCCCGGGCCGAGGCGCTGCGTGACGAGGCCGCGGCCGTGGTGGGCCGGCTGGCGGCCCTCCTCGCGCCCGGCGGCGACGTCGACCCCGCCGTCCTGCGGCGCACGTTCACCGTCCAGGCGTCGGACCTGCTCGGCGCGGCGCTGGCGCCGGGGCTGCTCGGGCTGGCCCGGCTCCGGGCGCCGGGTGTGTCGCTGCGGGTGCTGACCGAGGACTGGGAAGCCGGTCCGGCGCTGCGGAACGGCCGGGTCGACCTGGAGGTCGGCGCGGTCGACCACGCCGACCCGGAGACCGTGGTCGAGGAGCTGGTCACGCTGCGGATGGCGGCCGGTGTCCGGGCCGGGCACCCGCTCGCCCGGGGGCCGGTGACCGCCGCGCGGCTGGCCGCGGCCGACCACGTCGCGGTGAGCCGCCGCGGGCACTTCAGCGGCCCGCTCGACGTCGCGCTGGCCGAGCAGGGGCTGCGCCGCCGGGTCACCGCGGTCCTCCCCGGACATCTGGCCGCGATGGCGCTGGCCGCGGCCGGCGACGTGGTGTGCCTGGTGCCGGTCGCGCGGCCGGACGAACCGCCCACCCCGGTCGGCGTCGCCGCGCGGGCGCTGGGGCTGCACCTGCTGGAGATTCCGGTGGCGCTCCCGCCGCTCACGATCAGCATGGCCTGGCACCCGCGCCACACGGCCGACCGGGCCCACCAGTGGCTGCGCGACGCCGTCCGCCGGGTGCTCCGACCGGCGTAACCGCACGGGACCGGGTCAGTACCATGGGCGGGCCTTCCTCCGAACGAGCCGATGTGGAGTGCGATCATGCCGCTGGACGGGCCGGACATCGACACGTCAGTGGCGCACCCCGCCCGGCGCTACAACTACTGGCTGGGCGGCAAGGACAACTTCGCCGCCGACCGGGAGTCCGGCGACGCGATCGCCGCCGCGTTCCCGGGCATGGTCGTCGCCGCGCGGGAGAACCGGAAGTTCCTGCGCCGCGCGGTGCGCTACCTCGCCGCCGACGCCGGCGTGCGCCAGTTCCTCGACGTGGGCACCGGCATCCCGACCGAGCCGAACCTGCACGAGGTGGCGCAGGCCGTCGACCCGTCGGCCCGGGTCGTCTACGTCGACAACGACCCGATCGTCCTGGCGCACGCGAACGCGCTGCTGACCGGGACCGATCAAGGGGTGACGACGTACGTCGACGCCGACGTGCGCGACCCGGCCCGCATCCTCGCCGAGGCCCGGGCGACGCTGGACTTCGACCGGCCGATCGGGCTGACCCTGCTGGCGATCATGCACTTCGTGCCTGACGCCGACGGGGCGCACGCGCTGGTGGCCGAACTCGTCGACGCCCTCGCGCCCGGGAGCTACCTGGCGCTGAGCCACGCCACCGGCGACTTCATCCCGCCGGAGATCGTGGCCGAGATGGCCAAGCGGGACGCCCGCTCGAAGTCACCGGTGGTCGACCGCGACCGGGCCGCGTTCGCGCGGTTCTTCTCCGGCCTGGAACTGGTCGACCCCGGCATCGTGACGGTGGCGCGCTGGCGCGAGGACACCGAGGAGGGCGACCGCCCGGCCGACGAGACGGTGTCGCTCTACGGCGCGGTGGCCCGCAAGCCGTAACGCCTACGACGGGTCGGGGCGCACCCGGACCACCCGCTTGCCGAACCCGTGCCGCGTCGCGACGTCGGTGTAGGCCCGCGCGATCTCGTCGAGCGGATACTCGGCTTCGATCGGCACGACCAGCCGCCCGGCCGCGATCAGGTCCAGCAGCTCGGCCCAGATCGTCGGCGAGAGCGCGTCGCCGTTGCCCTTCGCCCGCACTCCGTACCGCTGGACGGCGGCGTGGTCGGTGATCGTGTTGATCCGGTCCGGTGACACCCCGAGCCGGATCGCGAGGTCGACGTTGCCGCGCCCGAACGTGTCGATGAACGCGTCCGGACCGTCCGGCACCAGCTCGCGCACCCGGGTCTCCAGGCCCCGCCCGTACTCCACCGGCTCGATGCCGAGCCCCCGGAGCCGGCGCGCGTGACCGCTCGAGGTGGAGCCGACGACCCGGGCGCCGGCGAGTCGGGCCAGCTGCCCGGCCAGTACACCGACGCCGCCGGACGCCGCCGACACGAAGACCGTCTCGCCGGGCTCCGGGGCCACCGCGGCGACCGTCGCCCAGGCGGTGGCACCCGCGGCCGGCACGACCGCGGCCGGAGCGAAGCCGAGCCCGGCGGGCTTGGGCGCCGCGGAGCCGGCGTCGACGACCGCGAAGTCCGCCATCGCGGCACCCGGCGCGAACCCGACGACCTCGTCGCCGACCGCGAAGCCGCGGACACCGGGCCCGAGCGCCGCGACGACCCCGGCGAAGTCGTGCCCCATGCCCTGCGGGAACCCGGCCGGTCCACTCGCGAACATCCCCAGCCGGATGGCGTTCTCGGCCGGGTTGAGCGACGCCACCACGACCTCGACGAGCAACTGCCCGGCGGACGGTTCGGGGCGCGCGACCTCGACGACGCTCAGGACCTCGGGCCCGCCGTATCTGGTGAACCGCACTGTCCTCGACACGATCGGTGGCCGGTTCTCAGGCGGCGGGGGTGAGCGCCGCCGCGCGGACGGCCTTCAGCGCGCCGGCCCAGCTCTCCAGCTGGTCGAACAGCACCTGCGCCGCTCCGACGTTCATCTCGGCCGGCGTGAACTCGCTGAAGTTCGCGAAGTCGGTGTACATCGAGAAGCTGAGCTGCTGCTGGACGTGCGCCACCTGCAGCTCGCTCAGCACGCCGCGCAGGTGCTCGATCGCCCGGGCCCCGCCGACCGCGCCGTAGCTGACGAACCCGGCGACCTTGTTCGTCCACTCCTGGTACAGGAAGTCGATGGCGTTCTTCAGGACGCCCGACGTGGAGTGGTTGTACTCCGGGGTGACGAACACGTAGCCGTCGAACCCGGCGATCGTGTCGGCCCAGACCTTGGTGTGGTCCTTGGAGTACAGCGCCGGCCCGGCCTTCGCCGGAATCGGCTCGTCCAGGTGCGGCAGCGGGAAGTCGGCCAGGTCGACCAGCTCGTACTCGGCGCCGGTGCGCCCGGCCGCCTGCGCCAGCACCCAGTCGGCGACCACTGCGCCGTTCCGACCGGGGCGGGTGCTTCCGATGATGACGGCGATCCGCAGCGATGACATGACTACTCCCTCGTTACATGAATGTTCATGCGAGACGGTAGCAGGCTACTACGTGAAAATTCATGTGACGGTAGACTCAGTCGGTGACGACCGAGAAGCCGGCGTGGCTCGACGCCGACGAGTTGCGGGCCTGGCGTGCGCTGCACGCGGCGACGGTCGTCCTGCCGGTCGCGCTGGACGTGCAGCTGCAACGCGACGCCCGGATCAGCTATCTGGAGTACTACGTCCTGGCCGGTCTGTCCGAGCAGCCCGATCGCACGCTGCGCCTGAGCGAGCTGGCGATCCTCACCGGGGCCGAGCTGTCGCGCATCTCGCACCTGATCGTCCGGCTGGAGAAGCGCGGCCTGGTCCTCCGCCGCCCCGACCCCGACGACGGGCGCTACACCAACGCCGTGCTCACGGACCTGGGCTGGGAGAAAGTGGAGCAGGCCGCGCCCGGCCACGTGGCGACCGTTCGCAGCCTGCTGTTCGACGGGGTCGACCCATCCGGGCGCGAGGAGCTCGAGCGCACCGCGGGTCGGATCGTCGCCGCACTGCGGGAGACCGACCTCCCCTTGGCGCCGACGATCCGGAAGGCGCTGGGCGCTCCCGGGCCGGCGTCGGACGAGCGTGCGTAGGCGCAGCGCGGCCCGTCCTCGTCAGGCCTGGTCGTCGTACCCCTCGTCGGCGCGCTCCCGGCGCAGGTGGTCCTCTGCCCGGCGGCTCAGGTCGTCGTTCTCGGCGGCCAGCCCGGCGAACATCGGCTCGACCTGTTCGGACGGGCGCGCGGGCGGGAGGAGCGGGATCGCGGCGTCGACCACCGCGTGCACCAGGACGGGCCGGTCGGCCGCGAGCGCCTCGTCCCACGCGGCGGCCATCTCCTCGGGCGAACCGACCCGGATGCCGCGCAGGCCGAGCAGCTCGGCCCACTGCGCGTACGGCACGGCCGGGAGGTCCTGCGAGGTGGCGAACCGGGGCTCGCCCTCCATCTCGCGCTGTTCCCAGCTGACCTCG
Organism: Cryptosporangium japonicum; assembly: GCF_039524755.1. Lineage (NCBI taxonomy): Bacteria > Bacillati > Actinomycetota > Actinomycetes > Cryptosporangiales > Cryptosporangiaceae > Cryptosporangium > Cryptosporangium japonicum. Next base: position 257,694 of record NZ_BAAAGX010000010.1, read on the forward strand.
GCCAGATCGCCGTTGTCGAGCACGCAGACGACGAACCGGGGGTCGGCCCAGTCGCGCCACCGGGCCGCCACCGTGACCAGCTCGGCGAGGCCGGTCATCTGGAACGCGCCGTCGCCGGCGAGCACGACCACCGGCCGGTCGGGGTGCGCGAGCTTGGCCGCGAGCCCGTACGGCAGCCCGCACCCCATCGACGCCAGCGTGCTCGACAGGTGCGCGGGCACGCCCCGGGGCAGCCGCAGGTGCCGGGCGTACCAGTAGACGACCGAGCCCACGTCCACCGCGACCTGGGCGTCGTCGGGCAGCCTGCCGTTGAGCGAGCGCACCACGTACTGCGGGTTCAGCGGCTCCGCCGACGCGTCCGCGCGTGCGGTGGCCGTCTCGTGCCACTGCCGCACCCACTGCTCCACCTGGGTGCGCCAGGCCGGCCGGGGACGCGGTTTCACCGCGGCGATCAACGCGCGGAGGGTCTCGGCCGCGTCCCCGGTCAGCGGCACCTCGACCGGGTAGCGGACGCCGAGCCGCCGTCCGTCGATGTCGATCTGCACCGCCCGGGCCTGACCGGGCGCCGGGTAGAACTCGGTCCACGGGTCGTTGGTGCCGACCAGCAGCAGCGTGTCGCAGTTCTGCAGCAGCGCGGCGCTCGCGGTCGTCCCCAGGTGCCCCATGACTCCGGTGTGGACCGGGAGTTCCTCGTCGAGCACCGGCTTGCCGAGCAGCGACGCCACGATGCCCGCGTCCAGCCGCTCGGCGAGCTCACGCACCTCCGGGGCGGCCGCGTAGGCGCCCTGGCCGACCATGATCGCGATCCGTTCACCGGCGTCGAGCACCTCCGCGGCGGCGCGGACGTCGTCGTCGTGCGGGAGCACCCGGGCCGGACGCCACCCGGGGCTGGTGACGAGCACACCGTGCTCGTGCGCGGTCGGGTCGGGCGCCGGCGCGGTCTGCACGTCGTGCGGCAGGACGACGCAGGTCGGGCTGCGGGTGGCGAGCGCGGTGCGGAACGCCTTGTCCAGCAGCATCGGCACCTGCTCCGGGGTGTGCGCCGACTGCACGAACTGCGCGCAGACGTCACCGAACAACCGCACCAGGTCGATCTCCTGCTGGTAGGAGCTCCCGAGCACGGTCGAGCTCTGCTGGCCGACGATCGCGACCACCGGTTTCGAGTCCAGTTTCGCGTCGTAGAGCCCGTTGAGCAGGTGCACCGCGCCCGGCCCCTGCGTCGAGAGGCAGACGCCGGCACCGCCGGTGTACTTCGCGTCCCCGACGGCCATGAACGCGGCCGCCTCCTCGTGCCGGGCCTGCACGAACGCCGGCCGGCCGGCCCGGCGCAGCGCCCCCATCACCCCGTCGATGCCGTCGCCGGAGTACCCGAACACCCGCTCGACGCCCCACGCGGACAGCCGTTCGACGACCAGATCGGACACGGTCCGCTCACCCATGGCTGCTCCCGGAGACGTCGACGACGGACTCCGCCGACTACCCCGGCACCACCGCGCTAATCCTGTCCCCGTGGCGCCTAGTCGTCGGACTCGGTCCCGGCGTTCACCCGGGTCGCCGTCCTGGTCGTGGTCGTCGCCGTGCCGGACACCACGACGTGGGCACCGGCCGGCAGCGCGTCCAGCGTGGTGACCTCGTCGTTCAGCACGATCCGCGCGGTGCCGGCCACCGGGACCGTCACGCTGGTGCCGCGCTGGCGCTTCGGCCCCTTGACCGTGAGCGTGACGTTGGTGGACGTCGTCGCGGTGAGCGTGCCGGTGAGCGTGAACCGGGTGACCTTCACCGGCTTCTTGACCTCCGGGCTCTTCCGGCTCTCCGGCGCTTTCCGGTTCTCCGGGACCCGGTGGTGCTCCGGGGCCTTCGTGGCCGACGCGGCCCGCACCGCGGCGGACGGACTCGCCTGCGCGGGCGCGGCGACCGCACCGGCGACGACCGCGCCGACGACGAGGGGCAGTACGGAGAGAGCTGAGCGGCGCATCGGGAACTCCTGATCGCTGTCGGTGGACGGCTCCACCATCAGCGGGGCCAGGAGCGCGGACCGGTGCCGGTCGGGTGCGGTGCGGCTGCGAGGCCACCGGCCGTTGGGCGGCGGAGGGCACCGTGGCCAACGTCGTCAACCCGGGCGGGGTCGCGACCGGGCTGCAGCGTGACCTCACGGCCGCGCTGACGCCGGTCAGAACGTCCGCGTCACCGGGCGCGCGGGCTCGTAGGCAGGCCAGCCCGGGTCGCCGGTCCGGGCGAACGCGACCCAGGCTCCGTGCATCCGGTCGGCGAGCCCGGCCGGCGCCGGGCCGGGGCCGAGCAGGCCGGTGTCGCCGTGCAGCCAGGGTTCGTCGGCGACGTCGAACACGAACGGCAGCTCGACGGTGTGCGCCGCACCGAGACGCCCGTCCAGCGCACCCGAGCGGTGCCGGAACGAGTAGGCGTGGGTGCGCCCACCGGAGAGGCGGGCGTGCGCGTCGGTCATCCGGGCCGTCCCGGCGCCGAACAACGCCCGGCCCAGTACGGCCGACCGCCGCTCCCCCGGCGTCGAGCCGCCCGACCACGCCGCCCCGGCCCGGTGCTCGCCGACGCGGGCGACGAGCGCCTCCACGTCGGCGTCGGTCGAGGTCTCGAACGCACCCTGCGGCACCAGGTACAGGTGGCCTTCCTCGCTGTTGGTGCCGATCAGGAGGTCGACGTCGGCGGCCGGGCCGTCGGCCAGCGCGTCGGCCGGCTGGGTGTCGAGCACCGGGCCGAGCGGGCTGAGGCCCACCAGCGGGTCGGTCGCCGTGGCGGTCCGGAGGTCGAGCCCGCTCAGCGCGGGCAGCACGCCGACGAACCGCTCGTCCGGCACCGCGCCGAACGCGGCGACGGTCGGCTCCACGTCCAGCGCCGCGGCCGCCGCGGCCGTGACCCGGCGGGCCTGTTCGGGGGTGAACGCGCCGGTGCCGCTGCCACTCTGGACGATCGCGCGCCGGAACAGGCCCTTCGCGTCACGCGTCGCGAGCAGCGCGCCGACGAGCGTCGCGCCGGCGGACTGGCCGGCGAGCGTGACGTTCGCCGGGTCCCCGCCGAACGCGGCGATCGAGTCGCGTACCCAGGTGAGCGCGGCGAGCACGTCGAGCAGGCCGCGGTTGGCGGGCGCGCCGTCCAGGTCGAGGAAACCCGGGACGCCCAGCCGGTAGTTGAGCGTCACCAGCACGATCCCGTCGCGGGCGAAGGACCGGCCGTCGTAGAGCGCGGCCCCGCCGGTGCCGGTGACGAACCCGCCGCCGTGCACGAAGACCAGCACCGGACGCGAGCCGGCGCGGGCGGCCGGCGTGGTGACGTCGACGGTCAGGTACTCCTCGCCGCGTACCCAGCCGGGTCCGAAGTAGGGGGTCAGGTCGAGCCGGCCGAAGGCACGCACCGGCTGGGGCGCGGTCGGCGAGGGCCGGGTGGCGTCCCGGATTCCGCTCCAGCCCGGGTGGGGCACCGGCGGAGCGAACCGTCCCGCACCGGCCGGTGGGGCCGCGTAGGGGATCGCGCGGTAACGCTCACCGGCCTCGCCACGCCGGCCACGGACCGCGCCGGCCGCGGTCTCGACGATCGGGTGCACAGCCGTGTCCTCTCGGTGGTGGACGGGTACGGCGTCGAGCGTGCCCGGGCGGGTGGGCGGCAACCAGACCCGCGGAAAGCTATCCCCGGCCGGGGCAGGCTGCGCGCCGCTCGGTCGCGCACACTGGGGGCGTGGAACGACACGCGCGACTCGGTGAATTCCTCCAGGTCCGGCGCAGCCAGCTGACCCCGGACGGCGTCGGTCTTCCGGACGGCGTCCGGCGCCGCCGGGTGCCCGGGCTGCGTCGCGAGGAGCTGGCGATGCTGGCCGGCGTCAGCGTCGGCTACTACACCCGGCTGGAGCAGGGTCAGTCGCAGAACGCGTCCGTGCAGGTCCTCGACGCGATCGCGGACGCGTTGCAGCTCGACGCGGCCGACCGCACGTACCTGCACTCGCTGGCCACGCCGGTCAGCCGGTCGGCGAAGGCCGGGCCGCCGCCGGACGAGACCGCGTCGGCGGACCTGCTGACGCTGCTGGGCGCCATGACCGGCGTGCCCGCGGTCGTCCTCGGGCGACGCAACGACGTGCTGGCCTGGAACCCGCTCGGCCACGCCCTGCTCGCCGGTCACCTGGACGTCACCGGCCCGTCCCGCGCCGACGAGCGCCCGAACATGTCGAAGGTCGTGTTCCTGGACCCCCACACCCGCGACCTCTACGTCGACTGGGACGCCAAGGCGCGTGCCGTGGCCGGGAACCTGCGCCTGGCCGCGGGGCGGCACCCGCACGACCGCGACCTGCTCGCGCTGATCGGCGAGCTCACGGTCGCCAGCCCCGACTTCGCCGCGATGTGGGCCGACCACACCGTCCAGGACTGCGCGAGCGACGTCTACGACCTGCGCCACCCGCTCGTCGGCTCGCTGCGGGTGCAGCAGCACACGCTCAAGCTCAACCAGGCTCCCGACCAGTCGCTGGTGGCGATGACGACCGAGCCCGGGTCACCGTCGGCGACCGCCGTGACGCTGCTGGCCCAGGCGATCGGCGAGCGGGCCTGACCGGTCACCGGGCGACGGCCGCGCGCAACGCGGAGGCCAGCCAGTCGAGGTCCGCGCGGGCGTCGTCCGCGCCGCGCTGACCACGGACGCGCGACACGAGCACCCGGTAGGTCTCGGCCCGCGCGTCGATGCCGGCTTCGACGCAGGCCAGCACGGCCGCCAGGGGCTCCGCGTCGCCGAACGTCGCCGCGACGAACGCGGCCGCGCCCGGCGTCCCGGGACCGACGCCGCGCTCGCGCACCGCGCGCACCTGCTCGACGACCTCACGGGCCCAGAAGACGCGTGCACCGGGCGGCGTCGGCTCCCCCGCCGGCGTCGGCACGCTGAGCTCCAGGAACGTGCGCATCCGGGCGCGGAACCCGGGATCCTGCACGAGTTCGGCCAGCTCGATCCAGGCGTCCACCTGGTCGGGGGTGGGCTCGTCGGGCAGGTCGATCCGCAGCGCCCGGAGCCGGTCCCGGAGCTCGGGGCGGAGGTCGAGGTCGCCGAACACGTCGTGTTTGAAGTCGTCGATGATCCGCAGCCGTTCGCCGGCCGAGATCCGGGCCAACCGGTTCATGAGCGCTGCCTCCTGGGCGGTCGAGTGGCGTTTCGAGACGGTGGACAGCACGGCCCGGCTCACCTTGAGCGCACGGATCTGCGTGTCGATCGCGGCGACGTGCGTGTCCGCGACCGCGGCGAGCGTCGTCCGCCCGTCGAGCACGCCGACCACCTCGTCGAGCCCGAGGCTCAGTTCACGCAGGGTGCGGACCAGCTCGGCGCGGGCCGCGCCGCCCACGTCGTAGAGCCGGTACCCGCCGGCCGACCGGGTGGCCGGCGGGAGCGCGCCCTCGTCCGACCAGAACCGCAGGGTCCGAACCGGAATGCCGGTACGGTCCGCGAGCTGGCCGATGGTCAGGAGTTCGGGGGGTTCGTCCATGCGACGATCCTCGACGTTCCAGCGGCTGGAGAGTCAAGCGGCGCGGGGCACCAGGACGACGAACGCCAGGCCCGACGTGGAGTCGGCGAGGTCGAGCGCCGCCGCCGGGTCGTCCAGGCCGACCACCCGGGGCTCCAGTGCGGACAGGTCGAGCACGCCGCCGCCGACCAACCGCCACACCGCGGCGACCGTCTCCGGACGCGCCATCCACGAGCCGCGGACCGTCATCCGCCGCCGCATCAGGTCCCCGTAGGCGAGCGTCAGGTTCTGGCGCACCCCGCCGATCAGGACGAGCGTGCCGCCGGGCCGCAGGGCGTCGTACCCGGCGAGCGTCGGGCCGGGATCGGGCACCGCGCCGAGCGCGTCGACGGTGACGTCGGGTTCGCCGGCGGCGCGGATCGCGGCCGCGTCGGCGGGCCGGTCGCCGGTGAGCCGGACGGTGACCACGCGGCGGTCGAGCGCCGCGAGCCGCGCCAACGCGTCGGGGTTGCGGCCGACCGCCACCACGCCGGACGCGCCCCGGGCCAGGGCCACCAGCACCGCGGCGCCACCGAGCTGCCCGGTCGCGCCGAGGACCGCGACCCGCTCGCCCGGCTGCTGACCGGTCAGCGCCTCGGCGGCGATCGACAACCACGGCAGGAACGCCAGCCGCGGGTCGTCGCCGGCTCCCGGCACCGGCACCAGCACCGAGGCGGGCAGCACCGCGCGCTCCGCGAACGTCCCGTCGCGCCACCGCTCCTGCAGCCGCGCGACGACCGGGGTCCGCTCGCCGCGTCCCCCGATCCCGGTCCAGCCGACGATGAACTCCGCCCCGGCCTCCCGGAGCAGGCCGGCGTTGACGACGACGTCGCCGGGCGCGAACCCGGTGACGTCGTCGGCGACGGCCACCACCCGGGCGAGGCCGCCGGCGCCCAGCACCAGCGGGGTCGGGATCGATCCCCGCGTCCCCCCGGTGAGCACCGAGGAGTACGCGGGGACGTGCACCGCGAGGACGTCGACGAGCACACCGCCCGCACGCAGCGAGGGCTCCGGAACGTCCAGGAGCCGCAGTTCGTCGTCGGTCGAGTTGAGTTTCCAGGCACGCATAACGTCAGCGTGCGCGTTCGTTAGCCTGGTATCCAGTAACGGCTTATCCTGGTATCGAGGCTGCCACGATGGAACGACACGAGCTCGGACGCTTCCTGCGCAGCCGCCGGGAGCACCTCACCTGCGCCGACGTGGGGCTGCCGGTCACCGGCCGGCGGCGTACCCCGGGCCTGCGCCGGGAGGAGCTGGCGATGCTGGCCGGCATCAGCACCACCTGGTTGACCTACCTCGAGCAGGGCCGCGACGTCCGGGCGTCCGACCAGGTCCTCGCGTCGCTCACCCGGGCGCTCCGGCTCAGCCCGGCCGAACGCGACCACGTGTACGCGCTGGCCGGTTTCCCGGGGCCGGTCGCCCCGGCCGAACCGCTGGCACCCCACGTCGACGACGTCGCCGGCGCGCTCGGCCCGCACCCCGCCTACGTGACGGCGGCCGACTACGAACTCCTCGCCTTCAACGCCGCCGCGGAGGAGCTGTTCCGCGGCCTGGCGCGGATGGGCAACCTCGCACGCTGGCTGTTCACCGACCCGGCCGCGCGCGACCTGCTGCCCGACTGGACGGAGATCGCCCAGGACGTCCTGGCCCGCCTGCGTGCCGCGCAGGGCCGGCACCCGGGCGAGGAACGGTTCACCCGCCTCGTCGCCGACCTGCACGACGCCAGCCCCGAGGTGCGCAGCTGGTGGCCCCGCCAGGACGTCCGGGCCACCCGTTCGGGTACCAAACGGGTCCGCCACCCCCGGCGCGGCGTCCTCACGCTGTCCTACGTGTCGTTCCAGGTGGCCGACCACCCCGACCAGACGCTCGTGGTGTACCTGGACCCGGGCGCGGGTGACCGGCCTTGACCTTTGCGGCTAATGATCGTAGCTTTTAGCTAATGCTATTAGCGAACGCGTCGAGGGACGGGAGATCCGATGCCCGCGTTCCCGACGGCCGACGCCCGTGCCTAGAGCCGGCCTCGCCCCGGCCACGGTCGTCGCGTGCGGCGCCGACCTCGCCGACGAGGTCGGCCTGGCCAACCTGACCATGGGCCTGGTCGCCGCGCGGCTCGGTGTCCGGACGCCGTCGCTCTACCGGCACGTCGGGTCGCTCGACGCGCTGCACCGCGGCATCTCGGTCCAGGCCCGGCGGGAGTTCGTCCAGGTCCTGGCCCGGGCGGCCGCCGGGAGGTCCGGCCCGGACGCGGTCCACGCGCTCGCCGACGCCTGGCGCCGATGGGCCCGCGACCACCCCGGCCGCTACGTCACCAGCGTCCGCGCCGCGGTGGGCGACGACGAGGAGGACCGCCGCGTCACCGACGAGGCCCGGCGGCTGCTCGACGACGTGCTCGCCGGTTTCGACCTGCCCGGCCCCCGCGCCGTCGACGCCGCCCGCGCGATCCGCGCCGCGCTGCACGGCTTCGTCACGCTCGAGGTGGGCGGCGGCTTCGGCCTGCCCCGCGACGTCGACCGGAGCTTCCGCTCCCTGGTCGACACCCTGATCGGCGGCCTCCGCCCGCACCGCGACGCGGCGGAACCCGACCGAACCGGACGACCCGCCTGATCGACGCCGTCCTCGCCTCCGGAGAGCACCGACCGGGACCGACGTCGACGACGTGGTCGAGCAGCTCGGCCACGACGACCTCTCAGTCGTGCTCCGTGCGGCCGGGGCCAGCGCGTCGGAACGGGTCGACGTGCACCTTCGGGCCGGGTCCGGCGCCGGCCGGGCGCCGACCGGCGAGCACGTCGGCGACCTCCTCGAGCCCGACCGTCGCCGCGACCAGCGGACGAGGGTCGACGGCGCCGGACGCGTAGGCCGCGATGGTGGCGTCGAGACCGGGTGAGGCGGAGAGCACGCCCACCGCGGTGACGTCCTTGAGCGCCAGCGTGCGGGTGTCGACCAGGCTGGGGCTCCCGGCCAGACCGATGTAGACGACCCGGCCGGCCGGTTCGACCAGCGCCAGCGCCCGCGCGGGCAGGTACGCGGCGTTGGAGGCGTCGACGACCGCGTCGAACGGCAGGTCGGGCAGTTCCGGTTCGGTCCACGCGTCGGCGAACCCGAGGCCGCGGGCGAACGCGAGGCTCTCCTCGTCGCGCCCCAGCAGGTGCACCTCGGCGCCCGCCGCACGCAGGAACAGGGCGGTGAGCAGCCCGATCGTGCCGGGGCCGAGCACCAGCGCGCGGTCGCCCGGACCGACGTCCGCCGCCCGCGCCGCGCGCCACCCGTTCCCGCCGGGCTCGACGAGAGCGCCGAGGACCGGATCCACGCTGTCGGGGATCGCGTGCAGCGACGTCACCGGGACCGCGATCCGCTCGGCCAGCGCACCGGCGCGGCCGCCCCGGATGCCGACCTCCTGGCGGTGTTCGCACACGTGCTGGTGTCCGCGCCGGCACCGGCGGCAGGTGCCGTCGCCGATCATCGTGTCGCCCATGACCCGGCGCCCGATCCAGGCCCGGTCGACACCGTCCCCGACCTCGGCGACGAGCCCGGCCCACTCGTGGCCGAGCCGCATCGGGTAGGACGAGTGCCCCTGGTGCAGGTAGGCCATCTCGCCGGTGAAGAACTCCACGTCGGTGCCGCACACCCCGACCCGTTCGACCCGGACGACGACCTCGCCGGGCACGGCGACCGGCGGCGGGACGTCCTCGACCGCGGCCCGGCCGGGGCCGTGCAGCACGAAGGCTCTCATCGGAACGCACCGAGCGCGTGGCGCACCTCGTCGACGGCGTCGGTGAGGGTGGCGAGCGGCGTGCGGTAGGTCAGCGCGCTGATGCTGATCGCGCCGGACGGGGTGGCCGGTGACGTGGCGTAGACCGGCACGGCGAGGCAGTTGACACCGACCTCGTTCTCCTGGTCGTCGACCGCGTACCCCCGTTCCCGGCTGCGTCGCAGCTCGCGGAACAGGTCGTCGGCGTCGCCGAGCGTGTTCGCGGTGCGCCGCACCAGCGGTTCGTCGCCGACCCAGTCGCGCACCGCGTCGAGCGAGTCGAGCCGGTAGGCCAGCAGCAGCTTCCCGACGCCGGTCGCGTGGGCCGGGTTGCGTCCGCCGATCGTGGAGGTGAGCCGCACCGCGCCGGAGGGCGGATCGACCTTCGCCCGGTAGACGATCTCCCGGCCGTCGAGCACGGCGTAGTGCGCGGTCTCGCCGAAGCGGGCGGCCAGGGTCTCCAGGACCGGGCGGATCCGCACCTGCTCCGGGCGCAGCTCGTGGTGAGCGAAGGCCATCCGGAGGAACTCGTCGCCGAGCACGTAGCGTCCGCGTTCGTCCTGGTCGGCCAGGCCGGCGCGGCGCAGCGCGGCCAGCGCGCGGTGCACGGTGGGCTTCGGGCTGCCGATCGCGCGGGTCAGCTCCTCCAGCCCGGCCCCGTCGGGGTGCCGCGCGAGTTCCTTGAGTACCGCGAGTACCCGGTCGGATCCGACCAGCTGGTGTGTAGTGTCCATCTCATTCCGGAAGATAGACCACCGTTTCGACAGGTGGAAGACATGGCTCGCACTGATCCTCTGCTCGCCGCGCTGGAGCGCGCCGTCCCCGGCGGGGTCTCCACCCGCGCGTCGGACCGGCTGGGGTTCGCCCATGACGCGTCGCACTACCTGCTGACGCCGCGGGCCGTCGTCACCCCGCGCACCGCCGCCGAGGTCGGGCGGCTGCTGGCGGTCGACGGCGTCACGCTGACGTTCCGGTCGGGCGGGACGAGCCTCTCCGGGCAGGCCACCAACGACGGTGTGCTCGTCGACACCCGGCGGCACTTCCGGACGATCGACGTGCTCGACGACGGCGCGCGTGTCCGGGTGCAGCCGGGCGCCACCGTGCGCGCGGTCAACGCCCGCCTGGCCCGCTCGGGCCGCAAGCTCGGCCCCGACCCGGCCAGCGAGATCGCCTGCACGATCGGCGGCGTGGTCGCGAACAACTCCAGCGGCATGGCGTGCGGCACCGAGTTCAACACCTACCGCACGCTGGAGTCGGCGGTGCTGGTGCTCCCGAGCGGCACCGTGCTCGACACCGCGGCACGCGACGCCGACGACCGGCTCCGCGCGCTCGAACCCGACCTGTACGCCGGGCTGGCGCACCTGCGTGACCGGGTACGCGGCAACCCGGCGTCGGTCGCGACGATCGAACGGCTCTACCGGATCAAGAACACGATGGGGTACGGCCTCAACACGTTCCTCGACCACACCCGCCCGGTCGATCTCCTGCTGCACCTGGTCGTCGGCAGCGAGGGCACGCTCGCGTTCGTCGCCGAGGCCACGTTCCGCACCGTGCCCCGGCACGCCCACGCGGCGACCGGCCTGCTGCTCTTCGACGACCTCGCCGCCGCCACCGGCGCACTGCCCACCCTCGTCGACGCCGGGTTCGCCACCATCGAACTTCTCGACGCCACCAGCCTGCGTGTCGCCCAGCGCGACCCGCTGGCCGTCGGGGCCCTGCGCGCGCTGGCCGTCCGCGACCACGCGGCCCTGCTCGTCGAGTTCCAGGAGCCGGACGCCGACACGCTCGCCGACCGGGTCGCGGGGACGGTGCTCGACGGCCTCCCGCTGGCCGCACCGGCCACGCTGAGCCGCGACGCCACCGAACGCGCCGCGCTCTGGCACATCCGCAAGGGCCTCTACACCACGGTGGCCGGCGCGCGGCCGTCCGGCACCACCGCGCTGCTGGAGGACGTCGCCGTCCCGGTGCCCGAGCTGCTGCCGGTCTGCCGGTCGCTCACCGCGCTGTTCGAGGAGCACCGCTACACCGGCAGCGTCATCTTCGGGCACGCCAAGGACGGCAACATCCACTTCCTGCTGAACGAGAACTTCGACCGCCCCGACCTCGTCGAGCGCTACCTCGCGTTCACCGACGACATGGTCGACCTGGTCCTCGGGCACGGCGGGACGCTCAAGGCCGAACACGGCACCGGGCGCATCATGGCCCCGTACGTCCGCCGCCAGTACGGCGACGAGCTCTACGACGTCATGCGCGAACTCAAGCGGCTCGTCGACCCGCGCGGCCTGCTCAACCCGGGTGTCCTGCTCGACGAGGACCCCACCGCGCACGTCAGCAACCTCAAGACCACCCCGACCGTGGAGGAGGAGGTCGACCGCTGCGTCGAGTGCGGTTACTGCGAACCGGTGTGTCCGAGCCAGGACCTGACCACCACCCCACGCCGACGCATCGTGCTGCGCCGCGAGATCGCCCGGGCCCGCGGCACCGCGCTCGGCCGGGAACTGGCGGCCGAGTACCGCTACGACGCGGTCGACACCTGCGCGGTCGACGGGATGTGCCGCACCGCCTGCCCGGTCCTGATCGACACCGGCGACCTCACCCGCCGCCTCCGCGCCGAGAGCGCCGGCCCGGTCGCGCGGAGGACCTGGGCGACCGCCGCCCGGCACTGGGACGGCGTCACCCGGCTCGCGGCGACCGGCCTCACCGCGGCCAGGGCGCTGCCCGCCGCGCCGCTCACCCGGGCCGGCCGGAGCCTCTTCGGCGCCGACGCCGTGCCGGCCTGGTCACCCGACCTGCCCCGGGGCGGCGCCCGGCGGACCGCCCGCCCGGCCGCGGACCCGGCCGCGGTCTACTTCCCGGCCTGCGTCTCGACGATGTTCGCGGGCGGTGTCGAGGCGGCTTTCCTGGCCCTGTGCGAGCGCGCCGGAGTTCCCGTGCGGATTCCCGACGGGATCGCCGGCCTGTGCTGCGGAACGCCCTGGAAATCCAAAGGTCACGTCGAGGGTTACGCGCTCATGCGTGACCGTGTCGTCCCGGTGCTCCGCGACGCCACCGACGACGGGGCCCGGCCGATCGTGGTCGACGCGTCGTCCTGCACCGAGGGGCTCGCCCGGCTGCTGACCGGCGCCCGCGTGGTGGACGTCGTCGCGTTCGCCGACGAGGTCCTGCTCCCCCGGCTGCCCGCCGCCCGGCGCCTGACCTCGCTGGTCCTCCACCCCACCTGCTCGTCCACCCAGCTCGGGCTCGACCCGGCGCTGCGCCGGGTCGCCGCGGCCGCCGCCGACACCGTGGTCGAGCCCGACGACTGGGGCTGCTGCGCGTTCGCCGGTGACCGCGGCCTGCTCCACCCGGAGCTGACCGCGTCGGCCACCGCCCGGGAGGCCAGGTCGGTCGCCGCGCACCCGGCCGACGCGTACGCCTCGGTCAACCGCACCTGCGAGCTCGGCCTGAGCCGCGCCACCGGCCACCCGTACGAGCACGTCGTCGAGATCCTCGAACGTGTCACCCGGCCCGAAGGAGACGCATGAGCAGGTCCGCACTGGTCACCGGCGGAGCGAGCGGGCTGGGCGCGGCCAGCGCCGCCCGGCTGCGTGCCGAGGGCCTGACCGTCACCACGCTCGACCTGCGCGGCGCGGACGTCACCGCCGACGTCACCGACGAGGACGCCCTGCGCCGCGTCGCCACCGACATCGGGCCGGTGGACGTCCTGGTCAACTCGGCCGGCGTCATCGGCCCCAACAAGCTGCTGCTCGACACCACCGCGGACGAATGGCGCCGCGTCTTCGACGTCAACGTGCTCGGCACCGTCAACACCCTGCGGATCTTCGCCCCCGGCATGCGTGGGCGCGGCTGGGGCCGGGTGGTGAACTTCGCCAGCATGGCCGGCAAGGACGGCAACCCCGGGCTGTCGATCTACTCCGCCACCAAGGCGGCCGTCATCGGCCTGACCAAGTCCGCCGGCAAGGAGCTGGCCACCAGCGGGGTGCTGGTCAACGCCATCGCCCCGGCCGTCATCGCCACCCCGATGAACGACGACACCGCGCCCGAGGTGCTCGAACACATCACCGGCCTGATCCCGATGAAGCGGGTCGGGCGCCCCGAGGAGGTCGCCGAACTGGTGGCGTTCCTCGCGTCGGACCGGGTCAGCTTCTCCACCGGCGCGGTCTACGACATCAGCGGCGGCCGCGCGACGTACTGACGTTCCTGTGGATGAACGAGCCAACCTCCGGAACGGCCGTCCTACAATCGACCCGGGAGTTTCCGCTGATCGGGAACTCCACCGAGGCCGCACGCCCGTCGGAAGGAGAGCCGTCGATGACCAGATCGCACGCTTCCGGTGACGTGCCGCTCATCCCGCTTCCCGCGCTGACGCTTCCCGCCCTCCGGCAGGCCGTGGCTACTCTCGTTCCCTCGCGCCTGCCTGAGTTCTTCAATGACATGCAGGCCGCGTTCGTTCGCGCCGGCGACGAGGACAGCGTGGTACCGATCCGCATGTTCTACCGCCAGTGGGGTGTCGTCATCGAGATCGAACGGCACCCGCACACGGCGGCGCGGCTTCACGCGGCGGAAGCCGGGCTCGACGACCCGGACCCGAAGGTTCGCCAACGCGCGATCCAGGAAGCGGGGGAGATCGTCCGTGCGGCCCACCGCCAGGTCGCCGGTGGCTGATTGGCGTTGGAGCTGCGACCCCGACGGGTTATTGGACGACCTGAGCACCGGGGTCCGCGCCGAAGTCGAACACCTCGCGAGCGAGATCACGGTCCGCGACTCGATGGTCTACCTCGACGGGGCTGCTTACACCGGCACCGGCCCAGGCTTACGAACCGAGAGCCGCGGGCGCTTGATGCTGACCTACCTGACCGACATCCGCGGCGAACAGATCGTCATCGTTCAGGTCACGTGTTTCGACTGAGGCACTAGCGGGCCGCGCGACGTACTGACTCTTGCGTGGATGTCCTATCGTGCCGCACATCGCCGCATTGATGGCGATGAGTGATCGAACCCAGCCGGTTCCAGCAGTCCGGCGTTCACGCCAGGGCGACACGCCCGAGGCGGGGTAGATCTCGGCACGCAGGAGTTCACCACACATGCACGCGAACCAAGGACGGCGCAACCGCCGTCTCGTCCTCCGCCGTGCGGCGATGCTGTTCGCCGCGCTCGCGGTCGTCGCCGCCGGCTGCGCCGATGTCGCTGGAGACAACGCGGCCTCGGCGGCCACCACCCGGGCCGCCGCCGTCGAGGCGTTCCTGCCGAACGCGAAGTTCGACTACCAGATCAGCGCCGGGTACACCCCCGCGAGCGGGGTGAAGGTCGTCAGCCGGGACGTCAAGGACACTCCGGCCGGGCTCGGCTACGACATCTGTTACATCAACGGCTTCCAGACGCAGCCCGACGAGAAGGGCAGCGACGGGCAGCCGCTGGAAGGCACCAGCAAGTGGTTCGCCGACGACGCGACCCGCAAGCAGTTGCTGCTGCCGAACCCGACCCCGGACTACCCGACGGCCACCGAGAACCAGCAGTACTCCAAGCCGTACTACGTCGACCCGGGCTGGCCGGACGAGATCATCTTCGACCTGCGCACCGCGGCCAAGCGCACGGCGCTCGCGGCGATCGTCGGGAAGCAGATCCAGGCCTGCGCCGACAAGAAGTTCGACGCGGTCGAGGTCGACAACCTCGACAGCTTCACCCGCGCCTACAGCAACCTCTCCGACCGCAAGCTCGCGCGGGAGGGCAAGGAGCCCAAGGAGGGCGCCCCGCGGCTGATGAGCCAGAGCGACGCCCTCGCGTTCGCTTCTTTGCTGATCACGAAGGCCCACAGCCTGAACCTCGCGATCGCCCAGAAGAACACGGCGGAACTGGGTGACGAGGGCAAGGCCGCGGGCTTCGACCTGGCCGTCGTCGAGGAGTGCGGCGCGACCACCGAGTGCGAGGACTACGCCGAGGTCTGGGGCGGGAACTGGGTCGACATCGAGTACTCCGCGAACGGCTTCAGCAAGGCTTGCAGCAGCGTGAAGTCGACGATCTCGGTCGTCCAGCGCGACAAGGACGTGACGAAGCCGGGCTCCACCGGCTACGTCTACGCCGAGTGCTGACCTGAGAGAACCGTGGGGTCGCCCGGCCCCGACGAGCCGGGCGACCCCACGGCCGTCAGCGGCTGACCGGATCAGCGGTCACGTCGGCGGGGTCCAGGCCAGAGAGGTCCGCGACGCCCTCCCAGTCGCCCGGGTGCCGGCAGGCGGCCGCGCCGAGCCGGGCGCCGGTGAGCAGGCGGTGTTCGGCCGGTCGCCCGGCGACGAGGTCGGCCAGGTAACCCCCGACGAACGCGTCGCCGGCCCCCACCGTCTCCACCGGGCCGCCGAGCGGTACGGCCGGCACCGCGTGCCGCGTGCCCTCGACGCAGGCGACGGCTCCGGCGGCCCCGGCGGTCACGACCACGTGCGCGAACCCCCGCTCCGCCAGTGCGAGCGCGGCCGCTCCGGCGTCGCCGCCGGCCCAGGCCGGCAGCAGGTACGGCACCTCGTCGACGCCGGCGAACACCAGCTGGGCCCGGGCGGCGATCGCGCGGTACACCGGCGACGCGGTTCCGGCCGGCCAGAGACGCCCGCGGTGGTTCACGTCGAACGAGACGGTCGCTCCGGCCGCGCCGGCCCGGTCGAGCAGGTGGTCGACGGCGGACCGCGCCCCGTCGGACAACGCGGGGGTGATGCCGGTGAGGTGCAGCAGCGTCGTCGGGGACAGCGGGATCCGCTCGACGTCCTCGGGGCTCAGCCGGCTGCCCGCGCTCCCCCGCCGGTAGTAGACGACGCCGGTGCGCCCGTCGGCGCTCCGCTCCTTGACCAGCAGCCCGGTGGGGCCGCCCGGATCGACGACCGCGTGCACGTCCACGCCCTCGGCACGCAGCTCACGGACGACGCGACGCCCCAGCGAGTCGTCGCCGACCCGCCCGTACCAGCTGACCGGCGTGCCGCAGCGGGCCAGCGCCATCGCGACGTTGGCCTCGGCGCCGCCGGTGGAGACCGCGACCCGCGGCGCGCACCACAGTGGGCCGTCGTCACCGGCGCGGAACACCGCCAGGGCTTCGCCGACGGTGACGACCCGCTCGATCATCGCCCCACCGCCGCACGGAACTCGCGGGCCCGCGCGGTGATCTCGTCGAAGCGCCCGGCGCCGATCGCGTCCCGGGGTGCGATCCAGCTGGTGGAGACGGTCAGCACGGGGTCGAGGTCGTAGTCGGCGGCGGTGCCGATGCCGATCCCGCCGCTGGGCACGAAGCGGACGTCGGGGAACGGCGCGTGCAGGGCGGGCACCAGCGCGGCGCCGCCCAGCTGCGCGGCCGGGAACAGCTTCACCACCGTGTGCCCGGCCGCGCGCGCCGACATGAGCTCGCTCGCCGTGGCCACCCCGGGGATCGCGGGCACGCCGTGCCGGCTCGCGCGGTTGCTGAGCACCGCGCTGAACCCGGGGCTCACCACGAACCGCGCCCCGGCGTCGACGACGCGGTCGAGCTGTTCGGGCGAGAGCACCGTGCCCGCGCCGACGAGGAACCCGTCGAGCTCCGCCACCGCCGCGACGGCCTCGACCGCGGCCGGCGTGCGCAGCGTGATCTCCGCGCACGGCACGCCGCCGTCGGCGAGGGCGCGGGCGAGCGGCACCGCGTGGCGCGGATCGTCGATCACGACGACCGGCAGGACCCGGATCCGCGCGAGCTCGGTGGTGATCATCGGCCCAGCCACCCACCGTCCACCGGCAGGACCGTGCCCGAGACGTAGTCCGACGCCGCCGAGGCGAGGAATACGGTGGCGCCGGCCAGGTCGTCGCCGCGGCCCCAGCGTCCGGCCGGGATCCGCTCGAGGATCGACCGGGACCGGTCGGGGTCGTCGCGCAGCGCCGCGGTGTTGTCGGTGGCGATGTAGCCGGGCGCGATCGCGTTGACGTTCACGCCCCGGGCGGCCCACTCGTTGGCCAGCGCCCGGGTGAGCCCGGCGACGCCGGACTTGGCCGCGGCGTAACCGGGGACGTTGATGCCGCCCTGGAAGCTCAGCAGGCTCGCGGTGAACACGATCTTGCCCCGGCCGCGGGCCAGCATCGGCGCGGCGACGAGCTGGGTGAGGACGAACTGGCTGGACAGGTCCACCTCGAGCACCCGGTCCCACCAGTCGAGGGGGTGCTCGATCGCGGGCGCCCGCTCGATCGTGCCGGCGTTGTTGATCAGGATGTCCGGTGCGCGCCCGGCGAGTTCGGTGCCGAGCGCGACGACGGCGTCCCGGTCGGCGAAGTCCACCGCACGCGCCTCGAACGACCGGCCCAGCCCTCGGATCGACGTGGCCACCTCGTCGTCGGGCCCCAGCTGCGCGCTGACCCCGATGACGTCGGCGCCGGCTCCGGCCAGGGCCTCGGCCATCGCACGCCCGATGCCGCGGCGCGCGCCGGTGACGACCGCGAGCTGCCCGGTGAGGTCGAAGAGACCACTCATGCGCCCACCTCGACCAGGATCTTCATGGCCCGGCCGGCGGCCAGGTCCTCCATCGCGGCCGCCGTCCCGTCGAGCGGGACGACGTTCGTGACGAGCTCCCCGGCCGGGATGACGCCCTGCCCGAGCAGTTCGATCGCCCGCTCGAAGTCCGAACGCTGGTACACCCGGGCGCCGAGCAGGCGCAGCTCGCGCCAGAAGACGCGCTGCAGGTCGATCTCGCGGGCGGCGCCGTGGATCGCGACGACCACGATCGTGCCCCGGACCTTCGCCAGCGCGGTGGTGGAGCGCACCGCGGCGGCGGCGCCGGACACCTCGAACACGACGTCGGCCCCGTTCCCGCCGGTCCACCGCTCGACCGCGGCGACGACGTCGTCGGTGGCCGTGTCCACGGTGTCGAAGCCGAGCGCGGCGACGCGGGCGCGGCGGCTCTCGTCGACCTCGGCGATGAGCACCTGGGCGCCGGCGTGGCGCGCCACGCAGCCGATGAGCACGCCGATCGGGCCGCCACCGAGCACCACGGCGCGGTCTCCGACCTGCAGCTCGGAGCGCCGGACGTCGTGGACGGCGACGGCCACCGGCTCGACCAGCGCGGCCGTGCGCAGGTCGAGGTCGGCCGGGAGCGGGACGGCGATCGAGGCCGGTACGTTCCACCGCTGCTGCAGCGCGCCCGGCGAGTCGATGCCGACGAACGTCAGGTTCTGGCAGATGTGCTGGTGACCGGCCAGGCACGCCGAACACGTGCCGTCCCAGAGCAGCGGCATCACGGTCAGCGGGTCACCGACGTTCCAGCCGGTCACCCCCGGGCCGACCGCGGCCACGGTGCCGGCGGCCTCGTGGCCGAAGACCAGCGGGGTCCGCACCCGGGCGTCCATGGTGCCGTGGGCGATGTGCAGATCGGTTCCGCAGAGGCCGCAGTACGCGACCGCGACCTGCAGCTCACCGGGGCCCGGCGGCTCGCTCTCCACCGCCGCGACGCGTAACGCCCCGCCACCCTCGTACGCCACACCGCGCATCAACAGCCTCCTCTTGCAAACATCATACGTGTGACCTTATGGTCTGGCCCCACGAAGTCGACGTCAAGGACGACGATCAGAAAAGGACAGGACATGGTTCGGTTCAGAGCCGCTCGACGGTCCCGGTTAGCGGCCCTCGCCGGCGCCGGAGCGCTCACCCTGGCGCTCGCCGCCTGCAACAGCGGTGGCGGTACCACCGCCGGGGAGTACGGGTTCCCCCAGGTCGAGCAGGACGACAAGGCCACGATCACGGTCTGGGTGGACGCCGACCGGACCAAGGCCGCGGACGCGTTCACGAAGGCCAACCCCGATACTCCGATCAAGGTCGTGACCTACGACGGCTCCGCTAACGGCTCGAACTCGTTCCGGACGAAGGTGCAGCTCTTCGACCGTGCCCAGAGCGGCTGGCCGGACGTGGTCTTCTCGTCGCAGAACAACGACGCCGCCTGGGCCAGCCAGAAGAGCAACGGCAAGCAGGCGTTCGCGGCCGTGCTCAACGACGGTCTGGTCGCCCAGGACACGCTCGATCAGTTCACCAGCGGCTCGCTCAACCCGTGCACGGTCGACGGCAAGGTCTACTGCCTGCGTAACGACCTCGCCCAGGCGGTGCTCTGGTACAACAAGACGCTGCTTGACCAGTTCGGGTACCAGGTCCCCAAGACCTGGGAGGAGTACCAGGCCCTGGGCGAGAAGGTGGGCCGGGAGCACCCCGGGTACATCGTCGGCACGGTCGGGGACGCCTGGACGCCCGAGGTCTTCTTCTGGGCCAGCAAGTGCCGGGCGAACGGCATCACCGGGCCCAAGTCGGTCACGGTCGACACCGGGAGCGCCGAGTGCAAGCGCGCGGCCACGATGCTCGACGCGCTGATCGCGAACGGCACGACGCCGAACGTCAGCGTGTTCACGCCCGAGTTCGTCAAGAAGTACTCCGGCAAGGTGCTCCTCATGCCGGGGCCGGCCTGGTACGCGGGCGCGATCTTCAACAACCCGGAGTCGCTCAACGTGCCGAAGGGCCAGCTCGGCGTCGCCCCGCCGCCCGCCTGGGGCAGTGACCAGGCGGTGACCGGCAACGTCGGCGGCGGCACCTGGTTCGTCAGCAGCCACTCGAAGAACCTCAAGGCCGCGGAGTCGTTCGTCCGGTTCGTCACGACGGCCGACGACTACCAGGTCGACGTCGCCCCCGGATACCCCGCCTACGCCCCGGCGGCGGAGAAGTGGGTGCAGAAGCAGGAGACGAGCGGCTACTACGCCACCGACCTGAAAGCCGTGGTCGAAGCGGGCACGTCGATCTGGGACGGTTGGGGCTCCGGCATCTTCAGCCAGGAGGCCGTCTGGGCCAAGACGATCACCCCGGCGATCGCGGACGGCAAGAGCCTGGTCTCGCTGCTGCCCGAGTGGGAGCAGGCGATCACGAACCAGGCCCAGGTGAACGGCTACACGGTCACATGACCGTCCTCGCCGAGGTGGCCCGGGCGACGGGGCGGGCGGCCGCCCCGCGGCGCGGCAGCCGGATGAGCTACGCCTTCATCTCGCTCTACGCGGCGCTCGCGCTCGCGTTCGGCGTCCTGCCCGCCCTCTACGCGGTCTACCTGGCCTTCACCGACGCCGAGGGCGGCTTCGCCGGGATCACCAACTTCTCCAAGGTCGTCGGCGACTTCCGGTTCCGGCCCGCCGTCACCCACGTGGCGATCTACCTGCTGATCTGGTTGGTCGCGCTGGTCGTGCTGGTCACCGTGCTGGCGATCGTGGTGCACGCGATCAAGGTCCGCTGGCTGAGCCGGACGCTCCGGCTCGTCTTCTACCTGCCCGGCGCACTGGCCGGTGCGTCGAGCGTGCTGCTGTGGCTGTTCGTGCTCGACCCGACCGCGAGCCCGGTCGGCGGTCTGCTGACGCTCTTCGGGTTCGACAGCTTCGTCCAGGTCATCGTTCCGGGCAACCTGCCGGTGATCTTCGCGATCATCGCGTTCTGGACCGGGGCCGGCGGCTGGATCGTGATCATGTACGGCGCGCTGAACAACATCAGCGACGAGGTGATGGAGGCCGCGCGGATGGACGGCGCGAGCCCGGTCCAGATCGCCTGGAACATCCAGCTGCCGATGCTGCGCAAGTGGATCTCGTACATGGGCATCATGTCGCTGGCCGCAGGCACCCAGCTGTTCGTCGAGCCGCAGCTGCTCTCCCAGGCCAGCAACGCGATCGTGCCGAACGACTACTCGCTCAACCAGCTCGCCTACCAGTACGCGTTCGGCCAGAACGACTTCAACGGAGCGGCCGCGATCTCGTTGCTGCTGCTCGTCATCGCCCTCGCGCTGTCGGCCGTCTTCGTGACGCGCGGCGGCCTGTTCGAGCGGGACTGATCCATGACCTCGGCGAAACTCAGCGGCTGGAGCGGCCGGACGATCGTCACCGTCGTGCTGACGGCGTTCGTGCTGTTCTTCGCCATCCCGATCGTCTGGCTGCTGCTGGCCACCACGAAGTCGGCCCGCGGCCTGATCGTCGGCAACCCGTTCGCCCCCGGTGGCCTCGGCGACCTGTCGGCGAACTGGAGCGCGCTGTTCTCGTTCCAGGACGGCGCGGTCACCGGCTGGATCGGCAACTCGGCGCTGTACGCGATCGGCGCGCTCGTCATCACGCTGATCGCGGGCATCCCGGCCGGCTACGCGCTGGCGCTGACCGAGTTCCGGGGCCGGCGGCTGCTGCTGGTGCTGACCCTGATCGTCATGCTGATCCCGAACACCGCGCTCGTCCTGCCGATCTTCCTCGAGCTGAACGTGGTCGGGCTGATCGGCAGCCCGCTGTCGGTGATCCTGCCGATGTCGTTCTTCCCGTTCGGCGTGTACCTCACCTACATCTACTTCTCGACGAGCATCCCGCGTGATCTGCTCGCCGCGGCACGCATCGACGGCTGCCGGGAGTACCAGGTCTTCACCAAGGTGGCGTTGCCGCTGGCCGCGCCGATCGTGGCGCTCGTCGCGTTCTTCAGCTTCGTGCAGAACTGGAACAACTTCTTCCTGCCGTTCGTGATGCTGCCCACGAGCGACGGTTACCCCGCGCAGGTGGGGCTGACCTCGCTGCTCGCCTCGACCCCGGCGTTCAACCCCAGCTCGGCCGGTGCGCAGTCCGTCCAGCTCCCGACGCTCGCGCTGGCCACCGTCGTCTCGGTGCTCCCGGTGCTGATCGTCTTCCTCGTCTCACAACGTTTCCTGGTCGCCGGCATGACCGCGGGCGGGACCAAGGAGTGAGTCCCGTCCGCCCGAAGAAGGAGTTCCGATGAAGGTCACCGGCTATCGCAGTCTGCTGACCACGCACGAGTGGGGCCGGCTGACCGGTGATGCCAACGGTGTGATGCCCGGTCCGCGGACCGACGTGCACGTGCTGATCCTCGAGACCGACGACGGGCTCGAGGGTGTCGGCGTCGGAGCGCACGGCGACATCGACCGGGTCTTCGACGCCGTCGTCGGCGAGGATCCCCGGGCCGTCACCGCCCTCTACGACCGGATGCTCAACCGGGTCTTCAAGACCGGCCACGCGGGCGCCACGTTCGGCGCGATCGGCGCGATCGACATGGCGCTCTGGGACCTCAAGGCGAAGTACGCCGACGAACCACTGTGGCGAACTCTGGGAGCCTTGAACCGGTTCGTCCCGGGGTACGCCTCGGGTCTGGACATCGCGCTGGACGACGAGGAGCTCGTGGAGCTCTACCGGCGCTACGCCGATCGGGGGTTCAGCGCGGCCAAGCTCAAAGGCGGCCACGACGTCGAGCACGACCGGCGCCGGCTGCTGGCCGTCCGGGACGTGCTCGCCCGCAACTCCGACCGACCGGCCCTGATGCTCGACGCGAACGAGTCCTGGAACCGTACCCAGGCCGTCCGCTACCTGACCGAACTGGAGCGCGCCATCGACCTCGCCTGGATCGAGGAACCGTTGCGCCGGTGGGACGCCGCCGGTCACGCCTCCGTGCGCCAGCACGTGCGCACGGCCGTGGCCACCGGCGAGAACCTCACCGGCCTGGAGCAGTACCGGCCGCTGCTCGACGCCGACGCGGTCGACGTCGTCCAGGTCGGCAACGTCTGGGGCATCACGCACTTCCTGCGGGTCGCCGCGGTCGCGCACAGCCGTGACCTGCCGGTGAGCCCGGTGTCGTACCACGCGAACCCGCTGGCCCACGCGGCCGCCGCGATCCCCAACCACCTGTCGTTCGAGATCCAGCACCTGCACTCGCCGATCGGGCTCGACATCGACCAGGAGTTCACCGACGGCGGCATCGTGCTCGGCGACGAGCCGGGGCTCGGCATCCGGGTCGACGAGACACGCATCCGGGCGGCGGCACCGGCCACTCCCCTGGCCGGCACCGCCGGGCCGCACGTCCGTCCCGACCGGGCCGGGCTGCGGCTGGTGCCCGATCCGGACCGGATGACACCCGCCCCGGCGGCGCTGGGGACCTCGGCGTGAGCGCCGCCGAGCCGCAGCGGCACGCGTTCGTCGTCGGGCTCCGGCCCGAGAAGCGGGAGGAGTACCTCCGCCTGCACCGGGAGGTCTGGCCCCAGGTCGAGCAGACGCTGCGCGACGCGAACGTCACCAACTACTCGATCTTCCTGACCGGCGACACGCTGTTCGCCTACTACGAGTACGTCGGCGACGACCACGACGCCGACCTGGCCCGGGTCGCCGAGGACCCGGTCACGCGCGAGTGGTGGACGCACACCGACCCGTGCCAGGTCCGCATCGTCGACGAGCGGGTGCCGGGTGCGCTCTGGCAGCCGCTCGACGAGATCTGGCACCTGTCGTGACCGGCCGGATCGACGCGCACGTGCACCTCTGGCGGCGCGCCACCGACCCGCAGCCCTGGATCGACCCGGTCACCATGGCGGTGATCGACCGCGACTTCGCCGCCGACGACCTCGCGCGGATGCTCGCCGCCACCGGCGTCGACACGGCGGTGGTCGTGCAGTCGGTCAACGACCTGGGTGAGACCCAGCGGCTGCTGGGCGGGCCGTCGCCGGTCGTCGGCTGGATCGACCTGACCGCCGACGTCGCCGCGCAACTGGAGAAGCTCGGCACCGAGGGGCGGCTGGTCGGGGTCCGCCACCTCGTCCACGTGGACTCCGATCCGCGCTGGCTCGGCCGGCCCGACGTGGGCGCGTCCCTCGACACGCTGGCGGCCCACGGCCTCGGGTTCGACCTGGTCGTGCGGTGGTGGCAGCTGGAGCTGGCGGCGGGCGTCGCGGCCGCCCGGCCCGGTACCCGGTTCGTGCTCGACCATCTCGGCGGCGTCGCCGAGTGCGACGACGACGACGGCTGGGAGCGTGGGCTCCGTGCGCTCGCGGCCCTGCCGAACGTGGCCGCGAAGATCTCCGGCCTGGCCGCGCTGGTGCCCGACACCGCCCGGCTGCGCCGGGTGACCGAGGTCGCGCTCGACGCGTTCGGTCCGCACCGGCTGATGTACGGATCGGACTGGCCGCTGGCGCTGCTCGGCGTCGGACCGGTGGCCTGGCGCGCGGCGGTGGACGAGCTGACCGGCGACCTGAGCGCCGACGAGCGCCGGGCGGTCGACGGCGGCACCGCCGCGGCGTGGTACGGACTCGAGCCGTGATCCCCGGAGCCCTCGGCCTGGGCGGCGCGCCGTTCGGCAACTTCGCCGCCGCGATGGACGACGAGACGGCCCGCCGCACGCTGGACCGGGCCTGGGACCGCGGTATCCGCTACTTCGACACCGCGCCGCACTACGGCCTGGGCCTGTCCGAACGTCGTCTCGGCGCCGCGCTGCGACGTCGTCCGCGGGACGAGTTCGTGGTCTCCACGAAGGTCGGCCGGCTGCTCGTGCCGCGGGTACCGCCGCGCGCGTCCGACGACGACGGCTTCCTGGTGCCGGGTGACCTGGAGCGGCGCTGGGACTTCACCGCCGAGGGCGTCGAGCGGTCGCTCGGTGAGAGCCTCGAACGGCTCGGCCTCGACGCGGTCGACGTCCTCTACGCCCACGACCCGGATCAGGCCTGGGCGTCCGCGGCCCGGGAGGCGCTGGCGTCGCTGGCCCGGTTGAAGCGGGCCGGTCTCGTCTCGGCGATCGGCATCGGCACGAACTCCACCGCCGGTCTGGCCACGCTCGTCGACGAGGGTCTGGTCGACGTGATCATGCTCGCCAACCGCTACTCGCTGCTCGACCACAGCGCGCTGGAGACCGTGCTCGAGCCCGCGCGGAAGGCCGGCGTCACGGTCGTGGCCGTGGGGGTGTTCGCCACCGGGTTGCTCTCGACGGCCCGGCCCGCCGCCGGGGCGACGTTCGACTACCGCCCCGCCGACGCCGCGGTGCTGGCCCGCACCCGGCGGATCGCGGAGATCTGCGCGGACCACCTCGTCGAGCTGCCGGTCGCGGCGCTCGCGTTCCCGCTGCTGCACCCGGCCGTCACGGCGGTCGCGGTCGGCATGCGGTCCCCCGAGGAGGTCGACGAGAACGTCGAGCGGTTCGCCGTCGACGTGCCGCCCGGGCTGTGGCGCGACCTGGTCTCGGCCGGGTTCCTGCCGGCCGGCGCGGTGCCTACGCGCTCTCCGCGGGACCGGCCAGGCGACGCCGCCGCCACGAGCTGAGGATGTGCTCGCGCATCGCCCGCTCGGCGCCCTCGACGTCGTTGCGGGCGATCGCGTCGACCACCCGGCCGTGCTCGGAGATCGTGGACTCGAACGCGCCCTCGTAGTCGGCGCCCTGGTAGCGGGTGCTCTCCAGCGCGCGCCGGTACAGCCGCTTGGCGATGTTCTCCGCCAGCCGGTTGCGTGAGATCTCCATGATCGTCAGGTGGAAGACGACGTCCTCCTGCCGGGACGCGTCGCTCTCCTGCTGCATCCCGCGCATGGTCTCGTGCACCTGCCGGATGCGGTCGAGTTCCTCCGGCGTGTTCCGCGCCGCGACCGCACCGGCCATCGCCGACTCCAGGTGGCCGCGCACGACCGTCAGCTCGTCGAGAATGCCCAGCGACTCGTCGTTGTCGATCAGCGCCGACAGGATCGTCGGGTCCAGCATGTTCCAGGCCCCGGACCGGTTGACCTGGGTTCCGCGGCCCTGTGCGACGACGACCAGGCCCTTCTCCTCGAGCCGCTTGATCGACTCCCGGATCACCGTGCGGCTCACGCCGAAGTGTTCGCTGAGCGGCGCCTCGGGCGGCAGCAACTCTCCCTCGGCCACCTCGCCGGTGACGATCATCTCGACGAGTTCACTGGTCACCGCGGTTCCCAGCCGCTCCGCTCGGCCGCGTGGAGGAAGAGCGAACGCGTCGGGTCGGGCAACCATGGGTGCAATATACGGGCCGGACCGCGCCCGGCTCCCGGTCAGGGCCGGTCGTCGACGAGGGCGATCGCCCTGGCCCTGGGAACGCCCAGCGTCAGCAGGCTGGTGATCGTCGCGGCGCGGGCGCCGAGGGTGCCGGTCGAGCGCTCGACGTCGGCGACGGCGAACACGACGCCGTACGCCACCTGGCTCAGGACGTCCGCCGGGAGGTCCCGCGCGAACACGTCGTCGTCCTGCCCGCGTTCGACGAGGTCGGCGAGGAGCTCGTCGACCGGCCCGAGCAGGCCGTGGATCGCCTCGCCGAACTCGCCCCGGCGCAGCGCGAGCAGCACCCGGTACCGGTGGGTCACCGGCCAGACGCTGGCGACGAACGCGGCCCAGGTGGCGTCGGCCTCCGGGTGGGTGGCGCCGGCTTTGGTGAGCACGAGCGTCATCTCGGT
This sequence comes from Cryptosporangium japonicum, assembly GCF_039524755.1. Classification (NCBI taxonomy): domain Bacteria; kingdom Bacillati; phylum Actinomycetota; class Actinomycetes; order Cryptosporangiales; family Cryptosporangiaceae; genus Cryptosporangium; species Cryptosporangium japonicum. The sequence continues at coordinate 284,150 of NZ_BAAAGX010000010.1, forward strand.
GACGGCCCGTTCGGTGAGCGTCCGCACCAGGTCGAGGCGCGACGGGAAGTGGCCGTAGACGGTGCGGCGCACGACACCGGCGGCGACGGCGATCTCGCCCATGCCGGCGTCGGGGTTCTCTCCGAGCACCTCGAGGGCGACCTCGAGGATGCGTTCGCGGTTCTCCTTCATCGGCACGACTTCAGTGTTGCACACCGGTGTGCAAATTCCTACGCTGCACACCGGTGTGCAATTTCGTCTGGAGGTACCGATGACCATCCGCCCGTTCACCGTCACGATCCCGGAGGCCGAGATCGCGGATCTGAAGCAGCGTCTGGCCCGCACCCGCTGGCCCGCCACCGAGACCGTGCCCGACTGGTCGCAGGGCGTCCGCGTGGAGAACGCCCGGTCGCTCGTCGACTACTGGCAGCACGGCTACGACTGGCGCCGGCTGGAGTCCGATCTCAACCGCCACCCCCAGTTCCTGACCGAGCTCGACGGGCTGGACATCCACTTCGTCCACGTCCGGTCACGCAACCCGGGCACGCTGCCGCTGCTGCTCACCCACGGCTGGCCGGGCTCCAACCTCGATTTCCTCGGGCTGATCGGCCCGCTCACCGATCCGGTGTCGTTCGGCGGCGACGCCGCGGATTCGTTCGACGTCGTGATCCCGTCGCTGCCGGGGTTCGGGTTCTCCCAGAAGCCGCGCGCGACCGGCTGGACGGCCGCCCGCACCGCCGCCGCCTGGGCCGAACTGATGACCCGCCTCGGGTACACCCAGTGGGCCGCGCACGGCGGCGACTGGGGCGCCGCCGTCACCACCGCGCTCGGCGCCGCGCGCCCGCCGGGCTGCTCGGCATCCACCTGACCTCCACGCTCGCGTTCCCCGCGTCGCCGCCCGCCGCGCCGTCGCCGGAGGAGCGCGCGGCGATGGAGACGCTCGCCTACTACACCGGCGAGCTCGGCGGGTCGAACCACCTCCAGGGCACGAAGCCGGAGACGGTCGGCTTCGCGCTGGCCGACTCCCCCGCGGGCCAGGCCGCCTGGATCTACGAGAAGTACCAGTCCAAGACCGACAACCGCGGGCTCGCCGAGGACGCCCTGAGCCGCGACGCCATGCTCGACTCGATCTCGCTCTCCTGGTTCACCAACAGCGCGGCGTCGTCCGGGCGCATCTACTGGGAGAACCGGGCCGGGTCCTTCGCCGGCCCGCGGCTGACGCTGCCGGTCGCGGTCACCGTCTTCCCGAAAGACGTCCCCCGGGCGGCCCGCAGCTGGATCGACGACACCTACCCCACCCTGATCCACTACGGCGAAGCCGCCCGCGGCGGGCACTTCGCGGCCCTGGAACAGCCCGAGATCCTGGTCGACGAAGTGCGCACCGGCCTGCGCGCGCTCCGCTCCTGACCGCCCCGGCGGCGGTCCACCGCTCCACTGACGTCCGTCCGAAGTAAGGTAGGAGTCCTACCTACTTGACGAGGCGATGATGCAGAACACGGCACCGAAAGCTGTTCCGGGCGCGTTACCGCTGCTCGGTCACGTCGTACCGCTGCTCCGGCGCCCGCTGGAGTTCATGGATGAACTGCGGCACCACGGCCCGGTCGTCCGTCTCGGTCTCGGCCGCGTACCGGTCTACGTGGTCACCGACGCGCAGCTGACGTACTCGATGCTCACCGCCGAGTCCGCCTCCTTCCGCAAAGGCGGCCGGCTGATCGAGGCGCTGAGCCGGTTCGCCGGGAACGGCCTCGCGACCGTGCCCGACGGGGACCGGCACCGGCGTCAGCGCCGGCTGATGCAGCCGATGTTCAGCCGGTCGTTCATCGCCGGGCGGGCCGGGGTGATGATCGAGACGGCCCGCTCGGTGGTGGGCGGCTGGGCGGCCGGTGAGCCCCGACGCACCGACGACGACATGCAGGAGCTGACGCTGTCGGTGTTCCTCGCCGCGCTGCTGGGGACGCAGCCGCCCACCGACGTCCGGCAGGAGTTCCAGCGGGTGCTGCCCGACGTCATGGCGGGCACGATCCGGGCCACGATCCTGCCGCGCGCGCTCGGGGCGATCCCGACCCCGACCCAGCGCCGCTACCGGGCCAGCCTCCGCGACCTGCGGACGGCGATCGGCGCCCTGATCGACGCGCACGGTGGGCGTCCGGCCGACCCCGACCGGGCCGGCCTGCTCGACCTGCTGCTCGACGCCGAGGACCCGGACAGCGGTCAGCGGATGAGCCGCACGCAGCTCGAGGACGAGGTGATCACGTTCGTCACGACGAACGGCCAGGCGTCCACCGCGAGCATCCTGTGGGCGCTGTACGAGGTCGGCCGCGCCCCCGACGTCGAGCGGGCCGTGCACGCGGAGCTCGACGCGGTGTGCGGCGACCGAGCGCTGCGGCCCGACGACCTCGCGTCGCTGACCTACCTGCGCCAGATCATCCACGAGACGATGCGGCTCTACGGCCCGGCCTGGCTGCTGACCCGCAAGGTCAGCGCTCCGGGCCGGCTGGGGGACTTCGAGCTCCCGGTGGGCGCCGACGTCGTGTTCAGCCCGTACGTCATCCACCGTGATCCGGTCGTCTACCCCGACCCGGCGCGGTTCGACCCCGGCCGCTGGTCGCCGGAGCGGGCCCGGTCGATCCCGCGCACCGCGTTCCTGCCGTTCGGCGCCGGCACCCGGCAGTGCATCGGGGACAACTTCGCCTGGGACGAGATGACGATCATCCTGGCCGAGACGTTCCGGCAGTGGCGGATGGCGCCCACCGGGCGCGTCCCGAAGGCGGTGCCGCGGGTGACGATCCACCCCGACCGGCTGGTGATGACGCCGGAGGACGTCCGTGCCGCCTGAGCCGGTTCCTCCGCTGTACTGCCCGTTGCCGACGCGGATGCATCCGGAGTCCGGGGCGATCGGTCGCCGCAGCGTCGCCTGGCTGGAACAGTTCGGACTGCTCGACGACGAGCGGATGCGCGACCGGATCCGGGCCACCCGGCCGGCCGAGTGGGCGTGCCGGATCGCGCCCGCCGGTGCCGGGCCCGGTCTGCAGCTCGTCTCGGACTGGACGCACCTCGGGTTCGTGATCGACGACAGCCGGTTCGACGCCGGACCGATCGCCGACCGGCCCGGCCGGCTGATCCCGCTGATGATGCGGTTGATGCACGCGCTCGACCACCCGGAGGCACCCGCGGACGACGATCCGTTCGCGGCCGCGTTCCGGAACCTGTCGGCCCGTGCGCGGGCCTGCGCTCCGGCGGCGGTGGTGCGGCGCTGGGCCGACGGCAACCTGGAGTGGTTCTTCTCGGTGGCCTGCCTGACCGCGTACCGGGTGGCCGGCACCATGCCCACGCTCACCGAGTACCTGAACCTCGGGCCGCGCGACCGGGCGATGCGGCTCACCGGCTCGCTGATCGAGCTGGCGGAGGGCAGCGTCCTGACCGACGCCGACCGGGAGGAGCCCGCCGTCCGCGCGGTCACGCAGGCCGCCAACCTGCTCGTCACGATCGGGAACGACCTGTTCTCGTTCCGCAAGGAGGCCGACGACGACGTGCTGGAGTCCAACATCGTCGGCGTGATCCAGCACCGGGACGCGTGCCCGGCGGAGGAGGCGCTGGCCCGCACGGTCGAGCTCCACGACCGGGTGATGTGCCTCTACCTGGGCCTGCGTGCCCAGCTCGACGCGGACGGCGCGCCCACCGTGCGCCGGCACCTGACCCAGCTCGACCACCTGATCCGCGGCAATCTGGAGTGGAGCGTCCGGGTGCCGCGCTACGGCACCGCCTCGGCGTCACCGTGGGCCGACACGCCCGCGGACGGTCGCCCGGCCGCCCCGCACCTCGCGCCGATCGACTGGTGGTGGGAGCAGGTACGCACCGCGTGAGAGCGCGGTGAGAGCCCGGTGACAGCCGTCCACCGCAGTCTTCGCACGGTTCGTTACTCCGACTCCGTGCGGGAGACATCATGCACACTCCGGTCGACAGCATCATCGGGCAACGCGCGCTGGACGCCGTGGTGAACAGGCGGGCGGCGGCGGCACTCGTCGCCGCCAGTGCGGTGTTCTTCACCGCCGAGTTCGTCACCGCGGCGGCGTGGTCGGACCCGCCGTACAGCTACACGCATCACTTCGTCAGCGACCTCGGGGTGCACGGCCCGGCCACCGCGTTCGGGCAGTTCATGTACTCGCCGCTGGCCTGGGTCATGAACACCGGCTTCGTCCTGTTCGGGCTGGCCGCGCTGGCCGGCGTGGTGCTGCTGCGGGGGCTGCCGGCCCGGCGCCGCCGGATGGTGGTCGCGCTCGGGGCGGCGCTCGGCGCGGGCGGCGTCCTGGTGGGGCTGTTCCCGGGCTCCGGCGACGACGGCACGACCGACTACCACGGGCTGGGCGCGCTGCTGGCGTTCGTCGCCGGCAACGTGCTCTCGATCCTGCTCGGGCGCTCGTACCGTTCCCTCGGCGTCTCCCGCCGGCTGGGCCGGACCCTGGTGACGTTCGGCGCGGCCGGCCTGGTCTCGCTGGTCGCGTTCGGGGTGGTCCTCGGCTCCGGCGCCGGCATCCTGATCGGCCTGGTCGAACGCGGAATCCTCTACCCGTTCCTGGTCGGCTTCGTCCTGCTGGGCCGGGCCCTGTGGCGCGCCCGTCCCTGACCGACCGGGCCGCCGGGCGCTACCGCGCTTCGGCCGCGTCCACCAGAAACCCCGTCCAGCGGGCGAGTCCCTCGTCGAGCGCGGCCCGGACCTGGTCCACGGCCGCGTCGACGGGCGGACCGGCGAGGAACTCCGCGGCCGACACGGTCAGACCGTCGCCGCCGGTCGCGAGGGTCCACGCGGACACGCCGGAGATCCCGCCGGCGCCGTTGGCCTGGCCCGACCAGACCAGACGCTCGAGCGGGCGTACCAGCACGACCCGCGAGCGGTGCGGCGGTGCCGCGTCGCCTCGGCGAAAACCACCTATCTTCCCGGCGCCAACGCCGCCTTTCGTTGCCTGGCGTCGGCAACGAAGGGCGGCGAAGGTTGGCCGGTGGCTGCCCTACTCCCCCGCTCGCTCCTGACGGAGGCTGGGGGTGTCCCGGCCGACCGGGGCCGCCCGAACCCAGGAGGAGGTGATCCGGTGATGTCCGCACCGTTCGCGTCGTGCACGGTGGCTGCCGGAACGCCCCGCCGGGCGGTGCGCGGCGTGCCGGGCACGACGACGCTCCGCCCGTACGCCGGGGAGCACCGGAAGAGCTCGGCGCCGCCGGGTCCGGGCTGATCGTCGCGTTTCCCCGATCCGCCACCGCGCCCCGGCCTCGCCCGGGGCGTTTCTTCGTCCGCCCAAGGAGTCCCTGATGTCGATCGTCGCCGCGTCCACGGATCACCAGACGTTCCGCGCGCTGCTGGTGGTCCACCGCGAGGAGTGCGTGCGTCAGCGGCAGGTGATCGCCGCCGAGGAGTTCGCGTCGCCCGGCGACCCGGTGATCGCCGGCCGGGCCGCGGAGCTGCTGCGCACGGTCGAGGAGATCGACGCCGCGCTCGAACGGGTCGAGGCGGGCACCTACGGGCGGTGCGTGCGCTGCGGGGCCGCGATCGCGGGCGAGCGGCTGGAGGTCCGCCCGCACGCCGCCGCGTGCGTCAGCTGCGCCCGGTCCGGACGCTGAGGGGCCGGGATGTCCTCCGCACCCCAGGACGTCGCGGTCGTCGGAGCGGGACTGGTCGGCCTGGCCACCGCCTGGTTCCTGCAGGAGGCCGGCGTCACCGTCACCGTCTACGAGCGACGCCACGTCGCCGCGGGCGCCTCGTGGGGTAACGCCGGCTGGCTGACGCCCGGCCTGACCGTGCCGCTGCCCGAGCCCGCGGTGCTCCGCTACGGGCTGCGGGCGCTGCTCAGCCCCGCGTCGCCGGTGTACCTGCCGCTGCGTGCCGACCCGGCGCTGTGGCGCTTCCTGCGGGGCTTCGTCGCGCACAGCACCCACCGCCGGTGGCGGCGCGGCCTCGCCGCCTACGTCCCGGTCAACCAGCGGGCGCTCGAGGCGTTCGACGTCCTGGCCGCGGGCGGGGTGAGCGTGCCGACCCGCGCCGCGACCCCGTTCCTGGCCGGTTTCCGCACCGGACGCGAGGCCCGCGGGATGCTCACCGAGCTGACGGCGATCCGCGACGCCGGCCAGGACGTGCGGTTCCGGCCGGTGCTCAACTGGCGGGCCCAGGCGCTCGAGCCGGCCCTGTCCGACCGCGTGCGTGCCGCGATCGTCGTCGAGGGCCAGCGCTACCTGGATCCGCCGGAGTACCTGCGTTCGCTGGGCATGGCGGTCCGGGCGCGACACGGCCGGATCGTCGAGAACGTCGACGTGACCGCGGTACGACCGGGGGCGACGAGCGCGACCGTGGTGCGCTCCACCGGGCAGCAGTACCGGCACGACGCGGTCGTGCTCGCGACCGGCGCGGAGCTCACCCGGCTGGCCGGCGCGCTCGGCGTGCGTCAGCCGGTGCAGGCCGGTCGCGGTTACAGCTTCAGCGTGCCCGCCGATCCGCTACCGGCCGGGCCGCTGTACTTCCCCGGGCAGCGGGTGGCCTGCACGCCGCTGCGTGGCCGGCTCCGGATCGCCGGGATGATGGAGTTCCGCCGTCCGGACGACCCGCTCGACCCCCGCCGGATCGCCGCGATCGTCGAGGCCGTCCGGCCCCTCCTGACCGGGGTGGACCTCGAGGACCGGGCGGACGAGTGGGTGGGGTCGCGGCCCTGCACCGCCGACGGGCTCCCGCTGATCGGCCCGACCGCCGCACCGCGGGTGTTCGTCGCCGGTGGTCACGGCATGTGGGGCATCGCGCTCGGCCCGATCACCGGTCAGTTGCTGGCCGAGACCGTACTCAAGGGTGAGGCCCCGCCGGAGCTCGCCCCGTTCGACCCGCTCCGGTGAGCACGACGACGTCGCTCTGGCTGTCGTTCTCCGCCGGGAACGTCCCGGCGGCCCGGCTCACCGGACGGTTCCCGGCACCGGCCGTCGACGCGATCACCCGGCTCGTCGACGACGTCCTGGCCCGCAACCCGGGCGGCGGCGAGCTCGTCGTGAGCCGGCGCGAGGACACGGTGCTGATCGAGGTGCTCTCCCGGCATCCGGGCGGGGCAGACAGCCCCGGTACGTCGGCGGACCGCGGCTCGTTTCCGGTGGACGGCGGCACCGTGACGTGGATCGAGCTACCGCTGCCCTGACCGGCGCGTGACCGGATCCGGGCGGTACCGGCATCTAGAATCGCCGGGATCCGGCAACGACGAAGCCCGGCGAGGAGGACACGATGGCCCGGCCCCGCCGCCCGGCCGACGACTGGCTGGCCGCCGTCGGCACGGCGACCGCCGCGGCCTGCCAGGCCCCGGCCGAGCTGCTCGGCGAGTACCTGGCGATGCTCGCCGACGCGGCGATCCACGGTCGCCGCCCGGAGCCGTGGCAGCGCGACGCGGTCCGCGAACTGGGCCGCCGCGCCGCCGAGCAGGGCGTCGACGCCGGCCGGGCGGTCGACCTCTACCTCTCGGCGGCCTGGCGCCTCTGGCGCGAGCTGCCGGAGGTGTCCCGCTCGTCCGATCCGGAGCGGGTGCGCGCCGCGGCCGAGGCGGTGCTCCGTGTCCTCGACGACGCGGTCGGTGTCCTCGTCGACGGGCACCAGTCGCAGCGCCGCGACCTGATCCGGCGCGAGGAGGCGCTGCGTGCCGCGTTCGTCGACGACCTGCTGCGCGGTGACGCCGACGTGTCCGCGCTGGTGGAGCGGGCGGCGCCGTTCGGGATCGACCTGGGCACCGCGCACGCGGTCGCGCTCGTCGCACCGCACCGGGCCGACCACTCGCTCGACGCGGCCGCGACCGCCCTCGAACGCGTGGTGGTGGAGCGGTTCGGCGACCGCGAGGTCCTCGTCGCCGCCAAGGACGGCCGGGTCGTCGCGGTGGTGCCCGCGGCCGGCGACGTCGACACCGGGACCGCGTTGCACGAGGGGTTGCGGCGTCGCCGGGTACCGGGGCGCTGGCGGATCGCGACCGGCCGCGCGTTCACCGGCGCGTACGGCGTCGCGCGCTCCTACGAGGAGGCGCGTGACGCGTTGGAGTACGCCGACCGGCTCGACCTCGACCGGGACGTCGTCAATGCGCGTGACCTGCTGGTCTACCGGGTGCTCGGACGCGACCAGGCCGCGATCGTGGACCTGGTCCGCGACGTGCTGGGGCCGCTCGCCCAGGCCCGCGGCGGAGCGGAGGTCGCGCTGGAGACCCTGCACGAGTACTTCGCGGCCGGGGGCGTGGCCATGGAGGCGGCCCGGCGGCTGCACGTGTCGGTCCGCACGGTCACCTACCGGCTCAGCCGGATCGCGCAGCTGACCGGTTTCCGCGTGTCCGACCCCGACCAGCGGTTCGTCCTGCACACCGCGGTGCTGGGCGCACGCCTGCTCGAATGGCCGGCCACCCCGCTGCCGTCCGACCCGTAGTTCCCGAGCGCGGTCGGGAGTGGACTGTCCCCGGATCGCTACCCTTTCTCCCGGCGGGACGCCCCGCCGGGGAGGGTGAGGGTGTGCGCAGGCGCAGCTGGCCGTCCGTCGTGCACGTGCTGACCGGCCTGCCGGTCGCGCTGCTCGGCGTCGCGGTGATCCTGCCCGCGCTCGGCGTCGCGGTGGTCTCGGCCCGGCCGGTGCGCGCGGTCGTGGCCGGGCGCACCGCGGCACAGCGACGGCGGTTCGCCGCGCTGCTCGACGTCGAGATCGCCGAGGTCACGGCGGTGCGGCGGCAGACCGGCTACCACCTGCTGGCCCTGCCGCTCGGTGCGCTCGGGTTCGCCGCGGTGGCCGGCACCGCCTCGTACGGGCTGGCGCTGCTGGTGACCGCCCGGCCGGTGGGGGCGGTCGCGGTGGTCGTCGCGGTCGGCGCCGCGCACGCGCTCGCCCGGCTCGACGCCGTCCTGGCCCGGCGGTTGCTCGGTCCCACCGCGGCCGAGGCGCTGGACGCCCGCCTGGCCGAGCTGGCACGCACCCGGGCGCAGACGATCGCGGCGGCCGACGCCGAACGCCGCCGGATCGAACGGGACCTGCACGACGGCACCCAGCAGCGTCTCGTCGCCCTGGCCATGACGCTGGGCGCCGCACGCACCGCGCTGGCCGACGGACCGGGCCGCGACGCGGTGGAGTCGGCGCACCAAGAGGCCAAGGCGGTGCTCGCGGAGCTGCGTGGCTTCGTCCGGGGCCTGCACCCGGCCGTGCTCGACGACCGCGGGCTGGACGCCGCGCTCTCCGGCCTGGTCGCCGGGCTGCCGCAGCCGGTCGAGCTGCACGTCGAGGTCGGCGGGCGGTGTCCGCAGGCCATCGAGGCGATCGCCTACTTCGTGGTGTCGGAGGCGCTGACGAACGTGACCCGCCACGCGCGGGCCTCGCGCGTGGCGGTGACGGTGGTCCGCCGGGACGGCCGGCTGCGCCTCACCGTCGACGACGACGGCGTCGGCGGGGCCACCGGCCGCCCCGGCGGCGGGCTGGAAGGGCTGGCCCAGCGGGTGGCCTCGGTGGACGGGACGTTCCGGATCGGGAGTCCGCCCGGCGGACCGACGCGAGTGGAGGCGGAGTTGCCGTGCGGATCGTGATCGCCGAGGATTCGGTGCTGCTGCGCGCCGGGCTGGTCAAGCTGCTGGGCGGCGCCGGCATCGAGGTGGTGGCCGAGGTCGGCGACGACGCGGGGTTGCTGCGCGCGGTCGAGCGGCACCGCCCCGACCTCGCGCTGATCGACGTCCGGATGCCGCCCACCCACACCGACGAGGGCGTGCGTGCCGCCCTGGAGCTCAAGGCGCGCCGGCCGGAGGTCGCCGTGCTGCTGCTCTCGCAGTACGTCGAGGAGCGGTACGCCGCCGACCTGCTGGCCGGCCACACCGGCGGGCTCGGGTACCTGCTCAAGGACCGGGTCGCCGACGTCGACGAGTTCGTCGAAGCGATCCGCCGGGTCGCGGCCGGAGGCACCGCGCTGGACCCGGAGGTCGTGGCCCAACTGCTGGTGCGGCGGCGGACGAGCCCGCTGCGTCAGCTCACCCCGCGCGAGACCGACGTGCTGGCGACGATGGCGGAGGGCCGGTCCAACTCGGCGATCGCCGCCGCGCTGGGCATCGGCGGCCACGCCGTCGAGAAGCACGTCAACAACATCTTCGCCAAGCTCGGCCTGGTGCCGGCCGACACCGATCATCGGCGGGTGCTGGCCGTGCTGCAGTACCTCGAGCGCCGATGAGCCGCGCACGATGGCGCGTGGGTGGGTCGGCGTTCGCGGTGGCGGTCCTGCTCGTCGGCACGCTGGTGGCGGTGGGGTCGACGTCCCACCGCAGCGCCGAGTCCACGCTCACCTACGCCGGGGTGCGCCGGCTGGTCGTCGACAACACCGGCGGCAGCGGCACGCTCCGGGTGCGCGGCGGCGGCACCACGGTCACGGTGCACCGGCGGGCGTCCTGGTCGCTGTCCCGGCCCCGGCTCGCCGAGCGCCGCACCGGCGACACGCTCACGCTCACCGGCGACTGCCACGGCGACCGGGTGATCAACGTCCGGGTCAACTGCGCCGTCGACTACGACATCGACCTGCCCCCGCGGACGCGGCTCGTCGCGACCACCGCCGGTCGCGTCGACGTCACCGGCGTGACCGGGCCGATCGACCTCACCGCGCCGGGACCGATCACCGTCACCGGCGCGCACGGTCCGGTCTCGACCCGCACCCGACGGTAGGGCAGGCCTCACCACCGCGGGGCCCGCTGACCGGGTTCCGCCGGCGCCGGTCGTTCTTGATCCTCGAGGCCATGATTCGCTCAGCGAAGACGCTCATCGTGGCCGCGCTCGCCGGTGCACTCGCGGCGACCGGCGGGCTCGCCCACGCCGCCGACCCGGATCCCTGGCAGCCGTGCCCCGCCGGTGACGTCCCGCTGGAGTGCGCCCGGGTGACGGTGCCGGTCGACTGGTCGAAGCCGACCGGCGACACCCTCGTGCTCAAGGTCGCCCGGCTGCGCGCGACCGGCACGCGCCTCGGCTCGGTGGTGGTCGACCCCGGCGGCCCCGGCATCCCGGGAACGCAGTTCCTGGCCGCGGCCGGGACGAGGTTCGCGGCCCTCCGGTCGTCCTACGACGTGGTCGCCTGGGATCCGCGCGGGGTCGGCGGGTCCGCGCCGATCAGCTGCCCCGGCCCGCGCCCCGACTCGGGCGTGCCGGTCACCGTCGTCGAACGGGAGCGGTTCGAGCGGGAGACCGCCGCGTGGGCCGGCCGGTGCCGGCGGGCCGTCGGGCCGCTCTTCGACCACGTCGACACGATCAGCAACGCCCGCGACCTCGACCGCCTGCGGCAGGTGCTGGGCGAGCCCCGGCTGACGTACTACGGCGGTTTCTACGGCACCCGGATCGGACAGTTCTACGCCGACGTGTTCCCGCGGCGCACCGGGCGGATGGTCCTGGACGCGGTGGTCGACACGACCAGCGAGAACGGCCCGTTCGTCGACGGCGCCACCCGGGCCAAGGAGGACGCGTTCACCGGGTACCTGCACACCTGCGCCGCCCGCCCCGCCTGCCCGCTGAAGGGCATGTCCCTGGCCCAGGTGCGTGCCTGGCTGATCCCGCGCATCGCCGCCGAGCCCGCGGTCGGCGGCGAGATCGTCGGTAACCTCACCTCGCCCGCCGACTGGCCGGCGATCGACGCCCACCTCAGCAAGGTCCGCGCCGGCACGTACCGGCCGCCGGCCGACGACAACTCCGGTGACGTGCTCAACACCGACGTCAACTGCCTGGACCTCCCCGACCACCGCACCGCCGCCCAGGTGGTCGCGGACAGCCGCCGGGCCGCCGCCCGCTACCCGCTGTTCGGCCGCCTGATGACCGCCACCACGGTCTGCAACCGGTGGCCGGCGCCGGCGACGTACCACCCGCACCGGATCACCGCACCCACCCCGATCCTGCTGGTCGGCACCCGGCACGACACCGCGACGCCCTACGACTGGGCCGTACGCACCGCCGCGAACCTCGGACAGGGCCGGCTGCTGACCCGCGACGGCACCGGCCACGGCGCCTACGGCACCAGCCCCTGCGTCACCGACGCGGTGAACCGCTTCCTCGTCACCGGCGCACTCCCGCGGCCGGGGACGGTGTGCACCGGGTGACCGATGGATAGGTAGGAGTCCTATCGAGTGTGTGCCATGATGGTCCGAGCTCCCCAGGGAAGGAACAGACATGACCACACCGGGCTACGACTACGACGACCCGTCGCTCAAGCCTTCGCCCGTCACGCCGGCCGACCTCGAGAAGCTGAAGGCCACCGTGCTCTTCGGCCCGGACGACGAGGCCGCGCTGAAGACCGCCGGTGACGTGCTCTCCGGCCAGCTCGACCAGATCCTCGACGTCTGGTACGGCTTCGTGGGCGCCAACCCGCACCTGATCGCGTACTTCTCCACGCCGTCCGGTACTCCGCTGCCCGACTACCTGGCCCGCGTCCGGGCCCGTTTCGCGCACTGGATCCTCGACACGTGCAACCGTCCCTACGACGAGCAGTGGCTGGCGTACCACCAGGAGATCGCGATCCGGCACACCGCCGAGAAGAAGAACGAGACCGACCACGCCGACTCCGTTCCCTACATCCCGCTGCGCTACATGATCGGGTTCATCTACCCGATCACCGCCACGATCCGGCCGTTCCTGGCCGCGGGCGGGCACCGCGAGGACGAGGTCGAGGCGATGTTCAACGCCTGGTTCAAGTCCGTGACGATGCAGGTGACGCTGTGGTCGTACCCGTACGCGAAGTCGGTCTGGTAGAGCCGGCGCGACCGGCTCCGCCGTGGGCTTCAACGAGACGATCGACGTAGCCGGGAAGTGCATCGAGGTCGCCGGCGCCGGCGTGATGGTCGTCGGCGCCCTCGGGGCGGCGCTCGTCGCGCTCCGCGGTCTCCGGCGGAGGGAACCGGACACCTACCGCCGGTTCCGGCAGCAACTGGGACGCTCGATCCTGCTCGGGCTCGAGCTCCTGGTGGCCGCCGACATCATCCGGACGGTCGCGATCACCCCGACCCTGGAGAGCGTCGGCGTGCTCGCGGGGATCGTCGTCATCCGGACGTTCCTCAGCTTCTCGCTCGAGCTGGAGATCACCGGGGCGTGGCCCTGGCAGGCCCACGCCCTCTCCAGCCGGTCCCCCCGCTCGCGTTCACGTCCGGATCCGTAGGCTCCCGCCGACGACGCCGGAGGCCGGTCTGGTCACGGCGACGTCGGGGGTTTGGCTTTCTGGGGGTAGACGGTTTCGTGGCGGGCCAGCATCGCGACGAATTCGACGATCTTGCGTTCCCGCGTCTCGGCCCGTTTGACGCTGTTGACGCGGTAGATGAGCGCGAAGCGGTTGGCCTTGGTGAGCACGTCGAACATGGCCTGGGCGGCCGGTACCTCGGCGATCGCGGCGAGCAGGTCGGGCGGCGCCTCGGCCTCCGACGGCGGGGCGTAGGCCGCCGCCCACCGCCCGTCGGCTTTCGCGGCGTCCACCGCGGCGCGACCGGACGGCGTCATCCGCCCCTCGGCCTCGAGCCGGGCCACGTGCCCGACGTTGCGCTGCGACCACGAGCTGCGGGCCCGGCGCGGGGTGAACCGGATCCAGGAGCTCTCCGCGTCCCGTTTCCTCGCCTGCCCGTCGATCCAGCCGAAGCACAGCGCCTCGTCGACGGCCTGCTGCCAGGTCAGCGTGGTGACGGTGCCGCCCTTTTTGGTCAGCGCCAACCAGACGCCGGGGGACGTGGCGCTGTTCGCCGTCAACCAGTTGCGCAGCGCCCCGGCGTCCGCGACGACCAACTCCTCCAGCTCCGCGCTCCCCATGACGGCAGGCTAGCCGACCCGGCCGAGCGTGGATCGGGGTAGAGCCGGCTCGGCCACGCGCACTGCGCCCGCTGGATCTGGCACGAATCCGGGAGACACCCGGCGGCACGGACCGTCCAGACTGGACGCCCGCCGGTTCCGGTCCCGGCGGTCCGGACGGGGAGGACGCCGTGAGCACGCCATCTGCGAGCCGATCCGAGCCGGGTGGCACGGCTGACTCCGGGGCACCACCGGCGTACACCCATCCCGACGCGGCCCTCTCCCGGCGTCCGCCGGCCGCAGCGCCCGACGCGCCGGTCCCGGCGCCGCGTTCCCGGCCCGGCTACACCTCGCCGGCCGCCGCGCTGGGCGAGCGTCCACCGCCGGTGCCCGGCCCGCGGACCCCGCGCGCGACCAGGCCCGTGCCCCGCCCCGCCCCCCGTCGACGCCCCGCGCCGGGTCGGCTACCCGCGCCGCGTCGACTTCCCGTGCCGGGACCTCGTCCCGCGCCGACCGGCCCGGCCCGCCCGTCGGCGTCGCGGCGGTTGCTCCTGGTGTTCGGGCTGGCCGCGGTCGTCATCGTGGCGGCGTTCCTGGTGACTCTCGGCGTCGTGGAGTCCGGCGACCCTGCGCCCGCCGCTCGGACGAGCACCGAACCCCGGCCGACGGACCCGCCCCCGACCCCGGAGAACGACGACTACCGCTCGAACCCGTTCACCAAACAGTTCTGACCCGCCGTCGCTACCGGGCGCGCTCCGCCGCCCGCCCGAACCGCGACACGCGCGGACCGATTAGGTTTCCGCGGCGCGCCCGTCGGTACCGGTGAGAGCACCTCACGGAAGGCTGGCACGATGCGGAAACTGATCTTCGGCATGAACCTGAGCCTGGACGGCTACGTCGCCGCGCCCGGCGACGACCTGGGCTGGAGCGTACCGAGCGACGAGCTGTTCCAGTGGTGGTCGGACCGGGTGGCCACCACCGAACTCGCGCTGTACGGGCGCAGGGTGTGGGAGGGGATGAGCTCGCACTGGCCGACCGCCGACCAGCAGCCCGGCGTCCTTCCGGCGCACGCCGAGTACGCCCGCCGCTGGCGGGCCATGCCGAAGGTGGTGTTCTCGTCGACGATCAGCCACGTCGACGGGAACACCCGCCTGGTCACCGGCGACGCGGTCGCCGAGATCACCCGGCTCAAGGCCGGCGACGGCGGTCCGATGGACCTCGTCGGCGCCACCCTGGCCGCGGCGGCCATGCGTGCCGGGCTGATCGACGAGTACGTGCTGGTCACCGCGCCGGTCCTGGTGGGCGGCGGGGTGCGCTTCTTCGCCGCGCTGGACAGCTGGGTGAACCTGACGCTGGTCGAGACCCGGACGTTCCCCGGGGGCGTCGTGCTGACCCGCTACGAGACGCGGCGCTGATCACCACGTCGGGGGCAGGGCCAGCCAGGGTTTGTCGCCGGCGTCGAATCCGGTGAGCTCGGCGATCGTCCCGTCGACGACACGCAGCACCGCGACGGCGAACAGCCGGAACTCCGCGTCGCCGGGGGCGCGGAGGTACAGCCCGGCGGCCGGCATGCGGTTGACCGTGGTGACGGCACCGCGCCAGTCGTCGTGGCCGGGCCGGAACAGCCCGTTCGCCACCCAGCCGTCCACCGCGTCGCGGGCCGTGACGGACACGGTGCCCGGGTCGGGCAGCATCGTGAAGCGCAGGTCGTCGCGGAGCAGAGCGGTCAGCGCGTCGACGTCGTTGCGCTGATGGGCGTCGATGTACGCGGTGACCACGGCACGCTCGTCGTCGGACAGCTCGTACGTGGCCGGCCGCCGCCAGTCCAGGCGGCGGCCGGGCAGCTGCTCACGCACCGTCACCCGCGCGCGCTGCAGTGCGCTGGTCACCGACGCGACGGTCAGGCCGAGCGTCCCGGCGGTCGGCGACGCCGGCCAACCCAGGACGTCGCGCAGGATGAACACCGCCCGCTGCCGCGGCGGAAGGTGCTGCACGGCGACGACGAACGCCAGCTCGATCGTCTCCCGCGCCACCGCCGACTCCTGCGGGTCCGCCGGGAGCGCCACGTCCGGATAGGGCTGCAGGTAGTGCAGCTCCGAGCCCGCGCCGGGCAGCCCGGCCGGCACGGGCACGCGGTGGGTGCGCCGGTCCAGGAAGTCCAGGCAGACGTTCGTCGCGATCCGGTACAGCCAGGTGCGCGGTGCGGCGTCTCCTCGGAACGACTCCCGCTTGTGCCACGCCCGCAGGAACGTCTCCTGGGTCATGTCCAGGGCGTCGTCGTAGTTCGCGAGCATCCGGTAGCAGTGCACCTGCAGCTCACGCCGGTAACGTTCGGTGACCAGCGCGAACCGCGCCGGATCGTCCGCGCGGAACGTGGTCTCGTCGGTCATCGACGCCGATCCTCTCACCGGCCGGTGAGCGCCTCCCGGCGGATCCGGTGGAGCGGGGAGTCGGCCGGGCGTCACGCCAGGCGGGCGTCGGTCATCAGGTAGAACGTCACGAGCCACTCGCCGATGCGGCCGAGCGCCTCCCCGGTGGGTGAGCCGTTCGCGAGCAGCGGTTCCAGCAGGTCGTGGCCGCGGCGCAGGTGCTCGGAGGCGCTGGCGCCGATCCAGGCGGCGTCGGCGCCGAGCAGCACGGCGTCGACGCTGCCGGGTTCGGTCCGCTCGCGGTCGGCCATCAGCAGGTCGTTGGCCAGCCGGACGGCGAGCTCGATCTCGTCGAGGGCGGCGAGCAGGACGTCGAGCGCGTCCGGCAGGTCGTCGCCGCCGGCCGTGACCCACCAGGCCAGGACGATCGGTCGCAGGCCGAAGCTGTGGTGCTGGGCGAGGTACGCGTCGAGGCCCGGCGCGGGTTCGCCCCGGGCCAGGCGGGTGGCCGTCGTCTGCTCGAAGACCCAGGCGTCGAGCATGCGCCCGAAGCTCCGGCGCCACAGCGGGAACAGCGACGGGTACCGGGGCGAGGTGCGCAGCCGACGCACCAGGTCGGCCAGCGCGGCCTCCAGCGGGTCGCCGGGCGTCGGCCCGGCTCCGGCCGCGACGCTGCGCCAGCGCCGGATCACCGCGTCGAACTCCGGCTGGTCGTGCGTGACCCGGTCGACGTGGTCGTCGGCCACCTGCATCCACACCGCGGTCATGGCCGGCGCGAGCAGTTCACCGGTGAGGGCGCGCGGCCCGGCCTCGACGAGCACCATGGCCGAGACCTCGTCGATCTCGACCGCGGCCGCGAAGCGGGGATCGATCCCCGCGGCCCACCGGCGCAACGCACGCAGCAGGCGCACCACCCGGACCGCGGTGCGGGCGGAGTCGGCGGTGGTGGCCAGGCTGGTGGTGGTCACGACGGCACCCCGTCCCGGGCGACGACCGACATCGGCATCCGGTCCGGGTGCAGCACGCCCAGCGGGATCTCCTCGTCCGGGTCGAGCCGCAGTCGCCAGCGCGCGGTGATGGTGGCCACCACCACCTCGATCTCGCTCCGCGCGAACCGGTGCCCCAGGCATTTGTGCGCGCCCCCGCCGAACGGCAGGAAGTGCCGGGGCGGCGGGCCCGCCGACGTCCAGCGGTCCGGGTCGAACACGTGCGGGTCGGGGAAGGCCGCGGCGTCCCGGTGGATCGCCGCGTTGCTCCAGAGCACGTCGGCACCGGCGGGGAGCTCGTAGGGCCCCAGCCGCACCGGGCGCAGGGTCCGGCGCATCACGAAGTAGATCGGGTGACGCAGGCGGAGCACCTCCGTGATCACCCGGCCCAGGTAGGCCGGGTCGGCGTGCGCCCGCGCCTCGACGGCCGGGTCCCTGGCGAGGTGGTAGAACGTCCAGGCGATCACGGTGGCGGCCGGTTCGATCGCGGTGACCAGGATCGTCGCGACCTCGTCGGCGAGGCGCCGGTCGTCGGCGCCGACGTCCCGGCCGCGGTGCGCGCGGCGCAGGGTGGACACGATGTCGTCCCCGTCGCCGTGGTTCCGGCTCACCACGCCGTCGACGATGGAGCGCAGACGTCGGCGCACGTCGGCGTAGCGTCGGTTGGTCGCCGTCGGCAGGTGCTCGAGCAGGTCCGACGGTGACAACGTCTGGAGGGCGAAGATCCCGAAGAGGAACGGGATGTTGTCGGCCAGCCAGTTCGTGTCGGCGTCGTCGAGGTCGCCGCCGAGCAGCGCCCGCGCCGTCGTCCTGGTGGTGAGCCGGTACAGGTCCCGGAGCAGGTCCACCGGCTGCCCCGGGCGCCAGGAGCGGCTCAGGGCGAGGGCCTCCTCCCGGACGACGCCGGCGAACTGCTCGGTGCGTGCCGGTCGGAACGCGGGCAGCAGGGCCCGCCGCTGGTCCAGGTGCCCCGGGCCGTCGGTGCAGGCGACCCCGTCCCCGGCGACCCGGGCGAGTTTGTCGTAGAGCCTGCCCTGCACGACGTCGTCGGGCCCGGCGCCCATCGCCCGGTGCACCAGCTCGGCGTCGGTGATCACGTGGACCGGTCTGCGTCCGAACCGGATCTCGACGACGTCGCCCACGTCGCGCAGCGACTCGAAGAAGCCCACCACGTCTCTGGCCAGCACCGGCATGTGTCCCACCAGCGGCTGACGCCCTGGCGCCATCGGTACTCGCTCTCCCATGACCCGATCTTAAATAGGACTCCTATCTATATGGTGTCCGAAACGCGACAGCCGGGTGTGCGGTCGTTCTACTGTGGCGTCGCGTCCGCGTCCATCCGGTCGACGACTCAGGCCGCCCACTCGCGCTGAACGGTGTACCACCGCAGCCCGAACTCGGCCGCGTACCGGGCGAACCCGAACTGGCCGCCGTCGTCGGCGGCCTCCATGCGCGCGATCACCCCGCGCAGGTCGGCGCTCTCCCGCTCGCTCTCCTCGGTGATGCGCTCGACCAGCACCCGGGCGTCCGCCGGCTCGAGCGCGGTCAGCATGAACAGACGCAGCAGGAATTCGTTGCGCGCGGGTGCGTCACCGGCCGGCGTGAGCATCCACTCGCGCAGCCGCTCCCGCCCCGCCTCGGTGATCGCGTACCGGCGGCTGCCCCGGGCGCCCTCGCCGACGACCGCGGCCAGCTCCTCCTCGGTCATCCGGCGCAGCTCCCCGACCCTCACCCCCGTCCCCGACGAGCTCGAGGCGCACGACCTGCCCGTCGAGGGCACGCTCCCGCCCGAGCTGGACGGTCGCTACCTGCGCAACGGCCCCAACCCCCGGCCCGGAGAGGCCGCACCGCCACACTGGTTCCTGGGCCGGGGCATGCTGCACGGCGTCCGGCTGAAGGAGGGGCGCGCGCTCTGGTACCGCAACCGCTGGGTGCGGTCGGAGACCAGCGCGGCCAACACCGCGGTGCTGCACCACTCGGGCCGGCTCTTCGCCCTGATCGAGAACACGCCTCCGGTCGAGATCGACGACGAGCTCGGCACGATCGGCACGTACGACTTCGGCGGCCGGCTCACCACCGCGATGACCGCCCACCCCAAGGTCGACTCCGAGACCGGTGAGCTGCACTTCTTCGGCTACGGGCCGCGTCCGCCGCACCTGACCTACCACCGCCTGGACCCGGCGGGGAACCTGGTGCACAGCGAGCCGGTCGCGGTGCCGGCGGCGACGATGATGCACGACTTCGCGATCACCCGGAACCACGTCGTCTGGCTCGACCTGCCGGTGGTCTTCGACCGCGAACTGGTCGGCCGCACGCTGCCGTACTCCTGGTCCGACTCGTACGGCGTGCGGCTCGGCGTGATGCCCAAGTCCGGCGGGCCGGTGCAGTGGTTCGACGTCGAACCCGGGTACGTCTTCCACGTCGGCCACGCCAGCGAGGACGCCGCGGGCCGCGTCGTGCTCACCGCGGTGCGCTGGGGCCGCGAGGGCTTCACCGCCGACTGGCCGACGCTGGGCGTACGCGACGAGTCGCCGGCTCACCTGCACGAGTGGACGCTGGACCCGGCGACGGGCACGGTCACCGAGCGCGCACTCGACGACCGCGGCGTCGAGTTCTACGCGGTCGGGGCCAACGAGATCATCAAGTACGACGCGACGTCCGGCGCCGCCCGCACCGACTACCTCGGGGCGGGCTGGCGCGCCGGCGAGGCGGTCTTCGTGCCCGGCGCGGAGGCCACCGGCGAGGACGAGGGCTGGCTGATCTCGATCGCGGGGCACACCGACCCGGCCGTGCCCGCGCGCCTGCTGGTGCACGACGCGACCGCGGTCGAGAAGAGCCCGGTGGCCACCGTCACGCTGCCCCGCCGGGTGCCGCTCGGCTTCCACGGCACCTGGGTCGACGCCGGCTGAGCCCCGGACGGCCTCGTCGTGGGACCGGGCGGTCCCACGACGAGGCCTTCGGTGTTCGCTCGCTCACCCCGGCTGTCATGAAAATTTCAGAAACCGCGGGCGATGGTGGGCCGATGAACGCCACCCGCGCCCGCCGAGGCCTCCTGCTCCTGGCGGCGACCGGCGCGGCGGTCCTCGCCCTGCGGCACCTGGCCGTTCTCGGCGCCTCGTGGTCGGCCGCACTGCACCTGATCACCGGCCTGCCCTGGCAGTGGCCGCTCCTGCTCGGCGCGGTGTGGATCCTCGGGCTCAGCGCGCACACCTGGGTGCTCACCGCGTCGCTGCCCGGGCTCACCCACCGGCGCGCGCTCACGCTGAACCTGGCCGGCAGCGCGGTCTCCAACGTCTTCCCGCTCGGCGGGGTCGCGGGGACCGCGCTCAACCTCGGCATGGTGCGCGGCTGGGGCCACAGCGGGCGCGACTTCGCCCGCTTCACGATCGTCAGCAAGGCCTGGGACGTCGCGGCCAAGCTGGTCATGCCGTTGCTGGCGCTCGTCGCGCTGATCGGCCTCGACCAGCTGGAACCCACGGTGCGGACAGCCGGCTGGCTCGGCGTCACGGCGCTCAGCGCCGTCGGCGGGGCCCTGGTCGTGACCGCACTGCTCGGCCGGGCGACGCCGCTGCTCGCCGTGGTGCGGTTCGCCGAACGGTTCCGGCGGGGCCGCCCGGGGTCGTGGACCGCGTCGGTCGAGGCGCTGCTGGCCGACACCGACCGGCTGGTCCGCCGGCGGTGGGCCGGGCTGAGCGGCGGGATGGCCGCCTACCTGCTCCTGCAGGGCGTCCTGTTCTGGCTCTGCCTGCACGCGGTCGGTGTCCACCTCCCGGTCGCCGTCGTGCTGGCCGGGCTGGTCGCCGAACGCGCGCTCACGCTGCTCGCCCTCACCCCGGGCGGAAGCGGGTTCGTCGAGGCCGGCACGGTCGCGCTCCTGGTCGCACTGGGCGCGGCCCCGACCGGCGTGCTGGCCGGTGTGCTGCTCTACCGGGCCTTCGTCTTCGCGGCCGAGATCCCCGTCGGCGGTGTCGCCACCGCGTTCTGGGCCCTCGGCCGCCGTGCCACCGCCTGACGTCCTCGAAGGAGCCCCCGTGCGCATCGCCCACGTCACCGACGTCTACCTGCCCCGGCTCGGCGGCGTCGAGCTGCAGGTCCACGACCTGGCCGTCCGCCAGCGGGCCGCCGGGCACGACACCGTCGTGGTCACCACCACCGCGCCGCCTCCCGGCCTGGAACCGAGCGGCGGGGTCACCGACCGCCTCGCCGACGTCGACGTGCTGCGCCTGGGCCACGGCCGGATCGGCGCCGGCCCGTACCGCGGCGTCCGGGACGACGAACTCGTCGCCACGCTGGCGGCCCTCGGGATCGACGCGGTCCACGTCCACCTGTCGGCGTTCTCGCCGCTGGCCTGGACCGCCGCCCGGCTGGCCGGGCGCACCGGCCTGCCCACCGTCGTGTCGGTGCATTCGATGTGGCACGACATCGCTCCGCTGGTGCGCGGGTACACCCGCTGGCAGCGCGCGAGCCGGTGGCCGGTGGCATGGGCCGCGGTCAGCAGCGCCGCCGCCGCGGGGGTGCGCGACGCGCTCGACGGCCGGCCGGTCGACGTGCTCCCGAACGGCATCGACCCCGGCGCCTGGTTACTGCCGGGAGCGCCGGACCCGACCCGGGTCCCCACGCTGATCAGCGTCGGCCGGATGGTGCGGCGCAAGCGACCGCGTCACCTGCTGCGGACGCTGCTCGCGCTACGCGTCACCCACCCCGGGGCGTTCCGCGCGGTGCTGGTGGGCGACGGGCCGCTGCTGCCCGCGCTGCGCCGCGAGGTGCAGCAGGCCGGTGCGGCGGACGACATCACGCTGACCGGCGCGCTGGACCGCACCGCGATCCGGGCCCGGCTCGCGGCCGCGGACCTGTACCTGGCCCCGGCCCAGCGCGAGTCGTTCGGCATCGCCGCGCTGGAGGCACGCAGCGCCGGGCTGCCGGTGATCGCCCGCACCGGCAGCGGCGTCGCCGACTTCGTCCGCGACGGCGTCGACGGCTGGCTCGTGGGCTCCGAGGCGCAGCTGCTCGCCACCGTGGGCGGTCTGCTCGACGACCCCGGCCGGCTCGCCGGGGTCGGCCGGCACAACCGGGCCGTGCCGCCCGCCGTGAACTGGGACGTCGTCCTCGACCGGGCGTCGGCGCTCTACGACCGCGCGGCCGGCGCCCAGGGCCGGGTGGGCGTCCGATGATCCTGGTGTCCTTCCACGCCCATCCCGACGACGAGGCGCTGCTCACCGGAGGCACCCTGGCGCGTGCCGCGGCCGAGGGGCACCGCGTCGTCCTGGTCGTCGCCACGCTGGGCGGGGCGGGCCTGGCCGCCGGTCCCCGCGGCGAGGCGCTGGCCGCGCGGCGGCACCGGGAGCTGCTGGCGTCGGCCGACGCACTCGGCTGCGCCCGGGTGGCCGTGCTCGGCTACGACGACTCCGGCCTGGACGGCTCCCACCCGGCCGCCGAGCGCTTCGCCGACGCCCCGGTCGAGCAAGCCGCCCACCGGCTCGCCGCGATCCTGCGCGAGGAGCACGCGGACGTGCTCACCAGCTACGACGTCAACGGCGGCTACGGGCACCCGGACCACCTGGCCGTCCACCGGGTCGGTGCCAGGGCGGCGGAACTGGCCGGTGTGCCGGTGGTGCTGGAGGCGACGGTCGACCGGGATTCGCTCCGGCTGCTCCTGCGTGTGCTCGGGCTGGCGCGGCGGTGGCTGCCTGCGCTTCCGCTGGGCGACACCGTCTTCACCCCGCGCGCCCGGATCACCCACTCCGTCGACGTCCGGCGCTACCTCCCCCAGAAGCGCGCCGCACTGCGTGCCCACGTCAGCCAGGCCGAAGGCGGACGTGGGCCACGCACGGTCGCGACGCTCCTGCGGCTGCCCGGGCCGCTGTTCGCCCGGGTCGCCGGCCGGGAGTGGTTCGTGCAGCGGGGCGCACCCGCGGGCGCTCGCGACGACGTCTTCGCGACGGTGCGCCGTGGGGGCTCTCAGTAGTCGAACCGGTGCCGGTCGAACGTCCGCAGCGCCGCCGCGACGGCGCGTGTTCCGACATCCGCGTGCCTCCCCGGGCCCGAGCTGGTGAGCCCAGCGTAAGACGCGGACGTCGCCGACCTCTGCACCCGACGAATCGGGGTAATTCCTCGGTGTGACCGACAGAGCGCAGGAACTCCTGGACCGCGCGCACACGCTCGCGCTCACCTACCCACGGTCGAGCGGCGGGTCGCCTCCGCGCGGCTACCGCGCGTTCCGCCGTTCCCTGCGGGTCAGCGCCGACGCCGCCGACTTCGACCGCGCCGTGGAGATGCTGCGCACCTGGGAGGTGCACCGCGGCGCGGGCCTGACCGTCGTCGCCGACGGCCCGGCCCGGGCCGGTTCCCACGTCGTCGTCGGCATCGGCCCGCGCCCGTTCACGCTCCTGGCCCCCTGCCGGGTCGTGGAGGACGTCGACGACCCGACCCGCAACGGGTTCGCCTACGGCACCCTGCCCGGACATCCCGAGCGCGGCGAGGAACGCTTCGTGGTGGAGAAACGCCCGGGCGAGGGCGTGTTCTTCGAGATCACCGCGTTCTCGAGACCGGCCACGGCCCCGGCCCGCCTCGGCGGCCCGCTCACCCGCCTCGTCCAGGACCGCGTCACCACCCGCTACCTCCACGCGCTACGAGCCGCCGTCTCCGGCTCGTAGCCGCGTGGTCGGTCAGTCGCCGCCGTCGGGGATCGGGCGGTTGCGGTCGGCCTTCGTCGTCCAGAGGAACCACAGCCCGGGGCGCGCCGCGGAGGTCTCGGTGCATCGGGGGCAGCTCGACGAAAGTGCTGTGAGCGGGCGCACACCAGTGCTTCACTGTGACGCCCGACTCTTCGCCGCCCGCCACGGGAGAGCCGATGAACGACTTCGCCCTGATCACCGTCGGCCTGCCGATCGCGCTCGCGGTCATCATGTTCGGGCTGGGGCTCTCGCTCACCCCCGACGACTTCCGCCGGGTCGCCGCGGCGCCGAGAGCGGTGGCCGTCGCGCTCTTCCTGCAGGTCGTGGTGCTGCCCCTGGTCGCGTTCGGGCTGGTCGTCCTGTTCGACCTCGAGCCGTTGCTCGCGGTCGGCGTGATGCTGCTGGCCGCGTCGCCCGGGGGCACGACGGCCAACCTGTTCAGTCACCTGTTCCGCGGCGACGTGGCGCTCAACGTCTCGCTCACCGCGATCAACTCCGTTCTCGCCGCGGTGACGCTGCCGGTGATCACCAACCTGGCCATCGACTACTTCGACGCCGACGGCAGTCTCGGGCTGCAGTGGGCGAAGGTTCTCCAGGTCATCGCGATCGTGCTGGTTCCGGTGGCGATCGGGATGGTCGTCCGGCACCGCTCCGAAGCGTTCGCCGCCCGGTCGGACAAGCCGGTCCGGATCTTCTCCATCGTGGTCCTCACGCTGGTGGCACTGGGCGCGTTGTTCGGCGAGCGGGAGAACCTCGTCGGGTACGCCCGTGACGTCGGCCTGGTCACCGGTCTGTTCTGCGCTGCGAGCCTGACGCTCGGCTACGTCGGCGCCCGCCTGCTCCGGCTCTCCGAACCGCAGGCGATCGCCTGCTCGATGGAGGTCGGGATCCACAACACGACGATCGCGCTGACGATCGCGCTGAGCGTGCTGGACAACACCGAGGTCGCGATCCCGGCCGCGGTCTACTCGGTGACGATGTACGTGCTGGCGCCGGCCTTCGGGTTCGCGATCACCCGACGTCGCCACACCGGCACCACGACCACCTCCCGCCTGGCGGAACGGGACTAGAGCGGGCCCCCGGTCGCGCCGGAGGCCCGCTCGCTCAGTCGAGTCGTAGCAGGCCGAGCTGGTAGGCGCGGACCAACCGGCGGGGCACCGACCCGGTCCGGCCGTCGACGGTGATCGGCACCAGTTGCACCGGCCGTGCCTTCCAGTTGGCCCGGCGCGAGCGGGTGTTGCTCCGTGACGTCTTGCGTTTGGGAACAGCCATCGAGGGATCCTTCCGGGGCCGGTTACCAGCTGGACTTGCTGATGCCGGGCAGTTCGCCGGCGTGGGCCATCTGCCGGAAACGGACCCGGGAGAGCCCGAACGCACGCAGATGTCCGCGTGGTCGCCCGTCGACCAGGTCGCGGTTACGCAGGCGCGTGCGGCTGGCGTCCCGGGGCTGACGGGCGAGTTCGGCCATCGCCGCGGTCCGCTCGTCGTCGGTGCTCCGCGGGCTGCTGATCACGCGTTTGAGTTCGGCCCGGCGCCGGGCGTACCGGGCGACGACGACGCGTCGCTGGGCGTCGCGGGCGATCTTGCTCTTCTTCGCCATCAGCGCTCCTCGGGGACGTCGGGGGCCATCAGACCTTCTCCCCGCGTGCCCGCAGCTCCGCGACCACCGACTCGATCCCGCGGCGGTCGACCGTCTTGATGCCCTTCGCGCTCACCCGCAGCGAGACGAAGCGGTTCTCCGACGCCAGCCAGAACCGTTTGCGCTGCAGGTTCGGCTCCCATCGCCGCTTGGTGCGCCGGTGCGAGTGCGACACCGCGTTACCGAACCCGGGGGTGCGCCCGGTCACCTGGCACCGGGCACTCATCGGCGCTCGCTCTCGAAAATGATTTTCATGTGCTCTACGGTAGGGCATGCGCCGGACGACCCCCGACGCGGCCCGATCGAGAGGAGCACCGATGCCTGATCCGGTGGTGGTCACCTGCGGTGGCCGTCGTTGCGTGGCGCTGCGACCCGACGCGTCGGGCGAGACCCTGCGCGCGGCGGTGCGGGAGACGTCCGGTGCGGTGCTGATCCGCAGCCAGGGCTGCCTCGGCCCGTGCGTGTGGGCCCCGGTCGCGCTCGTCGCGCCCCGGTCGGAGCCCGGCGGCGGCCCGCTGGCCGCCACCGTGCTCGGCCCCCTGCACCGCCAGGCCGACCTGCACTCGCTCGCCGACTGGGTCCGCGACGGCGGACCGGCCGCGGCCCCGTTGCCCGCCCCGCTGCGCGACCTCCAGCGCCGCGACCTCACCTGACCCACAGGAAGCATCCATGACCGACACCCCACGCCCCGCCGTCACCGTGCTGAGCGGCTTCTCCCCCGCCGCGACCGGCGCGGTCGCCCGCCGCCTGCTCGTCGACGACCCGAACCTGCTGCTGGTGGTCCACTCGATCGACGGCCTCGCCGACGGCACGGTCCGGCGACTGGTCCGCACCGCCGCCGGCATCGTCGAGGACGTCACCGTCGAGCTCGTCCACGGCTGCGTCTCCTGCACCCTGCGCGAGGACGTCCTCCCGACGCTGGAGCGGCTCGCCCGCGAGCACCCCGGCCGTGACCAGCTGCTCGCGCTCCCCCGCGCGATCGAGCCGGAGGCCGTCGCGTCGGCGTGCGCGCACCTGCCGTCGGTCACCGACGCGGTGCGGTTCGACTCCTACGTCACCGTGGTCGACGCCGCCCACGTCCTCAACGACCTGGACACCACCGACGACCTGCGCGACCGCGGCCTGCACGCCGCACCGGACGACCATCGCGCGGTCGCCGACGTCGTCGCCCGCCAGCTCGAGTTCGCCGACACGATCCTCACCTGGACCTCCCCCGACACCGACCCGCTCGACCGGGTCCGCACCGCCACCCTGCTCCGGCGCCTCGTCCCGTGGGCCGTCCTGATCGACGCCGACACCGACGACCTCCCGGCCGCGGTGCGCAACACGCACCGGCACGATCCGCGGCTACCCGCGACCCAGGGCCGGGCACTGGAGGGCTACCCGATCGGCGACCACGCGCCGACCGGCGACTGGGGCGTCGCCTCGCTGGTCTTCGAATCCCGGCGCCCGTTCCATCCGCAGCGCCTGCACGACGCCCTCGAGGACCTCGCCGGGATGACCCTGCGGGCCCGCGGGCACCTCTGGATCGCCAGCCAGGCCGACGCCGTGCTCGGCTTCGAGGCCGCGGGTGGCGGCATCGGCCTGGGCAGCCTCGGCTACTGGCTCGCCGCGTTGCCCCCGGCCCGGTGGAGCGAGGCGTCCGTCGACCGCCGGCTCACCGCCGACGCCACCTGGGACCCCTACTACGGCGACCGCCGCACCGTGCTCGCGTTCGTCGGCCTCGGCCTGGCCGCCGATGCGCTCACCACGCTGCTGACGCACTGCCTGCTCACCGACGAGGAACTCGCCGACGGCCAGGACACCTGGGCGGACCTGCCCGACCCGTTCGCGGGCTGCTTCACCCACTCCGAGACCTCGGCGTGAGCGCGGTGCCGGTCAGCGCGCGGCCCTCGTCCCAGAGCGCGGCGAAGCGGGGGCTGCGTGCCCGCAGGTCCGCGACGAAGGTCCGGAAGCCGACGTCGTCCCGGTAGTCGGCCGCCGAGCGCCGGACGTCGCTGACCAGCGCGCGCTCGAACGCGTCGGCACCGCCGTGAGCGGTCGCGATCTTGCTGACGCCGTCGTCGACGAAGACCTGGACCAGCAGGTTCTGGTTCGGGTCGGCGGCGACGGACGGGGCCTCGAACAGCGCCTGCCAGACCGGCGTCGAGCCGAGAAGCGTCCAGTCGGCGGCGAACACGGCCAGCGGCAGGTCCGACATCCGGCTGAGCATGCGCCGCACCCCGGCCGGGACGTGGGTCGAGACGACCCCGGAGCCCGGCGGGGTCAGACCGGCCGCCCGGTGCAGCAGGTCCGTTTCGGTGCGGCTCAGCCGCAGCGCGCGGGCCAGCGCGGCGACGACCTGCCGGGACGGGGTGCGGGAGCGGCCCTGCTCCAGGCGGGTGAGGTAGTCGACGCTCACCCCGGCCAGCTGGGCGAGCTCCTCCCGCCGCAGCCCGGCCGTGCGGCGCCGGCCGAAGGACTCCAGCCCGACGTCGTCGGGGGTGAGGTGCTCGCGCCGGCTGCGCAGCAGCTCGCCGAGGGAGAGCGGTTCGGACGTCATCGCTCACCAGTGTGCCCGGGTAGCACCGTTGTTACCTGGCTACCCGTGCCCGCGCGCCGCAGGCTCGGAGCATGACCGCAGCATCCGACGAATACGTGACCGTGATCTGGCGGACTCGGGCCAAGCCCGGGCGGGAAGCCGACCTGAAAGCCTTCATCACCGCCGCGGTGACTCCGTCCCGCCACGACGCGGGCAACATCGACTACGAGGCCCACGAGGTGGAGGGGCAGCCGGGCTCGTTCGTCATCTACGAACGCTGGGTGAGCCGCGAGCACCTCGACGCGCACCTCGGCGCCCCCCGGATGACCGACCTCGTTCCCCGGATGCTCGAGCTGATCGAGGGCTCCATCGAGGACGGCATCACGCTCCTCCGCCCGTTCCGGCCGGCCCGATGACCGTCACCCTCGTCACCGGATCCCGATCGCGCGGCACGGTGTTTGGCGCGGAAGTCCACGTGCAACCGGAGGACGGTGAAGCACACCACCGCCGGTCGTCCGTAGTGGACGCGCCAGGACCGGCGAATCGTGCCCTGGTGAACGCGAGTGACACGGCCGGAGGACACCGATGCCCTGGGTGATGTTCTTCTTCGCGGGCGTGGCCTTCGGGCTCGCCGGCCTCTACGCCTGGGCGGCGGCGACGAAGCGCGCGCCACGGACGGAGCCCGGCCGGGAGGAGCATCGGGATCCGTCGTGGCGGCGGGAGCTCGCGTGGAAATGGAGCATCGTCCGCGCCCGGCCCCCGGCGGACTTCTGGTGGTTGTCCGCGCACGCCGCGTTCCTCGGGACCGGCGCGGCGGCCAACGGCGTCGCCGGTCTGCTCTGGGCCGACTGGCTCGGCTGGTCACTCCCGGCCCTGTCGGTGCTGCTGATGGCGTGGGGGGTGTTCGGCGCCGTCGTGCTCCAGAAGCGCTTCGGAGACCGACGCCCGACCTAGCGACCAGCGGCGGCGTACACCCGTGGTGCCGGGGACCTGGGGGCACGGACCCGACGCCACCCGGCGACCCCGGCCGCGGCGGCCAACAGCGTCGCGCCGAAGATCGCGTAGGAGTCCGGCGTCGGGCTGACCCAGCCACCGAGGACGTAGACGCTCGTGTGGAATCCGCCGTGCACCGCGACCGCGGGCCAGAGCGAGCCGGACGCCAGGCGCAGAACCGTCGCGAGGGCACCGAACCCGAGCGGGATCAGCAGGAACAGCAGCCGCTCGGTGAACGTCGTCGCGTCCGAGCCGGACACGATGTGCAGCGCGGCGAAGAGCAGCGTCGAGAGCAGGAACACGCCCCGGACGCCGAGCCGCCCGGTCGCGGTCGACACCAGGTACCCGCGGAACAGCAGCTCCTCGGGGAAGGCCTGCAGCACGAACGCCTGGACCAGCGCGAGCGGGAGGACCGTCTCCGGCGACCACCCGGCCCCGGCCGAACGCGGTTCGGTGAAGCCGAGCAGCGCGGCCGGACCGGTCGCGCCGGCGACGGCCACCGCCACGACCACCAGGCCCACGGCGGCCCAGCGCCGCCCGGAGCGGCCGGCCCGCAGGCCCAGCGCGGCGACCGGCCGGCGGTCGACGACACGCACCAGCACCACGGCGAGGCCGAACGCGATCACCGCGACCCCGGCCGAGGAGACGATCAACCGGGTGCCGTCGGAGGCACCGCCGAACGGCAGCGCGGTGAGCGCGCCGCCGACCTCGGCGACGAGCAACGCCACCACGACGAGGGCGCAACGGACGGACAGGGGGAATCGGGGCCGGGCCCCGTCGGACGAGGTCGTTGTCATGGCGGCGACGCTAGGCGCGGCCGCGGTGTGTCCACATCGGGCCGGAGTCATGGGTGCGGCACCCGGCCGACCATGACTCCGGTCATGCCGGCCTCGTCCTGCGGCAGGTCGCCGGGGCCCCGCCGGGCGCCCTACGCTCGCCGGGTGACTCCTCGACGCGACGGCCGGTGGCGTCTGCTCGTCGACCCGGAACGGCCGACGTTGCTGACCGTGCTGTTCTGGGCCGACCTGGCGGTCGTGGTCGTGACCCACCTGCTCTATCCGGGGCGGTCGGTCGCGGGTTTCGCCCCGCTCGTCCTGCTGCTCGGGGCCACCGTGCTGCTCTGGCCGACGCTGCGGTGGCGCCGGGGCAGCACGCGCTGGGCGGCGTCGGCGGCGTTCGTGGTGGTCGTCGGGGCGGTCACGGTGGCGGACGGGTCCGGGAGCAGCGTCTTCCTGGTGCTCATCGCGCTGGCCAACGTCGCGCTGGCGTTCGGGCTGCGGCCCGCGCTCCTCGCCACCGCCGGGCTGAGCGCCTGGCTGGGGATCGCGGAGGTCGTCGTCGTGCACAAACCCGTCGACGACGCGGTGTACCAGAGCGTCGGCGTGATGCTGTTCGCGGCGTTCGTGCTGGGGCTGGGCCTGGCCCTCACCCAGGCACGCGAGGCGCGTGACCGCGCCGACCGCCTCGTCACGGAGCTGGCCGCCGCCCACGAGGAGCTGCGTGCCTACGCCGGACGCGTCCACACGCTGGCGGTGGCCGAGGAACGCGCCCGGATGGCCCGCGAGCTGCACGACTCGGTGGGCCACTACCTGACCGTGATCAAGGTCGGCCTGGAGAACGCCGAGCGTTACCGCGAGCGTGACCCGGACGCCGCGTGGACCGACGTCCGGCAGGCGAAGACGCTGACCGCCGACGCGCTCCAGGAGGTGCGTCGCGGCGTGCGGGCGATGCGGCCGCCGATGCTCGACGGCCGCCGGGGCAGCGACGCGCTCCGGGAGCTGGCCCGGTCCTTCGACGGCACCGGGCTGCAGGTCGACGTCCGGGTCGACGGCGACGAGCGGGAGCTCGACGAGACCAGGGAACTCGTGCTGTTCCGGGCCCTGCAGGAGGCGTTGACGAACGCGCTGCGCCACTCGGGCGGCTCCAGCGTGTCGGTCCGCCTGGGCTTCGTCCCCGGCGCGGTGCACCTGGCGGTGTCCGACGACGGCCACGGCGACGGCTCGCGGCCCCGCGGGTTCGGCCTGACCTCGCTGGCCGAACGGGTCCGTGCGGTCGGGGGCGCGCTGCACACCGGCAACGAGCCCGGCGGCGGTTTCCTGGTCCGCGTCGACCTGCCCGAACCGGCATGACCACGATCCGCGTCCTGCTCGTCGACGACCAGGACCTGATGCGCCGGGGCCTGCAACGGCTGCTGGAGCTCGAGCCCGGCCTCACCGTCGTCGGCCAGGCCGCCGACGGCGAGAGCGCGTTGCGCGAGCTGGCGCACCTCGCCGTCGACGTCGCGCTGGTCGACGCGCGCATGCCCGGCCTGTCCGGCGTCGAGCTGATCGCGCGGATCGGGCGCGACCACCCGGGCGTGCGCTGCCTGCTGCTCACGACGTTCGACGAGGACGAGTTCCTGTTCGGCGCGCTCCGGGCCGGCGCCAGCGGGTTCCTGCTCAAGGACGCGTCGCCGGAGACGCTCGTCGCCGCGATCCGGGTCGCCGCCGAGGGCGGAACCGTGATCGACAGCCACGTCTCGGCGCGGGTGGTGGCCCGGATCGACGGTGGCGCCCCGCCACCGTCCGCCGAACCGTCCGCGGTGCTGTCCCCGCGTGAGGACGAGGTGGCGCGGCTGGTGGCGACCGGGGCGTCGAACACCGAGATCGCGGGCTCGCTCTTCCTGAGCGAGGGAACGGTCAAGAACCACGTGTCCGCCGCCCTGCGCAAGCTGGGCCTGCGTGACCGCACCCAGCTCGCGTTGGTCTACGCCCGCGGGCCGGAGTGAGCGCGACGCCCCGGTTTCCACCTGGTTAAGCATTCGACTGATCCGGCCGCGAGGCGGTACCGTCGAGGACGAGAGCGTCGGGTTGACCCCCGGCGACGTCCTCGTTGCGCGAGATGCCGGCCTACCTGCGCCGGTATGCCCGAGGCCGGATCGATCCCGATCCCCATCGCACTCTGACGGCTGCCTGCGCGGCGCCTTCGTCTCGTACCTTCGTTCGACGCCCCGGGAGGGCTCCGATGTCTTCGTCCACGCTCCTGTCGACGCCACGCGCCACCGGTTCCGGCTCACGCACCCTGAACCGGCCGGCCCGCGCGACGGCCCGCCTGACCACCCCCGCCGCGGGACACGACGGCCGCACCTCGGCGGACTGCCCGCCCAACTGCGACTACTGCTCGGGGCCGGAGACCGACTGAGCCGACCACCGCGGCGCGGGTGCGGTCGTCCGAGCGCCCCGCGCCGCACTCGGTGGTCGTCCTACGCGGGTGGGTACTGGCTCGCCCGGAGAAGCCGCGCGAGGTGCGCCGCGTTCGCGGCCAGCGTCTTGGTGGCCGCGCCGGTGGTGTCGGGTTTGGGCCCGGCCTGGTCGTAGTCGACCGTCTGCATCGCCTCGCCCACCCAGTACGTGGCGCCGTTCGCCGGAATCGTGAACCCCACGTCGTTCAGGGCCTGGAACACCTCGGCCGTGACGTGGTGCGCCCCGTCCTCGTTGCCCACGACGCCGAGCACCGCGACCTTGCCGTACGTCGACAACCGCCCCTCGTCGTCGGTCTCCGACAGTTCGGCGTCCAGGCGCTCGAGCACCACCTTGCTGACGCTGGCCGGCTGCCCCATCCAGATCGGGGTGGCGATCACCAGGATGTCCGCGGCGAGGATCTTCGCCCGGATACCGGGCCATTCGTCCCCGTCACCTTCGTCGGTCGACACCCCGAACCGCACGTCGTGATCGACGACCCGGACGACGTCACCCTCGACGTCGTGATCCGCGAGCGCGGTCAGGATCTCCCGGGCGATGAGCTCGGAACTGGACGGCGCCGGAGACTTCTTCAGCGAACAACAGAGGGCCACAGCCCGGAGCGATGACATCACCGCTCCGTATCCCGCCGTTCAGGACCTAAACCGACATCGCGCCTCGCCCGTTCCGGCGCACGGATGGCTACGTTCGGGGTCGAGCGGCCGGGACCGGCATCTCGACCCGGCGAGCGATCGGAGCGCGGATGTGATTGCCCGAACCTGGCGCGGCTGGGCCTCGACTGATCGATGACGAACTCTCCCGGCTGGAGCGACGAGGTCCTCGCCCAGGTGCGCCGCCTCTGGGGCGACCACCTGCGACCGCTCGATGCGGCCCGGATCCATCCCGCTCTCTCCGCCGCCACCCGCCACTACCTCACCGACGTCGGCTTGCCCGACTTCGAACCCCGCTGGGGGTTCGAATGCGTGCTGGACCGAACGGATCAGATCGTGTACCGGGGCGGCCACGGCTACGTGGACGTGGGCGGCATCCGGGGCACGACCCTGCGGTACGGCATCGACATCCGGAACGATCACGTGTTCTGCATCGACCCGCGGGGCGAACCCGTCCTCACCGCGATGGACCCGGTGGCGATGCGGCACGAGCGAGGCCGTAACTGGCACGGCTACCTGAACAGCTTCGAGCAGTAGCCGGAGACGGCGCGGTCGCCCCTCTGTAGAAAAGCGTCAGTACCCCTATGTAGGATCCCGCCCATGGACTCACCGCCCCGGTTGACGACCGGCATGGCCCGGGTGCTGGCCGCATTTCTCGACGACCCCGACGCCGAGCGCTACGGGCTGGACCTGATGCGCGCCACCGGCCAACCCAGCGGCACCCTCTACCCGATCCTGGTCCGGCTCCAGAAAGCCGGGTGGGTCACCGCCACCTGGGAGGACGTCGATCCGGCCGCGGCCGGGCGCCCCGCGCGGCGGTACTACCGGCTCACTCCGGAGGGTCTGACGACGGCGCGCGTCGAGCTGGCCGCGCTGCGCCAGCAGCTCGGTGGTTCCGGTGCCGCCGTCCGGCCGAATCCGAGGACGACATGAACTGGCTGCTGCGCCGGGCCGCCCAGCGGTGGCCGGCCGACCTCCGCGACGACATGGAGCGGGAGTGGCGGGGCGAGATGGGGGCGATCGACGGCCCGGCGGCCTGGTTACGCCGGCTGACGTTCGTCGCCAGCCTCGCGTTCTCACCGCCGGTTCCGGACGAGAACGGCGTGCCGCACGGGTGGCGCGAACACGTTCCCGGGCGGGCGGGCGCGCTGAGCCCGTTCGCGGCGCTCCTCCTCGCCGCGCTGGCGACCACCCTCGTGCGCAACCTGTCGAACGTGCTGTTCAGCCGGATCACGACGGCGTCCGGGCTCGATCTGGCCGCGTCCGACCGGTGGGCGCCGGTCGCCTACGTGGTGCCGTTCGGGTTCGCGGTGCTGGCCGGCTGGTGGCTGGCCCGGCGGATGTCGACGCCGGTCAACCGGGCCTACGCGGTCGGGCCGGCGTCGGCGTTGATCGTGCTCGCGGGTCTCGCGGCGACCGTTCCGGCCTGGGTTCCGGTCGTGACGGTGCTGGTGTGGGCACCGCTGATGATCTGGGTGACGCGCCGGGCCGCGGCCGAGCCGGGGCGTCGGGCGCTGGCCTACGCCGTGCCGGGTACCGCGGTGGCCGTCGTGCTCGCGGCCGCGGCCGTCGCCGTGCCGCTGGTCCTCACGACGGCCGTCGGGCCGGCCGCCGCGCTCCGGTATCTCGTCGGGGTGCTGCCGGGACAGGTGACGTTCGCCGCGCCGATGCCGCCCAACGCGGACGACCGCATGTACCAACTGGTGCACGTGTCCGGCACCCTGGTCGAGCTGACGACGTTCTCGCTGCTGGTGCTGAGCTTCGGGCTGACCAGGAGCCGGCGGGCCCCGGCCCCGGTGCCGGAGAAGACGCAGGCACCGATCCGGAGCGGCCGGCCGGCCGCCACCACCGGGCTCGCCGGGCTGGCGCTCGCGGTCGTGGCCTGGGCCTACACGCTCACGGTCCTCACCCCGGCGATGCCGCGCACGGCCGCGGTGGCGCCCATGCCGGGCGGCGACGGCGAGATCTATCTCTGGGTCGCCGAGCTGCGCTGGGCGTCGATCCTGCTGGCCGCGGTGTGCCTGTTCCTCGCCGCCGCCGACCGTCCGCGCGCGGTCGCGGCCACCGGTGTCCTGGTCGTCGCGCTGCTCGGCGCGGACGGGCTGGGCGAGCGGCTCGGCCGGGAAGGGCTCCCCGCGTTCGTGCTGGCGCTGGTGGTGGGCGGGGTCGTCGCGCTGTCGGCGTGGAAGATCGCCGGGCCGCCGTACCCCCACGCGGTCGTCCGGCAACGGCTCACCGCCGTGGCCGTGATCGCCGCGCTGTCCTGGCCGCTGCTCGGGGCGCAGGGCACGCCGTTGGTGAACCATCCGTTCCTGCCGCTCGGGCTGCCGATCCTCACCACCGCGGTGATGCTCGGGTTCGGGGTGTCCGCGGTGGTCGCGGCGCGGACCGCCCGCGGTCGGGCGTCCGGCCTCGGCACCGCGCTGCTCGCCCTGGTACCGGCGGCGCTGAGCGTCGGCTTCGGTGTCCTTCACCACGTCCTCGACGACCCGATGGCGAGCGCCCCGCTGCTGTTCGTGATCCTGTACCTGGTGGTCATCGCGTGGATGCTGCTGCATCGCGAGGGCAGTCCCCGGTCGGCGTCGGTGGTGCGGTGGACCGCGCTGACGTTCCTCACGCCGGTGCTCTACGCCGCGTTCGTGTACGGCGGTGTGTACGGGCCGGCCGAGGCGCTGTTCCGCTGGAACGGCACGAGCTACCCGGCCGACGGGATCTCGCTGGTGCCCGGCAGCGCGGTGCTGGCGACGGCGGTCGGGGCCGCCCTCGCGGGGCTGCTGGTCCGGCGGGCGCGCCCGCTGAACCCCCGGGTGCTCCGTCCGCGGAACGCCGTGCCGATGCGGCCCGGGCCGGAATCCCCCGGGCCGGAATCGCCGGGGCCGCTACCGAGCGCCGCCGGTTGAGCCGCCCCGGCCCTCCCGGCGGCTGACGCGAAATCAGGCGAGCCTCCACGTTGGCCGACGCGAAATCAGGCGAGGCTCCACGTTGGCCGACGTGAAATCACGCGAGGCTTCGCGTCGGCCGACGTGAAATCACGCGAGGCTTCGCGTCGGCCACCGCGCGAGGTCCGCCTCGATCAGCGCCGGGTCACGCCGGGGCGGCACCTCACGAAGGATCTCGAGCCGGGTGATCCGCTCGATGCGGAAACCGCGGATCGCGTTGCGGAGCCGGCACCACCCGGTCAGCAGCCACGCGTCGCCGGCGCGGAGAAGGCCCATCGTCTCGACGTCGCGCACGGTCGTGGTGGCGCGGTCCGGGCCGCCGTCCGGGCCTTCCCCCAGGTAGGTGAGCCGCACCACGCGCCGCGCGGCGATCACGTCCGCGAGCATCCCGAGCGGCACCACGTCGTCCGTGGCGGCGACGGCGTCGATGACTTTCATCAGGCCGAGCAGCTCCTGCACGGGCGCGCGATGCTCCTCCCCCATCACCGCCGCGATCTTGGCGCGGGCCCGGCGGGCGGCTCCCTGGTACGGCGAGGAATCGAGGAGCGCGAGCCCGGCGAGCACCGCCAGCGACTCGGTGGCCGACAGGTTCAGCGGCGGCAACGAGTACTCCCGCAGGATCGAGTAGCCGCCCGCTGCCCCGTGGTCGGCGTAGATGGGGACGCCGGCCGACTGGAGCGCGCCGATGTCGCGTTCGATGGTTCGCGAGGACACCCCGAACTCGTCGGCGAGCCGAGCGGCGGACCAGGGCCGGCGCGCTCCGCGGAGCAGGTCGACCAGGGCGTACTGCCGCTCGGCTCGCTTCATGCCTCGAGTCTCGCAGAGGCAACCGGGTGTCCTTCGTCAGCTGCGCATGCTCCGCTGCCCGCCGACGGACCAGACCCGTCGCACCCGCCCGTCCTGGTCGAAGTCGAACACGTCGACGCCGCCCGCGCGGTGGCCGTCCGCGTCCACGTCCCAGAGCAGCCGCCCGTGGTCTCCGTCGATGGCGTCGTCGATCCGGGTGAAGACGACGCCGGGGTTCTGCTCGTGCCACCAGTCGAGGTACCCGGCGAAGTCGTCCGCGGTGCGGATGTCGTCCGCCGGGGTCGATCCGTCACGTTCGGTCACCGCGAAGTGGATCCGGAAGTCGTCGGCGCAGATCTGCCGGGCGAGGGTGCCGTCGGTGTTCCACATCGTCAGCCACAGGTCGAGCGAGCGCCGTGCGGTGGAACTGGTCGTGGGGTTCGTGCTCTCGGTCATGCCCCCACCCTCCGAGGCCCACGCGACAACAGTATGTCGGTGTTCCCCGGGAAAAGCGTCGAGCCGGCGGGTGGCCGATCCGGTCACGGGCTGACGCGGTCGCGGATGGTGTCGAGCACCGCTTCCGCGGCCCACGCGGCGGCGTCGGCGATGTCGCGCCGGTCCATGCCGAACTCGCGGCGGAACGTCACCCAGGTGCCGACGGAGTCGAGGTGGGCCAGCGCCGCGACGACCGCACGGCGCTGGGCCGCGTCGAGGGAGGGCACCTCGGCGTCCAGCAGCCGTTCGAGCTGTGCCCGGCCGGGTGCGGGCGCCGCGCCGCTCACGCCGCGCATCGCGGTCTCGGCGACGACGTGCGCGAGCTCCGGCCGGGCGTCGTACCGCTGCATCGCGTCGCGGATCGCGAGGGGGATGTCGAAGATCGAGTCCAGCTCCTCGCGGGCGAACAGGGTCGCCTCGATCCACGCCGCGGTCGCCAGCAGCAGGTCGACGCGCGTCGGATAGTTGCGGAACACCGTGCGCTGGGCGATGCCGGCGCGGCGCGCGATGACCCGGAACGACACGTCGTCGCTGCCGAGTTCCTCGATCAGCTCGGCGTACGCGGAGAGGATCGCGGTCTGCGTGCCGCTCAGCGTGGTCACTGCTTCGCCCACGTCGCGTCGGGCAGCCTCCCCAGCACGGTGCCCACGGCGCGATCGAACGCGTCGCAGATCTCGGCCGCGTCCAAGTCGAAGCCGGTGCGCAACCGCGCCCAGAACATCGCCGACGAGAAGTAGCGCAGGGACGCCGCGACCCGGCGCCGGTCGCGCCGGTTGAGCGTCGGCGCCGCCACGTCGAGCAGCGCCTCGATCGCCCGCGTGAGGTAGGCCGGGCCGGCGGCGTCGAGCGTCGGTGAGATCGCGGACGCCCGCGCGCCGACGTACGCGTACGCGGGCGACGCGTCGAATGCGCGGAAGCGCTCGTGCACCGCGGAGCAGAACTCGGGCACGGTCACGAACGGCGGCAGCGGGAAGTAGGTCTGCTCGATCCAGTTCGAGAGCGCGGCGAGCAGGTGCGCGCGGGTGGGGTACTGGCGGTAGATCGTGCGCTCGGAGATGCCGACCTCGTCGGCGAGCGCGCGGTAGGAGATGTCGTCGAACGTCCGCTCACGCAGCAGGACCGCGGCGCTCGCGAGAATCGCGGTCGCGGTGTCGACCGGCTCCTCCATCACGCCTCCCTCTGCCGGGCGGCCGCCCAGCGCGGGGGCTCGGCGGCCTCGGGCGGGAGCACGTACCGATCGGAATCGTCGAGCGTGAGCGCCAGCGACGACACGTACTGCACCTCGCCGTGCGGCCCCCTCTCGGCCGAGGCCAGCATATCCGGCCGCTCGAACGTGTAGCCGGTGACGTGGCAGCGCAGCCGCTCACCCGAGGGGTTGCCGTCGGCGTCGAACCGGGGCGAGTCGATGCCGTCGGAGCGGCGGCGCAGGTAGTAGCGGCCCCGCGTGGCGAGGGCCATGGCCGGCGTGGTGACGAGCGCGACGCCGATCGCGATGAGCACCGAGAACGGCTTGACGTCCGCGCCGAGCACCCCGGCGAACGCGAGCAGCGACAGCCCGGAGGCGAGCCCCACCGACACCAGCCCGACGGGGTTCCAGTCGTGCAGCATGCCCCGGCGGAACTCGGGGAAGCGCGGCGAGATGCGCAGCACCCACTTGTTGACGGCGATGTCGGCGGCGATCGTCACGAGCCACGCCATGACGACGTTCGCGTAGAGGCTCAGCACGAACGAGATGAGCGTGAAGACGTCGAGCATCATCAGCGCGTAGGCGATCACCAGGTTGAACAGGACGAAGATCGTGCGACCCGGGTAGTGCTTCGCCAGCCGGGTGAACACGTTCGACCAGGCCAGCGACCCCGAGTAGGCGTTCGTCACGTTGATCTTCACCTGCGCCACGACGATGAGCATCAGCGCGAGCACGATCGCGAGCCAGTCGGGCACCAGGGTCTGGTACATCACGACGAACTGCTTGACCGGTTCGGTCGCGCGGTGCCCGAGCGTGGGCTCGACCTTCACCAGGAGGTAGACCGCGAGGAACACCCCGATCACCTGCTTGGTGCCGCTGAACACCACCCAGCCCGGGCCGGCGAACGCGAACGACGTCCACCACGAGCGCCGGTTCGACGCCGTGCGCGGCGGCATCGCGCGGAGGTAGTCGATCTGCTCGGCCAGCTGCGGGGTGAGCGCGAAGCACACGGCCGCGCTCGACACCACGGCACCGAACCGGACCGAGCCGTCGGAGTTGCCGGTGAACGACGTGAAGGCGCGCACCGCCTCGGGGTCGGAGACGAGGATCCACAGCAGCGGCAGCAGCGCGAGGGCCAGCCACAGCGGCGTGGTCCAGAACTGCAGGCGCTCCAGCGCACGCATGCCGTAGATGACGATCGGGATCACGACGACGGTGGAGAGCAGATACCCGAGCCACAGCGGCATCCCGGTCGCCACCTGCAGCCCCTGCGCCATGATGGCGCCCTCCAGCGCGAAGAAGATGCAGGTGAAACCGGCGAAGATCATCGTGGTGAGGATCGAGCCGTAGTAACCGAACCCCGAGCCACGGGCGATGAGGTCGAGGTCGAGGTTGTAGCGCGCGGCGTAGTAGGCGACCGGCACCCCGACGACGACGATGACGACCGACGCGAACAGGATGCCGAGCACGGCGTTGGCGGTGCCGTGGTCGATGCCGATGCTCGCGCCGATCGAGAAGTCGGCGAGGAACGCGATCGACCCCAGGGCGGTGGCGCCGACCGAGGCCGCGCTCCAGCGCCGGAAGGTGCGCGGAACGTAGCGGAAGGCGTAGTCCTCGAGGCTGTCCTCCGCGGCCGCGCGCGCGTTGTCCGTCGACACAATGGCGCCCCCTCGGGGGCATCCTCCCGGCCCGCTGTTACGGCCGCGTTGCGCGCAGGTCAGATCGCCATCGCGGCCCGTACGGTGGACGTGGCCGCCGCACCACCGTCACCGGTCTGGGTGACGCGCCCCGAGGCGAGCACGACGTACCGTTCGGCGGCCTCGAGCGCGAACCCGATGTGCTGCTCGACGAGGAGCACGTGCATGCCCTCGGCGGCCAGCTGGATGATCGTCTGCTCGATCTCGGCGACGATCGTGGGCTGGATTCCCTCGGTCGGTTCGTCGAGGATGAGCAGCTTCGGCGACGTGATGAGGGCGCGGGCGATCGCGAGCTGCTGGCGCTGCCCGCCCGAGAGCAGCCCGGCCTTGCGGGCGGCGAACTGCTCCAGCGCGGGGAAACGCGCCAGCTGCGCGTCGACGAGGGCCTTGCCGCCCCGGCGCCCGTCGGCGACGAGCTGCAGGTTCTCGAGCGTCGTGAGCTGACCGAAGGCCTGCTGCCCCTGCGGTACGTAGGCCATGCCGCGCGCGATGCGCTGGTTGGGGGCGAGCGACGTGACGTCCTCGCCGTCGAAGAGCACCCGGCCGTGCGAGGGCTTGATGAGGCCGATCGCCAGGCGCAGCAGCGTCGTCTTGCCGGCGCCGTTGTGGCCGAGCACGGCCACGACCTTGCCGGTCGGCACCGTCACGCCGTGCAGCACCCGCGTGCGCCCGTAGCCGGCTTCGACGTCGGTGAGCTCGAGCACGTCAGTCCTCCTCGCGGTTGGGCACCACCGACATGGCGGCGGTGGTGGCGGCTCCGGCGGTGCCGAGGTAGACCTCCTGCACCTTCGGGTCGGCCTGGACCTCGGCCACCGTGCCCTCCGAGAGCACCGTGCCCTGGTGCAGCACGGTCACGCGGGTGGCGTAGCGGCGCATGAAGTCCATGTCGTGCTCGACGACGAGCACGATGTGGTTCGCCGCGACGCGCTGCAGGAGCTCGCCGGTCGCGGTGCGCTCGTCCTGGCTCATGCCGGCGACGGGCTCGTCGAGCAACAACACCTGTGCGTCCTGCACGAGCAGCATCGCGATCTCCAGCCACTGCTTCTGTCCGTGCGACAGGATGCCGGCCGGCCGGGCGAGCTCGCCGGTGAGCCCGGTCTCCTCCAGCGCCCGCTCGATCGACGCGTCGACGCCGCGCCGGGCCCGCAGCAGCGAGGCCGAGCGGCGGTGGCGTCCGGCGGCGATGTCGAGGTTCTGCAGCACCGAGAGCTCGTCGAACACGCTCGCGGTCTGGAACGTGCGGCCCACGCCGAGGCGGACGATCTTGTGCACCGGCCGGCCGAGCAGCTCGGTGTCGCCGAGCCGCGCCGACCCGGTGGCCCTGGTCAGCCCGGTGACGGCGTCGATGCAGGTCGTCTTGCCGGCACCGTTCGGTCCGATCAGGAACCGGACCTCGCCGGGGTGGGCGTCGAACGAGACGCCGCCGACCGCGACGAACCCCGAGAACTCGACACGCAGGTCCGTGACGACGAGGCTCATGACCTCACCTCTTCCAGCTCGACGGCAGCGGGGGTGGGCGCCTCGACCGGCCGGCGACGCCGGACCCGCAGCGACGACAGGCCCTTCGGCAGGAAGAGGATGACGACGACGAACAGCAGGCCGAGGAGGTACGGCCAGCCGTCGGGCCAGGTCGAACCGAGGCTCGACTGCCCCCAGCCGACCGCCATCGCGCCGAGCGCGGGCCCGAACAGCGACGCGCGACCACCGAGGGCGACGCCCGCGATCATGACGATCGAGGCGGCGGCACCGATCTCGGCCGGCGTGATGATGCCGACGATGGGCACGAACATCGCGCCGCCCAGGCTGGCCATCAACGCGGAGACGACGAACGCGACGAGTTTGACGTTGCCCGGGTCGTAGCCGAGGAAGCGGACCCGTTCCTCGGCGTCCCGGGTGGCGACCAGGAGCTCACCGAAGCGGCTGCGGTAGAGCTGCCGCACCGCGAGCAGGCACACGATCAGGAGCGCGGCCGCGATGAGGTACACCATGACCTTGTTCGCCGGGTCGTTGAGCACGTAGCCGAAGAAGTACTTGAAGTCGCTGAGCCCGGTGTCGCCGCCGGTCTCGCGGATCGTCGAGCTGATCAGCGTGGCCAGCGCGACGGCGAGCGCCTGGGTCAGGATCGCGAAGTACGCGCCCTTCACGCCCCGCTTGAACAGCGCGTACCCGAGGAGGCCGGCCAGCACCACCGGGAGCACCACGATCGCCAGCAGCGTGAAGACCGCGCTGCGGAACGGCTCCCAGAACACCGGGAGCGGCGCGAGCGGGTCGTAGAGCACCATGAACCCCGGCACCCGGTCACCGGCGGTCTCCAGCGTGAGGTGCATGGCCATCGAGTAGGCGCCGAGGGCGAAGAACACCCCCTGTCCCATCACGAGCATCCCGCCCCGGCCCCAGGCCAGCCCGATGCCGACGGCGGCGATGGCCCAGCAGCAGTACTTGCCGAGGTTGTTGAGCCAGTGGTCGGTGAGCACGAGCGGGGCGACCACGAGGAGCAGGACCGCGAACACCCCGATACCGGCGAGGGAGAACCATTTGGTCATACCAAGCTCCTGGTTCGCACCGTGAACAGGCCCTGCGGGCGCACCTGCAGGAAGACGATCACGAGGATGAGGGCGAGCACCTGCGCCAAGCTGCCGGTCGTCCAGTCGGCGAAGTACGCGAGGGCGACGCCCACCGCCCACGCGGCGATGATCGTGCCCTTGAGCTGGCCGATGCCACCGGCGGCGACGACGAGGAAGGCCGGGATGATGTACTGGGTGCCCATCTGCGAGTTCGTGCCGCCGATGAGCGACGCGGCCACGCCGGCGATCCCGGCCAGGCCGGACCCGGCGAAGAACGTCAGCCGGTCGACGGTGCGGGTGGAGATGCCCGAGGTCTCGGCGAGGTCCCGGTTCTGCACGGTCGCCCGGATGCGTCGGCCGAACGAGGTGTACTTGAGCCAGGCCGCCAGTGCGGCGACGCAGACGGTCGCGAGCACGATCGTGAACACCTGCCGCAGCGGCCAGTCGTAGCCGAGGACGCCCAGCTGCCCGTCGAGCCAGCCGGGCTTCTCCACCGGCACGCCCTGGGACGGGAAGATCTGCAGCGCCGCCTGCTGCAGGATCAGGCTGACCCCGACCGTGACGAGCAAGGTGTCCAGCGGCCTGCGGTACATCCACTGGATGATCGTGACCTCCAGCAGGAGGCCGAACAGCCCGGCCACGACGAACGCGACCGGCAGCGCGACCGGGATCGACAGGTCGCTGGAGGAGATGACCTGCTGGACCAGGTAGGCGGTGAAGGCGCCGATCATGAGGAACTCGCCGTGGGCCATGTTGATCACGCCCATCTGACCGAAGGTGAGCGAGAGGCCCAGTGCGGCGAGCAGGAGCAGCGCACCTTGTGCACTGCCGTTCAGCAGCGGTGTGATCAGGGCGTCCACGTGCTCTCTCTCTGTTCGAGGGGTGAGGGTGCGTGCCGCCGGGCGACACGCACCCCCTCCGGTGGTCCGGTGATCAGCCCGCCGCGTCCGCGAGCTG
Source organism: Cryptosporangium japonicum (assembly GCF_039524755.1). Classification (NCBI taxonomy): domain Bacteria; kingdom Bacillati; phylum Actinomycetota; class Actinomycetes; order Cryptosporangiales; family Cryptosporangiaceae; genus Cryptosporangium; species Cryptosporangium japonicum. Next base: position 327,583 of record NZ_BAAAGX010000010.1, read on the forward strand.
CTTGCGGATGTTCTCCGGGAACCAGTCGTAGCCCTCGAGGTACGGGTCGGGCTCGATGAACTTGTCCGAGGCCCAGACGACCGTGAACTGGTTCTGGGCGTTGATCTGTCCGATGTGACCGGGCTTGGAGATGTGGTGGTTGTCGCCGTCGAGCGTGACGGTGCCCTCCGGGGCGTCGAACGTGATCGTGTTCTTCTTCGCGGCGTCGTTCACCGCGTCGACGTCGAACGAGCCGGCCTTCTCGACCAGGGCCTTGTACAGGTACAGCGAGATGTACGCGGCTTCCATCGGGTCGGAGGTGACGCCGCTGGAGTTGGGGTAGGCCTTCCAGTCCTTGATGAACTTCGGGTTCGTCGGCGTCTTCAGTGACTGGAAGTAGTTCCAGGACGCGTAGTGCCCGGTGACCTCGTGGCCCATCGCCGGTGCCTCTTCCTCGGCGATCGACACCGAGATGATCGGCGTCGTCGCGGCCTTGAGACCGGCGTCGTAGTAGGCCTTGACGAAGCCGACGTTCGACGAGCCGTTGATCGTGTTGAAGATGAAGTCGGGCTTGGCCTTGACGATCTTCGCCACCTGGCTGGTCCAGTCGTCCTTGTCGAGCGGCACGTACTCCTCGCCGACGATCTGGATGCCGAGCTTCTTCGCGTACAGCTTGATGATCGCGTTCGCGGTGCGCGGGAAGACGTAGTCGCTACCCGCGAGGAACAGCGTCTTCACCCCGCGGGACTTGAGGAAGTCCATCGCCGGGATGATCTGCTGGTTGGTGGTCGCGCCGGTGTAGTAGATGTTCTTCGACGACTCGAGGCCCTCGTACTGCACCGGGTAGAAGAAGAGGCCGTTGTTCTTCTCGACGACCGGCTTGACGGCCTTGCGCGAGGACGACGTCCAGCCGCCGAAGATCGCGGCGACGCAGTCCTGGGTGAGCAGCTTCTCGGTCTTCTCCGCGAACGTGGGCCAGTCGGTGGCGCCGTCCTCCTGGACGTACTCGATCTTCTTGCCGAGGATGCCGCCGCCGGCGTTGATCTCGTCGGCAGCCATGTGCAGCACGTTGGAGACGGTCTTCTCGGAGATCGCCATGCCACCGGTGAGGGAGTTGAGGAACCCGAGCTTGATGGTGGCCCCGGAGGCGTCGACGCAGCTGGCCGCGGGGGCCGACCCCTGGGCCGCCGTGTCGTCGCCGGCTCGCGAGCCGCAGCCGGCGAGCACGAGGACCATGGACATCCCGATGGCACCCGTTGCCACAAGCGCGCGCAGCCGCTTGGTGATGGACATAGGTGAGAACTCCGATCGTGGGGGCCGGGGGCGTGACGCCGGCAGTGAGAGCAGATTGACGGCGCGTCATTGCTCTGACATTTCTGCACTGTTCCAGCTCTGTAGCTGGCGCCTCGGTCCCCGCGCGAATACCGGCAAAAACCGGTGTGAACGGGTGTCAGTGTTCTGCCATCTCAACAGCGCGGTGGCACAGTCCTGACACTCCCCACGCCTCTCGCCCCGGCGTGCTTTACTAGTTTCCTAGTAAAGCAGTAAGGGGGCTCCGTGTTCCACTTCCGGCTCGACACCCACTCCGGTGTGCCGCCGTACCGGCAACTGGTCCAGCAGGTCCGCCAGGCGGTGCTGCTGGGCTTCCTCCGGCCCGGTGACCGCCTCCCGCTCATCCGCGAGGTGGTCGAAGACCTGGCGATCAACCCGAACACCGTCGCCAAGGCCTACCGGCAGCTGGAGCAGGAGAACCTGGTCACCGGCCGGCCCGGCCAGGGCACGTTCGTCAACGACCGGCCGGCGCCGGTGATCCCCGCCTCGACGTACACGTCGCTGCGTCGCGGGCTGGCGACCTGGCTGCGCCGCGCCTACGCGGCCGGCCTCGACGAGCAGGCGGTCGACGCGCTCCTGACGTCCGTGCACCAGGAGACGAAGAACGAGGGCGTGGCGTGACGGCGACCGGGTTCGCGCTGCGCACCGACGGGGTGGGCAAGCGGTACCGGAAGGGCTGGGCGTTGCGCGACTGCACGCTCGCGCTCCCGGCGGGCGGCGTGATCGCCCTGGTCGGGCCGAACGGCGCGGGCAAGACCACGCTGCTGCGCCTGGCCGTCGGGCTGCTGGCGCCGAGCGCCGGCTCGGTGGAGGTGCTCGGTTCCGACGTCACCGCCAGTACTCCGCGCACCCTGTCCCGGGTCGGGTTCCTGGCGCAGGACCACCCGCTCTACAAGCGCTTCACCGTCGGCGACATGCTCCGCTTCGGCCGGGCCTGCAACCTGCGGTTCGACCAGGGGCTGGCCGAGCGTCGGCTGGCGACGCTGGGCATCCCGCTCGACCGCAGGGCCGGTGCGCTCTCCGGCGGGCAGCAGGCCCAGGTCGCGTTGGCGCTGGCCCTGGCGAAACGCCCGGACCTGCTCGTGCTCGACGAGCCGGTGGCCAGCCTCGACCCGCTGGCCCGGCGTGAGTTCCTGCAGGTCCTGATGGGCGCGGTGGCCGAGGGCGGGGTGACCGTGCTGTTCTCCTCCCACGACGTGCACGAGCTGGAACGCGTCTGCGACCACCTGGTCGTGCTCGACCGGGGCCGGGTGACGCTCACCGGCGACATCGACGCCCTGCTCGCCGAGCACCGGCTGCTCGTCGGCCCGCGCACGGCCGCCGACCTCGACCGGGCCGGCACCGTGGTGGAGGCCGTCCACAGTGATCGGCACACGACCCTGCTGGTCCGCGACGGCGGGCTCCCGGCCGCACCCGGGTGGCGGGCCCAGCCGGTCGCGCTGGAGGACCTGGTGCTGGCCTACCTGCGCCGTCCGGGCGCCGCGGTGACGCCGTGACGTGGTTGCTCTGGCGTCAGCACCGCGCCGAGGTCGGCGTCCTGGGGCTGCTCGTCGGCCTGTTCGGCGTCGCCCTGCTCGTGCTCGGGACGCAGGCGCACGACCTGTTCCCCGGCGGCACCGCCCGGTGCGCCGGTCTCGACGACGCCTGCGCGGCCTCGTTCCGCCGGCTCGACGAGGAGTACGGGTACCTGGAGAACCTCCTGGCGGCCTTCTACCTGGTGCCCGTCGTCATCGGTGCGTTCCTCGGCGCGCCGCTGCTCGCGCGCGAGCTGGAGGAGGGCACCTGGCAGCTCGCCTGGACGCAGGCCGTGCCGCGGATGCGCTGGCTGGCGGCCAAGCTCGCGGCGCTGGCCGGGGTGACGGTCGTGCTCACCGGGGCGTTCACTGCGGTGCTCACCTGGTTCCGGCAGCCGTTCGACGCGTGGGAGGGGCGGTTCCAGTACGACGCCTTCGACCTGGAAGGGTTCGTTCCGGTGGCCTACGCGCTGTTCGCGTTCGCCGTCGCGACCACCGCCGGGGCGCTCCTGCGGCGCAGCCTGCCCGCGTTCGGCGTTGCGTTCGGGGCCTTCCTCGCCGCCCGGATGCCGGTGGCGCTGCTGGCCCGCCCCGCCTACGCCACGCCGCTCACCACCACGGAGCCGGTCCCCACCGCCGGCGCGACGGCGCCGGCCGGGGCCGGGTCCGCGGACTGGACGATCGAACACGGCTACGCCGACGCCACCGGGCGGCGGCTGAGCTCGGCCGAGTACGCCGATCTGGAGGCCGCCGCCAACGAGGCGGGCACCAACGTGAACCAGTTCCTGCACGCGCGGGGCATCCAGCAGTTCGCGGTCTACCACCCGGCCGACCGGTTCTGGACGTTCCAATTGATCGAGGCGACGTTGTTCGCCGCCGCCGCGGCGGCCTTGCTCGGCGTCGTGGTCTGGCGCGTCCGACGCCGCCTGATCTAGCGTCGACTGTGCCTGGCGCCGACCCGGGAGGCGAATGGATCCCTGACGCCTAGGATCCGGTCATGGCGTTGCCCCTGACCACCTACGATGTGTGCCTTTCGTTTGCGGGAGAAGACCGGGCCTATGTGCGTGAGGTCGCCGGGCGTCTGCTGGACGCCGGCGTCCGGGTCTTCTACGACGAGCACGAAAGGATCGAACTGTGGGGACGCAACCTTCATGATCGGCTCGCGGAAATCTACGGTTTCCGGTCCGAGTACTGCGTTCTCTTCGCGTCCGAGGCCTACGCCCGTCAGGCCTGGCCCAACCACGAACGACGAATAGCGCAGGCCCGCGCGTTCTCGACCGGTGAGGACTACATACTCCCCGTGCGGATGGACGACACCGAGATCCCCGGCCTGCTCGCTACCACAGCCTTCGTGGACGCGCGTACGACGACCGCGGTGGAGCTCGCCGGTCTCATCGAAGAGAAGCTCACACCGGCTCCCGATCGACAGGCGCGCAGAGTGGCACGCGAACGACGGGCCGAGGAGGAGTCCCGCCAAGCCGGCCAGATCATCGGCCGCTTCGTGACTACCGAACTCGATGTGAACGGAACACTCGACTGCATCTCCGTCACGGTCAGCGTGTCGAACCACAGCACCCTGCTGGTCCGTGACATCGCCGTCCGTATCCCCGGTTCCGATCGGACACGTCACCTCCACTTCCTCGCGCCCGGCGAAACGAAGAACGTGCGGTTCGACTCGGTGCCCGGACAGCCGGGGCTCTACGAGGTCATGAACATCGGCTGCGGAGGACCGGAATCCGACTACGAAATCCGGATCAGCCTGTCCTACGTCGATTCCGCGAATCGGCGCTGGGAGCGAGTGGCGATCCTGGACCCGGAGCCTGAAATCTATCTTCCCGATGTGCAATGAGGGTTATACGGTCGGGGGCGTGACGCACACCTTCGAGTCGGTGCTGGACGCGATCGGCGGCACGCCGTTGATCCGGCTCCGGCGGATCACCGCCGGGCTCACCACGCCGGTGTATCTCAAGGCCGAGTTCCTCAACCCGGGGTCGAGCGTGAAGGACAGGGCGGCGCTCGGGATGGTGCTCGCCGCCGAGCGGGACGGTTCGTTGCGGCCCGGGGGCGTCATCGTCGAGGGCACGTCCGGGAACACCGGCGTCGGGCTGACGCTCATCGCCGCGCACCGCGGTTACCGTGCCATCGTCGTCGTCCCGGACAAGTCGAGCCCGGAGAAGCTCGCGGCGCTGCGCGCGTACGGCGCCGAGGTCGTCGTCACCACCTCGGCGGTTCCCCGGGACGACCCGCGGCACGTCAGTCAGCTGGCCGCGCGCCTGGCCCGGGAGACGCCCGGCGGGTGGCTCGCCGACCAGTACGACAACCCGGCGAACCCGGCCGCGCACTTCGACACGACCGGGCCGGAGATCTGGGAGCAGACCGGCGGGCGGGTCACGCACTTCGTCGCGGGGATCGGCACCGGCGGCACGGTCAGCGGCACCGGTGCGTACCTGAAGAAGGCCGGTGGGGTGCGGATCGTCGGCGCGGACCCGGCGACATCGGTCTACGGCGGCGGCGACGGCAGCCCGTACTTCGTCGAGAGCGTCGGGCACTACCTGCATCCGCAGACGGTCGAGGACAACTGGCCGCTGTCGTACCACCGCGACGTGCTCGACCGGATCGAGCGGATCGGCGACCGGGAGTCGATCGGGACCGTACGCGCGCTGGCACGCGAGGAGGGTCTGCTGGTCGGCGGGTCCTCCGGCACCGCGGTGGCCGCGGCGCTGCGGATCGCGCGGGAGCTCGGCCCCGACGACCTGGTCGTGGTGCTGGCGCCGGACTCCGGGCGCGCCTACCTGTCGAAGTACTTCGACGACGACTGGCTGCTCCGCACCGGCTTCCTCGAGTCCCCCGAGGGCCCGCGCGTCGCGGACGCACTCCGGAGCCCGGCCGCGCCGACGGCCGTGCCGTCCACCGCGACCGTCGGCGAGGCGAGGGCCGCGCTGGGAGACGGCCCCGCGCTGGTGGTGCTCCCCCGCGCCACCGACGCGACGAGCTGGTCGCTCGGGGACGTCGTCGGGTCGCTCACCGCGGACGCGCTGGCCGGAGAGCCCGGCGACGCGCCGATCACCGCGTGGATCCGACCGCCCCTGCCCACGGTGGGGTCCGGCGAACCGGTCAGCCGGGTCGCGCCCGGCCCGGGCCCGGTGGCGGTCGTCACCGACGGACGGATCGTCACCGTCGTCGCGCGGGAGCACCTGGGATGAGCCGGTCCGACGTGGACGTCGTCGTGGTGGGCGGTGGTGGCGTGGGTTCGGCCGCGGCCTGGCAGCTGGCCCGCCGGGGCCGGAGCGTGGTGCTGCTCGAACAGTTCGCGGCCGGCCACACCCGGGGAGCCTCGCACGGGGCCTCGCGGATCTTCCGGCTGTCCTATCCCGACCGGGTGTACATCGACCTCGCGCGGGAGGCCAGGGAACTCTGGCGGGAGCTGGAGAACACCACCGGCACGGCGTTGCTGACGGTCACCGGCGGCGTCGATCACGGCGACGACCCGCAGCTGGACGTCCTCGCCGCGGGCCTGGGCGCCGCCGGCGTGCCGCACTCCTGGCTGACGCCGGACGAGGCCGCCGAACGCTGGCCGGGGATCCGGTTCGACACCCGGGCCCTGTTCCACCCGGACAGCGGGCGTCTGCACGCCGACCGGTCGGTCCGCGCGTTGCAGTCGGCCGCCGCGTCCGCCGGGGCGCTCGTCCGGCACGAAACCCCGGTGACGTCGATCGAGGTGCTCGGCGACGACACCGTCCTCGTGCACACCGACACCGGGAGCTACCGGGCCCGCCGGGTCGTCGCGGCCGTCAACGCCTGGGCGAACGCGCTGGTCGGGGCACTCGTGCCGCTGCCACCGCTGCGCGTGACGCAGGAGCAGCCCGCGCACTTCCGGGCCCGCCTGCCCGAGGACACCTGGCCCAGCTTCGGGCACCGCGTCGGGGGCGCGTACGGCGGGACCTACGGGCTGGCGACACCCGGCGAGGGCATCAAGGTCGGCTTCCACGGCGTCGGGCCGGAGGTCGACCCCGACCACCGCGACTACGCCCCAGAGCCCGCGCAGCTGGCCGCGCTGCGCGAGTACGCACGCACCTGGGTGCCGGGCGTCGACCCGGACACGTTCACGCCGATCAGCTGCACGTACACCACCACGCCCGACGCGGACTTCGTGCTGGACCGGGTCGGCCCCGTGGTCGTGGCCACCGGGTTCTCCGGGCACGGGTTCAAGTTCCTGCCCGCGCTCGGACGCGTGCTGGCCGACCTCGCGCTCGACGGCACCCGCCCGGACCGCCGCTTCGCCGCGCACCCCGGCGGATCCCCGCGAACGGCGACCGGCGCCTCTTCCGAGGCACCGGCGGAGCCCCGCCAACCGGTCGTCGGGCTGTGAGACCGTCTTCTCCATGTTCATGCCGAAGGTGCTGCGGTGAGTCGCCGGCGCGGCGGCGAGGTGAACGCGCTGGCCGAGCGGCTGGCCCGGGCCTCGTCGGCCGAGGCCGGTCACGGCTGGGAGTCGATGGACGACGACGGACGCGCACGGTGGACGGCCGCGTGGCAACCCACCGCGCTGGCGCTGCGCGCACGCAAGGCGCTCCCGGTGTCCGACGACGAGGTCACCACGATCGCGCGCACCCACCGGCGGATCGACCGGTCCGGATCCGAGCCTCCCGAGGCGGGCATGAAGGAGGCCGCGCAGATGGTCGTCGACCTACGGATCCGTTCCTGAGCTCCGGGGGCCGGCGACGGTGATCGCGTACCTGGACGCGGCCGATAGGGTGCGCCGCAACCGAACAACGCGAACGGAGTCGTCCGAATGGCAGCACGCGCGGAAGAGCGCATCGCCCGGGCCGCGGCGGAAGGCCACACCCGGCTCGACCTGTCGAACCTCGGTCTGCGCGAGCTGCCCGGCCCGCTCTTCGGCCTCACCGGGCTCACCGAGCTGGTGCTGTGCGACAACGAGCTCACGACGCTGCCCGACGACATCGGCGCGCTCACCCGCCTGCGGACCCTCGACCTGGACGACAACCGGCTGACCACGCTGCCGCCGGCCGTCGGTGACCTCGGGGCGCTCGAGGTGCTGTACCTGGCCCGCAACCAGCTGACGTCGCTGCCGGAACGGTTCGGTGACCTGACGTCGCTGACCGCGCTGGGGCTCAACGGCAACCGGCTGACCACCGTCCCGGAGACGCTCGGTGGCCTCACCCGCCTCACCGCGCTCTACCTCAGCTCCAACCAGCTCACCGCGGTGCCGGAGAGCATCGGCGAGCTGACCGCCCTCACCGAGCTCGGCCTGATGGAGAACCAGCTCGACGCGCTGCCGGAGCGCATCGGCGACCTGACCGCGCTGCAGGAGCTCTACGCCGGGCAGAACCGTCTCGACACGCTGCCGGACACGATGACGGGCCTGGCCGCCCTCCGCACCCTCACGCTGCCGGAGAACCGGTTCACCTCGGTGCCCGCGGTGCTGGCGAAGCTCCCCGCGCTGCGGTCGCTCGGGCTGGACGGCAACCCGCTGACCGACCTCGCCGGGATCGGAGCCCTCCGCGGCCTCACCCACCTCTACCTGCCCGGCTGCGGGCTCACCCGGTTGCCGGACGAGATCGGCGACCTGACCGCACTGACCGTGCTCGGTCTCGGCCGGAACGCGCTGACGTCGCTGCCCGACACGATCGGGCGCCTGGAGTCGCTGACCGAGCTGTACGTGCAGGCCAACAACCTGACCGCGTTACCCGGGACGATCGGCGCGCTGCGTTCGCTCCGGAAGCTCAACGCGTACCGCAACCAGCTGACCGCGCTGCCCGGCCGCGTCACCGAGCTCACGGCGCTGACCGCCCTGTACGTCGGCGGGAACGCGTTCGCCGAACCACCCCGGGTCACCGCCCTCGTCCCGTCGCTGACCGAATACAACGTCCACGGCGACGACGTCACCCGGGTCCACACCGCATACCACGTCGACGAGGACTGACGGGCCGGCCACCTCGATGCACGCCGTCGACTCGTCCACGTACCGCTGGGTCGCCGCCCGTCACGGTGCTGTGCCGGCCGGTGCCCCGGCGCACGGTCGCGAGGCGAACGGGACCCCGCTGTGGGTGTGCCGGGCGACCGTCGACGGTGGCCTCTACCCGGGCAAGGTCCGGCCCGCGTTCGGCGCGGCCAACATCGGCTACCGCGGCGCGGAGATCAAGGTGGCCAACTACGAGGTGCTGATCGACGCCGGGCGCTGGGCCGCGGCCTCCGGCGGGGAGATCCCCGACGACGCCGAGCCGTTCGGGCACGCCGCCACCGGTGAGCGCCTGTACGTGGTGCGTGCGGTCCTCCCGGGGCGGGGCCGGCATCTCGGGCACATCCGGCCGGGGTCACCGGCCGCGCTGATCCCGTACGCCGGGCGTAACCTCGAGGTCACCTCCTACCAGGTGCTGATCGTCTCCGGGCGCAAGCCGCAGGTCGCCGTCGACGCGGTGCGGCTGCCGCAGACGTCCGGCGTGACGTTGCCGGACTTCGCCGCCCCGCCGGCGGCCCGACCGGCGACGGTCCCGTCATCCACGCCCGACGCCTGATCCGCGCGACGGGTCAGGAGGAGGTGGACGCCGGGACGCCCGCCGCGTCGACGATGGTGGTGGCGAGGCGTTCGAAGGCGCGCCGGTCGTCGGCGTCGAGGTTCTCGGCGAGGTCGGGCAGACGCTTGCTGGTCTCGGCGAACACCGCCTCGGCCAGCACCTTCCCGGCGGGCGTCACGCCGAGCAGAACGACCCGCCGGTCGTGCTCGGAGGTCGCCCGGCTGACCAGCTCGCGCCGCTCGGTGCGGTCGACGAGCTGGCTCAGCGCGTTCTTGGTCATGCCGAGCGCGGCGGCCAGGTAGGCCATCTGGCGCGGCTCGTTCCTGATCGCGCAGAGCAGCGTGGCCTGCATGGGGGTGAGGTCGTACTCGGCGCAGATCTGCGCGTAGCGGCGCTGGATCAGCACCGAGAGCCAGAAGAGCTTGTCGCCGTAGTCCACGCCGCCGCCCCTCGCCCGGTTCCGGACGCCCAGTCTACGGCCGCGGCCCGGCCGGTGAACGGCCCGACGACCGGCCGCCGCGCGAGCGCGGTGCGCGCGCCTTTTTCGCGTAACTGGCGGTACGTCTAGCGTTGATCGCAGTGCCGACCGGCGGAAAAGGAGCAGGACATGCGTGTGGTCTTCGTGCACGGGGCGTGCGTGCGTGACGGATCCTGGTGGTGGCACCGGACGGCCGCCGCCCTGCGGACCCGGGGCATTCCCAGCGTCGCCCCGGCCCTGCCGAGCTGCGGCGAGGGCGAGCGCACGCCCGGGCCGGACGGTCCGGGGCTCGGCGAGGACGTCGCCGCCGTGCGTGCCGTCCTGGCCGGCGGTGACGAGCCGACCGTGCTCGTGGGCCACAGCTACGGCGGGATCGTCGCCGCCGAGGCCGCGGTCGGCCTCGACAACGTCCGCCACCTGGTCTTCGTGTCGAGCTACCTGGCCGAGCCCGGTGAGTCACTCTCGACGTTCGGCTCCGACACCCCACCGCCGTTCCTCGACTTCGACCCCGAGGGCGGCACGTTCGGCGTGGTGCCCTCCCGGTTCGCCGAGACCTTCATGCAGGACTGCCCGCCGGACCTCGTCGACGACGGCGCGACCCGCCTGGTCCGGCAGACCCTGGCCGTGACCCAGCAGCCCGTCAGCGCGGTGGCCTGGCCCACCCGGCCCACCACCTACCTGCTGTGCCGGGACGACCGGGGCACTCCGGCGGCCGCCCAGCGCGAGTTCGCCCGCCGGGCCGACACGGTGGTCGAGATCGACGCCGGCCACCACCCGTTCCTGTCGCAACCGGAGACCGTCGCGGGCCTCATCGCCGACCTGTCGTGACGACGTAACGACGAGTACCGGAAAAGGTTCGCCGGTGGGCCGACACAAACAACCACAGATCCGGGAGCGCATTCTCGACGCCTGCGTCGACCATGCGCTCGCCCACGGGTTGCCGACCCGCCTCGAGCCGCTCGCGGCGGCGTCCGGCACGTCGACCCGCATGCTCATTTACCACTTCCGCACCCGCGACGCCCTGCTGCGCGAGATCCTCGTCCGCGCCCGGCACCGCCAGCGGCAGTTCTTCGGCGAGCTGATCTCACCCCGGCCCGACGAGCCCTACCTCGACACGTTGCGCCGAGCCTGGCAGGGGATGACCGGGCCGGAGGGCCGCCCCTACCTGAGCATGTTCGGCCGGCTCCGCGAGGGCCACGAGCAGCAGCTCTGGCCGGGATTCCGGCGCGAGGCCACCACCGACTGGCTGCAGCCGATGGAGGACGGCATGCGTAGCATCGGGCGCCCGGAACTCGGCACCCTGGCGCTCGCGGTCGTGCGTGGCCTGATGATCGACCTCGAGGCCACCGGCGACACCACCCGGGTCGACCAGGCATTCGACCATTTCCTGGCCGCGCTCGAACCGCCTCATTGACTTAGACCGCGGCGGTGAGCCAGGTCGTTTCGGTGCGGTGGAAGGCGGCCAGTTCGGTCGGGCGGTCGTCGCCGAGGAGGGTCTGGCTGACGGTCACCCCGCGGGTCGACTGGATCCAGGTGAGGAAGCGGTAGGACGGGCGGAAGCCCGCGAGAGCGGCCGCGTCCACCGGGAGCGGCTCGCCCGCGTACACCGGGCGTAGTTCGTCGCGCTCCAACAGGATTTCGAAGCTCAGCAGCTTCCACCGCCCGTCCTCGCGGACCGCGCGGGAGAAGAACCGGCAGTAGGCGTGGAAGTCGACCTCCACGCCCTCCACCGTGGTGCGGTTGAAGATCTTCGCCGGGCTCTCGACGGTCGCCCGGTCGCCCTCGACGCGCGCGTAGGCCGGGAAGACCCAGTGCTTGCTGTTGCCCGTCCGCGCCATCCAGGCCTTCGTCGCCTCGACGTAGGCGTCGCCGCCGTAGCCGTCGTACCACGTGGTCCGCACGTACGCGTCGTCGTGGAAGCAGTCGCGCATCACGTCGAAGAGGCGCTGGTCGCGGGCGAAGCGTTCCCGCCGCACCAGGTCGAAGAGATCCTCGCGGTCGTTCACCATCCGATCACCGCCTTCACTTCGAGGTACTCCTCGAAACCGAACCGCCCGAACTCGCGTCCGTTCCCCGACTGCTTGTAGCCGCCGAACGGCAGGCTGCGGTCGAACGGGGCGCCGTTGAAGTAGACCCGGCCGGCGCGGAGGCGGTCGGCGATCCGGCGGGCCCGGCCGGGATCCCGGGACTGCACGAAGCCCGCCAGCCCGAACGGCGTGTCGTTCGCGATCTCGACGGCCTCGTCCTCGGTCTCGTAGAGCAGGATCGAGAGCACCGGGCCGAAGATCTCCTCGCGCGCGATCCGCATCGTCGGCGTGACGTCGCCGAACACCGTCGGGCGGACGTAGAAGCCACGTCCGTCGGGGTGCTCCGGGCCGCCGGCCACGAGCGTCGCGCCCTCGTCGATCCCCGACCGCACGAGCGCGGTGACCTTCTCCCGCTGGGCCCGGCTCACCAGCGGCCCCATCGTGGTCGACGGGTCGAGCGGGTCCCCGAGACGGACCTGCTCGACCGCCCGTCGCGCCGCGGCGTACGCCTCGTCGCGCTGCGAGCGGTGCACGAGCATCCGCGTCGGCGACTGGCAGTTCTGGCCGGCGTTGGTGAAACACGAATGCACCCCGGCGACGACGGCGGACGCCAGGTCGGCGTCGGGCAGGACGATGTTCGCCGACTTGCCCCCGAGCTCGAGCGCGACGCGCTTCACCGTGTCGGCCGCGAGCTGGGACACCCGGACACCGGCCGCGGTCGAACCGGTGAGCGAGACCATGTCGACGCCGGGGTGCGCCGCGATGGCCTCACCCACTCCGGCGCCGTCCCCGTTGACGAGGTTGAACACGCCGGGCGGCACCCCGGCGTCGTGGATGACCTCGGCCAGCACCATCGCGGACAGCGGCGCGATCTCGCTCGGTTTGAGCACCACGGTGCATCCCGTGGCCAGCGCCGGGGCCACCTTCGACGCGACCTGGTTGAGCGGCCAGTTCCACGGCGTGATCAGGCCGCAGACCCCGATCGGCTCGCGCCGCACGACGCCGGCTCCCATCTCCTCCTCGAAGCGGAAGTCCGCGAGCACGCGGGCCGCCTCGTCGAAGTGGAACAGCGCGACGGTGGCCTGGCGCTCGGTCGAGAACGTGATCGGCGAGCCCATCTCGCGGGTCATCGTCCGGGCGATCTCGGGCAGCCGGGCCCGGAAACCGGCGCTGATCCGCTCGAGGTAGGAAAGCCGCTGTTCGACGCTGACCTGCGCGTACGGAACGAAGGCGGCGCGCGCCGCGGCCACCGCGCGGTCGACGTCCGCGGCCGACCCGAGGCTGATCGTCGCGACGGTCTCCTCGGTCGCCGGGTCGAGGACGCCCAGGGTGCGCGGCACGGCCGGACCGACCCACGACCCTCCGATGTAGAACTCAGTCGTCATACCACTCCAATGGGACGTCGAGACGCGCGCGGAGCTCGGAGAACGAGATCCCCCACGTCTCCCGGACGAGGACCGGGCCGTCCCCGGTGATCTCGAACGTGGCGTAGTCGGTGTAGACCCGGTCCACGCATCGCAACGCGGTGAGCGGACAGGTGCATTCGCCAACGAGCTTCGACGAACCGGTCCGAGTGAACAGCGACATCAGCACGAAGACCTGCTTGGCGCCCACGGCCAGGTCCATCGCGCCGCCGACCGCGGGGATCGCGTCGGGCTCGCCGGTGTGCCAGTTGGCCAGGTCACCCGACGCCGAGACCTGGTAGGCGCCGAGCACGCACAGGTCGAGGTGGCCGCCGCGCATCATCGCGAACGAGTCGGCGTGGTGGAAGTAGGCGGCGCCGGGTAGTTCGGTCACCGGGAACTTGCCGGCGTTGATCAGGTCGGGGTCGATCGTGTCGCCCGTCGCCGCCGGCCCCATGCCGAGCATCCCGTTCTCGGTGTGGAGGACGACCCCCGACTCCGGGGGCAGGTGGTCGCCGACGGTCGTGGGCGCACCGATGCCGAGGTTGACGTACGCACCGCGCGGGATGTCGCGCGCGAGGACCCGGGCCATCTCGTCCCGGCTGAGAGGACTCATAACGCCACGATTCGGTCGACGTAGATGCCCGGGGTCACCACGGCCTCCGGGTCCAAGGCTCCCGGCTCGACGACGGAACCCACCTGCACGACGGTGGTCGTCGCGGCCGTCGCCATGACCGGCGCGAAGTTGCGTGCCGTCTTGCGGTACACGAGGTTCCCGAGCGTGTCCGCGGTGTGGGCGCTGATGAGCGCGACGTCGGCGGCGATGGGCCACTCGAGGACGTACGTCCGGCCGTCGATCTCGCGGGTCTCCTTTCCCTCGGCGAGGAGGGTCCCGACGCCGGTGCGGGTGTAGAACCCGCCGATCCCGGCGCCGGCGGCACGCAGACGTTCGGCCAGGTTGCCCTGGGGCGCGACCTCGAGCTCGATCTTCCCGGTGCGGTACAGCTCGTCGAAGACCCACGAGTCGGTCTGCCGGGGGAACGAGCACACGATCTTGCGCACCTGCCCGGCCGCGAGCAGCGCCGCGAGCCCGGTGTCGGCGTTGCCCGCGTTGTTCGACACGACGGTGAGGTCCCGCGCGCCCTGCCGGATCAACGCGTCGATCAGCGCGAACGGCATCCCGGCCGGGCCGAAGCCCCCGACCAGCACGGTCGAGCCGTCGGCGATGCCGCTGACCGCCTCGTCGGCCGAGGCACAGAGCAGCGTCATGCGACGTTCTCGAGCACGATCGCCAGGCCCTGGCCCACCCCGATGCAGATGGCGGCCACGCCCCACCGTTCGCCGGACTCCACCAGGCGGGCCGCGAGGGTGCCGAGTATCCGTCCGCCCGAGGCGCCCAGTGGGTGTCCGATGGCGATCGCCCCGCCCTTGGCGTTGACGACCTCGGCGTCGCGCAGGCCGCGTCCGAGCCACGCGTCGACGCAGGCGATCGACTGGACCGCGAACGCCTCGTTCAGCTCGACGGCGCCGACGTCGGCCCAGGTGATGCCGGCCCGCGCGAGCGCGTCGTCGGCGGCCTGGACCGGGGCGTAGCCGAACTGCCGCGGCTCCAGCGCCGACCAGCCCCGGCCGGCGATCCGCGCGAGCGGGTCCCGGCCGATGCGCGCGGCCGCGTCGGCCGAGCCGAGCAGCACCGCGCTCGCGCCGTCGTTCAGCGGGGAGCAGTTGCCCGCGGTGATCGTCCCGTCGGGCCGGAACGCCGGCTTCAGCGCGGCCAGCGCCGCGGGCGAGGAATCCGCGCGGATGCTCTCGTCCCGGTCCAGACCGGCGACCGGCACCACGAGGTCGTCGTAGAAGCCCTTCTCCCACGCCTGGGCGGCGAGGCGGTGCGAGCGGGCGCCGAACTCGTCCTGCCGCTCGCGGGAGATCGCGAACTTCTCGCGCAGCTGCTCGTTGCACTCGCCCAGCGAGGCCGTCCAGTCGGCGGGCATCCGCTCGTTCACCAGACGCCAGCCCAGCGTCGTGGAGACCGCGGTGACGTCGCCGGCCGGGAACCGCCGGGAGGGCTTCGGCAGCACCCACGGCGCCCGCGTCATCGACTCGACACCGCCGGCGATCGTGATCCGCGCGTCGCCGGTCTCGATCGTGCGTGCGGCCATCATGGCGGCGTCGAGCGACGAGCCGCAGAGCCGGTTGACCGTGGTGGCGGTCACCGAGACGGGCAGGCCCGCCAGCAGCACGGCCATCCGGCCGACGTTGCGGTTGTCCTCGCCGGCGCCGTTGGCGTTGCCCCAGAACACGTCGCCGATCAGGCCCGGGTCCAGGTCCGGCGACCGGTCGAGCAGGCCCGCCAGCGCGATCGCGGCCAGGTCGTCGGTCCGCGTGTCGGCCAGGGCTCCGTTGAACCGGCCGAACGGGGTCCGGACCGACGCGTAGACGAACGCGCTGCTCATTTCGCGGCCTTCTTCTCGACGTCCTCGTAGGAGAAGTTGTTGATCGCCGTGAACATCTCGTCGGTGTAGACGTCCTTCGCCGGGAACGTCGTGATCAGTCCGGCCGAGGCCAGGAAGTCGAGTGAGCGGGTGAACGCGGCCTCGTCGATGTGACCGAGGGTCTTGTCGTCGTAGCCCTGTCCGTCCAGGCGGACCTGGAGCACCTTGATCGCGTCGGCCAGCGCCTTCTTCTCCGGGTCGGACCCGCGGGTCTCCGGGTGGAGCTTCCACAGGTCGCGGATCGCGGCCTCGGGGTTGGCCCTGGCGAAGACGAAGGCCTTCGCCACCGCGCGACCGAACCGTTCGAGGACGTCCTTCTTCGCCCCGATGTTCGTGCGTGTCGTCGCGAAGCCGCCGCCCCAGGCGTCCGCCGTCTCCGCGACCGGGAGCGGCGTGAGCGTCACGCCGGCGTTCTCGACGGCCTGGTACTGGATGTCCCAGAGTGCCAGCGCGTCGACCTGGCCGCTCTTGATGGCGTTGATCTGCTGGGCGCCGGCGCCGATCGGCACCAGGCTGGCGTCCTTCTCGTTCATCCCGTTGAGCTTCATCGCGGTGCGCGCGAACGTCGCGCCGGAGCTCGCGACCGCGGTGACGCCGATCTTCTTGCCCTTGAGGTCGGCGATGCTCTTCACGTCCGAGCCCTCCGGCACCTGCAGGCTGTAGATCCACTTCGGCCAGTAGGAGTCGAAGTAGGCCAGGTCGAGGTCCTTGTCGTGCCCGATGGCCACCGGCTCGACCGTCATCAGGCCGAGGTCGGCCCCGCCGCCGGCGACCTGCTGCGCGGCCTGGGTGGCCGACGGGAACAGGTTCGTCGTGACCTTCAGCCCCTCCTCCTCGTAGAAGCCCTCGGCCTCCACGACGGCCATCACCGCGAACCCGGCGTTCCAGCTCGGGGACGCCATCGCGAACCGCACCGGGGTCAGGTCGCCGGAGCCGGCCGAGTCGTCGGATCCGCACGCGCTCAGCGTCGCGGCGGCGCACAGGACGGCGACCGCAAGCTTCATTGCTCGTCTGGTCTTCACGAGGGACCCTTCCGGTTACTGGTGGGGAAGCGGGTAGGTGTCTTCGTTGAGCACGCGGCCCGGCGTCCGGGAGAAGTCCAGGCGCGGCGGGCAGAAGATGTCGATCAGCTGGTTGGTGTCCGGGCCCACGGCCTCGCTGGTGTGGATCATCGGCGGCGGGATCACGGCCACCGAGGGGCTTCCGCACCGCAGGTGCCGGTCCTCGCGCCACTCGCTGCGCCGCTTCGACCACGGCGTCCGCAGGTGGTGGACGTACTCCCCCTCGACGGCGAGCGAGCACTGCTCGAAGTCGTCGTGGTCGTGCGGCGAGAGGCTGTCCGGGTCACGCGGACCGACCCGGGGCGCCAGGAAGTTGATCATGAACGTGCTGCACCGCACGATCTGGCCCGGGCGGACGGCGTCCGGCGTCACGGCCAGGTCGGCCAGCCGGTAGGGCCGGATGCGGTACCCGTCCGGCGGCTCCGGCCACGGCGCGAACGGCGCGACGTGCGGGCGCGGCTCCGCGTACGCCGCCCGGTTGCGTGCCTTGTCCAGCAGGTCGGTGGACCGGGAGCTGAACAGCCGCACGACGGTGCCGTCCCCGGCGATCGCGCTGTCGCCCGGCGGGACCACCACCACCGCTTTGCCCGAGACCGCGGCGGACTCCCCCGACGCGCGAACCTCCACACTGCACTCCTCGTAGGGCAGGAGCACGACGTACTCGTCCGGCTGATCGGCGCGCTCCAGCACGTCGCCGGCGGCCAGCGTGGTGTAGGCGAGCAGGAAGTTGGAACCGCGGACGTACCACGTCGACGAACCGCCGGGGGTCGTCTCGTCGGGGTCGCCGGTGCCGAGGTCGGAGAACTCCACGTCAGGGGTCATCGCCGGTCCTCCAGACCGAGCAGGAACGCGGGGTTGTCGCAGAAGATCTGGCGCAGCGACCGCTCGTCCAGGCCCAGGTCGAGCAGCGCGGTCGCGACGCGGACGTAGGAGTCCACCGGCAGCGGCCGGTCCTTCTGACCGAGGTCGGAGGCGATCACGGTGTGCTCGGGGCCGATCTTCCCGATCCAGTCCAGGAGGATCTTCGGGTCCCACTTCTTGGTCCCCTCCGGGTCGTAGAAGCCGGTCTCGTGCTCGATGAACGCGCCGTAGCCGACGAGCTCGCGGCACTTCGCCTCGTCCGCGCCGATGACGTAGTCGGGGTGGTTGAGCAGCATCCGGGTGACGCCCTTGTCCTTGGCCGCGGCGAACAGCTGGGTGATCGACTCGGTCTCCATGTGGCCGCCGGTCACCATCGCGCCGCTCTCCTTCACCAGGTCGAGCACCTCGTGGACCTGCGGGATGAGCTCACCGTCCGCCCCGTGGACGTCGACCCGGGACGAGGGCACCTCGACGCTCGCGGTGGGGAAGCCGACGCCCTCCGGGTGGCAGTCGATGTGCCGGCCGGCCGAGAACGTCGGGAACCACACGGCCCGGCCCCCCATCCGCAGTGACATCGCCACCGCCTGCGGGTTGATGCCGCCGACCATGCTGTTCAGGGTGATGCCGCCGAACACCGGCGTGCTGATCGTCGCCAGCCGGTCCTTCATCGCGAGCAGATCCATGACGGTGTTGTGGTGGTGGGACTTCACCAGCACGCCACGCATCCCGAGCCGCTCACCGTCCTTCGCGGCCTCGGCGTGGTCGATGCGTCGGGGGAACGGGTTCGGACCGGAGTGGCAGTGCAGGTCGACGCAGCCGTTCAGCAACTTGATGATCGCGGGTGTGGCAGTCATAGGGCCTCCAGGCGTTCGCATCACAGACTCGGAGTTCGCCATCCGGTCTGTCAAGAGTGGACCGGAAGAACGAATCGGCAGGCGAACCTTGCCGCGACGGGCTGGACACGCTTACCCTCCGTCCGTACTGCGAACTACATGCACGCTTTGTGGACACTCGACGAAATGGGTACGCGCCGATGCCGGAGGACCAGGTCGACACTGCTCGCGAGCAGGACATCCAGGCGGTGAGCCGCACCGCGCAGATCCTCGGGCTGTTCGGCCCGGAGACGCCGGAGCTCTCGGTCGCGGAGACCACCCGCAGGCTCGGCCTGAACCGGACCACGGTGCACCGCTACTTCAGCTCGATGGTCAGCTCCGGCCTGCTCGAGCGCGTGGAGGACTCCGCACTGGTCCGTCCCGGACGGTCGATCCTGCAGCTCGGTAGCTTCGTGCTGGGACAGCAGCGCATCATCCAGATGGCGCCGGCCTACCTGCGCGAGCTCGCGCTCGACATCAAGGTCAGCATCGTGCTGTCGCTCTGGGGCGCCTCCGGCCCGGTCGTCTCGCTGGTGGAGGAGGCCGACCACCCCACCCTGGTGACGGTGCGCGTCGGCTCGCAGCTCGCGCTGAACTCGTCGCAGGCCAAGGTCTTCCTGGCCTTCCTGCCCGACCAGTTCCACGCCGACCGGCTCACCGGCAGCCTCCCCGAGCCCCAGCGCACCGAGATCCGCCGGCGGGTCGAGACGATCCGCCAGGCCGGCATGAGCAGCGACGTCAACCACCGCGGCATCTGCGTCCTCGCGGCGCCGGTGTTCGCGGCGGCCGGGATCTGCGCCACGATCGCGGCCGTCGGCACCGAACGGATGCTGCCCGCGTCGCTGGACTCCCGGGAGGCCGTGGCGTTGAAGGCCGCCTGCAAGCGGCTGACCAAGGAGATGGGCGGCACGTGGCCCGGAACGACCGGTGAGGAGTAACGGAGATGCTGACCAGCACCGACGACGTGATCCGCCTGGACTCGCTGTCCATGCTCTATCCGACGAAGTCCGGCGGCACCGTCCAGGCTCTCGACGACGTCTCGCTGCGCGTGCGGGCCGGTGAGTTCGTCTCGATCGTCGGCCCGAGCGGCTGCGGCAAGAGCACCCTGCTGCGGATCATCATGGGCCTGTCCCGGCAGACGTCCGGGCGAGTCACCTTCGGGACAGCGGAGGACGCCCACCGCAACCAGCTCGGGATGGTCTTCCAGCAGCCGCTGCTGCTGCCCTGGCGCACCGTGCGCAAGAACCTGCTGACCTCGCCCGACCTCCACCACGCCAACGACGCCGCGACCCGGGCGAAGGCCGACGAGCTGCTGGTGATGCTCGGCCTGGAGGAGTTCGGCGACCGGTACCCCACCGAGCTGTCCGGCGGGATGCAGCAGCGCGTGGGGATCGGCCGCGCGCTGATGCACGACCCGCGCATCCTGCTCATGGACGAGCCGTTCGGCGCCCTCGACGCGATGACCCGCGACCAGATGGGGCTGGACCTCCTGACGATCTGGGACTCCGACCGCAAGACCGTGCTGTTCGTGACGCACAGCATCCCCGAGGCGGTGCTGCTCGCCGACCGCGTCGTGGTCATGACACCGCGCCCCGGCCGGTTGGCCGACGTCGTCGACGTCCCCCTTCCCCGGCCGCGGCGGCTGGAGAACATCAACACCCCCGAGTTCGGCGAGATCGTCCTGAAGATCCGCAGGCTGCTCGACTCCGAGCACAGCGCCCACTAGGAGAGCCGATGTCCACGCAGGTACTGGATGCGCCCACGGCGCCGGCCACCCCCGTCCGACGCCGACGCGTACCCGAGATCACCTACAGCGTGCTGGTGTTCGTCGGGGTGTTACTGGTCTGGCAGGTCGTCGTGACGGCGTTCGACGTCTCCACCGTGCTCGTCCCCGCGCCCACGGCCGTCGCCGGCTCCCTGGTCGACGGCTTCCGGGACGGCAGCCTGGTGACGCACTCGATCGTCACGCTGAAGGAGATCCTGATCGGGTTCGGCGTCGCGGTCGGCGCCGCGTTGGTCTCCGCCGTGCTCATCACCCAGTTCCGGCCGGTGGAGCGCGTGCTGTTCCCGCTGCTCATCCTGACCCAGACCATCCCGAAGGTCGCGATGGCGCCGCTGCTGATCGTCTGGTTCGGTGTCGGCATCAGCTCGAAAGTGCTGACCGTGGCCCTGATCGCGTTCTTCCCGCTTCTCATCAACGCCGTGCTGGGGTTCCGGTCCGCGGCCCACGAGCAGGTCGAGATGCTGCGGTCGTTCGGCGCGTCACGCCTGCAGGTCCTGCGGCACCTGCAGATCCCGTCGGCGCTCCCGCACATCTTCGCGGGGCTGGAGGTCGCCGTCATCCTGTCGGTGACCGGCGCCGTCGTCGCGGAGTTCGTGGGCAGCTCCGAAGGGCTGGGCTACCTGATCCAGGCGACGAACTTCACCCTGGACGTGGCCCGCACGTTCGCGGTGATCGTCGTACTGTCGGCCATCGGCATCGCGCTGCACGCGCTCGTCGTGCAGGTCGGCAAGCGGCTGGTCTTCTGGACCACCACCCCCACCGACACCGCCGGCGAGATCTAGGCCATGCCGATCAACCGAGGCGCCCGGTGAGCGCGCCACGCGTCGCCGTCGTGACCGGCTCGAGCTCCGGGATCGGCGCGGAGATCGCCCGTGCCCTCGCGGCCGACGGCTTCACCGTCGTGGTGACCTCGTCCACCTCGGTCGACGCCGGTGAGCGGCTCGCGGCCGAGCTCCCCGGGGCGAGCTACGTCCGTGCCGACATCGCCGACCCCGCCGACGCCGTGCGGCTGGTGGAGACGGCCGTGGAGCGGCACGGCCGGCTCGACCTGCTGGTGAACAACGCCGGGGTGTCGCGTCCCGTGCCGCACGCCGACCTGGACGCGATCACCGCGGACGACTGGCACCGGATCCTCGGCGTCAACGTCGTCGGGACCTGGCAGGTGTCGGTCGCCGCCGTGAAGGTCCTGCCGCCCGGCGGCCAGATCATCAACATCACCTCGGTGGGCGGCTCGCGCCCTCTCGGCAGCTCGATCCCCTACGCGGTCAGCAAGGCCGCGCTCGACCACCTGACGCGGCTGCTGGCCAAGGCCGTCGGCCCGGACGTGCGGGTGAACGCGATCGCGCCGGGGCCGGTCGAGACCGGCCCGACCGCGGACGGCCTCGCCACCCGGGCGGCACGCACCGCGGCGATGACACCGCTGGGCCGGCTCGGGCAACCCGCCGACGTCGCCGCGATGGTCGTGGCGCTGGTCAAGGTCCCGTTCGTCACCGGCGAGGTGATCCACGTCGACGGCGGCATCAACCTGGTCACCCACCTCGACGGCCGCTGACCAGTGGTCGCCGGCGGCCGCACACCGGTCATCCGGAACGGGGCGTAGAGAACGTGTAGAGATCGTGTTGATCGGAGCGTCCCGGCGATTGACGGCCGATTGTTCTCATTCCACGATGGACGGTGCCGTGACCAGCGATCTCAGGGAGTGTTCGTGAAAATTGCCGTCAAGCTCGCCGCCGGTGTCCTCGTCGCGGGCGCAGCCGCTTTCCTCCCCGCCTCACCCGCGCAGGCCGCGCCCGGCAACTGCACCGCCGGGTTCGTGACCCCGTCGGTCGTCACCAGCTGGGCCATCTGCACGTCGGGCAGCGGGCAGTACGTCGCGGTGGCCAAGTGCACCGACGGAATTACGTACACCGGCCCCAGCTGGAAGTCGGTCGGCCAGGGCTACTCCTACGCGAGCTGCCCCTCGGGCACGCGGATCACGGCGGCCGGCTACTTCGCCGGCTGATCCGCCCGGTGGCGTCCACCCCCGGGGTGGACGCCACCGACTACGCGAACTCGCGCGCGACGAGGCCGCTCTCGTAGGCGGCCACCACCAGGCGGGCCCGGCTGCTCAGCCCCAGCTTGGCCATGATCCGCCGGACGTGGGTCTTCACCGTGGACTCGCCGACCGTCAGGAACGTGGCGATCTCCAGGTTGGACAGCCCCCGGACGACCAGCTGGAACACTTCGGCCTCGCGGGCCGTGAGCCGGTCGAACGCCTCGATCGCGGCGGCGACGGACCGGTGCTGGGCCAGGTAGGCCTCCGCCAGCCGGCCGCGGAGGCCGGGTGCGACGACCGTCGCGCCGCCGGCGATGCAGCGCATCGCCGCGACCAGCTGATCCGGTGGCGTCTCCTTGAGCAGCAGCCCGGTGGCCCCCGCGGAGAGCGCGAGGCGCAGCGACCCGTCGAGGTCGGAGTTCGTCAGTACCGCGATCTCCGGCGGCACCTCCGCGTTGGCGACGATCTTCTCCACCGCCGTGAGGTCGTCGCGCTCCAGCATCCGGACGTCGAGCGCGACGACGTCGGGCCCGGTCCCGGCGATCAGCGCGACGACCTCCTCCGCGTCGCCGGACTCGCCGACGACGTCGAAGTCCGGCGCCGCGCCGAACAGCGTCACCAGGCCGGCCCGGACGAGCGCGTGGCGTTCGGCCACCACGATGCGAATCATTGCCACCCTCTTGATAGGACTCCTATCTATTGTGGCACCGGCGATCAACGGGCGGGAGCGGCCAGGTCACAGGAAGACATTCCACGGGTTGACGTCGCTCTCGGCGATCGCGGTGTCGCGCCGGCCCAGCGCGACCGGCACGTCGTAGAGGCGGCCCGGGCCCAGGCGCCGCCAGAAGTGACGCAGGCCGGGCACCACGACCTTCACCACCGCCAGCTCGATCTCGGGCCGGGTCTGGTCGCAGACGACGACGTCGAGGCCGGCCGAGCGGGCCCGGTCGAGGCAGCGGGTCAGCTCCCGCCGCAGCCCGGCCGCGGACTGGACGACCGGTCCCCCGGCCGGGGACAACCCGGTGACCCCGTGCGGCGCGAGCCAGTCCTCGGTCTCCACCCGGGCCGACGCCAGCCACGCGGCCAGGTCGCGGTCCAGCCGGTTCGGCGGCTCGCTGCTGCGCCCGGTGAGGTCCTCGACGTTCGGCAGGAGCTGGATCATCTCCGACACCGCCCGGCTCAGCGCGACCGCCGGATCGCCGTGGGCGCCGAAGCCCAGCATGATGCGCTGGTCGTCGACGGTGCGGCGGCGGGACACCGCGACGTACGCCGGCACGTCGAGGTCGGCGGTGACGTCGAGCACCCAGAACTCGCGGCCGAGCCGCCGGTGCAGCGCCGCGACCTCGTCGAGGTACGGGTCGGCGACGGCGGTGAGGTCGACGGCCGGCCGGGGCGAGCGGTTGTACCACCACAGGGCGACGCTGTCGCGCTCGACGAGCTCGTAGAAGCCCTGCAGGACGGCCTCGTCGTAGGTGTTCCCGGCCGCGCAGCCGTTCGAGTCGGCCCGGGCCGCGCGCAGCGCCGTGGTGTCCGGGTGGCCGTACCAGACGTACGCCGACGGGAGCAGGCGCGGCTCGTCGGTGGTCAACGACCGGGCCCCGGTCCAGCTGATCGCCTGCGCGGGGTCGGCCGGACGGGGGACCCAGTGGAAACCCAGGTTCTCCCGGTTCCAGTCCGTGCGCCCGGCGAACTGGCTGTCGGAGAAGTGCAGCAGGCGCTCCAACCCCACCACGGTCGCCGGGTCGAGGTCGGCCGGCGCGGCGACGGTCTCCGCGCGGTCCGGATCCCACACGCCGCAGGCCCGTTCCAGCGCCTCGCAGAGCGCGCCGACCTCGGCCTCGGCCGCGGTGCGGCCCTTGCCGCCGCTGGATTCACGGATCGTGCTCCAGGGACGGGACGCGTCCGAGCCGCCAAGGCTGAGGTTGCGCCCGGCCCGGTACCCGTGGATCCGGTGCGCCTCGGTGCCCGGTGTCGGCTCCAGCCGGTCGACCCAGCCGGTCAGCGGGCTGACGTGCTTGCGCAGCCGCGCGAGGGTCTGCTCGGCGGGGTAGAGCCGCGAACCGTTGCCGTGCCCGTCGGGCGTGGTGTCCGCCGCCCCCGGCACCCACCGGTGCTGCCACCCCTCGGGGGAGCCGCACTCCCGGCACTGCGGGCGTTTGACGACCTCGTGCCGGTCGACGGTCAACGACCGGGTGTCCATGCGGGTGACCCGGCCGGCCAGCCGCGCGGCGTTCCGCGCGCCGACCAGCGTGTTCGCCACCGCGTCGGCGAGCAGCGCGATGCCCAGGGTCCTGGTCCACGGCGTCGCCGGTGCCGGCCGCTCGGCGTCGGCGACGATCATCCGGTTGCGCTCCAGCGCGGTGCGCAGGCAGCTGAAGCAGGCGTGCCCGGCGCCGGCGAACAGCGGTCCGACGAGCACCTGCAGGCCGGTGGGTTTCGCCAGCAGCCACGGCGTGGCCGCGCCGCTCAGCCCGCGGCCGGCCTCGGCCACCTCGGGCGCCAGGTAGTCGTCGGCGAGCACGACGACGCAGTCCGGCGGCCCGGCGCCGTCCACCGCGAAGCCGCCACCCAGCGCCTCCGCGAGCAGCTCGACCGACCCCGGCTTCGTCCGTCCGGTGGCGACGACCGCAACGGTGAACGGCTCCCGGGTGCCGCGCGCGATCGCGTCGTCGGCGGCGAGCAGCGCGTCGAGCCCGGCCAGGACGTCCGCCGGACCCTCACCGACGGTCGCGCTCCGGAGGAGCCCGGCCTCGCGCAGCTGCCGGATCGCGGCCTCGCTCCGCTCCCGCGGATGACGTTCCGCGAGCCGGTCGAGGAGGTCGTCCACCGCGACGGGTTCCCGAGCGGCCTCGACGAGGTCGCGGGAGAGCGTGCCGCGCAGGGCGGCGGTCGAGCTCTCGCTCAGCACGTAGACGGTGTCGTCGCCGGCGAGCCGGTAGGTGAGGTCGGCGCGGAGCCGGACCCGGGACGTGTTCGGCATGGGTGGTTCTCCTAGTCGGGCCGGCTGCCGAGCAGGAACTCGCCGACCGTCGTCTCCTCGTGGTACGGCACGCCCCGGGCCAGGCTGAACAGGTCGGAGTTGCCGGTGCCGAGCGCGCACGGCGCCAGGCCCAGTGCGGTCGCGACCTGGTACATGGTCGAGAAGAGGACGCCGACGTCCTTGAGGACGACCGCGTAGCCGATTGATTCGTACTTCCACATGACCCGCCCGAAGCGGGCCGCGAGCAGGATGACGACCTGCGGCGCGGGCTCACCCGTCGACGACGCCGAGAGCTGGGCGTCCGCGGCGAGCCGCCGGACCAGCGCGGCGTCCCGCGAGACGGTCTCGAGCGCGTGCCGGTCCCCGGCGTAGCGGTAGAGGCCCCGCTCCAGGCCGTCGACGTCGGACGCGTTGACGTACAGCTCGAGCTCGTACGTGCCGCCGCCCGACGGGTAGGGCCGCCACGGACGGGTCCGGCCGTCGCCGTCCACCCGGGTCTCGACCCGGGCGCAGCGGTAGAGGAACTCGCCGAGCTGATCGACGGTGATCGGCCGGGTGCCGTGCCGCCGGACCGAGACCCGGGTGTCCAGGACCTCGAACAGGGGCGCGTCCGGCGGCGCCGCCGGGACCCGCAGCGGGATCTCCGCACCGGGCAGCGGTGAGGGCACCGCGGGTGGCGGCTCGAACGAACCCCGCGCCCACAGCGTGCCGCCGCTCGGGTTCTCGTGACGCCCCCGCCGGCTCCGGGTGTGCAGGAGCAGGTCGCACCGGCTCCACTGACGCCGCCCCAGCTCGGTGGTCTCCGGTCCGCCGGCCGGCTGGAGCAGCCCCAACCGCGCGAGTTCGGCGCTCAGGACCCGGGTGACGCCGTCGGCCGCCGCGTCGGTACCCGCGGCGAGGGCGAACAGCGCGGACCAGGCCCGGGCGTCCGTGATGACGACGCGGTGGGTGCTCAACGGCGACTCCACCACGAACCCCTCGGCCGACGGCGTGACGGTGACGAAGCGCGAGAACGTCGTGGCGGCCCCCGCGACGACGCCGGACCCGTCGCGCTCGGCGACCCGGCGGAACTCCGACGCCGAGGTGACCGGGTCGGAGCGGAACAGCGGGGTGTCCTGTTCGTACACCGACGTGGTCAGCCAGAGCGCCCGGTCGAGCGGCTGGATCACGGCGACCTCGGCGGGGTCGTCGCCCGGCACCTCGGAGGTCGCCAGCCGGCGGATCAGGTCCAGCTGCGCCGGGCTCAGGTGACGGCAGTCGAGCAGGCTCCGCGGTGCGGTGAGCACGGCGTTCCCCCCGTGCTCCACCAGCCGTGCGGAGCGACGCAGGCGATAGCGCGTCCGAATGGTGCTCATGTCGTCCCGGCCTACTGATCGTGCGCGGAGAGCCGGAAACGCTGCCGGTATTCGTCGCGCTGATCCGGATGCAGGTGTTTCACCATGCTGACGAGCGGACCGAACCGCTCGTCCAGAACGACACCGTCGACGACGAAACCCAGCCGGAGCTGCAGAATGAGAATCGCGGCGTTGTCGGGTTCGTGCCGCGAGGTGACACGTTCGTACCCCAGCCGCTCCAGATAGGCCAGCAGGTGCAGATAGGTCGGCTTCATCCAGCGCGCGCGACGATTCCCGGGCCTGACTCCGCCGGTCTGGAGATAAAAGGTCACCGGGTCGCTCATCTGTCCGCGGATCCAGGCGACCGGGGTCTCTCCGTCGAAGGCCACGAAATATTCGGTGTGCCATCCCCGGATCTTCTCGGACCGGTACGGGCTCGACGCCTGCCGCTCCCGGAATCGGCCGACCAGCGGCTCGGAGGCGGGAAGGACGGTGCTGTCCAGCGTCGGGAAGAGCGCGACCCGCTCCGGTGGAGCGGCGGTGCGGACGACGATGTCCGACGAGCCCGGGGTCCAGGGAAAGAACTCTCGACGGACGTCGTCGATGCGAATGCCGCTCAGTCCTCGTCGTCGAGCTGGGTGTAGTACGTTCCCGAGCCGCCGCAGTCGTGGCAGTACTGGTCGAATTCCGGCGAGCGGGAACCCGCGAAAATGCGGTTGAAATCCTCCACGCTGATTTCTTCGATCACGATCGGAGCCATGCCCGCGATCCCTTCTCTCGTACACCTTCGCGGATCGGAGGCGCTGCGCACGAGATTATCGCGACTTTCCATTGTGGTGCGAAAAGATCATTCCTACTGAGTAGCGCAGGAGAGAGCATCACACCAAAGGCGGAGAACCGGGTCCACCCGAGGTGGTACGCATTCCGGTCACCGGGTCCGGACGGAGGCCCGGAACGCGATCGGGGTCGTGCCGGTGCGTTGGTGGAAGTACTTGGTGAAGTTCGTGGCGCTGCTGAAGCCCAGCCGGGCCGCGACCTGGGCGGCGGTCTGCTCGCTGTGGGCGAGGAGCCGCTTGGCTTCCAGGATCGTGCGCCGGTCGATGAAGTCCTTCGCGTTGACACCCGCCGCGGCCTGGGTCGCCCGCGTCAACGTCCGGGCGGAGTAGCCGAGCGTGCGGGCGTAGTCCTCCAGGCGCCGGGTGCGCGTGAACGTGCGCTCGACCGCGTCCCGGAAGCGCAGGAACGTCTCGCTCGCCTCCGGCCCGGTGCCGCCGGGTACGTGCGCGAGGCGCAGCACGAGGACCGCGAGCAGATGACGCAGCACCGCCTGCCGGACGTCGAGCGGCACCGTCCCCGGGTCGCCGAACGCGTGCGCGAGGTGCCCGGCGGCGGCGGCGAGCCGCTGCTGCTCCGGGGCGTCGGGCTCGTAGACCGTCGGGGCGTACGCGTCGTTCAACCGCGCGGCCACGACCGTCGCGGGGTCGAGGAAGTCGGGTTCGAACAGGACGAGCGTGCCCTCCGCACCGGCCAGATCTCCCCACTGGTGGACCTGGCTCGGCCGCACCCAGAGCCACCCGCCCGGCTCCACGGTGTGGTCGGCGAAGTCGACCACGTGCCGGAGGGTTCCGCGTTCGAGCGTCAGCAGGTGATGGAACGTGGGCCGGCGCGGCGGGCCGGCCAGGTCGGCGACCGCACGTGACCGGAACTCCTCCAGGCTCAGCGTCTCGACGCCGCGCGGCCGCCCGGCGGGCGCGGCGAACCCCAGCTCGCGGATCTGGCCCGCGTGTCGGTTTTTGACCATCACGGGTCGCTACCGTACCCGTCCGGGCCGCTTTGATCTTCCTACGGTGGAACCAACGGAACAGGAGAGGAACAATGAACACCACCGCCAAGGACATCGTGCTGACCGCCGCCGGGCAGTTGTTCGGCGACCGGGACGCCACCGCCGTCGACCGCTGGGTCTCCCCCGGCTACGTCCAGCACAGCGGCCTCGCCCCCGACGGCCCGGAGGGCATCCGGGGGCTCGTCGAGAGCCTGCCCGCCGGCTTCCGCTACGACCTGCACCGGGTCCTCGCCGACGGCGACCTCGTCGCCCTGCACGGCACGTACCACGGCTTCGGACCCGACCCGCTGGTCGCGTTCGACGTCTTCCGTGTGGCCGACGGCGCGCTCGCCGAGCACTGGGACGCGCTCACGCCGGTCGTTCCCACGACCGTGTCCGGCCGCTCGCAGACCGACGGGCCCACCGAGGTGACCGACCTCGACCGCACCGAGGACAACCGCGCGCTGGTGACCGGCTTCGTCGAGAACGTCCTCCGGGGCGGCAAGGTCGAGCTGATCACCGACTACCTGAGCACCGAGAGCTACGCGCAGCACAACACCGGCATCGGCGACGGTCTCGACGGGCTCGGCGCGGCGCTGGCGGCCCTGGCCCAGCAGGGCGTCAGCATGGTCTACGACACCGTCCACCGGGTGATCGCGGACGGCAACTTCGTCCTGACGGTCTCCGAGGGCCGCTTCGGGCCGACGCCGACCGCGTTCTACGACCTGTTCCGCGTCGACGGCGGAAAGATCGTGGAGCACTGGGACGTCACCCCGGAGATCCCGGCCACGCTGCCCCACGGCAACGGCCTGTTCTGACCGGGTCGCCGCCCCTCCGGGAGGAGGGGCGGCCGGGCCCGCTCAGGACGGACGTCGGATCCGGATGTCCGGCCGCCCGTCCGCGCCGATCGTCACCTCGGCCCGGACCTCGAACACGGCGGCGATCCGTTCCGGCGTGAGCACCTCGGCCGGCGTGCCCGCCGCCACGATCTCCCCGCGCGCCAGCAGCACGATCCGGTCGCAGTACTGCGCCGCCAGGTCGAGCCCGTGCAACGCCACGACCACCGTCACCGGCGACGACGCCAGCTGCTCCAGCAGGTCCAGCTGGTGCCGGACGTCGAGATGGTTCGTCGGTTCGTCGAGCAGCAGCACGTCGGGATCCTGGAGGAACGCACGGGCCAGGTCGACGCGCTGACGCTCGCCGCCGGAGAGCGACGACCAGGCCCGATCGCCGTACCCGGGCAGACCGGCCCGCTCCGCCGCGCGGTCGGCACCCTCCACATCGGCCGTGGTGACCGGAGCCAGCCGCGAGCGGTGCGGAATCCGCGCCAGCAGCAGCACGTCACGCACGGTCAGGTCGAGGTCCGCCGGCGTCTGCTGGGTCACGACCGCGACCCGCCGCGCGACCGTCCGCCGGGGCAGCGTGCGGCGGTCGGCGCCGTCGAGCCGCACCTGCCCGCCGGTCGGGTCACGCAGTCCGGCGAGCGTCCGCAGGAGCGTGGACTTGCCGGATCCGTTGGGCCCGAGCAACCCGACCGTGCTGCCGGGTTCCGCCACCAGGTCGACGCCGGACAGCAGGCGCCTCCCGCGTACGGCCACGGTCAGGTGCTCGCCGGTGACCCTCACGTCGCCGGCCGGCGTCGCAGGACCAGCGCGAACGCCGGCACGCCGACCAGGGCGGTCACCACGCCCACCGGGACCTCCTGCGGGGCGAACGCGGTGCGCGCCGCGGTGTCGGCCCAGACCAGGAACACCGCTCCGGTCAGCGCCGACGCCGGGAGCAGGCGCCGGTGGCGCGACCCGACCAGGAACCGGGCGGCGTGCGGCACCAGGAGGCCGACGAATCCGATCGCGCCGCTGCTCGCGACCAGCACCGCCGCCAGCAGGGCCGTCGTGGTGAACAGCAGCGCGCGGACCCGGCCGGGGTGGAAGCCCAGGGTCTGCGCGACGTCGGCACCGTAGGAGAACGCGTCCAGGGCCGGCGCCGAGGCCCAGCACACGAGCAGACCGGCCGCACCGACCCCCGCGCACAGCGCCACCGTCGGCCACGACGCCACCGCGAGTGACCCGAGCAGCCAGAACGTGATGCTCCGGGTGTTCTGGAGCGTGGCCTGCGACACCACGACCAGGCTCGTCACCGCCGAGAACAGCTGGCCGGCGGCGACCCCGGCGAGCACGATCCGGCCCGGCTGCGTCCACCGCGCCCCCGCGAGCAGCAGCGTGGCACCGAACGCGACGATCGCCCCGGCGAACGCGCCGAGCGAGAGCGCCGCCGCGCCGGTGCCCCAGCCCAGCACCAGCACGGCGACCGCACCGGTGGACGCCCCGCCGGAGATGCCCAGCAGGTAGGGGTCGGCCAGGGGGTTGCGCGTCAGCGCCTGGAGGACGGCACCGCAGACCGCGAGTCCGGCGCCGACGAGCGCGGCGAGCAGGACCCGGGGCAGCCGCAGGTCCCAGACGATGCTGTCGGTGAGCAGCGTCGGAGGGGCGACGGGCAGCCCGGCGCGGGCCGACAGGACCCGGAGCACCTGGCCGACCGACAGCTCGGCGACGCCGAGCGCGATCGCCCCGGCGAGGCTCCCGGCCAGCACGCACGCGCCCCCGACGAGCCACGCCGGTCCGCGCGGCGTCACCGGAGCGCGGCGACGACGAAGTCGTCCAGGTACTGCCAGACGGTGGTGGCCTCGGCGAAACCGGCCGTGCGCAGCGCCGCCAGGTGGAAGTCCAGCGGCGACCGGGGCTGCGGTGGCCGGTCGGCGAAGCGCTTCTCGCGGAGCTCGCGCAGCGCGGCGAGCTCGGGGCGGTCGTAGGCGAGGTCGTGCCAGGCCCGGTAGTCCAGGGCGCCGGCGGCGAACCCGGCCTCCCGGGTCTGCGCGTCGTGGCGCTCGGCGACCGCCTGGAACGCGGCCGGCAGGCCCGGGAGGTGATCGGCGTTGAGCAGCAGCCCGCCCGGCCTCACCAGCCGCGCCGCCGTCGTGTAGACGCCGAGCAGCTGCGCCGGGGAGAGCCAGTGCAGCGCGGTCGAGCTGACGACCGCGTCGAACCGCCGGTCCCCGACCGCGTTGTCCCAGTCCACGGCCACCAGGTCGACGTCGAGGACCTGCGCGCGGGCGGCCGGAAGCGCCGAGCGCGCGATCTCGAGCAGCATCGGGTCGTAGTCGACGGCGACGACGGTCGAGCCGGGCAGGGCGGCGAGCACCCGGTCGGAGAGCGCGCCCGGGCCGCACGCGAGGTCGAGAACCCGGACCTCGGTGCCCAGGTGGAGGCGGATCGTCTCGAGCATCACGGTGAAGCGTTGCTCCCGGTGGGCCACGTAGGCCTCCTGCTGGTCGTCCCACCGGCGCAACAGCGCGCGGGCGTCGTGGTCGTTCACGACCGCACCGTCCCGAGGCCGGCGCTGACCTGCTCGACGGCGTCGACGCTGCGGATCGAGGGATCCATCGACGAGCCGGACACGGTGACGAACCGGTTCCCGCGGACCGCGGTCAGCCGGGCCGTCGCCGGGTTCTTCTTCAGGTACGCGATCTTGGACGCGGCGCTGTCGCCGTCGCCGCCGCGGGTCAGGTCAGCGAGGACGATGACGTCGGGGTCGCGGCTCGCGATCGTCTCCCAGCTGCCCGCCGGCCAGGTCTGCTCGGCGTCGCCGTACACGTTGTCCAGCCCGAGCAGCGTGCTGATCGCGGCGGGCACACCGTTGCGCCCGGCGACGTAGGGCGTGCTGGTGCCGGAGTAGTACCAGAGCGCGGACGTGCCGTGCGACGACGTCCCCGTCGCGACCGCCGCGTCCAGGCGCTTCCGCTGCTCGGCGACCAGCTCGTCACCGCGGTCGGGAACGCCGAACAGCGTGGCGACCTCGCGGATCTGGTCGAAGAGCGCGTCGAACGTCATCGTCGCCCGGCCGTCGGCCGGGTTCTCGCACGCGAACGGGGAGAGGTAGGCCGGGATGCCGAGCGCGGCGTGGTCGGCGCGCGGGCCGGCGGCGTCGGGGGCGTACGCCGAGGTGAACGTCGAGTAGAGGAAGTCGGGCTTCGCCGTGAGAACCGCTTCGCGCGCCGGGTAGAGCTTCGCCAGCACCGGCACCGTCCGGTACTCGTCGGCGAGCGCGGGCAGCACGGGGTCGGTCTGGTACGACGTGCCGACCATGCGGTCGGCCAGCCCGAGCGACAGCAGGATCTCGGTCGCGTTCTGCTCGAGCGTGATCGCGCGCCGCGGCGCCGTCGTCACGGTCACGCGCTGACCGCAGTTCTCGATCGCCGTCGGCGCGGCGGACGCGGTGGTGTCACCGGCGTCGGTCGGCGGCCCCCCGCAGGCGGCCACGGCGGCGACCAACGTCGCCACCGTCACCACACCGATGAATCTGATTTTCATGTTCGTCAAGCTAGTCCACGGCGCCGACTCCCCGGAAGGCGGCCCCTCGACCCGCTGCCACCAGCGCGGACGTGGCCACGCCGGCGCTGGCGAGCAGGAGCGCGATCCGCACGTCGAACACCTCGGCGAGGACGCCGCCGAGCGCGGCTCCGAGCGGCTGACCACCCCACGCGATCATCCGCGCGGTCGTGTTGACGCGCCCCTGCAGTACGTCCGGAGTGGACTCCTGCCGCAGGACGATGCCGTTGAGGTTGACCAGGACGTGAGCGGCCTGCCAGGTGGCCAGGGCGACGAGCCCGCCGATCAGTGCGGTGCTGAGCGCCCACGCCGAGACCGCGGCCCAGCCGGCCACCAGCCCGGCCAGCGTGATCGAGCCGACCGCCAGCCGGCGCCGGATCGCCGGGAACAGCAGTCCGGCCAGGAGGCTGCCCGCGCCGGCCGCGGCGTAGAGCAGCCCGATCCGGCCGTCGCCCCCCTCGAGCCCCAGGTTGCCGACCGCGGCGACGACCACGAGGCCCAGCACGGCACCGCCGGTCAGGCTGTTGCCGACGCCGAGCAGCGTCAGCAGGCGGATCGCCCGGTGGTGCCAGAGGAAGCGCAGCCCCTCGGCGATCTCCGCACGCATCCGCCGTGGCCCCGGCGGGCCCGCGACCGGCGGCCGGGCGAGGCGGTGCAGCAGCACGGCCGCGACGACGAACGAGGCCGCGTCCAGGCCGAGCGTCCACGCCGGACCGACCACGCTCGTGCTCACTCCCCCGACGGCCGGGCCGGCCACCGTCACGATCGTGTTCGCGGTGGCGAGCCGGCTGGTCGCGCCGGCGATCCGGTCCCGGCCGACCAGCGCGGGCAGCACGCCGAACGTGGCCGCGTCGGAGAAGACGAACAGCGTCGCCACCCCGGTCGCGACGGCGAGCACGTGGGCCGGCGCGAGGACACCGAACGCGTCGGCCACCGGCACGGTCGCCAGCAGGAGTCCGCTCAGCAGAGCGGTCACGACGAGCGTCCGGCGCCGGTCCCACCGGTCGGCGAGCGCACCGGCGGGCAGGCCGAGCAGCAGGTACGGCAGCGCCTCGAGCGCGGTGGCCAGCCCGGTCAGCGCGGCGTTGCCGGTGCGCTCGTAGAGCAGCACCGGCAACGCGACGAGCGTGAGCGCCGAGCCGGCCCAGGACACCGTCCTGGCCACGAGGAAGCCACCGAATCCTCCCCGACGACGGGAACTCCCGGTGATCATTCGCCGCCCTCGCTATCTGAATATGATAGGCATTTTCACTATCCGACCGGATTCCTCGACAGGAGCGCCCATGTCCCTCTCGCGCCGCGTGACCGCTGCGCCGGCGATCGACCTGTTCCTCCTCGCCGGGGTCTTCTCCGGCGAGGAGGACGCCCACGGCGACGCCCTGCGCACCACCGTCGAGTACGCGGTCGCGGCCGAAGAGGCCGGGTTCGACGGCGTCTGGCTGGCCGAGCACCACTTCCTCACCTACGGCGCCTGCCCGTCCGCGGTCACCCTCGCCGCCCACGTCCTCGGCCGCACCCGCCGGATCACCGTCGGCACCGCCGCGGCGGTGCTGCCCACCCGTCATCCGGTGGCGCTGGCCGAGGAGACCGCGCTGCTCGCCGCGGTGTCCGGGAACCGGTTCGAGCTCGGCGTCGGGCGCGGTGGCCCCTGGGTCGACCTGGAGGTGTTCGGCACCGGCCTGTCCCGCTTCACCGACGGGTTCGCCGACGACCTCGACCTGCTCCGGGAGTGGCTCTCCGGTGCGCCCGCGGTGGGCGCCGACGGACCGGTCCACCGGTTCCGCCCGGTGCCGGTGGTCCCCCGCCCGCCGACGCCGCCACGGATCCGGGTCGCGGCGACGTCACCGGACACCGTCGACCTGGCCGCCGCGCGCGGTCTGCCGCTGCTGCTGGGCATGCAGGCGAGCCCGGAGGAACACCGGGTGCTGCTCGACCGCCACCCCGCACCCCGGCCCGCGGTCGCGCACCTGGCGTACGTCGCCGACACCGTCGACGAGGCCCGGGACACGATCATGCCGACGCTCACCGAGTGGGTCGGGCGCACCGGCGAGTACGTCCGGATCGACGGCAGCACCGGCTCCGGCCGGGACCCGGCCGCCTACGCCCGGCGGCTGCTGGACCTCCACCCGGTGGGCGACCCGCGGCTGTGCGTCGAGCGCCTGCGCCACTCGGCCGAGGTCACCGGCGCCGAGCGGCTCCTGCTCGCCGTCGAGGCCGCCGGTGACCGCACGCGGGTGCTGGAGTCGATCCAGCGCCTCGCCGCCGAGGTGCTGCCCGCCCTTCACACCCCGTAGGCCTGCGTCGCGACCTGCTCGATCAGCGTGACGACGTTGACGCCGCCGCCGCTGATCTCCCGGTTGGAGATGCCGAAGACCTCGGCGACGCCGAACTTCTCGCGCGCCGCGGCCACCGCCTCGTCGCCGCCCTCCGCGTCGTCGTAGGCGACGAACAACGCGTCGGGCTTCACGGTGAGGACCTTCTCCGCGCTGATCTCGGCGAAGTTCTCCGTCAGGCCGCCGAAGACGTTCGTCAGCCCGGCTCCTTCGAGGATGGCGTTGTAGTAGGACCCGGAGAGGGCGTAGACCTTGCCGTCGTAGAGCTGGATCATCGCGACCTCGGCCGGCGCGGCGCTCCCGCGCTGTGCCCGCGCCGCCGCGACCCGGCGCTCGAGTCGGGCGACGAGCTCGGTGGCCGTCGGCTCGACGCCGAAGATCCTCCCGAGCGCCTCGACGTCGGCGTAGACGGCGTCGACGGTGCCCGGGGCCGGCGCGTCCAGGCAGTAGCCGCCGAGCACGTAGGTGTGCCCGAGGTCGTCGGGGGTGGCGGTGCCCTGCTGGCCGGAGATCTGGTTCTCGTCGTTGGCCAGGAACAGGTCCGGACGCGCGGCGAGCACCGCCTCCCGGGCGGGCTGGAAGTCCGGGGAGACCGCGGTGGCGGTGAACCCGTCCGGGAGCGTCGCGTTGCTCGCGCTGACGTAACCGGTGACCCGGTCGGCGACACCGAGCGCGTCGAGCGTCCGGATCGAGGTGGCCCAGCCGAGCACCACGCGCCGCGGCGCGGCCGTGAACGTCTCGGTGCGACCGCAGCTCTCGACGGTGACGGGATAGTCGGCCCCGGTGGAGCGGGACACGTCCGCGGCGGCACCGTCGGTGCCGCCGCAGCCGGCGGCCGCGACGATCAGGGCTCCGGCGACGACGACCGCGGTCATCGTTCTCATGAGTTCTCCTCCAGACGAGAGGGCGCGGCGATCAGGAACGCCGGCTGCCCGGTGAGCGGGTGGGTGACGAGTGCGGCGCGCACGCCGTAGACCTCGCTGATCACCGCGGCGGTGAGCACCTCGGCGACCGGTCCGGACGCCACGACGCGCCCGGCGCGCAGCACGTAGATCCGGTCGCAGTAGGCCGCCGCGAGGTTGAGGTCGTGCAGTGCGGCGACGACCGTGACCCCGAGGCCCCGCACCAGTTCGAGGAGTTCGAGCTGCGCGGTGACGTCGAGGTGGTTGGTCGGTTCGTCGAGCACGAGGACGGGGGTGTCCTGGGCCAGCGCCCGGGCCAGGTAGACCCGCTGGCGCTCGCCGCCGGAGAGGCTGCTGACCGGCCGCTCGGCGAGGTGGTCGGCGCCGGTCCGGGCGAGTGCGTCGTCGACGGCGCGCCGGTCGTCGTCGCTCGCGCGGCCGAGCAGGCCCTGGTGCGGGACGCGGCCGAGGGCGACGACCTCACGGACGGTGAACTCGAAGTCGGTCGGGTCGTCCTGCATCACCACGGCAGCACGGCGGGCCGCCTGCCGGGCGGTCAGGCTCCACACGTCGGCGTCGCCCAGGAGCACGGCGCCGCGCGCCGGGCGCAGGGCCCGGTACACCGCGCGCAACAGCGTCGTTTTCCCGGAGCCGTTGGGCCCGAGCAGACCGACGAACGCTCCCGGCGGCGCGTCCAGCACGGCGTCGGCGACGATCGTGCGGCCGGCGAGCGCGACGTCGATCCCGGTGGCGTGGACGCGCATCAGCGGGTCCCGCGGCGGAGCAGCCAGAGGAAGAACGGGGCGCCGAGCGCGGCGGTGACGATGCCGATCGGCAGCTCCACCGGTGCCCGGACGGTCCGCGCGAGGAGGTCGGCCAGCGGCAGGAAGACCGCGCCGAGCAGCACGGCGCACGGCAGCATCCGGCGGTGATCGGCGCCCACCAGCAGCCGGGCCACGTGCGGCACCACCAGGCCGACGAACAGGATGCCACCGGAGACCGCGACGAGCGTTCCGGTCATCAGCGCCACGACGAGCATCAGCCCGAACTGGAAGCGTCCGACCGCGATGCCGAGCGCGCCGGCCATCTCGACGCCGGTGGCCAGCGCGTTGAGCCGGCGCCCCTGCGACAGCAGGCCGGCCGTCGCCGCGAGCACCACGGCGGCCGGCAGCGGCAGCTGCTCCCACCGGGCACCGGACACGCTGCCGAGGCTCCAGAACAGCACGCGGGTCACCTGGTTGGGCGTCGCGATCGTCTGCAGGAAGTAGGTCACCGCCGACACCAGATAGCCGACCGCGACGCCCGCGAGGACCAGCCGGGCCGGCGGCCAGTGACCGTGCTGCCGTCCGAGCAGGAACGTGGCCGCGAACGCGACCAGCGCCCCGGCGAACGCCGCCGCCGACAACGACAGGCCCGCCGTCGCGGACGCGCCGAGCACGATCACGCTCACCGCCCCGAGCCCGGCGCCGGGCACGACGCCGATCAGGTACGGATCGCCGAGCGGGTTGCGCACGACGGCCTGGATCACCGCGCCCGACACCGCCAGCCCCGCTCCGACCACGACGGCGAGCACCGCGCGGGGCAGCCGGGCCGTCCAGATGATCCGGTCGTCGACCGGGTCCGGGACGCCGCCGGACCGGCCCAGGTGGTGGGCGACGACCTCGAGAACGGTGCCCGGCGCGATCGGCACCGCCCCGACGGCGACCGCGAGCACCACGACGACGAGCAGCGCCGACGCCAGCCCGCCGAGGAGGGCGGCGAACCGGCGCGGCGACGCGAACGGCGGCCCGCCCGATCGCCGCGCGGTGGCGTCCGCGCGGGTCGGAGTGGTCGTCATCGTGGTCCCGTCGCTCGTGCCGACGGCAACGCACCGGTCGGATCCCGCGCTCGGCACTGTAAACGAAAATGAAAACGATCGTCAATAAGCCGGGGGGTCCTACGACCGAGGTCGTACGTCGTACGGCCGGGGAGGTAGCTCGCGGCCGGCTCGGATCCGACCCCGGGCGGTCGTGGCACAGCGGTCGGCTTCCTAGCGTCAAATCGTCACCGCGAACGACGGAGGGAAGCCATGATCGACGTCCTCGACGTCACCAAACGCTACGGACGCACGACGGTGGTCGACGGGCTCCGCTTCACCGTGGAGCCCGGACGGGTCACCGGGTTCCTGGGTCCGAACGGAGCCGGGAAATCGACGACGATGCGGATGATCGGCGGGCTCGACGCCCCGACGGCGGGCCGGGTCACCGTGGCCGGCCGCGCGTACGCCGAGCACGACGCTCCACTGCGGACGCTCGGCATGCTGCTCGAGGCCGGCGCGGCACACCCCGGCCGCACCGCCGAGGCGCACCTGCGCGCGCTGGCCGCCGCCGGTTCGCTGCCACGCCGCCGCGTCGACGACGTGCTCGCGATGGTGGGCCTCCAGAGCGCGGCGGGAACCCGTGTCGGCACGTTCTCGCTGGGCATGCGGCAGCGGCTCGGCATCGCGACGGCGTTGCTCGGTGACCCGGCCGCGGTTCTGCTCGACGAGCCGGTCAACGGGCTCGACCCCGATGGTGTGCGGTGGCTGCGCGAACTGCTGCGCGGGCTGGCCGCCGAGGGACGCACCGTGCTGGTGTCCTCGCACCTGATGAGCGAGATGACGCTCACCGCCGACCATCTGGTGATCATCGGCGCGGGGCGGCTGATCGCCGACGAGCCGCTCGAGGCGTTCGTGCGGCGGGCCGGCGACGGCGTGGTCGAGGTGCGGTCGCCCGACGCGGCCGCGCTGCGGAACCTGCTGCTCGGGCCAGGAGTGACGGTGAGCGCGAGCCGGCCGGGTGTGCTGGAGGTGGCCGGTCTGGACGTGGAGACGATCGCCGCGCGCGCGGCCGGCGCCGGCGTGCCCGTGCACGGACTGACCCCGCGAACGGCGTCGCTGGAGGAGGCGTTCATGGAGTTGACCAGGACCGCGAGCGAGTACCGGAGCGTGCCGCGATGACGTTCGGAGCGCTGAGGTCGGAGTGGGTGAAGCTGTGGTCGCTGCGGGCGCCGGTGTGGGCGGTCGCGACGGCGGGAGTGGCCGTCGTGGCCGGTGGGATGCTCGCGGCCGGGGCCGCGCCGCCCGGGGTCGACCCGCTGGTGGCCCGCCTGGAGGGTGTGCAGTACGCGCGGTTCGCCGTGGCGGTGCTCGGGGTGCTCGTGGCCACGTCGGAGTACTCGTCGGGGCTCATGCGGTGGACGTTCGCCGCGGTGCCGGCCCGCTGGCCGGTGCTGGTGGCGAAAGCCGTGGTGGTGGGTGGGGTGACCGCGCTCGTCGCGCTGGTCACCGTGCCGGTGGCGGTGTTCGCCGGGGGCCCCGGCCCGGTCTCTCCGGGTGACGCCGGCGTGCTGACCGCGCTGGGCGGCGCGGTCGGGCAGCTCGTCGGCATCGCGGTGTTCGCGCTGGGCACCGGGGCGCTGGTGCGGAACGCGGCGGCCGGGATCGGCATCGTGATCGGTGCGGTGGCGATCCTGCCGGGGCTGATCGGCACGGTGTCGGCGGACGCCGCGAGGTTCGTTCCCGGCCGGGCCGGGGAAGCGATGATGACGGACACCTTCTGGCCGAACGCCGCGATCCTGCTCGCCTGGGCCGCGGCCGGGCTCGCCGGTGCCGCCTACCTCCTGCGCCGAAGGGACGCGTGACGATGACGCCGACGGTCGCCGTGAACGTGGCGGTGGCCGTCGCGGTCGTGATCTGGGATGCCGGCAACGGCAGCGGGCTCCCGCTGGACGAGCGTGTGCTGGCCGCGCAGCTGGTGGTCACCGCGGCGGCGCTGCTGGTGCGGCACCGGGCGCCGGTGGCGGTGCTGGGGGTCCTGCTGGCGGTCGCGGTCAGCCGGTGGTGGGCGGCGGACGCGGCGCTGGTCGAGCCGGGACTGCTGGTCGGGCTGTACACGGTCGCGGTGCGGCGTCCGCGGTGGGCCGCGTTCGTGGCCTGTGGTTCGTACGCCGCGGTGGCGGTCGCCGGGGTGGCGCTGTGGCCGCGCACCGGCCGGTTGCCCGAGACGCCGGTGCTGATGGTCGCGACCGGGGTGGCCGCGGTGGCGATCGGGTTCGCGGTGCGGACACGGCGGGACTACCTCGCCGCGGTCGAGGACCGGGCCCGGCGGCTGGAGATCGAACGCGACCAGCGCGCACGACTCGCCGCGGCCGACGAACGGGCCCGCATCGCGCGCGAGATGCACGACATCGTCGCCCATAATCTGACCGTGATGGTCACGCTGTCCCACGGTGCCGCGGTGGCGGCGGCGGGCGGCCCCGCCGCCGACACCATGCTCGAGGTCGCCGAGGTGGGCCGCTCGGCGCTCGCGGACGTGCGCGGGCTGCTCGGCACGCTCCGGGACCAGCCCCGCGATCCGGCCCCGGGGCTGGGCGGCCTCGAGGTGTTGCTGGACTCGGTGCGCGCGGCCGGGCTGCGGGTGCGTTCGACGCTGACCGGCCCGGTGACGACGCTCGCCCCGGGACCGCAGGCGGCGGTGTACCGGTTCGTCCAGGAGTCGCTGACCAACGTACTGAAACACGCGGTCGACGCCACCGGCGCCGACGTCACGGTGCGGGTGTCGGAGGCGGAGTGCGTCGTCGAGGTGGTGGACGACGGATCCGCGGCGGTGGACGCGGAGCCCGGACACGGGCTGATCGGGATGCGTGAGCGGGCCGCGCTCTACGGCGGCACGGTGCGGGCCGGGCCGGATGCCGGTGGCTGGCGCGTTCTCGTGCGGCTGCCGCGATGATCACGATCCTGCTCGCCGACGACCAGGCGCTGATCCGCAAGGGATTCCGGCTCGTGCTGGCCGGCGAGGACGACTTCTCGGTGGTCGGGGAGGCCATCGACGGTGCGGACGCGGTACGGCAGGCCGCGCGGCTCGGGCCCGACGTCGTCGTGATGGACGTGCGGATGCCCGGCACGGACGGCATCGAGGCCACCCGACGGATCGTCGAGGCCGGTTCCGCGAAAGTGCTCATCCTGACGACGTTCGACCTCGACGAATTCGCGTACGCGGGCCTGCGTGCCGGAGCGAGCGGCTTCCTGCTCAAGGACGCGCCGCCCGGCGACCTGGTGTCGGCGATCCGGTCGGTGGCCAGCGGTGACGCGGTCGTGGCGCCGAGCGTCACCCGGCGTCTGCTGGACGCGTACGCCGACCGGTTGCCGGCACCGGGACAGGCGTCGGCGGACGATCCGCGGGTGGCCCGGCTCACGCCACGGGAGCGGGAGATCTTCGTGGCGATGGGCGAAGGCCTGTCCAACCCGGAGCTGGCGGACCGGTTCGTGCTCTCCGAGGGCACGGTGAAGACGCACGTCGGCCGGATCCTCGCCAAACTCGAGGTCCGCGACCGGGTCCAGGCGGTCGTCCTGGCCCACCGGGTCGGCCTGGTCCGCTGAGTTGCGGCAACTCCTACCCTTCCGATATGGACGCCATCGTGCTGGACGAATCGCCCCTCGAGCTTCCGCTGACGCTCGCGTCGCACGCCGCGAAGGACGGGCGCATCAGCACCGCGCACCTGCTGAAGGGCCTCACCTGGCACGGTGCGGACGAACCGCTGGCCGCGGTGGAGATGACGACGCTGGTGCTCGAGGCCCTGTTCCGCGCCCACGAGGCGGCCGGCCCGGGCCCGGACGACTCCCCGGCGACGCCGGAGCACACCTACCGGCTGGCCGGCCGGGAACTACCGCTGACCCCCGCCGCCCGGGCCGCCCTCGATCGCACCGTCGCCGCGGCCGGCGCCCGTCCCACGCCGGTCGACCTGCTGGCCCACCTCCTCGAGGACGAGGCGAGCCAGGCGGTCGAGGTGCTGCGGCTGGGTCAGGTCGACGTCCCCGCGCTGCGTACCGCGGTGGCCGCGGGACGCACGCCGGACTTCGTCGACCGGGTCGCGGAACCGCTGCGCCCCACCCGGGACGTCCTGATCGGTCGCACGCAGTACGGCGGCGGCGGTCTGCTGGGCCGGCTGAAGTCCGGGCTGAACAAGGTCGTCAAGATGAACCTGGCCCGGGTGCCGGTCTACTGGGCGCGCTCCGAGGCCGACGCCCAGGCCCATCGCCGCGGTTCCAAGCGCGCCCGCACCGACGACGTGATCCTCGCCATCCTGGCCACCCACGAGGTCGCGCAGCGGTACCCGTTCCTGGTGCAGGACGCCGCCGACAAGTACGGCGGCGGCGCCGTGCTGGCCGAGGCCGGCGTGACGTACGCGTCGGCGCTGGCCGCGGCCTCGTCGGCCGACCTGGGCACGGACGCCCACACCATCGACGCCCTGGCCCCGAAGGGCCCGGCCTTCCCGCCCGACACCGCCGACCTCCTCACCCGGCTGATCCGGACACCGGACACCAGGGCGGCCCGGCTGCTCGACGTCCTCGGCGTCCGGAACGCGGTGGGCACCTGAGGCTCACTCCACGCCGGAGGCAGCGAGCACCGGCGCGGGGACCACGCCGACGGCCGGCGGACGCGACGGCCACCACGTCCGGCGCCCCAGCAGCGTCAGCGCCGCCGGGAGCACCAGCGCCCGGATGATCAGCGCGTCGATCAGCACGGCCGTGGTGAGGCCGACGCCGAGCTGTTTGAACTCGACGCCGTGGCCCAGCACGAAGACGCTGAACACCGACACCATGACCACCGCGGCGCTGGTGACGGTTCCGGCCGACTCGGTGATGCCGCGCGACACCGCCTCCCGGGTGGGCAGCCCGTCGGCGACCAGCTCACGGATGCGGGTGAGCACGAAGACGTGGTAGTCCATCGACAGCCCGCAGAGCACCGCGAACGCGAAGAGCGGGACGAAGCTGACGATCGTGCCGCCTCCGAACGTCTGGAACACCAGCGTGAGAACGCCGAACGCGGCCCCGACCGACAGCAGGTTGCTGACCGCGGTGACCGCCGCGAGCACCAGCGACCGGAACGCGACGACGATCACCCCGGCCGTGGCCAGCAGCACGAACCCGACGACCCAGGGCAGCGCCCGGTCCAGGTTGGCGGTGTAGTCCAGCGAGCTCGCGGTCTCGCCGCCGACCGCCCAGGTGGCGTCGAGGCCGCGGAGCGTCGCCGGCAGCTCGGCGCGCAGCGTCTCGACCTGGCGGCGCGCCCGGGCCGACTCCGAGTCGGCCGCGGTGTTCAGGACGAGCTCGTGCACCCGCCGGTCGTCGGAGACGCGGATGTCGGTGCCCAGCGTGCGCAACCGCGCGTCCACCGCCGCGGCCCGGTCGGCGGGCGCACGCACGACGACCTGGTGGGTGGACTGCTCGTCGGGGAACGCGTCGATCAGCCGGTGCAGCGTCGCCACCTCGGGAACACCGCGGGGCAGCGCGTCGACGTCGGGGTTGCGCAGCGTCAGGCCCAACGCCGGGGCCGCCACCACGAGCAGGGCCAGCACCGTCGTGGCCAGCGTCGCGGCCGGCCGGCGCAGTGACGGGCGGAGCAGCACCGGCCACACCCGGGGTGCGCGGACGGTGATCCGCCGTCGTTTCCGGTCCATCCGCCGGCCCAGCCCGGCCAGCAGCGCCGGGAGGACGGTCAGCGAACCGAGCATCGCGATCGCCACGACCAGCACCGACGAGGTGGCCAACGACGCGAACGTCACGTCACCGACGAAGAACAACCCCAGCATCGCGACGATCACCGCGACGCCCGACACCAGCACCGAGTGGC
Source organism: Cryptosporangium japonicum (assembly GCF_039524755.1). Taxonomy (NCBI): domain Bacteria; kingdom Bacillati; phylum Actinomycetota; class Actinomycetes; order Cryptosporangiales; family Cryptosporangiaceae; genus Cryptosporangium; species Cryptosporangium japonicum. Next base: position 371,364 of record NZ_BAAAGX010000010.1, read on the forward strand.
CGGACGTCTCCACCGCGACCCGGACCGCGTCGACGTGGCCCCGCGACCGGGCCCGCTCGTCCCGGTAGCGCTTCACGTAGAACAGCGAGTAGTCGACGCCGACCGCCATGCCCATCAGCAGCACCATCGCCGCGGTCGTGCCGGTGCTCGGCACCAGGTGGGACACCAGCGACGACAGTCCGAACGCCGCGGCCACCGCCGACAGGCCGAGCAGCAGCGGCACGCCCGCGGCGAGCAGCGCGCCGAACACGACGAGCAGGATCAACAGCGTCATCGGCAGACTGACCAGCGCCGCGACGTCGAGATCGGCGGCCTGTCGTTCGGCCAGCCCGGCGGCGAGCGACGCGTCCCCGACCTGCTCCACCCGGAGGGCGGGGAACGCGTCGGCCACCGCCGCGGTGGCGGCACGCACCGGAGCCAGCCGGTCGCCGGCCGTCTCGGGGTCGCCGCGCAGCACCACCGGCAGGAGCACCGCGTCGTCCGCGGTGATCGGGACGCCGACCTGGGCCACCTCGGGCAGACCGCTCAACCGGGAGCCCGCGAAGGCGGCCGCGGCCTCGGCGGCGTCGGCCGGGCCGGTGATCAGGATGTTCTCGGTGGCGGCCTCGGCCAGGCCGCCCTCGCGCAGCATCGCCTCGGCGTGGGCCGACTGGCCGACGCCGGTCTCCAGCGTGGTCGCGGTGCGTCCGGGGACGGCCGCGCCGATCCCCAGGCAGGCGACGACGAACACGATCCACAGGCCGACCGCCAACCACGGGCGGCGGATGCTCCAGCGGGCAATTCGATGTGATTTCACCAGCTCAGCGTCGTGGGCGCCCCGGTGCGGATCCTCAATCGACGGAGGGTTTCCCCTCCCCCGGGAGAGGGAGATTTTTCTCCCGCGAACGACGGACGACGCGGCCGGGCGCCGCTGCCATTGTCGAACTCGCCGGCCGGCCGCCCTCGTCCCCTCGCCTGGAACGGACACCTCATGAAGAAGCACGCGGTCCTCGCGGTGAGCGCTCTGCTCGCCGCCGGATGCGCCGCCGCCCCCACCCCGGCGGCCGGCGCGCAACTCACCCCCACGGTGTCGACCACGACGCTGAACGCGCTGGTCGCCTGCCCGGAGCTGCCCAGCCTCCCGACGGCGCGGTGCGGACGGATCACCGTGCCCCGCGACCGGGAGCATCCGGCCGAGGGCACGATCCAGGTCTCGTTCGCGCTGGTGCCGCACACCGACACGTCCCGTCCCGGGCTGGGCACGATCGTCCCCAACCCCGGCGGACCGGGAACCTCGACGATCGACCTCTCCGGCGGATTGTTCGCCGAGGCGCTCACCCCCCTGCTCGACCGGCGTGACCTGCTCCTGATCGACCCGCGCGGCGTCGGCCGCTCGAGCGCCCTGAGCTGCCCCGCCCTGGACGGCCCGACGCGGGTCTTCGAGCCGCTGGCCGAGCAGCGCCGGCTCATCGGCGAGTGCGGCGCCCACCTGGGCGACCGGGTGTCCGACTACGCCACGACCGCGGTCGCCGACGACATCGACGCCGTCCGCGCGACCCTCGGCCTGGACCGCCTCGACCTGCTCGGCGTCTCGTACGGCACCTACCTCATGCCCACCTACGCGCAGCGCTTCCCCGAGCACGTGCGCACGGTGAGCCTGGCCGGGGCGTACGCGGTGAACGAGGACCCCACCAGCGCCGTCGGACCGGCCGCGTTCCGGCGGGCGATCAGGCTGGTCTGCGAGCGGACGAAGCGGTGCGACGGCGACCGGGCCCTCGACGACCTCGCCGCGGTGCTGGAGCGCCTCCGCGCGGAACCCGGGTCGCTCGACGTCGTGTTCCGGGGCACGACCCACCGGGTCGCTCTCGACGAGTGGCAGCTGACGTCCGCGGCCGGCCGGGTGTTCTCCAACAAGCCGGACACCGACGCCACGCTCGCGCTCGTCGACGCCGTGGCCGCCGCGCGGAACGGCGATCTCGACCCGGTGCGCGACGTGGTCCGCCGGAACCTCCTCGCGCAGGCCGAGATCTACTCCTACGGGCCGCTCGCGCTGTCCGACGCCGGGTCCTGGGCGACCTCCTGCCACGACTACCCGCGGTCGTTCGACTACGCCGACCCGATCGCCGAGCGGACCGGCGACTACGAGGCGGCGCTCGCCGAACTCGACGACGCCGACTTCGCGCCGTTCTCCGCGCGGGCCTGGTCGACCCGGGCCGACTACGACACCGGGGCGTGCCTGAACTGGCCGGACGACCCCACCGCGCGGTCCCCGTTCGAGGCCGGCGCCGACCTGCCCGACGTGCCGGTGCTGGTGCTCAGCGGCGACCTGGACGCCAACACCCCCAGCGAGTCGGGCCGCGCGGCTGCGGCACAATTCCCGCGAGCGACGTTCCGGGAGATCGCCGGCGCGGGCCACACCCCGGCCTCCACCCCGGAGGGCGCGGACGCCATCGTCCGGTTCGTCCGCGACGCCCACCGCTGAGCTGAGGAACCCCATGCGTGCCCGGCAGAGTGACGAGACCCCCACCCTGCGTCGACAGTCGATCCTGGTCGCGGTGGGGTGCGTGATCGGCGACGGGGCACCGTTCCTGCTGCACGCGTCCCAGTCGCCCGGCCATCTCCTGATCTGGGTCGCGGGCGCGGCGATCGTCCTCGCCGACCTCGCGCTGGCGCTGCCGGCCCGCACCGCCGGGCCGGTGGCGGTGGTCCACGCGGTCGTCCGGGTCGGGGTCGCCGCCGCGCTGCTCGTGGCCACCGGTGACCACGACAGCATCGGCAACGCCGCCGGGCTGTTCCTCTCCGCCTACCGGGCCGGCGCCTGGGTGGGCGGCCGGGGCGCCTGGGCGGCGCTGGGGGCGCTGGTCGCGGGCATGTTCGCCACCCAGGTGCTCCAGGGTTACGACGAGACCGCCTCGAACATCCTGGTCACGTTCACCAACACGCTGCTGCCGTGGCTGCTCGGCCGGCACACGACCGGACGCAGCGGCTACATCGAACAGGTCCGGCGCCGCGCCGAGGAACAGCAGCGGGCCGCCGCGCTCGCGGTCGAGGCCGAACGGGTGTCGATCGCCCGCGACCTGCACGACACGATCTCCCACCACGTGAGCGCGGTCGGCGTCCACGCGGCCGCCGCCCGGCTGGGGATGGCGTCGGGTTCGCCGAAGGTGACCGCCTCGCTAGAGCAGGTCGAGGCGTCGAGCCGGGCCGCGCTGGCCGACCTGCGCCGGATGCTCGACCTGCTGCACGGCAACGAGTCCGACGGCGTCCGCCAGCCCGGCCTCAACGCACTCGACGACCTCGTCGAGGGCAGCCGGCGGGCGGGCCTGACCGTGCACCTGAAGGTCACCGGCCTGGCGCCGCAGCGCCTCCCCGAGTCGCTGAACCTCGCGACCTACCGCGTCGTCCAGGAGATCCTCACCAACGCGCTCCGGCACGGCGACGGCACGCTCGACCTCGCCGTCACCCAGACCGACGCCGCGCTCACCGTGACCGCCACGAACCCGGTGGGCGGTGCCGGCCGGGCGGGCACCGGCCGGGGCGTCGACGGGATCCGCCACCGGGTCGGCCTGTTCGGCGGCACCGCGACGATCGGCCCGGCGGACGGCGTCTGGCGCACCCACCTGACCCTCCCGATCAAGGAGCCCGCATGAGGATCCGTGTCCTGCTCGCCGACGACCACGAGTTCTTCCGCTCCGGGTTCCGCAGCGCGCTGGAGACCCAGCCCGACCTGGAGTGCGTCGGCGACGTCGGCGACGGGCGCGAGGCGGTGACCGAGATCGAGCGCCTGCGCCCGGACGTCGCGGTGCTCGATGTCCGGATGCCCCGGATGGACGGCCTCACGGCCACCGAGACCGTGCTGGGCCGGGGCAGCACCACCAGGATCATCCTGCTGACGACGTACGACGACGACAGCTACATCTATCGCGGGCTCCGGGCCGGGGCCAGCGGGTTCTGCCTGAAGAGCATGCCGACCGAGGAGCTGCTCGGCGCCATCCGCGTGGTCGCCCGCGGCGACGCGCTCATCGATCCCTCGGTCACCGCCCGCCTGGTGACCCGCTTCACCGACGGGTTGGCGCCGGCCCCCGCCCCGGCCCCGTCCACCGAGCTGGACCGGCTGACCGGCCGGGAACGCGAGATCCTGCTGGAGATGGCCCGGGGCCGTTCCAACGCGGAGATCGCGTCGCGCCTCTTCGTCGGCGAGCAGACGGTGAAGACGCACGTCTCGCACGTCCTGACCAAGCTGGGCCTCCGCGACCGCGTCCAGGCCGTGATCTACGCCTACGAGAACTCCCTGCTCTGACCCGGGCGTCCGGCGCCGGCGTAGGGCATGTGGTCGACGTTCGTGACCTCGACCGCCTCGCCGGGCCACCACCCGGCAGCAGGGCCACGCTCAGGACGGCGGCGACGACGCTCAGCGGAGCGATCGGACGACGGGCGGATCCGAAGCCTGAATCGCCGCCGCCGGGGAACCACGTTACGGTCGGCGGCCACCACGAGTAGGAGAACGAGATGGCGACGGACGATCGGACGCGGGTACTCGCTGACGGCAACGAGATCCCGCTGCTCGCACTGGGCGTCTGGCAGGTCCCGGAGGGCCGGGAGTGCGAGGACGCGGTGCGCTGGGCGCTGGAGCTCGGCTACCGCCACATCGACACCGCCCAGGCCTACGGCAACGAGCGCAGCGTGGGCCGCGCGCTGCGCGACAGCGGCCTGGCCCGTGACGAGGTGTTCCTCACGACCAAGTTCAACCCCGGGCTGCGCGACCCGGAGGCCGAGGCGCAGCGCAGCCTCGAGCGGCTCGGCGTCGAGTCGGTGGACCTCTACATCGTCCACTGGCCCCAGGGCGGGCCGACCTGGGCCTGGGACGGGATGCAACGCGCGCACGAACGCGGCTACGCGCGCTCGATCGGCGTCTCGAACTTCAGCGTCTCCGACCTCGACGCCGTGCGGAAGGTCGCCGACGTGGCGCCGGTCGTCAACCAGGTCCAGTTCAGCCCGTTCGAGTTCCGCCGGGAACTGTGGGAGGCGAGCGAGAGCCGCGGCGTGGCGCTGGAGGCCTACAGCCCGCTGGGCACCGGTCGCCACCTGGACGACCGACGGGTGGCCGGGATCGCCGAGCGGCTCGGGCGCACCCCCGCCCAGGTGCTCATCCGCTGGGCGCTGCAGCGCGGGCTCATCGTGCTGCCCAAGTCCACCCACCGCGAACGGATCGAGCAGAACGCGCAGGTCTTCGACTTCGAACTCGGGCCGGACGACGTGGCCGCACTGGACGCGCTCGACCGCACCGGCGGAACCGACCGCGCGCTCGAGCAGACGTGGTGGTAGCGGGGGCCTGTTTTCCGGCGTCCGGCCGGGGTCAGCGCGGCCCGACCGGGAGCGTCCAGCGGACCTCGTCGGGCTCGACGGCGTCGGGCCGCGCTCCGATCCCGCGGAGGAGGCCGAGTGCCCGGCGGTTGTCGGGCTCGGCCCACGCGACGACGGTCGTGAACCCCTCCCGGCGCGCGAACAGCACGAGCTGACGGGCCACGGCCCGACCGATCCCGACGCCCTGCCACTCGTCGTGCAGGAGCAGGGACACCTCGGCCGTGCCGTCGCGCGTCGTCCGCATCACGTTCGCGAACCCGATCAGCACGTCGTCGGCCGCCGGGTCGGTGATCAGCAGCGTGTGCCCGAGCGCGGGGTCGACCATCCGGCCCCACTCGGCCGCGCTCAGCCGGTCGCGGCCGGCGTGGTAGCGGCGGCACAGCGTCCGCGTCGTACATCGGCGGTGCAGGTCGTTGACGGCCGCCAGGTCGTGGCCGGTCGCCGCGCGCATCGTCACGACCCGGTCGAGGACAGTCATGAGGTCTCCCGTCGTCACCGCGAATTTAGCGTCCGATCGTTCGGTCGTCAAAGGCGAACGATCGTGCGCTAAAGTGAGGCCATGACCGGACGACGGAGCGCGGTGGACGCGCTGGAGACCCGCGCCGCGATCCTCCGCACGGCGGCGGACATCGCGTCGGTCGACGGTCTCGAGGGGCTGTCGATCGGCCGGTTGGCGACCGCGTTGTCGATGAGCAAGTCCGGCGTGCTCGGGCAGTTCGGCAGCAAGGAGGAGCTCCAGCTGGAGACCGTCCGGCTGGTGCTGGCGAACTTCGTGGCCCGGGTGTGGGAACCGGTCCGGCACGCCGAGCGCGGCCTGCCCCGGCTCACCGGGATCTGCGAGGCGTGGGCCCGCTACGCGATGGACCCCGGCTACCCGGGCGGGTGCTGCGTGGCGACGTTCTCCCACGAGTTCGACGGCCGCCCGGGCCGGGTGCGCGACGAACTGGCCACCGGAGTCCGGCAGTGGCGCGCGACGCTCGTCCGGGAGATCACCACCGCGATCAGCCATGGCGACCTCCCGCCGGACCTCGACCCGCGCCAGGCGGCCTTCACCCTCGACGCGATCGCCTCCGGCATCGGCCCGGCCCGCCTGCTGCACGGCGACACCGACGCCGGCACGTGGGCGGCGCAGGCGATGCGCACCGCGCTGCGCGCGCCGTGAGCGCCTGGCTGCGGGCTCGGGCCGACCCGTAGGTCCAGGGCCCGACCTCGATCAACGGCCTCAACGCGAGGCTCGAAGCACCATCTCCGCGTCCGAAAGATCGGTTTTTTCGGCTGCCCTAAGCTTCGCCGGGGATCGTGCGGAGGGTGACCAGCGCTGAGGTTCCCCCACTGCTCCAGAGCATCGCCCCCGTCCTCGACCAGTGGGGCTATCTCGCCGTCTTCGCGATCGTCGTCGTGGAGAGTTTCGGCGTACCGGCACCGGGCCAGACGCTCATGATCGCCGCGGCGATCTACGCGAGTTCGGGCCACCTGAACGTGTGGCTCGTCGCGCTGCTGGCCTTCGCGGCCGCGGTGATCGGCGACAACATCGGGTACTGGATCGGCCGGAAGGGCGGCCGATCCGCGGTCCACCGGTGGGGCCGGTACGTCTTCCTCACCCCTGAGCGATTCGCCAAGGCCGAGCAGTTCTTCGCCCGCCGGGGCGGCCGGGTGGTGCTGATCGCCCGCTTCATCGACGGGCTGCGCCAGTTCAACGGGGTGATCGCCGGTGTCACCGCGATGCCGCAGCGCACGTTCCTGCGGTACAACGCCGCCGGCGCGGCCCTGTGGGTGGGTGGCTGGGTCGGCGTGTCCTACCTGTTCGGCGACGGGATCGTCGGCCTGCTCCAGCGGCTGCACGGGTACGGCTGGCTCGCTCTCGGCCTCGGTGCCGTCCTCGCGGCCGGCAGCGCCTGGGCGTTGCTCCGACGCTCCCGCCGCCCGATTCCCGTGGTCGCCGGGTCAGGCCGACAGCCAGGCACGGGCTCGGTCGAGTAGCTCGCGTGGTGTCGTGGTGTCGACCTCGGCGGCCAGCTCGGCGATCGTCACCGCGCGCAAGGATTCCCGCCAGGCCCGATCGGCCGAGTCCATGACCCGCGCGATCGGGCACGGGGTGGTGCACCGCTCGGGCGGTACGGCCATCGGTCCGCGCCGGCGGATCTCCGTGCACCGGAACGGGGGCTGCGGGCCGTCGATCGCCTCGACGACGTCCAGCATCGTGATCTCGGCCGCGTCCCGGGTCAGCCGATAGCCCCCGGACTGCCCCTGCGTCGAGCGCACGAGCCCGGCCCGGGACAGCGACTGCAGCTGTTTGGCCAGGTAACTGGGCGACACGTCGTGCAGCTCCGCCAGCTTCGCCGCCGGTACCGGCGCACCCGCTCCGCAGAGCACGACGCAGCAGTGCAGCCCCCACTCGACCCCGCCGGACAGCTTCATGGCGCCAGCGTACTTGACACGGACACGTTTTGTCCGAGTAGCATCACGGACAAGAGTTATCCGAGTTGAGGAGTCACCATGCGCATCGTCGTCGTCGGCGGAACCGGACTCATCGGAGCCAGAGTCGTCGCCTTACTGCAGGGCCACGACGTGGTGAACGCCGCGCCGGAGACCGGCGTCGACACGATCACCGGCGACGGCGTCGCCGACGCGGTCACCGGAGCGGACGCGGTCGTCGACGTGACCAACCGGGCGGTGTTCGACCCGGAGATCGTGACGAACTTCTTCACCACGTCCACCCGCACCCTGCTCGACGCCGGACGCCGGGCGGGGGTGCGCCACCACGTGGTGCTCTCGATCGTCGGCGTCGACCGGCTCTCCCACCCCGGCTACCTGGACGCCAAGAAGGCCCAGGAGCGGCTCGTCGCCGAGTCGGGCCTTCCGTTCACGACCGTGCGGTCCACGCAGTTCTTCGAGAACCTCACCGCCATGGGCGCGGGCGCGGCCCAGGGCGACGCCGTCGTGCTCCCGGCCGCGGACCTGCAACCGATCGCCGCGAGCGACGTCGCCACCACGATCGCCGAGGTCGCCACGTCCGCCCCGCTCAACGGCGTCGTCGAGATCGCCGGCCCGGAACGCGGAACCTTCGCCCGCTTCATCGCCCCGGTCCTGGCCGCGAACGGCGACCACCGTCGCGTCGAATCCGCGGCCACGGCCCGCTACTTCGGCGTCCCGATCGTGCCGGACTCCCTCGTCCCGCTCGGCCCGGCCCGCCTCGGCCCCACGACCTTCGACCACTGGTCCGCGACCCGCACGGCCTGAGAACCGGAAGGCGGCCCGCTCGACGACGTCACGCGCGGTGACTTCGGTCCGGACCACACCGGAATCGCCGTCTTGTGCTGGCGCCGGTATCCCCGCCGGGAGAGGGCGCAGGGAGGGCTGACGCCGAGCGTGGTCGGTGCCGGGCTCGCGGTCGCCGGCGCCGTCGCGCTGGGCAGCCCGCTCGTGTTCGGCCGGCTCTCCGATGTGGTCGACGTCCGGACGCTGACGTTGTGGCTGTTCGTGGTCCAGGCGGGCCTGGTCGCCTGCTACGCGGTCACGCGCACCACGTGGATGTTCGTGCTCGTCGCCACGGCGGTGGCGTTCGTCGATCGCGGCAGCTGGGTGTCACGCAGTGTGCTCACGGTCCGGGTGGTCAGCTCCGAGCTGTGGGTCCGGTTCCGCGCCCAGCAACAGCGGTCGTCTCCGGCGCGGGCCGCGAGTGGGTCACCGGTCATCTGAGCCGGGCCGGTCTCCGGACGGGGCTGGCCGCGGTGGTGTGCCGGGAGGACGCCCGGGCCGGTCAACCCGCTCCCGACCTGTACCTGGCCGCACTGGCCCGGCTCCGCGTCGACGCCGGGGCGGCGGTCGCGGTCGAGACTCGCTGACCGGCGTGACCGCGGCCCGCGCCGCAGAGGTGCGCTGCGTCGCGGTGCCCGGCCCGGCGACCCGCGGGCACGACCTGTCCGCCGCCGAGCGTCAGCTCGGCACGCTGGCCGGCGTCGGGCTCACCGACCTGCTGACCGGTCGAGGGCCGCGCTGACGAAGCCGGACCTCGCGCGGGTGTACGCCTCGCGGTCCGATCCGTGCACCTCGCTCAGGCGTCGCTCGAGGACCTCGTACTCGCGCCAGCTCCTCGTCCCGCCGCGGCGCGTCCCGGAACGCCAGCTGTTCGGCCCGGCGCGCACGGCCGGCCCCGATCGCGACGCACGTGCGTCACGACCCGTTCGCGGCACTCCCGTGCGCGCGGAGGAAGCCGTCGACGAGCGCGTCGGTGAACGCGGGGGGAACGGGTTCACCGGTGACCAGCACCCGGTAGTACACCGGCCCGACCAGCTGGTCGACGGCGCTCGGCAGGTCGAGGTCCGCCGGGAGGTCCCCGGACTCGACGGCACGGCGCAGCCGGGCCGCCTCGCGCTCACGTTGCGGGGCGAGCTGCTCGGCCCGCAGCCGCGCCGCCAGCTCCGGGTCGTGCTGCGCCTGCCCGGCCAGGGCCCGGAGAACCATTCCCGGGTCGGACCGGGTCAGGAAGCGCGCCAGCGCCCGGAGGTGCTTCCGCAGATCCTCGGCCAGCGTGCCGCCGTCGGCCGGGGTGAGGTGCTGGGCCAGATCGGACCCGAGCGCTTCGAGGAGGATGTCGACCTTGGACGGCCACCACCGGTAGATGGTCTGTTTCGCGACTCCGGCGCGCGCCGCGATGCCCTCGACCGTCACCCCGGCGAAGCCCCGCTCGGTGAGCAGGTCGTCGGCCGCCTCCAGAACGGCCTCCCGCGCGGCCTCGCTGCGGCCGTGCCGATTGCCGTGATGCCGAGCCGGGCCACCCACGACGACCCCCTAGAGTAGACGCGACGTTGCGTCTACTCTAGGGCAATGACTTCGACTCTGACGCACCCACCTCTCCGCGACGTTCTCGACCGCCTGTTCGCCGCCGCCGCGCACGACGACGAGCAGGTCACCGACCTCGCCGACCCGGGCGCGTTCCTCGCCGCACCGCACCACGAGCGCGCCGAGTCGCGGGCGGAGGTCTACATGCCGATCTCCGCGGCCGGCGGGGAGCTCCTCTACGCCCTGGTGCGGTCGGCCCGCCCCGCGACCGTCGTCGAGTTCGGCACCTCGTTCGGGATCTCGACGATCTACCTGGCCGCCGCGGTCTCCGACAACGGCACCGGGCACGTGTACGGCAGCGAGCTGAGCGCCACGAAGCTCGCCGCCGCCCGGGACAACCTCGCCGCGGCCGGCGTCGCCGACCAGGTCACCCTGCTGCCCGGCGACGCACGGCGAACGCTGCGCGAGGTGCCGGGGCCGATCGGCCTGGTCCTGCTGGACGGCTGGAAGGACGCCTGCCTCGACGCACTGCGCGCGCTCGAGCCGAGGCTGGCGCCGGGAGCGCTGGTGGTGGCCGACGACACCACCTTCGACTCGATGGCCGGGTACCTGCGCTACGTGCGTAACCCGGCCAACGGGTACGTCAGCGTGGCGTTCCCGGTCGAGGACGGCATGGAGATCAGCTGCTGGAGCCGGACCCGACGCTGAGCGCCCTACATCCGTGCTCTGAGCACGTCGAACTCGCACCCCGGGGCGGCCGGATCGAAACCGTGCCCGATCAGCCAGCGCGAGGCCACCAGGCTGCGCAGCGACCACCAGCCCCGGATCACGTCCCGGTCCGCGCCGCCGCCGTACCCGGCCAGCAGGTCGTCCAGGCGTTCCTCGTGGCCGAGCGTCAGCGTGGCGAGATCGGACATCGGGTCGCCGGGGCCGGCCTCGGACCAGTCGATGATGCCGGTGACCTCGTCGCCGTCGACGAACACGTGGGTGATCTGCAGATCGCCGTGGACGAACGCCGGTCTCCACGGCCGGAGCGCGGCCTCGGCGACCTCGCGGTTGCGCCGGATCACCGCGTCGGGCAGGACGGCGTTGTCGAGCAGCCACGCGCACTCGCGGTCGAGCTCCGCCGCCACGTCGTCGAGCCCGGGCCCCGGCCACGGCGGCATTGGCGCACCGTGCAGCCTCCGCACGGCGGCGCCCACCGCGGCCCACGCCGCCGGCGACGCGGGCGACGGTTCGCCGAGCACGCCCAGCGCCCGGCCGGGCACGGCGGCGATCGCGAGCACGGGCGGCCGGTGCCACCGGATCGCCGGGGTCGGTACCGGCGCCAGGCTCATCGCCCGGATCTCGACGTCGGCGTGCGCCGGGTCGCCGTCGACCTTCAGGAACACGTCACCGACCCGGAGCGTCGCGCGCTGCCGGTGCGCGACGACCACCTCGACCTCGTCCATACCCGCCCATTCTGCCGACGCCGGCCCGCCGTCCCGCCGGATGGAGACAGGGATATTCCAGCGCACCGGGACGGGGACCGATCATGGTGACGATCCTGCCGGCGGAGGACGTGACGATCTGAGCTGCAACACACCCGGCCCTGCCGGTCTCAGGCAGATGTGACGAGCTCTGATCCGCCCACGGACGATCGGGCCCTCTGGACCGCCGCGGCCCGCGGCGACCGGGATGCCTTCGGCGCCCTCTTCGACCGGCACGCCCGCGCCGTGTACAACCACTGTTTCCGGCTGGCCGGGAACTGGGTGGTCGCCGAGGACGCCACCGCCGCGACGTTCCTCTCCGCCTGGCGGCACCGGCACGACACGACGCTCACCCGGGACCCCGCACTCCCCTGGCTGCTGACCGTCGCGGCGAACACCGTCCGCACCGAGCACCGGTCGCTGCGCCGCCAGGCCGCGGTGCGCGACCGGGCCGGCCCGGCACCGAGCGTGCCCGACCACGCCGACGACGTCGTCGACCGGCTCGACGACGAGCGCCGGATGCGCTGGCTGCTCGAGGCCGCCCAGTCGCTGCCCCGCGCCGAGCGCGAGGTACTGGCCCTCTGCGTGTGGTCGGGCGTCTCCTATGCCGACGCCGCCGCGGTGCTCGGCATCGGCGAGTCGAGCGTCCGTTCCCGGATCAGTCGCGCGCGGGCGTACCTGTCCGCGGCTCTCGCGGAGGCCGCCGCACGCGCCGCCGGCTCCGATCGATCGGTAAGGAGGACCCAGCCGTGACCGATCTCCCGCCTCCCTCCCGTGACCTCCCGCCCGGCGTCCACTTCGCGCTCCGTGCCCGGGTGCTCGACGGGACCTACGAGGACGAGGCACCGAACCGGCGCCGGTGGCTGCTGCCCGCGGCCGTCCTGGTGGTCGTGTTCGGCGCGATCGGCGTCCTGCGCGGTGGCTCACCGGACCCCGGCCCGGTCGCGACCGACCCGGCCACTCCCTCGTCGGCCTCCGCGTCGCCGTCCCCGACCGGGCCACCGCCGGCGAACCCGACGTCGTTCGACGCGCTCTGGACCCGGTTGACGCCGAGCTGGCTGCCGGCCGGCCTCCCGGTCACGCTCCGCAGCGTGAGCCGCTCCGTGGAGAGCCTCCGGGCGGGGAGCTACACCGGCCCGACGGTCGTGATCACGCTCGATCCACGGTCCAGCCGGGCGCCGGGACTGACCGGTCGCGACCAGGGCCCCGGCCCCAGCATCGACGGACGGCCGTCGACCTGGTCGGAGTCCACGACCACGAACCGGGGTTGGCTGACCTGGAACTGGGCCGACGACGCCCGGGCCACCGTGCAACTGCTGTCGTTCCCGGACAGCACCGAGGACAAGATCGCGATCGCGGCGCGGATCGCGACCGGCCTGCGGCCGCAGTCGCCGACGCGGGTGGCGTTGCCGTTCACGGTCGAGGCACCGCCGTACGCCTGGGTGGTCGACAGCCGGGTGAGCCGGTCGGGTGAGGGCTACGGCGGCGGAGTCGGGTTCGGCCCGACCGGGGGCGTGCTGACGGCGGTCGAGTTCGGTTGGCTCCCGGCCCGCCTCGCCCCACCGAACCTCCCGGCCAACGAAACCGTGAACGGCCGGGACGCGAACCTCGGGCTCGAGGACTCGGTGCTGGTGGTGTCCCAGACGTTCGGCTCGAGCGTCGCGACGACCCGGTGCACGCCGAAGCCGGGCGCCACGGCGCTCGCGGCGCGGGCCGAGTGCGTCGAGCTCGCCGGCGGGGTCGCGGCGACCGGGGACGTCACGGATCCGCGGACCTGGAGCACCACCCCCGTGCGGTGACCGGGTCGCGCCGTCTCCCGGTCGACGGGGAGCGGCCACGCGGCGCGCCGGTGGCCGCCGGGTCCGGGCCGGCCGGCCGGTTCGGCCGGTGGTGCTGGACGAGCCGTCGCGCCGACTGGTCCCGGCTCGGCGCGTCGCCGTGCGAACGCAGCAGTTCCCGGGCGTAGGCCCGGATCAGACCGTGGGCGGCGAAGCGCCCCGGCCGGTACTCGGTGACCAGGCCGGTGCGCACGAGCTCACCGGCCGGGGCCCGCATCTCCGCCGGCGGCACACCGGCGAGGCCGGCCAGCGCCGACAGCGTGAAGTCCGGCCCCGTAGGCAACGCCAGCAGGCGGAACGTCCGGGCCGCGCGGACGCTCAGCCGCTGGTAGGACCAGGAGAACACCGTCCGGACGTCGCTGCCCGGGTCGTCGCAGGCGAAGCCGTCCAGGCCGCCCCGGGTGGTACGCAGTTCCCGGGCGATGTCGGTCAGCCGGTGGGTCAGTGCCCGGGCGGCGACCACGGCCAACGCGAGCGGGAGGCCGCCGCAGCGCTCGACGATCTCGTCGACGGCCCGCGGGTCGTCCGCCGTGCGGGCCGCACCGAGGCGGGCGCTCAAGAGGGCCCGGGCGTCCTCGGCCGGCAGCACGTCGAGCGTCGTCAGGTGGGCGCCGTGCGCGGTGGCCAGCCCGGTGAGGCGCCTGCGGCTCGTGACCAGCACCAGACCGCCCGGGGCGCCCGGCAGGAGCGGGCGGACCTGCTCGACGTCGTGGGCGTTGTCGAGCAGGACCAGGATCCGGCGACCGGCGAGCACGCTGCGGTACAGGCCGGAGCGGGCGTGCGGGCTCGCCGGGATCTCCGCGTCGGGCACCCCGAGCGCGGTGAGGAGCAGGTGCAGTGCCTCCGCCGGCGGCAGCGGGACCTGGTCGGGATCGAACCCCCGGAGGTCGACGTAGAGCTGTCCGTCGGGATAGGAGTCGGCGAGGTGGTGGGCGAGGTGGACGGCGAACGTGGTCTTTCCGATGCCGGGAAGGCCGTCGATGGCCAGCACCGGCGTGGACACCCCGGCTCGGACCTGGTCGTCGACCGGACTCAGCGTCCGGCGCCGGGCCCCGTCCCGGCCGGTGAAGCACGGAAGATCGGCCGGCAGCTGCGCCGGGGGCACACGGGGGGTCACCGGGGCGCCGGCGATCCGCGCCCGGCCCGGGGTCTGCCGCAGGACCAGCTCGAACGCCTCGCGGAGCTCCTCGTCCGGGTCGACGCCCAGCTCGTCCGCGAGTCGTCTCCGCATGTCCTGGTAGAGCGTGATGGCTTCGGCGCGTTTGCCGTCGGCGGACAGGGCCAGCAGCAGCTGGGCCTGCAGCGCCTCGTCCCACGGCCGCAACTCGGCCATGCGCCGCAGGACGGGGAGCACGGACCGGGCCCGGTCGAGGCGCACCGCCAGCGAGGCGGCCGCCCGCACCAGGTCGGCGCACTCGTGATCCACCGCGCTGAACGCCAGGTGGTCGAAAGTGGCCAGTTCCGGAGCACCGGCGCAGGGGCCCCGCCAGCGGCCGAGAGCGGTCTCGTAGGCCGACATCGCCTCGGTGAGCCGACCGGCTTCCTCGTCGGACCGGGCCTGCTCGGCGAGCCGGCGGACGCGCAGCAGATCCAGCTCGTCGGCGTCGACCTGGATCCGGTACCCGGCGGCGTCGCCCAGCAGCCAACGCCCGGCGGATCGGGCGGCGAGCCCCGGTTCGAGCGCTCGCCGGATCGCCCCCACGTAACGATGCACGACGTTGACCGCGCTCGGCGGCGGCCGCTGATCCCAGAGCACGTCGACGATGTCGCTGATCCCCACCGGCTGTCCCGCGTTCGCCAGCAGCAGCGCGAGGATGAGCCGCTGCTGACGGGGGCCGAGATCGATCTCCGCACCCTGCCGCCGGACCTGCACCGGCCCGAGCACACCGAAACACAACGAGGGTCCACCATCGAGCACGAGCTCCACCTCCTTTCCACGCGGGGACGATCGGCGCCCGGCGGCT